>JANLVJ010000041.1:0-97309 GCA_031363945.1 bacterium | reverse complement strand
TTCAGGTATTCAAGTGTTATTTAATTCTTTGTTTTAGTTACATCATTCACACATTTTGAGAAAAGCAGGAAACTTATGGTTTTACACAATTAACGGCGAAAAGAGTATGAAGGATTACATTAAGGCCGTTTTTTGGCTTAGTTGTCTCAGTAATAACGCCAACAATTTTTCTTCCTCTCTTTTGAAGGCGTTTATCCCTTTTATATGTTTTTTTAAGGCCGATATATTTTGAAGGATTTCGTCAGATAGTAGTTTAAAATAGCGTTCAGGGGCTGTAATCTGTTTCTCCTTCAATGTTTTTTGAATTTGTTTCTGTTGTATCTGAAGCTTACAGATTGTACCTGATAACTGGTAAGTCTTTGTAATTTTCCGAGGGATTTTAAATGGATGAGAATCCTGTTTTGCAGTGATAAATAAATCCCAGAACTTATTTTGAGGTTTGGCAGCTTCTGCAGCGAGCGATGCTTCAAAAGCAGGGCCATACCTTCATGGGTTTCTACCAAATATGTGATATAATCGTTTGTTTCAGAGTATGATCGGTCTTGGCAAAAGGATTGTTATCACCCTTTTATAAATTCGATGATACTTTCATGATCCTCCAGTTATTCTTTCAGAAAGCCGGGACTGCCGTTTTTTCTTTCTCTTTGATCTGTTAAATGCGGATGCTGAAAAAGTTGAAATAAGATGGCCGGAAAATAATGTCCAATCTTCCTGATGCGGTCGGCAAACGTAATCCATTAATTCGCCGAGCTATTCATATTAACTTTCAAAAAAAATATATCGTATGAAAATCAACACGCTCTATGTTCTAGTTCGCATGCCTAGTTTTTGTATATAAAACAAACTAATCTGCCAGTAATTTGACTAATTGGTTAATAATTGCTAATTCAAATTTTGTACTGCGGACGCACAGTTTGTTGATGCACTTTCGTCCAACCTTATTTCCAATATCTGGTAAAGTTGCAAGCATTTGGCATACCAAACAGAACTGAATTCTATAAATAAATTACATGATTCATACATGGAATGAATTATGCCCTTGGCGTGTTAAATGCCTTATGCTTATTCCAGAAATGTGTGAATGATGTAAGCTATTCCCATAGTTATATAATAAGTCTACTATAGCTATTGTTATATTTAGTCAGATTAGGATTATAATTTTAACAGGTCAGTTAACCATTTTTTTTAAGGACATTGATATTCAGATAAAATGAAAACAATATTATTTCCAACTGACTTTTCGGAAACTGCAAACCACGCAATCAGATATGGCTATGACTTAGCCAGGCAGATAAAATCGGATATTGTTTTATTCAACGCCGTCATAATTCCTGCGGAAGCACCACAGGCCGGCCTGGTATCATGGCCCCTTGAAGAATCTGACACGTTAATGAAAGATAGCACCGAAGAATTGGTTAAACTGAAGTCTTTTATTGAAAAAAGTAGAAATAAAACAGGATTTCAACCGGCAATCAGTTATCTGAATCAAACAGGTATCCTGACGGATGTAGTCAATCAAATCATTTCCGATAAAAAAATCGATCTAGTTATCATCGGGACACATGGCAGTAGTGGGCTAACAACTTTGCTATTAGGAAACCATAGCAGAAGTATGATTGATATCGTTAACAGCCCCTTATTACTAATCCCGCCCGCTGCCAAACTATCTCCGGTAAAGAAAATAGCCTTTGCCACTGACTTTAAAAATCAGGAAGAAGATATTAAATCAATTGCTGTGTTATCGGAATTGGCAAGGCCACTCGATGCAGAAATATTACTAACACATATTTATGAAAATGAAGATAAGTCACCAGAATTTGAGCAATTGATTAAGCAATTTGTGCGTGAACTTCCTTCAAAGGTTAACTTTTTAAAAATAAAATATAAGATGTATAAAAGTAATGGGGCGCAATCGGGTTTAGCGTGGCTTTGCGACAACCTTGACATAGATATTCTTGCGATGATGCATCGTTCCCATACGTTTATCGATAGTCTTTTCAGGGGAAGCCAAACTCAAAAAATTGCCGGGCAAATAACAATCCCGTTATTGGTTTTCCCGGAAAAATTATGATTTGCCACTTTTTTATCTCCATAAACTGCTATCTATTTCCTTTACCAATCATTAAACGCAATGGAAACGGATCAGTTTAAAACCTCTTGGCAATTTAGTAAGTATACAGGCCTTCAAAATGCTGGTTACAGGTAAGGACGAATTGCAGGATTATGAAGCGGAAAAAATTTGAAAGAATACGGTTCAAATACCCTTAAAGCTGATTCTAATTATTCTGCTATTCTCAGGACCTGGATGTATTGACTAAAAGAATTGTTGAGGGTCGCCGCACATCTACCAATACCATGAAATATATTTTATGGCCACCAGCGCCAATTGTGGTAATATATTCAGTATAGATGGAGCATCTTTGTTTTTACCATTATTGCCCAAACAGATTCTTTTAACAGACCTGCTAACCGATTTCCCCGAAATGGCTAATTCTACAGATAGGTAGATAATATCAATATACAATCGCCGCAACATTGGGATATGCTTTTTATCAGGCGTTTCATGCTTGCATTCGGTTTGTTTAGTTCTGTTTTTGATTACGTTACTTTTGGGATATTGTTATTGCATGTCCAGGAAAAAGTATTTCAAACGGGCTGGTTCATAGAACCTGTTATATCTGCTATCCTGATTGTTTTAGTAGTGCCTACCAGGCTGTATTTTTTTAAAAGCTTACCGGGAAAGTTTTTATCAGCTGTCGCGGCTTTTATTCTGGTAGTGGCATTAATTTTGCCTCTGACGCCTTTGTCCCCGAAATTTGGATTCGATAAAATACCGTTAAGGCTTTATAGCTGGATGTTATTGGTAGTTATCGGTTATGTTATCGACGGTGAAAATGCTAAAAAGTGGATTTACCATAAAATAAGCAAAGTGAATTAAAGTGATTTACTTGTTTCTCACCTTTATAAATTTGCACCATGATAGAAAAGGAAGACAATTTCTGATCTGCTTATTCCATGGTAAAGTAAGAGATAATCCGATGCGTAAGGGCGTATTTCCCGGAAAGAAGAGCTCATATATTATTCGAGGTCATGAATTTTTCGTGAAACTGTAGTTTTAAGATAGCAAAAACTAAACATGAACTTTAAATGTGACCTATTATTCAACGTAATTAAGGCCTGCATTTTAGGCTAACCATAAATAGTTTCATTTTGAATTTTAAAAATGGAGTCGAAAAAAGGAAAAATAGTGGTGCTCATTGTAGCCCATCCCGACGATGAAACGCTATGGGCAGGCGGCATTATGCTTAGTGAACCGAAATGGCAATGGTTTGTTATTTGCCTTTGCAGGAAAAGTGACCCTCACCGGGCACCGAAATTTTATAAGGCTTTAGCTCTTTTGGGAGCCACCGGTATAATGGGTGATCTCGATGACGGACCGGAACAAAAACCTCTTCAGGATAATGAAGTACAGCAAGAAATACTCCGGTTAACCCCTGGCATTCATTTCGACCTGATTATTACACACAACCCCGATGGCGAGTATACCAGACACCTCAGGCATGAGGAGGTAAGTAAAGCAGTAATTAATTTATGGGGAGAATGTAAATTAATGACAGTTGCACTTTGGACATTTGCTTATGAAGATGGTAATAAAGCCTATTATCCTAAAGCTGAAACGCAGGCTAGTTCTTGTTGGCATCTTCCCCAAAAACTTTGGGAATTGAAATACAACATCATCACACAAACTTATGGATTTGATAAAAACAGCTGGGAAGCCGAAACAACGCCTCGCGATGAGGCGTTTTGGCATTTTTCAAATCCTCAGCAAGCAAAAAATTGGTTAGCCAAAAAGGGAACATCATCATGAAGGTACTTTTATTGTATGATTACCCGGCTTCACCCGGCGGGCTGGCAACCCAGGGAAGTTTACTTTACAAAGGGCTTCTGGAAATGGGTGTCGATGTTCATTCAGTTCATTATGAATCCGATTTGGAAAAGGAATGGTATTACCGATGGTTTAAACCAGATGTAGCAGTTGGAATTGGTTATTGGGGCCACACACCGCATTTAATACTTCATCCTCAAAAATTCCAGATTCAGCCTGTTCCCTGGTTAGTGGCCGACGGTTATATCGCCAATTACCAGGACGTGCTTAATAAGCTTCCGCTTATTTTGGTAACCTCTAACTGGGTTAAGGAAATGTATGTCCGTGATGGAATAAAAGCGGATAATATTGAAGTGTTGCCGGTGGGATGTAATACAGATACTTTTAAATCTTACCCCAAAAATGATCCTAAGGTTTTAGCGGTAAGGGATTCTCTGGGCATTGAACCCGGACAATTAATGATCCTTACCGTTGGTGGCGATGCAGCATCCAAAGGCGCACGGGAAGTGATGCAGGCACTGGCCCGCATCGGCGACCAGGTACCGGATTGGAGATACGTTTGTAAAACATGGCCGCAGCCCCGAACTTCACAGCAAAATCAAGAAGATATGCAATTGGCAAAAGATTTGGGTATCGATAAAAAGGTGATCTATGCCACAAGTATTACCTCAAGAGATTTTATGCCATACCTTCTGGGTGCCTGTGATATTTATGCGGGCCCTTCGCGCCTGGAAGGCTTCGGGATGCCCCAGGTGGAAGCAGGCGCCTGTGAAAAGCCTGTAATAGGTATCAATGCTATGGGTATGCTGGATACTTTAGTTGACGGCGAAACGGCATTACTTGCTGGTATAGCACAACATATCGTTAAGAATGAGGTAACCATAGGTGATGAATGCGGATTATTGGAAAAGCGAACCGTGGTTTTTGATGTGCCAAGAACAATTGATTATAGGGCTGACGTGAATGATATATCAAAATACTTGGTACAACTAATGAATGATCCTTCCTTATGCCAAAAAATGGGTAAAGCCGGCAGAAAAAGAGTACTTGCAAATTTTGATTATAGGTTAGTGGCAAAAAAATTCATGGAGTTAGTGGATAAAAAAATCCGATAAAAACAAACAAGATATGGAAACTGCTGATTGGGAAGAGATAGAAAAGACCCGGATTGCGGCTATTGAAGTATTGCGTCATAATGCGCACGGTCCTTTTGATGGGCTTCCGCGTACTGCCGGCTGGGGCTACCCTGAACCTTATACCAGGGACCTGATGATTTCGGTTCTTGGTATAGCTGTAACAGGAGATTTGGAGCTAATAGCAACTTTCAAAAAGGTGTTGGAAACCTTAGCAAAAAACCAAACCCTGCATGGTCATATTTCATCGCTTGTTCACGATAATGATGACCGCGGAGCAAGTGATACCACACCCTTATTTTTACTGGGTGTTGGCATCATTAGGAAGCTGACTGCAGAATCTGATTTTTTAAAAGAAGCTGTAGTTAAATCTTTGCAATGGATGGAGTACCAAAGCCCCGACGACAGGTTCCTGGTTGCGCAACAGCCTACCAGCGACTGGCGCGATGAACAGTGGGTATTGGGCTACGGCCTTTATGTGAATGTATTAGTTTATGCTGGTTTGCTTTTGCTTGGAAAAACCGAGAGGGCGGCTGAACTTAAAAATCAGATTAATAAATTTACGATTGACGGTGGTTTTATACCACATCATATTCATGAAGGGCTTGCGGAGAGAAAGAAGCCCTATTATGCTTTCTGGTCATATAAAATATTTAGTAGCGACAAGTTTGATTTACTGGGAAACAGCTTAGCCATATTATCTGGCTTAGTAAATTTTTCGCAGGCGAATGAAATCATTGTTTGGATCGAAGAGGAATGTCAAAATATGATTGCGAAGGGTGACCTTGCCGTGGAATTGCCCCCGAATTTTTTCCCTTTTACTTTGCCTGGTGATACAGACTGGCACCCTAGATACGAGCTATTTAACCTGCCCGGTAATTACCATAACGGGGGCATTTGGCCATTCATTTGCGGCTTTTATGTAGCTGCACTTGTTGCTGCAAAACAATACGACCTGGCTGAAAAAAAGTTAATGATTTTAACCCGGTTGAATAAAAACGCCAATGAAAAAAAACTGCCATACGGTTTCAATGAATGGCTGAAAGCGCAAGACGGCAAAGTCATGGGACAAGACTGGCAAACATGGAGTGCAGCCATGTATCTTTATGCAGTAAAATGTGTCGAGGACAGAACAACACCTTTTTTTTGCGGTGTCACAGTATAAAAAATTAGTCAATCAATTATCTTAATTCCATAAACATACTCTTGTTAAATCTTCATTCTCTAATATGTGAATAATGTAATTTATTCAGGAATTTGTGTAACACCGGTTGACACGAGTATGCCCACCTTTGCTCTAACAAATCTTCTTTATACCCATTTATTCCATAAAATTCTATGATCCCAAAAACAATGAAAGCTGCAGTTATCCATGTATTTGGACAGCCTTTGCATATCGAAGAAATGCCGGTTAAAGAACCCGGCGAAAACCAGATACTGGTTAAAGTGATCGCTTGTGGTGTTTGCCATACCGATCTCCATGCCTGCCTGGGCGATTGGCCAGCTAAACCAAAGATGCCTTTGATACCAGGTCATGAGGCGTTGGGCTACGTGGTTGCCCTTGGATCTGGTGTAAGGGATATTAAAGAAGGTGATGTTGTAGGGGTGCCTTGGTTATATAGTGCTTGTGGCCACTGTGATTACTGTTATACCGGATGGGAAACACTTTGCGAAACACAACAGAATGGGGGTTACAGCGTTGATGGCGGCTTTGCTGAGTATGTAGTAGCAGACGCGGGTTATGTAGCACATTTCCCTCCAAATATCAATTTTACGGAAATGGCTCCTATTATTTGCGCCGGAGTAACCGTTTATAAAGGATTGAAACAAACCGATACAAAACCGGGAGAATGGGTGGCTATTTCCGGTATTGGCGGCCTGGGCCACCTGGCAGTACAGTATGCTAAAGCTATGGGATTGCATGTAGCAGCCATTGATATTGCTGATGATAAACTGGCGCTGGCAAAAAGCCTTGGTGCCGACCTTGTTGTGAATGCGAAAGAACAAGACCCGGGTGCTTTTCTAAAAAAAGAAACCGGCGGCATGCACGGCGTACTGGTCACCGCACCGTCACCCATTGCTTTTAAGCAAGGCCTTTCGGCGCTACGCCGTAAAGGTGTGCTGTCACTAACTGGATTACCTACCGGAAGTTTTGACCTTTCCATTTTTGATACGGTAATTAACGGCACTACTATCAGGGGTTCCATAGTGGGCACACGGAAGGATATGAAGGAAGCGATTTCATTTGCTTTAGAGGGTAAAGTAAAAACAACAGTCCATGCCGCTAAGCTCGAAGACATTAATACCGTATTTAATGATATGAAAAAAGGTGACATCAGCGGCCGGATAGTGTTGGAAATTTGAAATTCCAGGCAGATTGACCAGGGAATTCCTTGACAAAGTGACCGGTCAATAAGCTTTCAAACGATAGCAATGAGAGTTTTAAAAATGATTTAATTAAGTTATTGAAAGTGGTTATTGATATCAGCATGTTCTTCAATTATATTTCTAGAAATTCCCTGTGTATGCTTAACAGTTTCTTAAGCACCTTCACCGGTTATATACCCGACACCGGCACCAATAGCGGAAATAATTAAAATATTATAAGCCGCGATCAGTGTGGTGTTGCTTTTTCTCCTTATCCTTTAAGTCAAAACAAACGCACTTAATAAAGAGTCGAAGATTCGGCAGGTGAGTGATCAGTAAATAGATTTGTGTTTGACTCAAGAAGTATTAAGCTATCGAACTACACTAATAATTATCCCTGCGACCATGTAACTGAGTGTATTAATCTCTGAAATCAACTATTCTTATAAAATTAAAATGCCTTTAAATAATCTTGATATACAAGGACTGACTACAGCACAGGTAACCGATGCCAGGGAGAAATACGGTCAAAATATATTGAATTATAAAAAAGAAAACGGATTTATTGATGCAATTAAAAGTCTGATCAAAGAACCGATGGTGCTTTTGTTACTCGTTACTTCGTGTATCTATTTTGTTAGTGGCAAAACGGGCGATGGTATTTTTCTCGCATCAGCAATTGTATTGGTTGCCGGAATTTCTTTATACCAGGATTCCCGCAGCCGTAATGCGCTTGAAAAGCTTAAGTATTTTTCCCAGCCTTTTTGTAAAGTGATCAGGAATGGAAAAGTTGAAGAAATAAAAAGTGACGACCTGGTGATTGGCGACAGCTTAATGATTGAAGAAGGCACTTCTATTACTGCTGATGGTATTATAGTTCAATCGAACGATTTTTCTGTAAACGAAAGTATCCTCACTGGCGAATCTTTAGCCGTTTATAAAGACAAAGCTGCTACTGACAACTTAATTTTTCATGGGACAACGGTAGTAAGCGGACTGGCAATAGCCACCATAACGGCCATTGGAAATCAAACCCGGTTGGGTAAGATTGGCAAAAGCCTTGAATCAATCAGTGCAGAAAAAACACCACTGGAATTACAGATCAACAATTTTGTAAAAAAAATGGTGATCGCCGGTGGTATTGTATTTCTTATCGTTTGGGGTATCAATTATTTTCACTCATTTAATATTCTGGATAGCCTGATCAAAGCACTTACACTCGCCATGAGTATCCTGCCCGAAGAGATCCCTGTGGCATTCACCACTTTTATGGCGCTGGGTGCATGGCGGTTGATGAAAATGGGCATTGTTGTCAAACAGATGAAAACGGTTGAAACACTCGGCAGCGCATCTGTAATATGTATAGATAAAACCGGCACACTAACAGAAAATAAAATGAGTCTGGCAAAGGTTTATACCTTGTCACAAAATCAAATTTCAGATACTGAAGGCACACTTGGAGAATTTGAAAAGGAATTGATCACGCTGGCCATGTGGGCGAGTGAACCGAAACCATTTGACCCCATGGAAATTGCACTGCACGCGGCGTATACAAAAATTTCCACTTCCGATGAAAGGCCGGGTCATCATATGCTACATGAATACCCCTTAGGTGGTAAACCGCCTATGATGACCCATTTATTTGAAAATAAGATGGGGAAACGTATTATTGCGGCTAAAGGTGCACCCGAAGCACTGATTGCCATCGGCAATTTAAGCAGTGAGGAGAAAAAGCAAATTGTGGGAGCGATTGAGGTATTAGCTGCTGATGGTTACCGGATATTGGCTGTAGGCCAAGCCGATTCTCCGGGTAATGATTTCCCCGCTACGCAGCAGGAATTAAAATTCACATTTAAAGGGCTGGTTGCGTTTTACGATCCTCCTAAGAAAAATATCAGTCAAGTATTGAAAGATTTCTACAAAGCGGGCATTAAGATTAAGATTATTACAGGCGATAATACCGAAACTACCAAAGCTATTGCGAGTCAAATTGATTTTCATGAATTTGATCGATCTATCAGTGGCGATGAACTGATGAAACTGAACGGGCAGGAATTGGAAAGAATGGTTGAGGATACAAATATTTTTACCAGGATGTTTCCGGATGCAAAATTGAAAATCATCAATGCATTAAAGGCTAAAAAAGAGATCGTAGCCATGATAGGTGATGGGGTGAATGACGGCCCTGCCCTAAAGGCTGCTCACATTGGTATAGCCATGGGTAAAAAGGGGACCGAGATTGCTAAACAGGCAGCATCGCTAATCCTATTGGAAGATGATCTTTCAAAAATGGTAGATGCCATAGCAATGGGCAGACGTATTTATGCAAATCTTAAGAAAGCAATACAGTATATAATATCCATTCACATACCCATTGTATTAACGGTATTTATTCCGCTGGCCCTGGGCTGGATTTACCCGAATATTTTTTCGCCGGTACATATCATTTTTCTGGAATTGATCATGGGGCCAACATGTTCCATTATTTATGAAAACGAGCCGATGGAAAAGTATACCATGCTGCAAAAGCCACGTCCGTTTACTGCCACTTTCTTTAACTGGAAGGAACTAACCACGAGTACCTTACAAGGACTCGTGATAACTATCGGAACATTGGCGACCTACCAGTATGCCGTAAGTGAGGGTGCTGATGAACAGCTAACTCGTACTATGGTATTTACTTGTCTGATTGCTGCCAATATATTACTGACGGTTGTGAATCGTTCGTTCTTTTATTCTGTGTTAACAATCATCAGGTATAAAAATAACCTCGTATTGGTTATCATAGGGATCACCCTGCTTATTTCAGCATCGTTAATTTACGTTGTTCCATTAGCAAAATTCTTCGGTTTCGAGCCGTTACACTTGTCGCAACTACTAATAAGTATAGGTATCGGCTGTTTATCGGTAATATGGTTTGAGCTTTTTAAATGGCAAAAACGACTAACTGCAGCCAAGACTTTAACAAATAACACCTGACTTTATTCAGTTTTCCAATAGGGATGCCAAGAAATACCGGGACGGCCTTGCGCCAGGTAGAATAGAAATTGATGGCACTTCTGGCTTTATTGTCAAGAACTTTTATAGCTAATCCTGGTCAGTTTATTTTACGAACAGGCCATGTTAAATATTATCCCGAATCGGTCTAATTAAGGCGGCCTGTAGATTGGCTGATACGCACCTGACCAAGATGGCTAATATAAAGACGCTTTAAATCAATCATTTACCTTGGTATCCTTCTGATCGGTTTAATAAAATGTTTAGCGGTTTCCAACTTGGCACATGATCAGTTATTATTTTTAGAATAGCCAAAAAAGGCGAAACTAAGACCATTCCAGCTATACCCCATAAAATAGTACCGGCAATAACAGCGACTAAAGTTGCCCATGTGCTTAAATTCAGCTGCTTACCAACTACCCAAGGGAAAATTACATTAGATTCAAGGTATTGGATAAAAACAAATATCAAGATAACTCCAACAGGATACCAAACAGAATCTTTGGTTACAAGCGCAATAGAGACCGGAATTGCAGCACTTATAAATATACCGATATAAGGTATGACCATCATGAATGAAGTCAGAATTCCATACAATAAGGCATTCTTGATCCCCAAAGCGGATAAGCCGGCACAATTAAGGGCGGCAACAATGGAATATACGTAGAAATTGCCTTTTATATATTTGAAATAGGATAAAACGCTTTCATGCAGGATGAGTTGCAGTTGACCTTTATATTTATCGCCTACAATAATTGCAATGAACCGGACAAAAGTTTCACGATGATATAAAAAAAGTGCTGAATAAATTGGGATCATTACTAGCATGATTAAGGTAGAAATTGTCGTATTCAACACCCCCTTTAAAAAACCTGTAATATCATCGTCAAGATTAACTGACAGCTTTTGTATCCAGATAGTTTGATCGGAAGGGCTAACGTGAAATGAATTATCGATCCATTGCGTAATGACTGGCGAAAAGTCAGCTAAACGTTTAGATATTAGTGGATAATCGTTAATAAAAATATTGATCTCTATACCCAGCAGTTGCCCTAGAGCAACAGCAAGAACAACTACACAGATTAATAATACCGCAATTGAAAAACTGCGTGAAATACCATACTTTTCCATTTTTTTACAAATGGGGAAAGTGATCAGCGCTACCAGTAGCCCAAAAAGCAGAGGGACAAACAATACCTTACCAAAATAAAGGATCAAGATAACGAAAAAGGTAGTCTGAACCCATTTTTGTATTGTGCAAGGTGATGCTGATTGTTGACTGGATACTGATTGTTGACTGGATACTGACATAAGTTTCTTTTCTATAGGGTGCTGCAGAAAAGTCAAGTATAGTTCCATTCTGTTAAACCTGGAATGACCAGACCATTAAAAAATTCTGATAATGATCACATCTTTAACATGCAATTCAGATGTTAACCACATGTAGCCTAAGTCAAACAAAAATGAAGAATATCATTCTGCTAGCGAAGCATAAAACGTATAGATGAGCCTTTGCAATTCTGAAGTAACCTGGTTTCATGCAAAGCTCAAACCCACGAAATTCATGTTACTGGGTTTTGCCGGCCTCTTAAAGGGCATGTTCATCTGATGCTATTGACAAAAAATGCTGCAAAAGTACGCATGCGGAGTTTTACAGCAAAGAACTAAATCTGAAATACCAATTGACGATATGTGAAGATGGGAAATTGACGATTGAGTTAGACTATCCGTATGAGAATGAGTTTTTTATGCATGAAATGGAGTTTGAAATAAAAGCCCACAAAAAATTAGTAAGTAATTATAGCAGTTACATGGAAGGACTTCAAATGCATCGTATTGGAATAATTATGCGGCCCGAACCGGGCAACCATATGGAAATTGAAGGCGTATTAAATCCTGCGGCCATTCGCGGACCTGACGGCGACCTGTATTTATTTCCGAGACTGGTAGGCAAAGGTAATTACTCGCGTATAGGCATCGCCAAGGTGATTTTTGCCACTAATGGTGACCCTATTGGTGTAAAACGACTAGGAATTGCCCTGGAACCGGAAGCCGATTATGAAAAAAGACCCGAAGGGGGCGGGTGCGAAGACCCAAGGATAACCTATTTTGAGCCGTTACAACAATATATCATGACTTATACCGCCTTTTCGTCACAAGGGCCACGTATTGCTTTGGCAATTTCAAAAAATTTGTTGCATTGGGAACGTCTGGGTCTTGCTGATTTTACCAATTATAAACAGATCACTTTTAATGACGTATATAATAAAGATGCATGTATTTTTCCAAAATCTATGACCAGCCCTCATGGCGATACTTCCATGGTTATGCTTCATCGCCCGTTGTTTCCCGGCACTACGGCTGAGGACATTATGTGTGATCCAGAAGACCGCAGGATCAGAGATCACCACGAATGTATTTGGATATCTTACAGCGACCTTATGTTAAACGGCAGTAGGGCCGAACACTTACAGGAGTTTGAATCGAACAGCCCACTAGCACTGCCGGAGGCAGAATGGGAGAAAATCAAAATCGGGGCGGGAACACCGCCCGTACTGAGCAAACATGGCTGGATAATGGTTTATCACGGTGTTCACCAGACTCTTACTGTTAATGATGAACCTCATCACCTGGTTTACTCAGCCGGGGTTATGATTTTAGATGAGAATCACCCTGAAAAAATCCTCTATCGTTCGTCAAGCCCTGTATTAAAGCCTGAGTTGTTAGAAGAACGTATGGGAATTGTACAAAGCGTGGTTTTTCCTACCGGAATTGATAGGCGGGATGATTTGAGTATGCCAAATAGGTTCGATGTTTATTATGGCATGGCAGATAATTTCATCGGGGTCGCTCGACTCAATTTGCCCGATAAATTACCTTTTATTTAGAAAAATGATCTACATAATGATTGGCTGCGTTTCGCCTATAGAAAAACTAAATGTGTGTTTCTGCAATCGTTGTTGGTTAAAGTGGTATACCTTAACCAAATAAGAAAAGAAAAGAAATTCATTAATCTACCGAGTCAGCCTTTCTACAGGTACGATGAATTATTCAAAAAGAAAGTATTCAGTGATATAAGCCAAGGTTTACTCACCGAACGTAAAGCCGCCAGTTTATTTAGTTTCAATCGGAATTGTATACCAAAATGGAAAAGGCCTATTTTTCAGAAAGTTTATGAGCTGCAGAATCTACCAAATTTTTTTTATCCAGATCTATGAAACGGTATTAAGTCAGGAGACTATAAAACAATTATCACCTGAACAATTGAAACAGATATGAAGCAAGATCCATGTTTAACCTCATAGGTCTTCTCCGTTTATAGGGTATTTAGAGTTGAGAGTAATAGATTCGGGTGTGTGGAAATTTGGAAAGCATTTTTAATACTTTTTCCCAAACAAGTTTGTTCCTTAGAGGTCTTTCTTCCTTGTATTCCATATCTAAGCCATCAACTCCATCCCATATATTAATGGGATACTGTAATTTTGATATTATCTTGATCGTTATTTCATGACCTTTCACATTTGCCTGCAACCCGGTATTAGTAGATGATCCAATAACCAGGGCAAAGAAATTTGTACTCATAGACAAAAAGTCTTTATCGATTTTTGTAATCTGGAATCTATTATCTGTTAGGAAGTGACCGAAACCCATTAATGAAGTTAAGTTACTATCGACCGTAACGATATGAATATACATATCATGCTTCTGCGGGATTGAATCTGAAACCTGAGCCATTGCAGAGGCCCAGATAAAAATTGAGACTGAGAGCAGTAAGAGTTTTTTCATGGGATAGAATAGGCAGGCTACCTAAATATAACATAATAAGGCCGTAAAGTATTTTTACTTTAATAATACGTTTAATTGATCTTTAGCCCATCAGATGCCCGATGTTTTCCAATTGCTGAGGTGGGCTGTAGTGGCAATTAGTGCATTTGGATGGCGGTTTGTTTTACCACCTGCTTTACCCGCATAAAAAAAGCAGCTACACTTTCGAAGTAACTGCTAAATTATTAGTGCGGAATGGACGGGATTCGAACCCGCGACCCCATGCGTGACAGGCATGTATTCTAACCAGCTGAACTACCACTCCGTTTGTAGCCGTTTTTAGCTGCTATTGGATTGCAAATATAGGAATAGAATTGTGCTTATCAAGTCAATGGCATAATTAATTGAAAAGAATTTGTAGTAATTTGAAGAACAGCTTGTTTAAATTTTCATGTCCAGGTGAAGTTTTTTTTACAAGTCTTAAAGCCCATAAAAAGTTATTTTTTCGACTAATCTGCCGGCCCTTATAGTGATATTACAGTTAAGATCACGTTCTTTCTTCAAGTTTACACAGGGCATTTGAATCACCATCTGGCCCATCTAAAGCTGATCAAAGATACATTCTGATTTAAAGAGAAGCGCTTATTAAACAGTGCTTCCTTCTTTCATGCGTTCTGCATTTTCTGCAAGTTGCAATGCATCAATGACTTCTTGTATGCTGCCAGAGGTTATGAATGGTAAGACTGATGCGGTGATCTGTAACTCTTCCTTGAGGATAGTTGTAGGTTCTGATTTTTGCTGAACGGTCACCTGTTGAAACCATTGTTTTCCGTTTTTTAGCAGTTATTTCCAGGTGTTTTGCAAGTTCGACCTCATAAATCCTACTTCTTAAAACCTGCAACGCTTTATCGTAATTCTTTAGTTGAGATTTTTGATCCTGACATTGTGCCGTAATGCCTGAAGGTAAATGGGTGAGTCTCACTGCTGAATACGTGGTATTTACAGACTGCCCTCCAGGACCTGAAGCACAGAATAAATCCTTCCTGATATCACTGATCCTGATATCAACGTCAAATTCATCAGCCTCTGGAAGTACAACAATAGTTGCTGCTGAGGTATGTATACGGCCCTGAGTTTCTGTATTTGGTACCCTTTGAACCCTGTGAACGCCAGATTCATATTTTAACTGCCCGTAAACATCATCACCGCTTACAAGGACCACTATTTCTTTATATCCACCGGCAGTACCTGGAGTATCATCCATTAGTTCAACCTTCCAGCCCCGACGTTCAGCATAACGAACGTACATTCTGTAAAGGTCTCCTGCAAATAAACTTGCTTCATCACCCCCTGTGCCACCCCTGATTTCCAGAATTGCATTTTTAGCATCTTCTGGCTCTTTAGGAATCAGCATGACCCTGATTTCTTCCTCTTTAAGATCTCGTTGTTCAATCAGCTCATCGAGTTCAGCACGGGCCATTTCCCTGAATTCTTCGTCTTTTTCAATAGCCAGAATGGCTTTATTGCTTTCAATATTGCTGACGATATTGCTGTAAATATGGTATTGTTCAACTATCTTACTAAGTTCCTTGTAATCTTTGTTCAGTGTAGCAAACCGCTTCATGTCAAGCATAGTTGCCGGGTTAGCCAGTTCCTGTTCTACATTTATCCAACGGTCTTTTATTGCTGCTAATTTGTCAATCATCTGTCTAAATAATTTACAAATTTACGAAAAAATCAGCATCAGTACCATTAGTTCTGCTGTCTCTATATATGGCTGGCAGTGAGAAACAACGGAAACTATTGATTCCAGTATTTAAGGCTCAGATTTTGCCCATCAAAAACAGCATAACTTCGGTAATTCATCCACTCGCCCAGATTAATATAACGGCTTTTACCATCTAGTAACAGATCTAGGGGCAGGTGTCGATGCCCAAAAATAAAATAGTCGTAAGGTGTTTTAATAAGTAGTTCTTTTGCATAAATAGCCAGCCATTCATTATCAACACCCTGGAAAACCTCTTTTTCATTTACACTTGCCCTGCTTTTATTTGACCATGCACTGGCAATTCCAATTCCCAGGTTTGGATGAAGCCTGGCAAATAGCCATTGGCAAATGGGGTTTCTAAAAATCCTCTTCAAAAATTTATAGGTAGCATCTCCCGGTCCTAAGCCATCACCATGTCCAATAAAAAAACTTTTATCATTAAAGTTTATAGCAATCGGATCATGATGTAGTATCAATCCCAGCTCATCTTTAAAATAATCAAGACCCCACATATCATGGTTTCCTGAAAAGAAATGAACTGGTATACCTGAATCTGTGATTTCAGCAAGTTTACCCTGTAAGCGGGCAAAGCCTTTTGGAATAACTTTATTATATTCAAACCAAAAATCGAAAACGTCACCTACAAGATAGATTTCTGCGGCATCTATTGCTGCAAAATCAAGCCAGCTGACGATTTCAAGCTCACGTTTTTTGCTGTTAAAACTATCAGGTACTCCCAGGTGGAAATCTGATGCGAAATATATTTTCTTTCCGTGTTGAATATTCATTAAGTCAAATTTAACTTATCTGTTCAATTCACCCATTTTAAATGAAACATCTGTCTGTAGCTGACGTTAATGACAATTAATTCTCGCGAGATTAAATGATTGATTCTCCTGTAAGTCAAAAGAAAGAAGTACAAAATCGTGGCTGGAGAAAAAGAAGGCCCTTTGGTATTTTAAGGGGAATCTTTTTTTCGTTTCCCATACAGCTGCTGCTGATTCATCTTAAGAAGAACTTCTCACTCTTGCTGATCTGGGGCATTTTATTTGGTATAATTACTGGCCATATTGGTAAAGAATTCGGGATACCTTACCTTTTTTTAGATCCTGAATATTTGGGCAGGGTAAGCTGGCTAAGTATGTTAATTATGGGCCTTGCAATGGGAGGGTTCTTACTGGCTTTTCAGGTAACAAGCTATTCTTTAGAGAGTAACAGGTTCAGTTTCTTAGGCTATCTGAGGGTTCCTTTTGGCAAATTCTTTTTAAATAATTCGATTATTCCCGTGCTGTTTATCGTTGTTTACATCATAAACTTCATAAAGTTTCAGACAGAGAGCGAGTATATCTCTACTTCACGGATTCTGCTCGAGGCATTTTCTTTTCTTGGGGGATTTACCATTTTTGTAATGATTTTTTTCAATTACCTGGTAGGTACAAATAAGGATATATTTATTGTCTTGGGTCCTTCGGTAGCAAAAAAATCGGAGCAACGCCGATTAAAAAGGATAAAATCAGGTGTTCTGTCAGAGCCTGGTTTGGCCCCGGTAAAAGTATTGTACTACCTTGAATTACCATGGAAGATCAGGAAAGTAAATACGGCTATTTCAATTAACCCTGATTCTATAAAGCAGGTATTTGCTCAAAATCATTTGAATGCGATCATTATGGAGATTGCATTGATCTTCTCATTGCTTGTCATGGGCTCATTTGCTGGCCGTGAATCAGTACATATACCTGCTGGTGCAAGCCTGTTATTATTTTTCACCATTCTTGTCATGGTGGCTGGCTGGTTCAGCTATTATTTTAAGGAATGGACAGCAGCGTGTATGATTATTTTTTTCTTAGTATTCAATTTAATGACCAGTGTATGGTACCGGGGAAATCAAGGTGGATCAGGTCTTGACTATGGTAAAAAACCCGCAGTTTATTCAATTTCAGCCCTGAAGGCGCTGGCCTCAGATTCTATTTATCACCGTGATAAGATTGAGACAACACAGATTCTTGAAAACTGGCGTAAAAAGTTTTCTGATAAGCCTAAGATGGTATTTGTTTGCTGTAGCGGAGGAGGGCAACGCGCTGCAATCTGGACTATCAGAAATTTGCAAATGGCTGATTCCATGGCCGGTGGTAATCTGATGAAGCATACGGTTTTAATTACCGGGGCATCAGGAGGAATGATTGGAGCAGCATTTTACCGTGAATTATATCTGCGTAAGATGAAAGGCGCCCGTCTTAATATTAATGACCTGAATTTCGCAAAACAAATGGGTCAGGATAACCTGAATGCTATCATGTTCAATTTTGTGGTGAATGATATTTTCTTCAGATCGCTAACATTTAATTACCTCGAAAAATCTTATTATCATGATAGGGGTGAGGCTCTTGAAGCAGAATTAAACCATAGTACCAATGCTGTTCTTGATAAATCTATAACTGATTATAAGCAACCTGAAGCAGATGCAATTATTCCGATGATGATTTTGAGCCCGACCATTATCAATGACGGCAGAAAGCTCTATGTTTCACCGCAGAATATCTCTTATATGGTTGGGTCTGATTCAATGTGGAGACATGATAATATCAGGCATGTACAGGCAGTTGAGTTTGATCGGTTTTTTGCAAACCAGGGAGCTGGGAAACTTCGCTTTTTAACAGCACTGAGAATGAGCGCGACCTTTCCGTATATATCCCCAACTGTTGAATTGCCTAGTTTGCCCTCAATGCAGGTAATGGATGCCGGCATGACCGATAATTATGGTATTGATGATGCCCTTAAATTTACCTTTGTTTTTCGGGACTGGATCAGACAGAATACTTCTGGGGTGGTAATGCTTTCAATAAGAGATGCAAGCTCAGAAAAACGTATAGAGCAGGAACGTCATCAGACCCTGGCTGAAAAAATTTTCTCAACCATCGGTGGTTTTTATGCTGTCTGGGAAGATATTCAAAATAACTATAATGATGCAGGAGTGTCATATGCCAGAGCCTGGCTGGGTACACGGCTTGACTATATTGAGCTACCTTATATGCCTGACTTTAATGCCGGTAGAAGCATGTCACGTGATTCTATCTCTTTAAAGGTTGTGCGGGGTGCTTCACTCAGCTGGCATCTTACCCGGTTTGAAAAAGAAAATATCCAACAGAGTATCTCCAGACCTGAAAATCTCAAAGCATTTGCCCGACTAAAGAAACTGGTTAACTAGAAGCTGTTTTTCCACATCATGCTTTCAACCGGTCTGTTGGTTCGGGTATTATACTTGGCTGAGCTCTTTTTATTATACATCGTTTCAATTTCTCCTTCAACTACAAAGTAGATGAGCTGGCCTACAGGCATGCCGTGGTAAACGCGCACAGGCTGACTTACTGATATTTCAAGTGTCCAGGTATTACAAAAGCCTACATCACCCTTACCGGCAGTAGCATGAATATCAATGCCCAGTCTACCGGTACTTGACTTACCCTCCAAAAAAGGAACATGGCTATGTGTTTCTGTATACTCCAGGGTTACACCCAGATATAGGGTATTTGGCTGCAAAACAAAGCCCTCATCAGGAATTTCAAAATGACTTATCTTATTATGCTTGCGTGCATCTAATAAAACATCATCATAAGTGGCCAGATGCCTGCTCAGGTGTACATCATATGAATTAGTACCAAGAAATGCAGGGTCAAAAGGTTCTATGATAATTTTCCTTTTTTCAATTTCTTCTTTTATACGTACGTCAGATAAGATCATCGGGTGAAGATAGAATAATTAGATTTTAGTTAATAGTTTTGTCTTGCCATTTTATTGGCATAGTCCCTATGCCCATACAGCTACTTAAACAGATTTACCCCGAAGTTGAATTGGGAATTTGGAAAATACAAGAAACGGCAGATGAGCTTCTCGGCAAACTAAGACTTAGCGAAGTTGAAATGCACTATTACCAAAGTCTGCGTAAAGGTAGCCGCGCCATTCAATGGCTCAGTAGCAGGGTGCTTCTCCGGCAAATGATACAGACTGATGAATTCATAGATTTTCGTATAGATGCACATGACAAGCCTTATCTGTTTAATTTCCCCTATCACTTTTCAATCAGCCATTCTCATCAATTTGCAGCCGTAATTATAAGTGAGACCTGCCTGGTTGGGCTTGATATTGAAGAGATTCATCCCAAAATTGAGCGAATTTCACATAAATTCATGTCAGATATTGAAATGAGCTATCTGCAAAATGAGAACAGGATATTGCAGCTTTATGCCTGCTGGTCGGCCAAAGAAGCGCTTTATAAATTATATGGCAAGAAAGGTGTTTCTTTTAGAGATCATATTTTGCTAAATCCCTTTAGTTACACTTCTGCTGGACAGATTAGCGCAACCCTGGCAATTGGTCGGTTTTTTAAATATTTTTCGATCAACTATCAGTTAGTAGAAAATTATATGATGGCCTGGGTGATTGATTAAAATTCAAGATTATTTAAGAACTACTACCCCCAGGGCCTTCGAGAGGCTGGTTTTTATATTATTCAATATATTATGAATCGATTGTAGTTCCATGATAACCTCTGTCTTGGGCTCATTTTTCATCTTTTGCTGATTATCGGCAATCATCGTCATTACCTTCCTCATTTTAAGATGATTGATTGCATTTTCAATGGCAACATTTAACAAGGTATCTTCTGTTTTAACAAAAATGCCGTGCATAACAGCCCAATTATCGCTTAACAAATAAGGGCTACTTAATAAATCGACAGCAATTTTTCGAAATCCGGCATCTTCATGCTGGGTGAAAAAATCAGGGTTGATTTTCCCAGTTTGATCAAGTTGAAATTTAAGTGATGCATAGAGCTGTTTATGTACGGGATGCCGAAATTCTATATCCTCAGTCTGCATGAAAATATAGGCAGAAGCTGTTTTATGCGCTGTATCGTAAGCTGAGTTTCCGAAATTAAACAGCATTCTTAATACCTCCCTTTCCTGAATATCATCCGGAAAAATGGGCTCGGTCGGGGTGTCAGGATAAAACTGCAGGTCCATTGATGAATCATACCCTTCATCTGTTTGTATAAGAGCTGAATTTTGTTGACCGCTCCCATAAGGTGAATCTGAACGAAAATTATCCCCGCTACCATCAGGCCTGGCTTTAGCTTTTCTTAGTTTTATTTTATTTAGCTCAGCAAGCAGAATACTCTCTTCCATTTCAAGAAGATTGCTGCATTGCCTGGTATATATAGAAGCGGCAATACTATCCGGTACTTTTGAGATACTTTCTAGAATATCATGTATGACACTTGCTCTCTTGATCGGATCATTTCCAGCATCACCCAGTAAGACCTGGGTTTTAAAAAAGATAAAATCTTTCTGCTGCTCTTTAGTATATGCAGAAAAAGCCTTACTCCCTACACTTCTGATATACGAGTCAGGGTCATGGCCTTCGGGAAATAAAACTACCCGAACATTCATACCTTCTTCAAGGATCATATCTATTCCCCGAAGTGATGCCTTTATACCTGCCGGATCACCATCATAAAGAATGGTGATATTCTGGGTGAAACGCGAAATTAGCTTAACCTGATTAACTGTTAGTGAGGTACCTGAAGATGCCACAACATTTTCAATACCTGACTGGCTCAGGCTAATTACATCCGTATAGCCTTCGGCCAGAAAACATACATCCTGCTCACGAATAGCTTTTTTCGCCTGAAAAATACCGTATAGGGTATCGCTTTTATGGTAAACCTCTGACTCGGGTGAATTCAGGTATTTAGCAGTTTTCTCATCTTTTTTTAAGATTCTGCCTCCAAAACCTATTATTTTCCCCGCAAGGTTTTGAATTGGAAACATGACCCTGCCCCTGAACCTGTCATAGAGGTCACCCGTATCTGGTTTAATGCTCAACCCCGAATGTTGCAGAAACTCATCTTTAAAGCCCTCTTTGAGTGCAGCTTTTGTTAAATAATGTCTGTTTTCAGGGGCATACCCCAATTCGAATTTTACAAGGGTATCCTGTCTGAAGCCCCGTTCATTAAAATAAGACAGTCCTATATTTCTTCCCTCTTCATTTTGCTGCAGGGTATGGGCAAACAGTTCTTTCGCCCATTTATTTAAAATAAGCAGGCTTTCCCGGTTATCATTCTGAATTAAATCAGCCGGGTTTGGAATCGTTTCCTCTACAGCAATCTGATATTTTTGAGCCAGATACTTAAGAGCTTCCGGATACGATGATTTTTCATGTTCCATAATGAAACTTACCGAATCACCGCCCTTGCCACAGCCGAAGCATTTATAAATACCCTTTGTGACAGAGACATGAAATGAAGGGGTATTTTCATTGTGAAAGGGGCAAAGCCCAATCAAACTGATACCGCGCCTTTTTAATTGCACAAAGTCGCCTACGACTTCTTCAATGCGAACGGCATCATAAATGCTTGATATAGTTTCTTGCTGAATCAAATTTTTTCCTGTGCTTTGTACAAAAATACTACTTTCGTTAAGAGAATTATATCAATATAGCTATGAGCAAAATATTTGTACACGCTGTTTACTTTTGGTTAAAAAAAGATATTACTCCCGATGGGCGTGAAAAGTTCAAGCTGGGTGTTAACTCTCTTCTTGGCACCCCTGGTCTTAGCTTTGGTCATGTTGGTACACCTGCCAGTACAAACAGGCCGGTGATTGACCGGTCATATAGTTATGCCCTGCTACTGGTTTTTAACTCTCAGCAAGAGCATGACGCTTATCAGGAGACAGATGCAAATCATCAATTGTTTATATCATCTTGCAAAGAATTCTGGACGAAGGTTCAAATCTTCGATTCTATTCAGGAATAAGAGCAGCTTCAATAGGGGCACTTCTTATTTTAACGGATAAGAATTGCCAGCCGTTTTAAAGTCATGAAGGGTTACACTGAACGATGAAATTTCTTTCTTTTTAAATGGCACATCCCAATTGCCTGCATATTGAATCAATACAGGCAATATTTGGTCTCCAACATAATTTGCCTCAATGTTCATACGCACATCAAAGCTGAAAAGTAGGTTTGAATAATCCATATCAAAGAATCGTCCAAGAATTTGAAAGTTTTTCTTGTCAAAAATTGTCGTGAGTTCTTTGACCATTACCGAACCATTCTTGGCAAATTCAGGTTTTACCTTACATTCAAACCTATATACAGGGATATGTCCCAGATAATTGGCACTTGAAAATTTATAGGTATAATACTTTCTCAGCTCAGGCGAGAATATTTCTGTTTTACCTGAGATAAAAGGTAATCCATCTATTCTGGTTCCTGGCCTGAATATGAGCTGTTCGAGTTTTCTTTTAAAGCCCTCTTCAGTGCTGTTTAATGGGGCATCAGATTTAAAATCTGAGCTTTTTTCATTTTCAAAGATATAACTGAACATCTGTATGGTAAATAGCTTGTATTTGCCGTTGCTTTTATAAACTTGCCCACTATCTGATTTTTTCAGCACCCGCTGATGGTATGTATTCGTAGTATTATCATGAAAAATATTCTTCATGATATGTGCTGTTACGAGCCCCTTTTTGTCAAAAGTTTTAATATTATATTCAGAGAGAAAACTAAATGAATTTAAAAGGTGAAATGCTTGATAGAAAGAGGTATCCTGCAAAATTTGATTTATAAAATCTTGTTCATGCAGCCCCCTTTTAGTAATCACAAGTGCCGATGTATCAATGACAATGGTTCGCATTGTATCACCAGCAAATCGTCTTGCCGTATCCTGAGATTTTACTGCTGCTGATGAAATTACCAGCAGCAGTAAGACCATATATCTAATCATATGTCAAATATACGATTATAAGGCTTCCAGCTGAGCATAACGGGCTTTCCAGAGAATTCCATTTTTACTGTTTTCTCTATTTATAAACCCTTGTTCAAATAAATTATTCAAAATAACGGTTGCCTCTTCTATAGAGATATTACTCAACAGAGCAAATTCCTGATCTACCATACAGGGATAACGGGTAAATAATGTTTTCGGGCTGGTGTCAATTTGTTCTTTGGTTCCTGAACAGAGCATACTTACGATTATTTCTTCATAGCGTTCATAATGTTGAAAGCCTTTTATAGTGATACTGGGAAATCCTGCAGCAGAAAAAATCATAGTAGGGAAACTGGTTACACCCAGCTCTTTTCCCAGAAGCAGGTCTTGATTGAATAGCTCTTTTGCCTCTCCATCATAATCGCGCCTTAATCTTGCTGTATCAAGGCCAGCTTCAAAAGCTGCTTCCTGCAAATATTCCCATTTGATAATATTGCGCTTTTCAACAAAAACCATTTCTTTTATACGCCTTAAAAATAGCAGGGCCATCTCTTTATCCTGCATCTGGGCTGCTTTAAAAGCGATAGATGGAGGGTAAGAAGAATTTAATGGATCTTCATGCCAGATATCGCCATCCAGAGGCATATTATATTTTACACATACTTCTTCCCATAGCAAAGCTGCATCTGACGGTCTGCTGATGCTGCCGCTTGAATATTCATTCCATGAGGGTAACAGGCCGCCCATCACATAATGGATATTTAAAAACTTACCATATTCAAGCTGCATTTTTCTCAAGGCTGGCTGTATAATCCAGCAGGTTGAGCATATTGGGTCAGTAAAATAAGTTACCTGAATAGGCTTTGAATTTTCTGACGTACTGTCGTGATCATTGTTTCCAATCAGAGGTACCAGAATTTTATCGTCAGACTGGTTAACAGGATTTAGAAATAACTCACTTAATTTTCTGCCCAGCTGTATATGGGAATTGATATCTGCTGACCTGGAACAGTAGAATTCAGTAAAGGCTGTTTCAATACTTTCACAGCGGAATAAATTTTCAGCAACAATTTTAGCATCTATAATTGCATTTGTTGTTCCTGCACTCGTGAAGGGCAATGACAAATGGCCAGCATCTCCTAATAAAACCACATTGCTTTTGTGAAATGCAGGTAGCAGATCAAAGTCACGGGTATTCCAGATATAGCTTGTAGAAAAGTCATTATTGTTTAAAACTTCCTGCACCTGATCAGGGAAGTTTTTAAGCTGACTTTTACAGAACATTTTTAATTCTTCAGGGGTACTGTCTGCCAAATCATTTAGCCTTGAATCATATTGCATGAACCACACAAATTCATTTTCCGATGTCGGGATCATTCCAAATGCAAGCCCTCTTGTTGCATCCTGGTATTTGGTGAAAGTAGACGTATTGCCTCTGCCTAATTTTTCACTGTTAACTACCCCAACTATTTCTTTAACGGCCCCAGCTCTAAGGTCAATATCACCAAATAGCTCTCTTCTTACGCAGGAATTTGCTCCATCGGCTCCTACAAAAATATCTCCATATTCAATTTTCCCATTCAAAAAGACAGCAGCTATAGCTTTACCACCTTCATACATGAAATGGGAAAAATCGCGTCCTTCTTTCACCTGGTTTTCGGGGAATTGATTTTTAAGAAACTTTAGCAAATCAACTCTTTTCATGCATTTCCATGAATCAAGGCGTTGGTGTTTGATTTCTTTACCAGATGGCCTGAATAAAGTAAATGCTGTTATTGGCGTACCAGGTAAGGTATCCTGGCTTTCACAATTCAGCTCTTTCAGTAATTTAAGCCCATCTGTATGCATAAGAAATGAATGACCACGAACAGGCATATTTTCAAGCCTTTCATTAATCACTGTTTCAATGTTTTTCTTTCTTAACAATATACCCAGGGTAAGGCCAGCTATTCCACCACCAATGATTACGACTTTCATAAATTTATTATACGTTTAATGCGTTGAAATGAATCATTTAAAATGTCTTCTGATGTAGCAAAACTAATCCTGATATAATTCTCAGCACCCTCACCAAACCATTGTTTTAAACCGGGTACCACGGCAACCTTTGCCTGTTTCAGTAGTATTTCGTGTATTTCTGAACTTGTTTTGTTGGTTCCACTTATATCTGCAAATGCCACATAGCAACCTTCAGGGGCTATACAGTGAAAGCCTTCTATAGAATTTAGTTCACGTACGCACAAGTCGCGCATCGCCTGAAGGTGCACCAGAAAATCATTTAACCAGTACTCACAGCTATTTAAGGCTGCTGTTGCAGCAATCTGAGAAAGTACTCCGGCACCATGTATGGTTGAGCTATGTAATGAGGTATTAAATAGCTGTGTGTACAGCTTTTGATTGGTTGTCATGACCGCTCCAATTCTCAGACCAGCCAGTCCGTATGACTTACTGAAACCGGTAATGGTTATTGTCCGATCACTGATCTCGTCAGATAATGAGGCTATGCTTGTAAAAATACCAGGAGTAAATACTATATCACTCCAGATCTCATCAGAAAGAATGGTCAGGTTGTACTTACAAGCTAATTCACCAAATGAGAATAATTCTGCCCGGGTAAATACTTTACCTGTCGGATTTAACGGATTGCAAATGCAAAGTAGACGCGTGCGGGTCGTAATACGTTTTTCAAGGGCTTCAAAATCAACTTTTGAACCTGCAGGTATGGCAAATGGCATTGCTATGCCACCAACAGATTCGACAGAATACCTGAACAGGAAATCAACAGGGTCAAAAATTATAGATTCATCTCCGGGAGTCAGAAATGCCTTGCAGGTTAACCAGATTCCAAATGCTGCACTGTCTACAGGAAACAGTAAGTCTTTGCTCGCAGGAATATTTCTTTTAGTACGGAAATAGTTGGCCATGCTTTCTCTGAATTCCAAAAGGCCTTCTGCTGGCCCATAAGACAGATACCGGCCTTTGGTGTATTCAGTAATAGCTTGAGCAATCTCTGGTGCACACGGAAAGTCAGGATCAGCAGCCGTTAGTGGTATAACTCCCTTATCGACAGTTGCCCACCTTAAATTAAAGGCTCTTTTTCTTAAGAGTGAAAGGTTGACATCTTCTTTGTTGAACATCTTACTAATGATAGCATAAAAATGACACATAAGCTATCAAATGCAAAATTAAGATGACAAATTTTATCAGGCCATCCCAGAAGTGCTATCGTCCTGGCAAAGATTTTCTATAATTTCCAGAAACTTTTCTTTAAGTATGGGTTTTATGATGAAATCAGCAACAATTTTATAGTTTTTGGCCCGCTCTATATCATGCGGTGAAATAGAAGATGAAACGATAAACAGTTTTATCTTTTTGTTGATCAGTTTTTCAATCAGGAGGTATTCATTTAAAAAATCCCATCCATCAACAATAGGCATGCTGAGATCAAGAAATATCAGGTCAGGATATTGATCCTGTGCTTCTAGGTTGTCTGTTAAAAAATCAAGTGCTTGTTGCCCATCAGAAAATTCATTGATTTTAGCTGCAATTTTTGTGTTTAATATTAGCTTTTTGGTGAGGAATATAAAGGTTGGATCATCGTCGACTAAAAAAATACTTTTTTCCGCAATCATACTATTGGTTTGAAAATTCAATAAAAAAAGTACTACCAATATCAGGAGTGCTCTCAACCCAGATTTTACCATCCATTGCTTCAACCTGGGTTTTAGTCATATATAATCCGAAACCTTTGGCATTTGGATGGCGGTGGAAAACCTTTCCAATTTTAAAGAAATTTTCACTGTGCTTGATCAGGTCAATACCCAGGCCATTGTCAGTAATTGAAAGTAATGCTTTACCATTAATTTTAGTATAGTTAATTTTAATCAGAGGGCTTCGATTTGGACTCTGGTATTTTAAACTGTTGCTGAGTAAATTATAGAAGATACTGTGTAAATATTTAGGTGGGAAAAATATACTCATAGAACTATCAAAATCGACTTCAAAATGTGCTCCTGACTTATTGATAATTGACCCAAGACCTTCGATTGTACTTTGAAGATAATCAATTAACAAAATATGTTCGGACTTGATTTCCAGATCCTGCTTTATCTGAATTGACTCTACCAGTTCATTAAAGGTAGTATTCAGGTTGTCGATCACAGGATGAAGCTTAGAGATTAATAAAATCTGATCTTCAGTATCTGTTGATTCCTCAATATAATTCACCAGGAGCGACATATTTACCAACGGCCCCCTGAGGTTATGAGATACGATATTACAAAAATCAATTAGCTGTATATTTTTGGCTGATAGTTGCTCTACCAATACAGCCTGCTTTTCCTCCATGGTTTTACGATCGGTAATATCAATACCAAAACCTATCACGAACGATAATTTTCCTTCGTTATCATGAACAGGAAACATGCGGCGAAGGTGAGTAATAGTATTTCCAGCAGGTCCTTTCAAACTATCTTCCCAGCGAATCTCTTTTCCTGTATGTTTTACCCGTAAAAATTGCTCCCTTCTATAATCAGCAGTCGACTTGTCTCTTTGCCTGAATTCCGCATAGTCATAATCATCTTTACCGATGATATACTTACGGTATTCTTTAACACTAATAGCACCGGGATTTACAAACAGATACTTATGATCAGCATCGAAAACTGCAATATCAGTGGGTAGTTTATTGAGAATATTCTCATAAAACTTTTTTTGCTGGTCTAGTTGTTTTGCTACCAGTTTCCCGACTTGCTTACTACTTTTAAATTTTTCTTCATTTTTCTTAAGCTGTAGGTTTTGTTTATTAGTTTTTAACAGGCGTACGCCCATCTTGGCTACAAGGCCCAATAAATTAATGGCTGATTTACTTAGTTTCTTTGGTTCAGAATGAAAAAGGCATAAATGAAACTGCCGATTTGATTCAGAGCCTCTATTTAACGGGTAACTAAAAAAGAATCTTACTGGGCCAGAAATCTCAATCACCGGAAAGGCCGCAAACCGGATATCATGCAATAAATCTTCTACAATAAATACTTTGTTGGCAAGTAACTGAAATTCATCACTTATTGATATAGAATCGATATTACCTGCAAGTTTAAAATTCAGGAAACCATTTTCAGCTACTGCAATTGCTGCTGTAGCCTGATCTGCTGCTGCTGCTGACGCCAATTTTAATAATGAGTTCATGTCATCATTATTCCAGTCATCAAACAGGCTTGCTGAAGCATTATTTTGCTTCCATGCAATAGTTGGCGTACGTTTCAATTGCATCATTAATTAAAGCTCAGCACTGGTTAATTACAATAACTTTTACGTTATGCTGATCGAAAAGTTGTTTAAAGCGGTTTATTTCCAACTTTTTAGTAATGCCATCAGTAAATGAACTGTCAGGGTGTAACACTTATGCACCAGACTAGAGTTACTATATCAAATTTAATACAATTTCAACTTGAATTATCTAATTCAATGACAGGTATAGTAAATCAAGAATATAAAATAATCATCAAAAGGAAATCTTAATTTCCGAGTTCTTTCACTGCCAGATATGCCATTAAACCGGTACTGATTTTTAATGCAGACTCATCAATATTGAAGGTGGGGGTGTGAACACCTGAAATTATTCCCTGTTGCTCATTTCCGGTACCAAGGCGATAAAAACATGCCCGGGTTTCCTGAGTATAAAAAGCAAAATCTTCTGCTGCCATCCAGATATCAAGGTCAACTATATTGTCAGCACCCATATATTGAATGGCATGTTCTTTTGAAGAAGTCGTCAGTTCTTCGTCATTGACTAAAAATGGGTAGCCTCTGAGAATCTTAAATTCACAGGTGCCACCCATACTTTCTGCCATGCCTTCAGCCAGTTTTTTCATGCGCCTTAAGGCTTCAGCTCTCCATTTCTCATCAAGAGTGCGAAATGTACCTTCCAGGTAAACAGAGTCTGGTATGACATTGGTGGCTCCTTTTGCCATTACTGTACCGAATGATAGCACTGTAGGCATTTTCGGGTCAGCCATTCTGCTGACAATTTGCTGCAAGGCAACAATAATATGTGCAGCAATTAATATCGGGTCAATATTAAAATTTGGCATTGCTCCATGACCACCTTTACCCTTGACAGTAACGTATAATTCATCAGCCGAGGCCATGTATTTACCTGGTCTAAAACCAATCTTTCCTGCTTCAAGCTGTGGTAGAACATGTTGACCAAGAATGGCCTGAGGTGATGGGTTTTTTAACGCACCTTCTTTGATCATCATACTTGCACCACCAGGGATCTTTTCTTCTCCAGGTTGAAAAATGAATTTGACAGTACCGCCAAAGTCATTTCTCAGGGTGCTCAGTATCTCTGCAGTACCCAGTAGCGAAGCCGTATGTACATCATGGCCGCAAGCATGCATGACCCCGTCTACCTGAGATTTATAGGGTATGTTATTCAGTTCATGAATAGGCAGTGCATCTATATCTGCACGTAAGGCAATAACAGAATCTGACTTGATTGTTCCTTTAAGTATGGCAACAAGTCCTGTGCCTGCTTTAACCTCAAATGGAAGATCAAGCTCAGTAAGTTTTCTGGCAACAAAAGCTGCTGTTTCTATTTCTTTAAAAGATAGTTCTGGATGAGCATGCAGGTAGCGTCTGTTCTCAATAACTTTTGCGGTGATCACTGCTGCCTGCTCTTTTATTTTATCTTCTAGTAATTTACTCATTGTTGGTCTGGCTCGTAAGTTTTAGTCAGGTCTATTTTTTGTGGTACAATCAGTAAAATCTGATCAGGGTAAAGTGCTTTTATTTCATTAAGCATCAGGGCTGCCTGTTCTTTTGTTTTATAGTCGCCTGCCGTAATTTTAAAATTCGGAAAAGCATAGGTTAGGTAGGCTTCCTGTTCTGGATATGCTCGTTTAAAACGCTCCTGAGCATTATAAGCCAGTAGACGAATTCTTCCTGAATACAATACTATCCGGTAGCCCTGAGGTATTGAGGCAAGTTTTTTATTGAATTCAACTCGTTTTTTTATAACAAGCGTTAAACGGGCATCTTCATTCAGCTGCAGATTAGGTTCAGAACGCACTACCTGCTCTACTACCATATTAGTCTTAACCTGTGCCTGCAGGCTATGAAAACTGACCAACATCAGGCAGAAAAACAAACAGCCTACAGATTGCCGGATGCGCCTGCTAAAACTCACCCTGCCCATGACAATTTTTATATTTCTTTCCACTTCCGCATGGGCAGAGATCATTCCTGCCAGCTTTTTGCTCTGCCCTTACAGGCTGTGCTTTTACTAATTGTGCAACCTGTTCGTTTTCTGCTTCTGTGCCATATTCGGGCTTGCTCATTGTGAGCTTTGGCGCATCAGTACGAGGTTGAGGCTTACGCTGGGCAGCGACCTGATTTTCCTGCTGTACTGGTATTGCTCCTTTAAATAAAAAACTGACTGTGTCTCGATTGATATTTGTTATGAGCTGCTGAAATAACTTATAAGATTCGAATTTATATATCAATAGTGGATCTTTTTGCTCGTAAACAGCATTCTGAACCGACTGACGTAATTCGTCCATTTCACGAAGATGCTCTTTCCAGGCATCGTCAAGTATGTCAAGTGAAATCGCCTGTTCAAATACCTTTGTAATCTCAGCACCAGCTGAGGCATGTGCTTTTTCAAGATTTACCGGTACCTGAAAAGTGATATTGCCGTCGCTATAAGGTATGACAATATTTTCTATTCCCTGATGGCGGTTTTTGTAAATATCTTCAATAACCGGCACTGCATTCATGGCAATTCTGCGACTTTTTTCCTGGTAAAAATCAAGCAGCTCTTCAAATAAACGCTGACTTAACTGCTCGGGCTTAGCGCTTTTAAAATCAGCCTCATTGATGGTTTCGCTCAGATAAGAAAAAATACGGAGCACCTCTACCCTGAAACCTTCGAAATTACCTTCTTCATGATAGCTTCTTGCAAGTTCATCGACGGTATCAAATATGGCATTCTGAAGATCTACCTCAAGACGTTCTCCAAATAGGGCATTATGACGTTTGGTATAGATAACCGTGCGCTGTGAGTTCATCACATCGTCATATTCAAGTAATCGTTTTCTTATACCAAAATTATTTTCTTCGACTTTCTTCTGTGCACGTTCAATTGATTTTGAAATCATTGAATGTTGAATGACTTCTCCTTCTTCAAGGCCCATACGGTCCATGAGACTTGCAATACGGTCAGAGCCAAACAGTCGCATCAGGTTATCTTCAAGAGAAACATAGAATTGTGATGATCCTGTATCTCCTTGTCTGCCAGAACGGCCCCGTAACTGACGGTCAACCCTGCGTGATTCATGGCGTTCGGTACCGATGATGGCTAAACCACCAGCTTCTTTAACATCTGGTCCCAGTTTTATGTCTGTACCCCGGCCAGCCATATTGGTAGCGATTGTCACAGTACTTTTTTTACCTGCTTCGGCAACGATATCAGCTTCTTTCTGATGCATTTTTGCATTTAGTACATTATGTCTGATACCTTTTAATTTTAACATCCGGCTGAGTAACTCTGATATTTCGACTGAGGTTGTACCCACTAATACAGGTCTTCCTTCGGTTGTCAGTTTTACTATTTCTTCAGCAACTGCATTATATTTTTCACGAATGGTTTTATACACCATGTCTTCCTGATCGCGGCGAACACCTTTGCGGTTAGTAGGAATTTCAACAACATCAAGCTTATAAATTTGCCAGAATTCACCCGCTTCAGTCGTAGCGGTACCAGTCATGCCACAAAGCTTATGGTACATTCTGAAATAATTCTGAAGTGTTACTGTTGCATAAGTTTGCGTAGCATCTTCAACCTTTACATTTTCTTTGGCTTCAATGGCCTGATGCAGTCCATCAGAATAACGCCGCCCTTCAAGTACGCGTCCTGTCTGCTCATCAACAATCTTTACCTTACCATCATCGAGAATATATTCAGTATCCTTTTCAAACAGGGTATAGGCTTTTAATAATTGATTTATAGAGTGTATCCGCTCTGATTTGATGGCAAAATCCCGCATCAGTTCTTCTTTTCTGGCGGCTTTCTCATCTTCAGAGAGCACAGGGCTTTTTTCAATATCGGCTATTTCCATACCTACATCAGGCATGACAAAAAAATTGACATCTTCACCAGATTTTGTTATCAGCTCAAGACCTTTTTCTGAAAGCTCTATCTGGTTGTTTTTTTCATCAATCACAAAGAACAATTCTGCATCAACTTTATGCATGTCTTTTGACTGATCCTGCATATAGAAATTTTCAGTTTTCTGCAAGATTTGTCTCATTCCGGGCTCACTCAGGAATTTGATCAGGGGTTTACTTTTTGGCAGGCCCCGGTGAACGCGAAGAAGAGCCAGGCCCCCATCAACCTCATCTTTTTCAGTAAGTAACTTACGTGCTTGTGTTAAGGCGCTATTTGTATAGGCTTTTTGTGCATTTACCAGTCTTTCGATACGGGGCTTCAGATCATAAAACTCATGTTCATCACCTCTGGGTATAGGCCCTGAAATGATTAAAGGCGTTCGTGCATCATCGATAAGAACTGAGTCTACCTCATCAACAATTGCAAAATGTAATTTTCTTTGAACAAGGTCATCAATGCTGCGTGCCATATTGTCACGTAGGTAATCAAAACCGAATTCATTATTTGTTCCAAAAGTAATGTCAGCCAGATAAGCCTGCCGACGCTCTTCTGAATTTGGCTCATGCTTGTCGATACAGTCAACCTGTAAGCCATGGAACATATAAAGTGGGCCCATCCACTCACTATCGCGTCGGCTCAGGTAATCATTGACCGTTACCAGGTGCACTCCGTTTCCTGCAAGCGCATTGAGAAATACAGGTAGGGTCGCTACAAGGGTCTTACCCTCACCCGTTGCCATCTCTGAGATCTTTCCTTCATGTAATACAATGCCACCTACAAGCTGTACATCATAATGAACCATGTCCCAGGTAATTTGCATTCCGGCTGCTGTCCAGGTGTTTTTATAAACCGCATCAGCACCGCTGATGCTGACGAAATCATGTTTTTTTGCAAGTTTCTTATCAAATTCTGTTGCTGTTACGACCAGTTCAGAATTTTCTTTAAACCGTCGGGCTGTTTCTTTCATTACCGCAAACGCTTCGGGTAATACCTGCATAAGAACCTTTTCGAGTTCTATATCGCGATCTTTCCCCAGCTTATCAACCTCATCATAAAGCGGAACTTTTTGCGTTATATCAAGTTCAGGATTTTCGGCCTCTACCTTTATCTCATTAATTTGTTCATCAATGCCTTTTAAGAATTCATTGATACGGGCTCTCATCCCGGCTGTTTTTGCCCGTAGTTCATCATTAGAAACTGTTTGAAGCTGACTGTATTCTGCCAGAATCTGGTTAACAATGGGCCCTAGGCTTTTGACATCGCGTTCAGATTTATTTCCAAAAAGTTTAGAAATATAATTGATCATAATTTCTTTTTTGTTGGTAGGCAATTAAAAGCAAGCGGGCTCAAAAGTCAAGCCAGTCATTAATTGAATAAATAAAGACATTTATCCAGTACAAACTGTCATTAAATATGAAATTTGCACGTAAAGTCAAAGTCAATTCAGGAGTTAAGATTAGCAGAGCATCTGTATAAAACCTTAAAAGCTTACAAATATATGGCTAATTCACCTAATTTTACTCCATGAATATACTTTTGCTGGGATCAGGAGGGCGAGAACATGCTCTTTCATGGAAGCTTTCTAAAAGCCCTAAATGCAGTCAACTTTACATACTGCCCGGAAACGTAGGTACCTCAGATTGTGGTTTGAATATACCCGGGTCAGTGAATGATTTCGAATTTATAAAAAAGGTTGTACTTGAAAAAAACATTCAGATGGTTATTGTTGGCCCTGAAGAGCCCCTGGTACTGGGTATTCATGATTTTTTTCTGGAAGATAACGCATTAAAGTATATTCATATCATTGGCCCCTGCATGCAGGGAGCCCGGCTTGAAGGTAGTAAAGACTTTTCAAAGGCTTTCATGAACCGTCACGGTATTCCGACTGCTGCATATGCAAGTTTTAATGCCAGTGAACTTGAGAAGGCAACCCAATATATCAATCAGCATATTTTACCAATTGTGTTGAAAGCCGATGGGCTGGCTGCAGGTAAAGGAGTAGTAATCACCAGTGATAGAAACGAAGCAATTTCTACCGTCACTGAAATGCTGAGCGGTGCGGCATTTGGTAAAGCCGGAACGACTGTTGTCATTGAACAGTTTCTTGATGGTATTGAGCTTTCTGTCTTTGTACTTACCGATGGTAAATCATTTAAGGTGTTTCCAGAGGCTAAAGATTATAAGAAGATTGGTGAAGGTGACAGCGGTTTAAATACCGGAGGAATGGGCTCTGTTTCACCAGTACCCTTTGCGACACCTGAATTTATGAACAAGATTACTGAGCAAATTATTCTTCCTACTATTCAGGGTCTTCAGGCAGAAAATATTCCTTACAGTGGTTTCCTGTTTATTGGAATCATTAAAGTAGATAATGAGCCTCTGGTCATAGAATATAATGTAAGACTCGGAGATCCTGAAACTGAAAGCGTTTTGCCCAGAATCACTTCTGATCTTGTCGAGCTGTTTGAGTCACTTGCTCTGGGTAAACTTGATACCGCTGAGCTAAGTGTAAGCAAAGAGGTGGCTGCTACTATTATGCTTGTCGCAGGTGGTTACCCTGGTAAGTATAATAAGGGTGATAAAATCAGTGGTGCCCAGGCACAGGAAGGAAGCTTTGTTTTTCATGCAGGTACGAAAAATGAAAATGGTGAGGTAGTAACTGATGGAGGAAGGGTGCTGGCCGTTACGGCCATGGGCCCTGATCAGCAGGCAGCTTTAAAAACTGCGGTTGCCCGAATTAATGAAATCAGTTTTGAGGGAATGAATTTTCGCAGTGATATTGGTTTTGATCTTTAAAAATAAAAATTATGCCTTAAAATGCCATAAACGTATAACTTTTTCATTACGACTGATTGAGCTTATTTAATCTTCTTTATTTTAGAAATATTAAGATATTCCTTTCATTTAAATTCAAATTATGAAAAAGATCAACTCCTTTTTTGGTGTTTCTTCAACACTTTTGCTAAGCCTTGCCATATCGGCGGCATTACTCAGTTCATGTGCTTCCCAATACCATTGGGTAAAAGTCAAAAGCGCTGATCCAAAATTTATAACGAAGTCTGATAACTATGCTCAGGTGGCCACGCCTATGGTCGCAGTAGATAAAAGCGTAACAGAAACTGAAAAACCTTCATCTTCCCTTGCTACAGCCCCTGACCATTCAAATACGGGAATGGCTACAGCTTCAACTTCTGGTGATGATCTGGTTGCAAAAGCAACATTGAAAGCAGCAGAAATTAAGTCTGCTCTATCAATAGGGCGTAAGGCTGCACTAAGTTCAAGTGATATGGTCGTTCGTGAAAATGCTGTCAGAGAAACTGTTCATGAGCAATTAGCTGCAAACGCAGCTTTCAATAAACTTTCTGATGCCAAGAAGCAGAAGATTGAAGATAAACTGACCAGTAGAACAGTTAAAATGTCAAGTGCCATGGCCGCCAGGGGCGGATCGTATGGTGGTTTTAACAAACTGCTTTTAATTGGTTTGATCCTGATCGTTTTAGGTGTTATTTTCTTCCTGATCAGTGGTGTAGTTGGAACCATCTTTACTGCAATAGGATTGGTACTTGCTATTTTAGGGCTTGTGCAAATGCTCGCTTAAAAAAGTATTGTTAAATAACAAAGGGCTGGTCTTAAATGACCAGCCCTTTTTTTATGATTACAAATGGCTTAAAACTTTATTGATTTCCGAACCTTTTAGCGGGGCTTCCGTTACATCGCATATGAAATCAACCGGTACAAAATTTCAATGTGTTTATTTGAGAAATTCAGGCTTTGTCTTAATCTGTTTGCTCTGCCTACCGGTTTTATTGGCCTCTTGCAAAGGTCAGTCATCGTTGGTAAAACAAAGCCATCAAAAGGCTAAACCTGTTCTGGTTGAAGTTATGCAGCCTGTTCCTATGCTTCTGTTAGGGCCGAATGATCAGGTTGAACCTGCATCAAAAACTTCGCTGGCGCTTGCTTCTGATGCAGATTCAGGATCTGGTTTTGCCATTGCCCTGTCTGGTGATGACCTGATTTCGGAGTCAGCTGGCAAATAGTGTTAAAACGCCTATTTTAATTCTTTCATAGTTATTTCAACAGCCCCGTTTGCTGCTCGTGAGCCATATTTATCAATGGCCATATTATCTTTTAAAATATTCATAGACTTTATACTTGATGGTTTTAACTTCATGACATCGTCATTCGTCATTTCCTTGCCATCAACCAGGTATAGTGGAACGGGTGCTTTAATAAACCCTGTTTTTTTATTCGTTGTACCCTCAAGTTTAAAGGTAATGGGTACTGAGTAGGACACCCTTACTTTTTTACCATTTAATATACCTGGCTTAAAATTCTTCAGCTGACTGACGGCTTTTAAGGCAGCTTCAGCTAAGCCGTAACCGATTTCTTCGCCTCTGATAACGTGTGCAGAAGAAATTGATCCATTTTTCTCAACTATAAAATTTACCATGATACTGCCTTCTATCTGTTTGGCCTTAGCTTCTTTAGGATAATGAAGATTATGATCCAGATCAGACATGAATTGTATATCACCACCTGGATAGGCTGGGGGCGTTTGTGATTGATTATAAACCTTCTGATCGCCACTGTCTTTTACTGTTTTATGTTGAACAAATTCATTCGTGATCCTGGATTCAACTAATCCGATTTTTCTTTCAGGCCTGTTTAAACCGATCGCAGTAGCCTGCCCTGAAAAAATCATTGATGTCACAATTAATAATGTCATTACAGGCACCGCACTGAGATAATACAGTAACTGACTTTTTGCTGATACAGCTTGATTTAGTTTCATGATTCTGATTTTTAAATATGAAGGTTTATTGAATGAATGTATTTCGAGGAAATTAATGCTTCCAAAACTTTTAGCAAACAAGAGATCCTGGTAAGCATGTTTTTTCAGGCTATCCTGGCAAATGATTCTGTCGGCAATAAATTCATGTTGCAGTCGCAGTGAATTAATTAATAAGTAGCTCAGGGGGTTGAACCAGTTAAAACTGGTAAATAGCTGGGCGATTATTATATCAACCCAGTGCTTTTGCCTGATATGTATCAGCTCATGCTCAATAATCAGTGGCTCAGCATTATCAATTTTGCCACCTTGTAAAAACAGCACATTGAAGAATGAGCCAGCGCCGTGAAAATCGGTGGGTTGCACTATATAGGATTGCCAGTGAGAATTAAATTTTGCCTTGTTGGTGATAAGCAGAAGTCGAACTATTCTTAGTACAAAACGGGTGATCATGAACGTTAGCCCCAATCCGTAGAGTATAATTAGCCAGACCTGGAGACTCAAGAGATGCGCATTAACGGGAGTTATTACGTGGGTTTTAATTAAAATTTCAGGCAGATTAAATTGTATCGGTTGACTGTCAAGTTTCTCAGGAAATTTTGCCAGTGGAATTAATATTGAGGCAATGGGTAATAGTAAGAGATAGGCGCGCTGGCAGTTATTAAATGTGCTACGCCTGAGCAAAAGCAGATAGAGTAAATAAAGAAGTGTAAAACTCAGACTCATTTTGAGCAGGTAGATCAGGAATCCCATAATCATTGGATTTTTGATTTTTCAATTAGTTTAATTATTTCATTTGCTTCCCGCAGGTCAATTTTTTCCTGCCGAACGAAAAAAGAAATCATACTTGACACAGAGCCGTTGAAATAGGAACCCATCATTTTATGCGCTATAAAATCTTTATAACTTTCTTTTTGAATGAGTGCAAAATATTGATGGGTTTTACCAAATGCCTGGTGAGAAACGAAGCCCTTTACTTCAAGAATGCGAACGATTGTTGAGACGGTATTATACGCAGGTTTTGGTTCGGGTAATTTGTCAAGAAAGTCTTTTATAAAGCCCCGGTCGATTTCCCAAATCACCTGCATAATTTGCTCTTCAGCACGGGTGAGATCTTTAATTGTTTCCATATCTAAAAGTATAACTAAAAACATAGTTATACAACTAAATACTTAGTAATAATGTTGATAGGTTGATTTTTTATGTTTTCCTACAACTTCTGTATGGTTTTCCACCATCGGTCAGGTAATTCACCGGCGCAAGTCTGTTTATAATCTTCATAGGTACAGGGAGTTAGGTGGAAATGCTCATTTCGTGCATATCGCTCAGGATAAGGTACCTGCAACCACCATCTTCCCGTATTACGGCTCTTATAAAAAATAATTTCAGCAGGGTGGCTGGCAACACTGGTTCTGTACCTGATAAAATTCAGGCTTGAATTAAGGGGATTATCCTGTTTTCGAAATGAATACCCTTCAAGAAAATACCAGAGCATCTGCGCTAGTAATTGAGAAGTCTGGTTTCGAATATCTAAAGAGGGGTTAAATTCATAGATGCCCAATGAAGTGAGCTGCTCATTCATGCCAGCGTATCTAAAAAGCTGGCAGGCCTCTTCCCCATAAAAACCATGTGGGTTTTGTCCGGCCCTGGCAGGGGCATCAGAAAACCGGAGTGCATGCAGATCAAAACTTAAAAGATTAGCACTACGAATGATCGGTTCGGCTTCTTGAATTTTTCCACTAAGCTCACCGAGTCTAAAGGTGTCAAAGCAAAGTTTATCCATCAGTCTAAGCATTTCCTGGCTCACGAAGTAACTTTGATACCCGATATTACTGTAATTAAACAGTATATCTGGCTCATGAACAATGATTTTATTCAGGTAAGAAGACGAATTTATTTCAGGAGATCCTATGATTTCTGTACTCAGGTCAAAAAAAGAATCAATCACTAATAAATCAACCTTTGAGTTGAACCTGCCATAGGCACAATATTGTGGGTAGGTTAGATCCTGACTACCACCTAATATGATGCAGAATATTTTGTTCTTCAGTAACTCAGCCATAATATGCTCAAGTGCGGCATAGGTATCCTGAAGGTTTTGACCTATGATAAGATTGCCAAGATCTGCAATATTGAGCTCGAAATTATGTTCAAGCTGGTATAATTCTTTTCTGATAATGTCTGCTCCCCAGGCACATCCTTTATTATCAGCCGATCCTCTTTCTTCAGGAACTCCGATTAAAACTACCTGAATCCCGTCAAGATCTGGGAATAATTCAGTGTGCAAACTGATTTGAGCACCAAGCTGGGTATGCCTTAAGCTACCACCAGCATTAATATGTGACAAGTCGAGGGGCTCGAATAAGAGGTTTAAATCCATTATTACTGCTTTTTGCCAAACTCCTGAGATAAGAATAAAGCGTGGCAACAATACTTAATTTTTTCCTTTAACGGGAATTGATTTTTAGATGCACCCGATTTTTAATAGTAAAGCATCCCTGCTTTTTAGTATCCTTTGAATAAATAAATTTCGCTCTTAGCGGGAGAATCAGATATTTGAGAAAAAAACAAATGATTCTTATAACCGGCGCCACAGGTTTTCTCGGTTCTAACCTGGCACTAAAGCTGGTAGAGGAAGGTGAAAAAATTAGTGCAATCAGACGTTCTGGCTCTGTTATTCCGACTATTCTACGCCCGTTTGCTTCACTTATAGAATGGCGTGAGGCAGATATCTTAGATTTATTCGCCCTTGAACAAGCATTTGAAAATATTGACTATGTGTACCACTGCGCGGCAATGGTTTCTTTTGAACCTGATGATCGTAAACAAATGATACGCACCAATACGGAAGGTACTGCAAACATAGTAGAGCTTTGTGCCCGGTTTCAAGTCAAAAAGCTTTTACATGTTAGCTCTGTTGCAGCAATTGGTATCCCTATTCAAGGTCAGATGGCAAGTGAAATGAATATTCTTGAGCTGAATTCATCAAGCTCCGGTTACAGTATCAGTAAATTTGAGTCTGAAAGGGAGGTCTGGAGGGCAATCGTCGAAGGCTTAAATGCAGTAATTGTGAATCCATCTTTAATTCTGGGTGAAACAAATCTCTCAAATGGGAGTGGGCGTATGTTTGGCCTGGTTAACAGAGGCTTTGGTTTATACCCTCCGGGGCTAACAGGGATGATTTCTGTTCAGAATGTGATAACCTGTATGGTTGGGCTAATGAAGAGTTCAGTAAGCGGTGAAAGGTTTATTCTGTCGGCAGAAAATTTTTCATTCAAAGATTTTTTTCAGCAGGCTGCTGCCCATTTGGGGCGCCCGATTCCTGTTAAAGAAATCAAGCCCTGGATACTCAGTTTAGCAGGTAATCTTAGTTTTTTATTTAAGAACCTAGGGTTGAATAAAGAAAGTGCAAATCTGGCCATGAATAAAACATTTTTTGATACTTCAAAAATTAATAAACTTGATATCTGCAAGTTCACCCCGATTAAAGAGGTGATTGAAGAAATCTGTGGCGAGATAAACCTGGCATCAATACCAACATTTGGCAATTCTGAATAAGGCTATAAGAATAGAATAATTTTTTTGAATCTCCCCAGAATGAAAAATAAATCATATTACATTATTGATTTTGACAGTACATTCACCCAGGTTGAAGCACTCGAAGAACTGGTACGCATTTCTTTAGCCGGTCATCCCGAAAAAGAATCTGTAGCCCTGGAAATTGAAAAATTAACAAATGAGGCAATGAATGGCACTTTGTCATTCCAGGAAAGTCTCGAAAAAAGGGTTCGGCTGCTAAAGGCAAATAAAAGTCATCTTATAGACCTCATAAAAGTCTTAAGGAACAAAGTGTCGATATCTTTTAATAGAAACAAAGCCTTTTTTAAATCACACCAGCACCAAGTTTATATCGTATCTGGAGGATTCAGAGAGTTTATAATTCCTGTAGTTACAGCCTTTGGTATTCGTGAAGAAAATGTTTTTGCCAATACGTTCACCTATGACGATAACGGTCAAATAACAGGCTTTGATAAAAATAATCCGCTGTCTGAAGAAGGTGGTAAGGTAAAATTAATCAGGGGGATGAATTTTGACGGCCCGCTGTTTGGTATAGGAGATGGACATTCAGATTATCAGCTAAAAGAATCTGGGCTGATTCAGAAATTTTTTGCATTCACAGAAAATATTTCCCGGGAAAAAGTTGTAAAAAATGCAGATCATATCACTCCGAGCTTTGATGAGTTTCTATACCTGAATAATCTTCCCCAGGCGATCTCATATCCTAAAAACAGGATCTTATCGCTTTTGATAGGTGAAATGAAAGAAGAATCAATTGAGTTATTTAAAAAAGACGGTATTTCAATTAGAGAAAAGACTACCCTGGAAAAGAAATACAGAAAAGATATAGGCGTTTTATTGTTGAATGGTTCTTGCCGCCTGACAGATGAAGAACTTGAGGAATGCCATACTTTAAAAGTAATAGGTTGTCTTGGAAATGCGAGTCAGATGCTTCCACTCGAACTGGCAACAAAAATGGGAATTGTTGTATTTGACGATACCCGTAATAAGCCTAAAAATACGTTGTTCATTCCCAAAAGAATGATTGATTTTATAAATAAAGGGTCGACTTATCTGAGTACAAATTTTCCAAGTATACAGTTACAAAGTAATAAGGGAACACATCGTTTTATTCATATCCATCGGAATATGCCCGGCATTATAGCCAGAATAAATCAGGTTATGGCCGATCATTCAATGAATATTGAGGGTCAGTACTTGAAAACAAACAAAGACCTGGGATATGTAATTACTGATGTAAATATGAGGTATGACCCGTTGGTTATCTCAGACCTGAAAAAAATTGAGCATACTATTAAGTTTAGAATCCTTTACTAGATATTCTGTTATTATTGGCAAAGTCAAAATAAAAAGCGTTATTTGTATTGTCAAGTAGTTTATAATATTGTCTGATTGGCGATACTCAAAACTTGTTGTTTTAAAGAAAGTACCATGCTTGTAATGAAATTCGGAGGCTCATCTGTCTCTAACGCTGAAAATCTTGTTAAAGTCTCAGAAATTATCAAACGTTCTGCTGAAAAAGAAGAGAAATTACTAGTCGTTTGCTCAGCAATGCATGGCATAACTGATTTATTGATAAAAGTCAGCAGAATGGCCGAATCAGGTGATATCAGCTATTCTGAACTATATGAACAGATTAAGTTGAAGCATTTGCAGGCAATCCTGGTTATGTTCACCCAACCTGCTGTACAAATGTCGGTAACTACTAAAATTGAAGAAATTATTCAAGAGCTTCACAGTAAGCTACAAGGGATATTTCTACTCGGTGAATTATCTGACCGTAGCCTTGATTCTGTTGCTGGCATCGGTGAACGCATTTCTAGTACTATTTTGTATGAGTATATTCACAACAGTTGTCCTGGCAGTCATTTAGTTGATGCCCGCAAGCTGATTATTACTGACGATGTATATGGAGCGGCAAAGGCAAATCTTACTGCAAGCTATAGTAGAATTAAAGGCTGGTATGATGAACAGGCAGGTAGTGGGGGCATCTGGATTACTCCGGGTTTCATAGCTTCAAATGCTGCGGGTATAGAGACAACTTTAGGAAGGGGGGGGTCTGACTTCACTGCTGCAATTTTTGGAGCAGCCTTGAATGTGTCTGAAATTCAAATTTGGACAGATGTAAACGGCGTACTGACTGCCGATCCGCGGAAGGTTAAAAAAGCATTTTCTATATCAGACTTATCTTATGAAGAAGCCATGGAAATGTCGCATTTCGGCGCAAAAGTTTTATACCCGCCTACAGTCATGCCGGCATACAGGAATAAAATTCCTATTCGAATTAAAAATACGTTTGAGCCTGAGTTTGAGGGTACCCTAATTTCTGCTGGTGTATTCAATAATAAATTCATGGTTAAAGGGGTAACGAGTGTTGAACATATCAGCCTGCTGACATTGAAAGGTAGTGGAATGGCTTCAGTTTCAGGTATCTCAGCACGGCTTTTTGGGACTCTTTCAGCCCAGCGAATACAGGTTATTCTGATTATGCAGGGCTCTTCTGAATACTCAATAACTTTTGCTATTCACGGTGATCTGAGTCTGCGCGCTTGTAAGTTGATTGAAGAAGAATTTGGTCTTGAAATTTTATCAGGGTTGCTTGATAAAGTTGCAATTGAGAAGAATCTTTGCCTGCTGGCGGTGGTAGGAGAAAATATGAAGCATGTGCCAGGTATAGCAGGTAGGTTTTTGACCTCCCTTGGCCGTAACGGTATAAATGTAACAGCAATCGCTCAAGGTTCTTCAGAACTGACGATAGCTGTTGCTATCAGCCAGGATGATCTTTCAAAGGCGCTAAATTCATCTCATGAAACATTTTTCCTGTCAGATACTAAAACCCTGAATTTATTTATAATAGGGGTTGGTAATATTGGTGGCAGTCTTCTTGAAATAATGGAACAGCAGCGGCAATTTTTAAAAATTACCAAATCTGTTGAACTTAATTTGGTAGGTCTTGCAAATTCTAAGAAAATGCTCTTTTCTGAAGATGGTATCGATATGACTACCGGTAAGCAAGAACTCAATGAAAATGGTCAGCCTATGCTGCTTTCAAACTATATTGACCAGATGATACAGTTTAATCTGCCAAATTCAATTTTCATCGATTGTACTGCTGATGCTGTTATCCCTGATGCATATGCCGGGGTACTTGATGCAAGTATTTCAATTGTCACCCCCAATAAGGTCGCAAATTCAGGCTCTTATGACCGCTATAAACTGCTGAAGAAAATTCAACAGCAAAGAGGGGTAAAGTATTTATACGAAACCAATGTTGGGGCCGGCCTCCCCGTAATAGGCACTTTAAATGACTTATTGAATAGTGGCGATAAAATATTGAAAATTGAAGCCGTTCTTTCAGGGTCTCTTTCGTTTGTATTTAACAGTCTTGCCCCTGATAAAAAGTTCTCCGATATCGTAAAAAGTGCCATGCAAAAAGGTTTTACTGAGCCAGACCCGAGGGTTGATCTCAGCGGGGCCGACTTTGCCCGAAAACTTGTCATTCTTGCCAGGGAATGTAACATCGCTCTTGAAATCGAAGATGTCGAGGTAGATCCCATTTTACAGGCGCATTATTTTAATTCAGGAGATGTCAGTGAATTTCTGCAAAAGCTACCCTCAGAAGACGAACGTTTTACTGAACTGGCATCAAATGCATTAAAATCAGGCAAGCTCAGAAGATTTATAGGTGTGATTGAAGATGGCAAAGCTGCTATCAAACTCCTTGATGTTGATAATACTAATCCGTTTTATAATTTAAGCGGAAGTGATAATCTGATCTCTTTTACAACCAATAGGTACAAAGAGCGTCCTTTAGTTGTCAAAGGTCCTGGTGCTGGAGCAGAAGTAACTGCAGCTGGTGTGTTTTCTGAAATTATAACAATAAGTAGTTCTGGTCAGTCATGGTAAAGTCTGTAGCTGTTTTTTCACCGGCCACAGTCGCCAATGTAGGAGCAGGCTTTGATATGATGGGTTTTGCAATTGATGGTCTTGGTGATCGGATGATCTTGAGAACGAATGCGTCTGAAAAAATTTCAATTAAGCTTATCACTGGAGACTTTGGTAAAATTTCAAGAATTCCTGCAGAAAATACAGCAGGTGTTGCCTTAATTCATTTTATGAAGCACCTCGATATTCGTCAGGGAGTAGAACTTGAAATTCATAAATTATCTCCTGTTGGGAGTGGTCTGGGTTCAAGTGCTTCGAGTGCTGCAGCCGCTGTTTTTGGACTCAACGAGTTATTGGGAAATCCTGTTGGTGATAAATTGGGCTTGATACCCTTTGCTCTTGAGGGTGAAAAATTGGCTAGTGGCTGTATTCATGCCGACAATATAGCTCCTGCAATGCTTGGTGGCATGCTTGTGGTACGATCTGCTAATCCTGTCGATCTCATTGAGATTCCGGTTCCAGATGAGCTTTGTACAGTATTGGTTCACCCTGATCTTGAAATTCTTACCAAAACTGCGCGCAATCTGGTACCCAGTCAGGTAAGCCTGAATGATACTATTACCCAGATGGCAAATGTGGCGGGGTTTATAATGGCCATGGTAAACAATGATATGCTCCTGCTCAGCCGTTCTTTTCAGGATTTACTCGCTGAACCCTATCGAGCCCCACTTATCACCGGATATTCACAGGTTAAACAGGCAGCGCTTGACAATGGTGCTATCGGCTGTAGTATTTCTGGATCAGGGCCAACGGTTTTTGCGTTTGTAACAGGAATTCAGCGTGCTGAAAAAATTGCAGCAGCAATGGTTCTGGCCTTTTGTAAAGCAGGTGTTACGGCCCACTCATACCTATCACCAATTAATCGCACAGGTACATATTCAAGTTAAATGCTGTTACATTCAACAAATAATCCCAAACATAAAAAATTATTTTCGCAGGCTATCGTAGATGCCTACCCCCCAGACAAGGGCTTGTACGTGCCTGATTCAATATTACCTTTACCGTCAACATTTTATAGGAAGCTTTCAAAGATGAATTTTCCAGAAATGGCCTTTGCTATTTCAACCCATTTGCTTTCTGATGAGATACCGATCAGCGAGCTCGAACGTATTTGTCATTGTGCCTTTGATTTTGAGGTACCTTTAAAAAAAATCACCCCTGAAATTTCTGTTCTTGAACTCTTTCATGGCCCAACGCTTGCATTTAAAGATTTTGGTGCCCGGTTTATGGCCTTGGTTTTACGATATGTGGCTAGAAATGCCCCAAGAAGAATAATAGTTCTTACTGCTACTTCTGGTGATACAGGAGGCGCGGTTGCAAGTGGCTTTCTGGGAGTTGAGAATGTCGATGTGGTGATTCTGTATCCTGATGGTAAGGTGAGCGATATGCAGCGCCGACAGTTAACAACTATGGGTGAGAATATTAAGGCACTGGCTGTTGATGGTACTTTTGATGACTGTCAGCGCTTGGTGAAAGAAGCCTTTCTCGATCGGGTGCTTCAGGCAAAATATCAGTTATGTTCAGCTAACTCAATTAATATTGGTCGCCTGATTCCACAAAGCTTCTATTACTTCTATGCCTACAGCCAACTTGAAGCAGATACACCTCCCCCAATTATTTCAATCCCAAGTGGTAATTATGGTAACCTGACGGCTTCTTTATTAGCAAAACGTATGGGCCTGCCAATAAAACAACTCATTGCAGCCAGTAATGAAAATGATGTATTCCCTGAATACCTCAATAGTGGCACTTTCAGACCACGTACGAGTCTTGAAACATATTCATCAGCGATGGATGTGGGTAACCCAAGTAATTTCTCCCGGATAATCGATCTGTATCAACATGATTTGAATGCCCTGAATCAGGATATTACCGGATTTAAAATTACTGATGAAGAAACAGCTGCCACGATCTCAGAACTATATAAAAATCAAGGCTATATAATAGATCCGCATACCGCCGTTGCCTACCTGGCACTTCAGCGTTACCGTATTCAGGCTAATGATCATATCTCTCCTGGTATTGTTCTTTCAACAGCCCATGCCTCAAAATTTGCAGATCTGGTTGAAAAGCAAACTGGTAAACCGGTAGAAATACCCGAACGGTTATACTCTTTGCTGGCAAAGACCGAAATCTTTAAAAAAGTAGATGCCACTCTCGCTGATGTGCACGCTTTTCTTCAGGCAAACTTTTAATATATTTGCCTGAATAAACCTTAATGACGTGATTGTAACTGAAGAAATCGAAATAACTGAAATACAGCATTCAAAACTTCCGAATATTGATTTTTCAAATCTTCCATTTGGTAAAGTCTTTTCAGATCATATGTTTACTGCCCTCTATAAAAACGGTCACTGGTCTGAGCTTAAAATTACACCCTTTGGTAAGCTTGAATTCTCTCCTGCATTGATTACCCTGCATTATGGACAGGCGATTTTTGAAGGCATGAAAGCCTATAGAAACGATACATCAGAGGTGGTTTTATTCAGGCCTGAAGAAAATTCCAGAAGATTTAATAAATCTGCTACCCGTCTATGTATGCCTGAGATTCCTGAGGCACTTTTTGTTGAAGCCGTTAGAAAACTTGTTTCCCTTGATCGTGACTGGGTACCTACAACTGAGCAGGGTTCGCTATATATCAGACCTCATATGTTTGCCACTGATGAATTTGTCGGTGTTCATCCATCAACAGAATATATGTTCTGTATTTTTACCTGTCCTTCAGGTCCATATTTTTCACGGCCGGTAAAAGTTAAAATTGAGACTGAATTTACCAGGGCCGCAGCTGGTGGCATAGGCTTTTCAAAAGCTGCAGCAAATTATGCTGGTGCATTATATCCGACCAAAATTGCTATTGATGAAGGTTTTGACCAGGTGATATGGACCGATGGTGCCGAACATAACTATATTGAAGAAGCAGGTACCATGAATGTATTTTTTCGAATCGGTGATGAACTTGTCACCCCTTTGCTGGGTGATACAATTCTGGATGGAATAACCCGCAAGAGTGTAATTCAAGTTGCTGCTGACCTCAATATTCCTGTTAAACAGCGTAGGGTTTCTATTGTAGAAATAATAGAAGCTTCAATAGCTGGTACATTACTGGAGGCTTTTGGCTCTGGTACCGCTGCAACACTCTCATCTATTGCTGAAATTGGGTTTGAAGGTAAGCGGTATGTCTTACCATCGACCATAGAGGTACGGTCTTATATTCATGCAATCAGTACAACTTTAGATAAAATCAAATCTGGTAAAATTGCAGATACTCATCACTGGATCGTTAAAGTTTAAATTTTCGGTCAGTAATACGGTTAATAGTGTCCGATAATCATCAGAAAGCTGTTTCAACTGCCATTTATTTCTGGAAAAAAGCCAGATTAGTATATCGCTATTCTGGCTTTTTTGGAATTGACTGATTTTAACCAGTTATTTCTAAGATCTGTTCATTGATAACCTATTTTACATACCTGAACAGCTCAGGTATATAAAATTAATTTTTAAGGCTTGAAATCAGCGGAGGTAAGAACTGGATTAAGTTGGGCTTCTTTCACAGTCATTTCAATTGTCTGACTGCCTGCAGTAGATGTAATTGAAATGGTTTGTTTATAGGGAATTAAATAAACACCTGCCTTTCTATAATCACCTACTTCAACCGACGTATTAACCGTATTTGCACCAGTTGTAACTGTTGTTTCAGATTTTACAAGCAATCCTGATTTAACATCATAATACTCCGATGATTTTTTTCCTGTAGGGTCAATTATCGATAATTGGTAAGCATCAGAACCGCCAATTTTTTGTAACCCTACAACTGCTAGTTTAAAAGCAGGATTCTGTAAGTAATCGAGTTGCTCGAAGAGAGATGTTCGGCTCTTTTTTTGGGCAATTTCTTCTGGCGTAAATTCTTTCTTGTTTCCCATTTGTTCCTGATAACCCTTATTACCATCAAAAACGGTTTTTAACATGGTATTGCCTCCCATTGACATAGTCGTATTTTCAAGGTTGGGAATCATTTTTTTCTGAATAACAGTGAGTGACATACCACTAACAGTCATATTTGATGTTGATTCTTCAGTCTTGATTTCTTTCAGCTTGTCGATGCCCCCGATAGCAGCCAGATATTTTTTGATAACATCAGTAGCGCTGATCGCAGGCTTTGATTTATCTGCGCCTACAGCAATAGCACTAGCATAGGTATCAAAATACTTTACCAGATAGCCACTCTTTTTAAGACTGTCAGGAATCTGACTCAGATTGCCTACCACAACAATACGCGTGTTCTGATAATTCATGTATTTCTGGCTAACCCTTAAGATATCTTCAGGAGTGACAGCATTTACACGCTGTAAATACGTTTTATAAAAGTCAGCAGGCAGTTCATTAATTAATATATTACTCGCAAATTTTGCCGTTCTGGCAGGGTCTTCAAGGCCCAGGGCAAATGATCCGTTATAAAGTGCTTTGGCAACCTTAAGTTCTTCATCACTTACTTTCTCAGTTCGAATACGTTTTATTTCAGCTAGAAACTGGGTCACTGCACTATCAACTTTTGCATTTCTTACAGAGGCTGAGGCATCAAACCTGCTCTGGAATCTACCTGAGCCAAGACTTGAGTAAGCCCCATAGGTAAACCCATATTTCTCACGTAGATTCATGAATAAACGGCTCTGGGCACCTCCGCCCAAAATATAATTAGCCAGCAAGGCTGGAAAGTAATCAGGGTTGTTTTGCTTCAACGTGATCAGATTAACGACTGATATTTCTGACTGAACAGCATTTGACATATTTACCAGATCAATTTCAGTTTTATCAGGGTTATTTACATCTGCAAGTACTGGCAGGGTAAGTTTTACTCCTTTCCAGGTTCCAAATACTTCATTTACAAAGAGTTTAGCCTGCTCTGGTTTTATATCACCTACAATAGTCAGGTAAGAACGGGAAGGGGAAATATTTTCATGATAGGCAGCTTTAATATCATTCAGGTTTACTCCCTGAATAGATTCTTCTGTTTCAAATTCGCCTTCTGGATGGGTTTTGCCATAACTCAGGGCTTTGACAACCCGTGATGAAACCGCCTGTACACTATTTGCCTCTGACTTAAAATTTGTAAGGGCCTGGGTTTTTAGTTTATCAAATGATTCCTGCTTAAATGCAGGTTCTCTTAATGCCTGGCCCATTAAAGAAAACGTATGTTGAAAATACCGGGTTAATGCTGAAGCTGACCCTCCGTTTGCGTTCAGGTAAACGTTTGCTCCAAGTTTATCAACAGCCTGGTCAAAATCAGCCTTCGACATTTTTTGAGTTCCTTCATTCAGCATACCGCCCATCAAATTCATGACACCAGCTTTTGCTCCCTCAGTTACAGGGCCTCTGTCTATTGAAAATGTGGCGCTGACTTTTGGAAATCGGTGATCTTCAACGACCAGTAAAGTCATGCCATTGGGCAGCTTATAAATAGTCGGATCCTTAATAGTTAAAACTGGAGCAGGCCCTGCAGGTGGTACAGTGGTTCGGTCAATCGGGGTCTGTGCCTGGCTATATTGAAAAACAAGTGACAGGGCAATCAGTAGATATTTTTTCATTACGTACAATTAAAAATGGTAAGAATTAATTTTTCAGTTTGAAAACCTGATTTTTCAGGTACTTATAATCTGTGTTACTAAAAGCATTATTTCGCTTTTTTTGGCAGATAGTATAAAACCAGGCGCTGATTTGAGTTCAGGTATTTACGCGCTGCGTCTCTTATTTCTTCCCTTGAAATAGACCTGATTACCGATAATTCATCATTAATCTCATTGGTGTTTTTATGATAAAAAGTATATCCATTAGACAGATTTTCGCTGATACCCTGCATCCGGGTATTTTCACTCACAAAATCATTTTCAAACTGATTTTGAAGCTTCTGATAATCATCAGTGCTAATTAAATTTTTCTGAAGTTTTAAAACCTCCTCATCCATATCAGCTAATAAGCTTTTTGGTGCTGCTCCTGCATTCGGAATCGCCCCTACAATGTACATTCCGTAGTCTTCAAGGGCGTAGTTAAAGGCAAAAACCTGCAAAGCAGTTTTTTTATCATCAACCATTTTTTTATACATTCTCGAACTTGCTCCACTAGAAAGAATAGATGATATCATCTGCATTACTTTAGAATCTTTGCTATCCTTACCTGGTACCCGATAGGCTGCTAGAATAGCTGGGATTTGAATATTAGCATCATAAGCTGTATCAATAATCTGTTTGGTAATTGGTTTCTCAATGATCTGGGTATAGGTCACGTCTTTACCCCTTGGAACAGGACCAAAATATGACTCAATCAACGGGCGTATTGTGACAAGGTCAATATCACCTGATATTGTTAAAACTGCATTATTGGGCACATAAAACTGTTTGAAAAAGTCTTTAAATTCGCCTAGCTTGGCTGAGTCAAGGTCTTTCATTGATCCGATTACGCCATTATGGTAGGGGTGAAGCGTGAAAAGATCCTGGCCGATGACATTAATAATATTGCCATAAGGACGATTATCAAAGCTCAGTCTTTTTTCTTCTTTGACAACTTCATTCTGGGTTTTTACGCCTATCTGGTTGATTACCGGATGCATCATTCGCTCACTTTCAAGCCAGAGACCTGTTCTTAACTGGTTTGAAGGGAAAATCTCATAATAAAAAGTGCGATCCTGGGTTGTATTGGCATTATTCTGGCCCCCGCCTGCAGAAACAAGCTTCATAAACTCACCTCTTTTAATGTTTTCGCTTCCCTCAAATAATAGGTGTTCAAAAAAATGAGCAAAACCTGTTCGGCCTGTTATTTCATTTCTTGAACCAACATGGTACATGACAGTGACTGCAACCACAGGAGCAGTATGATCCTGGTGCAAAATTACATGAAGACCGTTGGGCAAATTATATTCGGTGAAGTCAACCTTTTGCGCAATAGCCTGGGTGCCTGATAATGTCAGGGCTGAGAGTGCAATAAATAAGAGTTTTTTTACTGGCATATGATTCTTTTTAAGGTTCAGTTTTATTGCCTGAAACTAGTAAAAAAAGCGATCTGTACACATTAAAATTTAACTGCTCTTAATCCGATGGCTTTCCTTTACTAATTTTCGTAAATGCCTCCTATTTTCACGTTTAATAATGCGGGCTTTCTGACCCGAACGGTGCCAGGTTGTGAAATGTTGATATTTTGTAATAAATGCGTTGAAATTCTCTTCTCTTCCTTTCTGCATCCCGATCGTGGGCTTTAATCCTGATAACAGCGATCTCCACATGAACCGAAAAAAAGATCGGTTTTCATCACGTTTGTTATAAATTTCTTCAGTACGAAGAGGTTCATTAATCAGGGGGTTATCATTGAGTACCATGAACATATTTGCCAGAGAAGACAGGGTTTTCATTTTATGTGAGGCGGCAATGGTTGTATCATCAGCCAGGAGCTTGATATATAGATTATGATAGTTTCCTGTTAGCCGTCCGGTTGCGCCCTGCTTATCAGCACATACATCAAACCAGCAATTTACCGCATTTCCACGTATAATCTGCAGTGAAGAAAGTGGTACGGTTATCTGGTTTATGATTGTCAGCGGGAAATAACCCATAATACCCGAGTATCTGAACGAGTCTGTCTTAGACTGCATGTCGAATGTTACGTTTAACTGAAGATTGCCAGTATTATACAGTTTTGTTCGAATAGCAATATCCAGGTATTTATGTTTTCGTAAATAGGATGAATCATTACTGAGGTGAGAAATCACCCCATTAATATCATTAAAGATTACCCGCCCATTTTTATGGGTACTCACACCGTAATCCTGATATAGAATGGTACTATGGTGTATCTCTATGCTGTCTATTTTAATTCGGGTGCTTAATTTTTTTAAAAAGTTCTGAGGCATATCATATTTCTTCAATACAGTGCTTGGAATACCGTCAGAATTATATTTAAAGTCGGCGCCCTCTATTGAAATAACTGGAATATCAATGAACCCGGATTTAACCATTTTGAAAAATGCCGAAACTTTCAGACTGATATTATCAATGCCCAGTGTCATGAAATCTCTTCCTGGATTTTCATTTACTGAAAGTATATATTCGGGTACCTTAAATTGAGGAAGCATCTTCAAGCCTTCTATACGCACCTCATTATCATCTTTTGCAATTCTTGCTTCTCTTGCAGTATAAACATAAGAGCCACTGCGCTTTTTAAAGATTAAGGAATGTAAATCGAGGGTAAATTTCTGTTTGTCAAGAAATGAAACCAAGGTTGATTTAAAACTGTTTCTATCTATAATTATGCTTTCTGCGTGAAAATAAACCTGATTGCTATTGCAGGTGAACTGTTCTGATTTGATGTGCCCGGTTTTTAAATATGAAATTTGTCCATGGTTCACGGTCAGGTTATCTATAAATATTGAACTGACCAGTCCTTTATTTAAAGGGAAATCAGCGTTTGAAAATGCTCTTTTACCATCTTGGCCGGGTATTGAATCGTTTTGGACATGGATTATTGGCTGATTTAGGCTTATATCGCCAATATGCAGCCGCCCGTCAAATAATAGTCTGTATACCTGCCTGAATGAAATCACCAATGATTTGGCATGTAAATGGTACCTGTTGAAAGAAGACTTTCCTTCTTGTTTTAAACGCAGATAAATTACGGTATCAGGTTCAAGCGCTAATTCGTCGAGTTGAATTTTACCCAGTAGCAGGTTAAGATGTATATCTTTTACCTGAAGCCCATAAAGATTATGACTGCTTTCTTTAATGAGCTGAATTATTTTTAGTCTACAAGTCTCTTGGTAATAGACAGAGCCTAAAAAATTAAGAAGGCATATTGATGAAGTAAAAATTAATAATACCCTAAAGGATAAAACTAAGTTTTTACGTAAGCTATTTGCAAACATGTATAAAAATTACGAATAATGTTGAACAATTGCACACGGTTTTCATTAGAGTTTCATTAGACTAATTTAGGGTTAAAAACCTGATATCGGAACTATAGGTCGTTTTTAGTGGTACGGAAGCCCATTAAAAGAGTTCCGAAAATAAATAAAATCTTGTTGCCTGAAACGGGTCTGCCATAATGTCATTTAATTTAATTTTTATATTTTTACACTTTAATGCAATATGATTAGCGTGAAAGAGCAACAACAATTACTTAAAGAGGATAGGCAGGGAGAAACGTTTTATGTTGCAGTAACCGACAATGATTCAGGTGAACGGAAGCTATTTATAGAAAGCTATGGTTGTGCAATGAATTTTGCCGATTCTGAAATTGTAGCCTCTATATTGCAAAAAGAAGGCTTTAGCATAACCACCGATTCTGGTCAAGCTGATGTGATTCTCATAAATACCTGCTCAATTCGGGAAAATGCCGAGCTAAGGGTGAGAAAACGTCTTACTGATTTCAGGAGTTCGAAGATTAAAAAACCTTCATTGCTGGTTGGGGTACTTGGGTGTATGGCAGAACGCCTTAAGGCAAAGTTTCTTGAAGAGGAAAAATTAGTTGATTTTGTGGTTGGACCTGACGCTTACCGTGATTTACCACGTCTGCTTGAAGAAGCAGGAACCGGACAGAAAGCAGTCAACGTGCTATTATCCCGAGAAGAGACGTATGCTGATGTAAGCCCTCTACGCTTTGCCAGCAATGGTATTTCTGCCTATGTTTCTATTATGCGGGGATGTAACAATATGTGCTCCTTTTGTGTAGTTCCGTACACCAGGGGGCGTGAACGTTCAAGAGATGCCACTTCAATAGTTGAAGAAGTCAGAACCCTTTCGGCTGATAATTTTAAAGAAATCGTGCTACTCGGGCAAAATGTTGACTCCTATTCCTTTGAATCAGTTGAAGGCAATGTTTCATTTGCTGCTTTGCTCGAAATGGTGGCAAATGTTGACCCTCTAATGCGAATACGGTTCAGTACTTCTCATCCTAAAGATATAACAGATGAAGTATTATACGTCATGGCAGCGCATGAAAATATTTGCAAATACATACATCTCCCGATACAGTCGGGTAGTTCACGCATTTTGAAGATGATGAACCGTACTTACGATCGTGAATGGTATTTGAACAGAGTGGCAGCAATCAGGAGAATAATTCCTGGATGTGCCATTTCAACTGATACCATAACAGGTTTTTGTTCTGAAACAGAGGAAGATCATGCTGAAACATTAAGCATCATGGAAGAAGTGAGGTTTAACTTTGCTTATATGTTCAAGTATTCTGAGCGTCCAGGAACCCCGGCTGCAAAAAATTATGCAGATGATATTCCTGAGGAAATTAAAAGCCGGAGGTTGACAGAAATTATTGACTTGCAAAAAAAGCATTCTCATGCCCGCTTACTTTCGCAAATCGGTACATTTCATACAGTACTTGTTGAAGGAACCTCAAAAAAATCGGCAAATGATCTGTCAGGTAGAAATGACCATAATTCTATGGTTGTTTTTCCGTCACCAGGAAATATACTACCAGGTCAATATGCCGGGGTTATCATACGAGATTGTACTAGTGCCACATTACTTGCCGATTTTATTATTCGCTAATTCTATTACCATTCTACAGGTTTATCATTCTGATGGCCTTTTTATTATTATATGGACGCACAAGACATTAAGAACCGTTTTGGTATTATTGGTAATTCAGCCTTGCTGAACCGGGCTATTGAGATTGCCAGGCAGGTTGCACCAACAGATATATCTGTACTCATCACAGGTGAAAGTGGTAGTGGAAAAGAAGTCTTTTCCCATATCATTCACCAGATGAGTACACGCAAACACGGACCATTTATCGCTGTAAATTGCGGGGCCATTCCAGAAGGTACTATTGATTCTGAGCTATTTGGTCATGAAAAGGGATCTTTTACCGGAGCACATGAGGCTCGAAAAGGTTATTTTGAAGTAGTAAACGGAGGCACTATTTTTCTTGATGAGGTAGCAGAGCTACCAATTGGTACCCAGGCAAGATTACTAAGAGTACTTGAGAGCGGAGAGTACTTACGTGTCGGTTCTTCAAAAGTTCAAAAAACAGCCGTACGCATAATTGCAGCCACCAATGTAGACGTTTATGAAGCTGTTTTGAAAGGTAAATTCAGAGAAGATTTATATTACCGACTAAATACAGTTCCTCTTAAAATACCTTCTCTTCGTGAAAGAAAGGAAGATATTTATCTCATATTTCGAAAGTTTATTGCAGACTTTGCTGATAAATACCATAGCCCCCTGGTGCAATTATCTGACGAAGCCCGTCAGGTGCTGAGTAATTATGACTGGCCGGGTAATGTCAGGCAACTAAAAAATATAGCAGAACAAATAGCGGTTCTTGAAAAGGAGCGTGATATAAGTGGGCAAACGATTCTGAATTATATACCCTATGATAAAAACAGGAATCTGCCAATGCGTATTCAACAAGATGCCAAAGAACAAGATTTTTCAGAACGCGATATTCTGTATAAAGTCTTGTTTGATATGCGAAAAGATATTTCTGAATTAAAGACTGCTGTTTCAGATATTGTCAGAGACCCGAAAGCCGGAATTCAAAACGGTGAGCTTCATCCTCAGCTTTTTAGCAATTATGTTCAACCAGCCCAGCATAATGAGTCTGCTTTGAATTTTGACCCTATGTTAAACACACCGATTTATAATGGTCAAAACTACAGTACTACCCATTCTGAGGAGGTAGAAGAAACGCTATCTTTAGGCGAAAACGAAACTGAATTAATCAGGAAGGCATTAAAAAAGCATAAAGGAAAGCGTAAAAATGCAGCTGCCGAATTAGGAATTTCTGAACGCACCCTTTATCGTAAAATCAAAGAATATAATCTTTAAGCCAAATTATTTAATTTAGTTACCCGTGCCTCTTATTTGATTCGTTAACTTTTAACAACTAATTTACCTGGATGAAACAGCATGTTTTGCTAGTGACTTTTCTCTTCTTACTTAGTTCATGCGGTATCTATAAATTCTCTGGAGCTTCAGTTTCACCAGAGGTTAAAACCGTAGCAGTTAGTCAATTTGAAAATAATGCCAGGCTGGTGGTTCCTAATCTGAGTCAGAAATTAACTGAGGGATTAAAAACTCAGGTAATTAATGGAACAAGTTTAAGCTATGTGCGGGACCCTGCTATTGCAGATATTATATTTGAAGGTACAATAACAGATTATACTGTACAGCCTGTAGCCATTACGGGTGGGGTGGGGCAAAACTCACAAACCACTTCTGAACAAACCAGGCTCACAATTTCAATCAACGTAAAATTCACAAACGTCAAAGAGAATAAGAATTGGGAAAGTACCTTTTCTGATTATTCAGATTTTGACAACGCAAGGCAAAGTCTTCAGCAAGTCGAGCAATCTCTTGATGATGATATAAATAAAAGATTATTACAAAAAATTTTTAACAAGGCATTTGTAGACTGGTGATGGATAGTTTTAAAGAAAAGATCAATAACCTAATTGCAGCACCCGAATATCAGGACCAGGCAAATTACCAGCTTCTTTGTGAACAGGTTGGCAATTATCCTTATTGCCAGTCATTAAGGCTTGCTATAGCACGTCATTCCAAGGTTTACCAGCTTGCCGACTCAGAATCACTAGTCGCTCTCGCTGCTATTTATACGCCTGATCGAATTGTACTGTTTAATTTAATGGGTCTGCCAAGTAAAAAGCATTCGCAAGAGCCAAAAGCAACTGAAACCATTGAATCATCTACTCTCCCTGATAAAGAAAAAAATGAACTATCAGGACATGTTAGCTTTGTTGCCAAAAGCGTTACTGATTCTTCCGGAAGTACTGCTCCTGTTGACGAAAGTGCTGCTCCTGTTACTGAAAGTTCAATTCCTGTAGCTGTTGTCTCAAGTCTTTTTAAACAGGAGCCTGTCACCATAGTTCCCGAAACCACCCATTTGGCAGCTAAAAAGGCAGTTCTTGATAGAAAGGTACCTGATGAAGCTCCGGTTCGCAAAACCTTTCTGTATTGGCTTAAAAAAACACAAAAAGGGTACTTTCTAAATTCAACAAATACAGCTAATTCTGTTTCAGCACAATCTGAAGTAATTATGACTTCGGTTTTACCTGATCCCTTAGAGCAACATTATCAGGCAAATATATTTGTGCTACCAGTAAATGATTCAGTAGAAAATTCGCGGGTAATTGAATTTGATCCGAACAAAAAGGAAGATCAGCTGATTAAACAATTTTTAACAGAAGACCCTCAGCATATTAAACCAAATCATCCTTTGAATGATCAGGATAATGTTGACATGCTGGTTGAACGCGCATCTAAAGACGCGGGTATTGTTACCGAAACCCTGGCTGCAATTTACTACCAGCAAAAACAATATGAAAAAGCAATAAAAGCTTATGATGACTTACGCTTGAAATTCCCAAATAAAAGCGCGTACTTTGCAGACCTGCGCGAAAAAATCAAAAATGAGGTTGCAGACAATAAATAAAATAAAACTATAACTTATACCATGTACGTCTTCTTAACAGTACTTGCCATCCTGGTCTGCGCATTTCTAATTCTGATAGTTTTAATTCAGGAACCTAAAGGTGGTGGACTATCCTCAACTTTTGGTGCCTCTAACCAGATCATGGGGGTGAAGCGCACAGGTGATTTTCTAGAACAGGCAACATGGGGACTTGCAATAGCACTACTTGTAATCTGTCTTGGTATGAAAGTGTTTTCTCCCGGAAAAAATATAGAAGAGTCTGCTATACAATCACAAATTGATCATTCAACTTCTTCACCAGCACCATTACCACCGGCTAATGGAGCTCAAAAATCTTCTCCGGCTGCTGTTCCCCCAACAAATCCAGGTGCAGCTAATACTGCCCCATCAAAAAAATAAAAGCCTTATTTTGAATTAACCCAGAAACATAATCAGATTCGTTGTGTCTGTAATTTGCAAAAAATTTATCTGCCAGCATGTCATTTTTTATGCCTGATTTTTAAATTCAAATTGCTATTGAATGAAAATATGTCAAAAAAATTGCTGTTCTAATGCTTGGCATGAAAACTGTTCAGGATCTTAAAATTAATTTCACTAAAATCAATAACCGTACTAATTATGTCAATAAACATTAAGCCCATCGCAGACAGAGTGGTAATTGAAGCCGCTGCTGCTGAAGAAAAAACTGCCAGTGGAATAATTATTCCCGACACTGCAAAAGAAAAGCCTGTTCAAGGTACTGTTGTTGCAGTCGGCGCCGGTAAAAAAGACGAGCCAACAACTGTTAAAGTTGGTGATAAGGTTTTATATGGCAAATACGCCGGTACAGAAATTACGGTAGATGGAAAAGAATTATTAATCATGCGCGAGTCTGATATATACGCAATTCTTTAAACCTGAAATTTCAGGTTCATTATTTACAATCAATAACCAAAAACTATAACCAATGTCAAAACAAGTTAAATACAATATTGAAGCTAGAGATGCTCTGAAAAGAGGAGTTGATATTCTTGCCAATGCTGTTCGTGTAACCCTCGGCCCAAAAGGTAGAAATGTAATTATAGATAAGAAATTTGGTGCACCAACCATAACGAAAGATGGTGTTACAGTTGCCAAAGAAATTGAACTGAAAGATCCTATTGAGAATATGGGTGCTCAGATGGTTAAAGAAGTAGCTTCAAAAACAGCTGATATTGCTGGTGATGGAACAACAACTGCAACTGTACTTGCACAGGCTATTGTTACTGCAGGAATAAAAAACGTTGCAGCTGGTGCAAATCCAATGGATTTGAAGAGAGGAATTGACAAAGCAGTTATTGCTGTTGTTGCCAATCTTCAGCAGCAGTCTACTGCAGTCGGTGATGATAACAATAAAATCAAGCAGGTAGCAACAGTTTCTGCCAACAATGATGAAGTTATTGGATCGCTCATTGCAGAAGCAATGGATAAGGTTAAGAAAGAAGGAGTTATGACCGTTGAAGAGGCTAAGGGTACAGAAACTACTGTTGAAGTAGTTGAAGGAATGCAGTTCGACAGAGGCTACCTTTCTCCATATTTTGTTACAAATGCAGATAAGATGGAAACCGAACTTGAAACTCCGGATATCCTGATTTACGAGAAGAAAATTTCTTCAATGAAAGAATTGCTGCCAATTCTTGAGAAGCAGGTTCAGTCTGGTCATCCATTATTGATCATTGCAGAAGATATAGAAGGAGAAGCATTAGCTACACTTGTTGTTAATAAAATACAGGGTCGTTTAAAGGTTGCCGCTGTTAAGGCTCCGGGCTTTGGTGATCGTCGTAAGGCTATGTTAGAAGACATAGCTATCCTTACAGGTGGTACAGTTATTTCTGAAGAGCGCGGTTACAAACTTGAGAATGCTGAAATGACTTACCTCGGTAAGGCTGAAAAAGTTGTTATTGATAAAGACAATACAACAATCATCAATGGTGCAGGTGAAAAAACTGTTATCTCTTCAAGAGTAAACCAGATTAAGGCACAGATTGAAAGTACAACTTCTGATTACGATAAAGAAAAATTACAGGAACGCCTGGCTAAGTTAGCTGGTGGTGTTGCTGTTCTATATGTTGGTGCTGCTTCTGAAGTAGAAATGAAAGAAAAGAAAGATCGTGTTGACGATGCTCTTCATGCAACCCGTGCTGCGGTTGAAGAAGGCATTGTTGCTGGTGGCGGTGTTGCTTATATCCGTGCTATTGATAGTCTTGAGAATCTTAAAGGTGCTAACGAGGACGAGAATACTGGTATTCAGATCGTAAGAAGAGCATTAGAAGAGCCATTACGTCAGATTGTTCATAACGCTGGTGGTGAAGGTTCAATTGTTGTTCAGAAAGTACGTGAAGGAAAGGCTGATTTTGGTTACAATGCACGCACAGATAAGTATGAAAACTTAATTTCTGCAGGTGTTATTGATCCAAAGAAAGTTGCTCGTGTAGCGCTTGAAAATGCGGCTTCAATTGCAAGTATGCTTTTAACAACTGAAGTTGTTTTAGCCGATGAGCAGGAAGATGATAAAGCTGCTCATTCTCATGGCGGTGGCCAGGGTGGTATGGGTGGTATGGGTGGAATGATGTAATTCATTCACCAATATTGTACGAGGCAGCTTCCTAACCGGGGGCTGCCTTTTTTTATGGTACGCCTGGCAGGGCCGGTGGTTTGGACATTAAAATCCTTTATATTTCAATAAACTTTAAAGCAAAGTTCAGGTTCTATTTTAAAATCTATTCAATGGGGGGAAGAATCATCCCAACATAAATAATCACAGGACACGCTATGAACTACTTATGCTTTTTTAAGTTCAGAGAAGATGCTCTTTATTATTAACTAAGTAAAAGCCGTTGAGGTAATTCAAAAATATGAAGAAAGTTTTTCATAACAGCCTGTTGCACCACTGGTAAATCTATCTTTTGGCCCAGTTCTTTTTCAATAGAGGTTACCGCTTTATCCTTTATTCCACAGGGAATGATATTTTCGAAATAGGAGAGGTCAGTATTTGCATTCAAGGCGAATCCATGCATTGTTACCCAGCGACTGCAGCGCACTCCGATTGCACAAATCTTTCGGGCTGATTCGGGCTCTTCAAACCCTACCCATACGCCAGTAAGCCCAGAGATTCTACCCGCTCTGATACCTAAGTCATCCAGGGTTAAGATTATGGTTTCTTCGAGTAATCGCAGGTATCTATGTATATCAGTAAAAAACTGATCCAGGTCAAGAATCGGATATCCGACTAATTGCCCAGGGCCATGAAAAGTAATATCCCCACCCCGGCGTATCCTATAATATTCAATACCCCGTTCTGATAGTTCAGTTTCATCAAGCAATAAATTTTCTTTAGAACCTGAATTTCCAAGGGTATAAACAGGTGAGTGCTGGCAAAATATCAGGTATGATTCAGGTAATTTGTTTTGAATTGATTGAATTGCATTTCTGTTCAGGAGTTTCTGATCAACAATTCCTTTCAATATTTCTTCTTGCTGCAACTGGGCCTCATTGTATGAAATAAGCCCCCAGTCAAGAATATTAAGCTTTGGCATGTACAAAAGTAAAGATTAAACGAGGGTAATCTGCTTTGATTTTTCAAAGATAGATTTAACTTATCTTCATGATCAGAACCTCTGTTTTAACCAGCATATCTGGTACTCCTATTTTTACATTAATTTTATAGTCAATATGGTGTGTCGCCATTAAAGAAGGTTAATTTCATTTATACTTAGTCCGGTATCTGGAGCAATTTCTCAAAGTACCTAGCTTTTGTTTAGTTGCAATGGCTTACTACATTTTCTTCATTTCTTTCTCACCAGCCCGAGACCTTGCTCCACACCCTACTTTAAAATTTATCTTAAATCAAAATAAATAAATGTAAAGACTATCTTTATTTATTCTCTTCTAATATTGAAACTGGTGAATTATAAGAATAAAAAAATTGGATGTATCGGCGAAACTGCAGCCGCCGCATATCTCTTGACATTGGGGTTTTTTATTCACTGTAAAAATTACCGTGCTGGTAGGTCAGAAATTGATCTTATTGTATCTAAGAAAAATACCCTTGTTTTTGTTGAAGTTAAAACCAGGTCAAGTGAGCTTTCTGGCTATCCTGAAGAGGCGGTTAATTATAAAAAAGAAGCAAACATCAGAAAGGCCTCAGGTTTATATATTCATGATCAAAAATACGGCGGCGAAATTCGCTATGATATTATAGCCATAATTCTTGATAAGAAATTAAAGGTAAAAGGTATCTTCCATATTGAAGATGCATTTTTCGCTGGTCCAGGATAGTTATTTCAGGTCTTTTATCAAAATAACAGTTTGACTGCTGTTCAAACGTAGAGAATCTTTCTCATAATTAAAGCTTGCTATGATAAATTGAACCACCGCTTTATTCTTCTTTGAATTTCCATAAAGAATTACTGGAAGTTAATAATAGCTTAGGGTATTAATTTTGGTTGAATCATATTTTAAGAACCAATTTTAAACGGGGGTGATGTTTAAGAACGAAAAGCTTTAAAGGCGTTGATCAGCCCATTCGTAGAACTATCATGTTCAGTAGAATTTTCTTCAGATTCAAGAACAGGAACAATCTTGCTTGCCAGTTCCTTACCAAGTTCTACACCCCACTGATCAAAACTAAAGATATTCCAGATGATACCCTGCACGAAAATCTTATGTTCATAAAGCGCTATCAGACTGCCAAGGCTCCTGGGAGTAATTTCCTGAATTAAAAAAGAGTTAGTCGGCTTATTCCCCTTGAATTCCTTGAATGGCGCAAGAGCTGTAATCTCTGCTTCTGTTGTTCCATTTTTTCTTAACTCCTGAACTACCTGATCATTCGTTTTGCCATTCATTAAGGCCTCGGTTTGGGCAAAGAAATTCGAAAGTAGGTATTCATGATGTTTTCCTAAAGGGTTGTGCGAAATGGCAGGGGCAATAAAATCACATGGAATCATTTTGGTGCCCTGGTGAATCAGTTGATAGAAGGCATGCTGGCCGTTGGTACCTGCTTCACCCCAGATAATAGGGCCTGTCTGATAGGTAACATCTTTACCATTTCGATCAACATGTTTACCATTGCTTTCCATATCCCCCTGCTGAAAATATTTAGGAAAGGCGTGTAGATATTGATCATAGGGAAGCAAGGCAACTGTTTGTGCTCCGTAAAAATTATTATACCAGATACCAAGAACAGCCATAATCACCGGGATATTCTCTTCGAAAGGGGAATCCCTGAAATGCATATCCGTCTCATGGGCGCCTGTCAGTAGTTCTTTGAAATTGTCAAAGCCAACTGAACAGGCTATAGATAGTCCGATTGCCGACCATAGAGAATATCTGCCCCCTACCCAGTCCCAGAAACCAAACATATTCTCAAGAGCAATTCCAAACTTCTGCACACCTGCCTCATTTGTTGAAATAGCCACAAAATGCCTGGAAACATGCTTCTCATCCCCTGCCTGTTTTAGAAACCATTCTCTGGCAGAAAATGCATTTGTCATTGTTTCCTGAGTGGTGAAGGTTTTTGAGGCGATCATAAATAAGGTTGTTTCCGGATCAACCAGTTTCAAGACCTCAACCAGCTGACTAGCATCAACATTTGAAACATAATGAACTGTGATTCCAGGTATCTTATAAGGTGTTAACGCCTCAGTTACCATGAATGGACCAAGGTCAGAACCGCCAATACCAATATTTACGATTGTCTTTACAGGTTTTCCAGTATACCCCAGCCAGTTACCTGTGCATATTTTATCGGCGAATATTTTCATTTGTTTCAGTACCGCATTTATATCTGGCATGACATCCTTACCATCAACGTAAACCGGAGAATTAGAAATATTGCGTAAAGCTGTGTGTAGTACAGCCCTGTGTTCTGTTTGATTAATCAGATCACCCGAGAACATCTTTCTGATAGCATCCTCAAGCTTAGACTCCCTGGCCAGATCAAGAAGTAAACTAAAGGTCTTGTCGGTTATAAGGTTCTTTGAAAAATCAAACAGGATAGTATTGAATCGGCGTGAAAATTTTGTGAAACGGGTTAAATCAAGTCTGAAAGATTCTTTAAGTGAAAATTTTTGCTGTTCTATAATGTGTATAACTAATGCCTGATATGCTTTTGTTGCCGTAAATTCTTGATTTTTGAGCATGAGATGTCTTTTCAGTTGAACTATAAGATTAACACTTTTTCGATAAAATTCCAGAGCTGATTAAATTGTTTTACTTTTATCAAATGACTAGCGAACAGCTGAAGGATTTAAGAGATAGAATAACTTCTCTGAGGAGGCATCTTTGACGTCGATCGGCGGAATGAAGAAATAGCAAGAGAACAGGAAAAAACACTGGCCCCAGGTTTTTGGGATGAACCTAAGCTGGCAGAAACAATTCTGCAGCATGTTCAGTCTTTAAAAGCATGGACAGATAGTTTTGAAAAAGTAAATGCATCTTTAGAAGATACAGCAGTACTTTACGATTTTTATAAAGACGAAGGTGTTACCGATATTGAGATGAAACAGCAATTTCAGCTTACTGAGAAAATGCTTTCAGACCTTGAATTCAAAAATATGCTGAGTGCTGGTGAAGACCAACTTAGTGCGGTTGTTCAGATTAATTCGGGTGCTGGTGGCACAGAAAGCTGCGACTGGGCAAGTATGCTCATGCGTATGTATATCATGTGGGCAGAAAAAAACGGTTACAAAGTTTCTGAGCAGGATTATCAGGCTGGTGATGTAGCTGGTATAAAATCAGTAACCTTACAATTTGATGGCCCGTTTTCTTATGGTTACCTGAAGGGAGAGAATGGTGTGCACCGATTGGTTCGCATTTCACCTTTTGATGCAAATGCAAAAAGACATACTTCATTTGCATCAGTCTACGTATATCCCCTGATTGATGATACCATCGAAATAGCTATTAATCCAGCTGATGTTGAGTTTGAAACATTCAGGTCTGGTGGTGCAGGTGGTCAAAATGTGAATAAGGTAGAGACTGCGGTCAGGCTTTACCATAAACCATCTGGTATAATTATAAAAAATCAGGAATCAAGGTCGCAGTTGCAAAATAAAGAGAATGCCTTAAGATTGTTGAAATCCCAGCTTTACGAAGTCGAGCTTCGTAAACGTCGTGAGATTACAGATAAGATAGAGGGTTCAAAGAAAAAAATCGAATGGGGCTCTCAAATTAGAAATTATGTTTTTCAACCCTATAAGATGGTAAAAGACCTGCGAACGGGTCATGAAACATCAAATGTACAATCTGTCATGGATGGTGAGATAGATGAGTTCATAAAAGCATATCTGATGGAAAATTAGGGGAAAAATTAAAAAGGTTAAACTGATAATTGTCTGTATGAGTCTGATTATCAATTTAGCTATCAATTTCCTTATCGTTTTCATTTTTATTTTGACCAGCATCTTCTAATATTTCAGCTAGTTCCAGCAGTTCATGTACTTTAATTTCGTATCCCAGTTTTTCATATGATCCGATAAGATTCCGAATAATTCTTTTGACTATTTCGATTGATGTGCAGGGCAGATAAAACTCGCTTCTCTGGCGAAGGTTAAGTTGCTTGAGAAAATAATCAACTTCTTTTTTAGAAAAAATGAAGCCTTTGTTAAAGGCATTGATATAGAATAAAACCGCGTCATGAGCTTCCTCGATTGGTCTTATTTCAGTGTTATGCTGACGTTCTGATACTGGATCTATTCCAGTTTTTTCAATTTCTTCCTGACTGGCTTCTGAGGTTATTTCATCATTCATATAAGCCAGTATGAAATGCTGAGGCAGGTTTACACCATAAATTGGTATATCAAGTCTTTGAGCAACCATTGAATAAACGATTGCCAGCGAAATCTGATTTCCTTTCTTAGATTCAAGAACCAGGTTTAAATAAGAATTTTGAGGATCCTGATAGTTTGCCGTATTGCCGCTAAACTTATGAACCCGGTAAAATATATGGTTAAGAATCTTGACTTTCTCGGCAGGTGTCATCTCATAGGTCATTTGCATCCATGCATCACGCCTTATTTCTTCGAGAAGATTTTCAATTTTTTGCTCTTTAAGATCGGGATACTGGTAACGATTGACAACCAGAACACCTTTCAGGAGATCATTCGCACCCGAATCTTTCCATAATTTCAGGTCTGTTTTGACTGATTCAAATTGAATCTTATGGATAACAGATTCTAATTTTTGTTGAAGCAATGCGTCAAATGATTTTTCCCATGCAGTTTCAAGATGACCAATTACCTGATTTCCTAAAAATAAAAGGCGATTTTCAACATTTGAGGCAACTTCATTATCCGGATCGTCAAGTAAACTTACCAATGCTTCTACTTCTTTTGAATCTATCTCCATAACAGTATTTCAACGATGTAAATTTAACAAGATTTGATTTAAATTTGTCGATGTTTTCTCTAAGCTTCATTCGAAAATACGTAATGCATCAGATTCTGGCAAAGTCAGGACATGGTATTCATTCTCCCTTTGTCTTTACCTTTTATACCAAGCTTTTACATGGAAAGTTTGAACCCTGGGACGGAATTAAATGGGAGCAGCTAAGGGCCGGGCTTAAAGCAGATCATACAATGCTTGATATACTTGATCTTGGTGCAGGTTCACTTTTACACCAGTCAAATAAACGCAAGATCAGCCAGATTGCTATTAATGCCCTTAAGCCACCACGGCTCGCAAGGTTTTTATATAGGCTTAGTAAATTCCAGCAACCTGATGTGATCATTGAACTCGGAACAAGCCTTGGTATAACAAGCCTGTACCTTGCAGGTGCTGCACCCGATGCCAGACTTATAACAATTGAAGGAAGCCCATCAGTAGCTGAAAAGGCGGTTATGGTTCACCGGCAGAGCCAGCTGAAAAACATCCTAATTTTGCAGGGTAGTTTTGACAACATACTGCCTAAAGTTATAGCTGACTTGCAAAATGATAATTTTCTTTTCTATGTTGACGGTAATCATCAGAAAGATGCAACCCTGCGCTATTTTGAGTGGGCTTTAGAACATGCAGGTGAAAATACAGTCATGGTATTTGACGATATTCATTGGTCTGAAGGGATGGAAGAGGCCTGGTCTGTTATCTGTTCAAATGATCGTGTGACGCTTACCATTGATATGTTCTTTATGGGGATTGTCTATTTTAAAAAATCGTATACTCCTGAGAATTATAAACTCAAGTACGCCTGATCTCAAATATACCTGATCTCAAAAATACAGGTCTGTCTATTGCCGGATTCACGGAATCATGAACTGAAAGTATAACTACGAATTAAGGATTTAAGCTATCATAGCATGATTTAGTAGTGTCAAAGATCTTGGTAAGAGTTTCTTTTTTAATTACAATACTGTTATCCCCTACCGTCTGAAGAGATAAAACCATGTCGTTAGTTTCTTCCAGTTGTGCTTAGCTATAAATTGATTGGCTTGAGATTTCAGCTCTCAATGCTGATCGTAATTTGATAGAATAATAATTAACGGTAATCATCACACTTGCAATGATAATTAATGTTGTAGTATCAGCAAGTATCTAGGTTTTCCCTACTTACATAACTCGTTGCATTATATTCCATTATTTGAAATTCTTTATTTAACTCAAAATCTAAACTAAATAAAATAATACAAACCTATTACAAGATAATTAATCGTTTTAACGCTGTTTTTTCAAGCTGTCTACTATTATTTTAACAGCCTTTAAAATACTTTTTATTAAAATTTTTAATAAAACACCTGATATCTCTATTTTAGCGCAAAATTTGAACTGTTAACCCGAATGGAAAAAAAGCGAAATCCTATTTCATCATTTATAGAGAAGCATTTCCTGCATTTTAATGCCGCTGCATTAGTTGATGCAGCAAAAGGATATGAACTTCACCTTGAAAAAGGTGGCAAAATGATGGTTACGCTCGGAGGAGCAATGAGTACAGCAGAATTAGGGAAAAGTCTTGCTGAAATGATCAGGCAAGATAAAGTTTCTATTATTTCATGCACCGGGGCAAATCTTGAAGAGGACATCATGAACCTGGTTGCCCATTCTCATTATAAAAGAGTACCTAATTACCGTGATCTGAGCCCTCAGGACGAATGGGATTTGCTTGAAAATCATTACAACCGGGTCACTGATACATGTATTCCAGAAGAAGAGGCATTTAGACGTTTGCAAAAACATATTTTCAAGGTCTGGAAAGATGCCGAAGAAGCGGGTGAACGGTTCTTTCCGCATGAATACATGTATAAAATGCTTCTTTCCGGTAACCTTGTTCAATATTATGAGATCGACCCCAAAGATTCCTGGATGCTGGCTGCAGCTGAAAAAAATCTTCCTATAGTAGTACCCGGTTGGGAAGACTCTACTATGGGCAATATTTTTGCATCATACATTATAAAAGGAGAATTAAAACCTTCTACTTTAAAAACGGGTGTTGAATATATGGTTTGGCTTGCAGACTGGTATACTAAAAATTCTGATGGTCAGGGTATTGGTTTCTTTCAAATAGGAGGAGGCATCGCGGGTGACTTTCCGATTTGTGTGGTTCCGATGCTTTATCAGGATATGGAAATGCCAACTATACCTTTTTGGAGCTATTTTTGTCAGATTTCAGATTCTACTACCAGTTATGGTTCTTATTCAGGGGCGGTACCGAATGAGAAGATTACCTGGGGTAAGCTTGCGATTGAAACTCCAAAATTTATCATTGAATCTGATGCAACTATTGTTACACCACTCATATTTGCCTGGATTTTAAATGAGTAGCAAATTGCGTGAACCAGTTGCTAACGTAATATATTGTTTAGAATCATTATAAATTAGGATTATTGGCCTTTCGGGGCCAGCCAACACCTTCTTATGTCATACTTTTGTCAGGTTATGGTTGATAGTAGGAATAAAAAACTAATTAAAACCGCTCACTTATTTTGCAAGATTTAATAAAACTAATTATGAATTGGATCAAGCCACCGGCCTTCAAAACTTTTCTTTTTAGAGGTGCGATGTTAATTCTGTTACTGCTTGTATGCGTCTTTACCGCAAAAGCAGCTGACCCTAAAAAAGGGGAAACCTTGTTTAAAAATAACTGTACATCTTGTCATGCGCTTGATTATAAAGTTGTAGGCCCTGCATTGAAAGGAATTACATCTCTTCAGACTGAAGATTGGCTGGTCAAATGGATTATTAACAATAATAAATTCAGGGCTACGGGTGATAAGGCAGCAATCGCTATTTATAACCAGTATAACCAGGCCTCAATGAACGTTTTTGAGGGTATTCTCTCAACTGATGATATAAAGGATATTCTTGCTTATATCAAAGACGCTTCAGTGCCTCCTAAAGTGGCTGTTGCCGCTGTCGGTGGTGCAGCAGCACCAGCTTCTGACACAACTTCATCTAGCTGGTTAACCTTGTCAGGTCTTGTAGTGGTAATCATTGTTTTATTCCTTGTTATAGGAATATTAAACAGGGTTATTATCACACTTGAGAAATTATTACTCAGGTTTAAGGGTGGTATTGCTGAACCAGAAGAAGAAATTACTGAAACTGAAGCTGAGACTATAAGCAAACCTAAGGTTGATCGTCTTGCTGGCTTAAAACGTTTAGCTAAAAACAAGCAAGCAGTTGTACTCGTGTTATTACTCACTGCAATTTCGATCACAGGCGCATCATGGAACCAATTATTAACTATTGGTATTACCCAGGGTTATCAGCCAGTACAGCCAATTAATTATTCACATCAGTTACATGCAGGTGCACTGAAGATTGCCTGTCAGTATTGTCACTCTGGTGCATGGAAGAGTAAAAACGCAGGTATTCCATCAGCGAATATTTGTATGAATTGTCATGCTGCTGTTCAACTTCGAGAAAAGTATAATGGTAAAGTTTCTCCAGAACTGGCTAAAATTTATAAAGCACTTGATTTTGATCCGGATAATAAAAAATATGGACCAAATAAAAAGCCAATCCAATGGGTCAAAATTCACCAGCTTCAAGACTTCGTTTATTTCAACCACTCTCAACACGTTAAAGTTGGTGGTGTTACCTGTCAGAAATGTCATGGTCAGATTCAGGAAATGAAGCAGGTTTATCAGGCTTCACCACTTACAATGGGCTGGTGCATTAATTGTCACCGTGTAACCAAAGTAAATTCAAAAGGCAATGGTTATTATGATAAGATGCTTGCCATGCATGATGAATTCAAAAAAGGACAGAAAGTCACTGTTGCCATGATGGGTGGTATCGAGTGTGCAAAATGCCATTATTAATCCTAGTTGTTGACATATACAATGGAAGATCATAAAAAGTATTGGAAGGGCCTGGAAGAATTAAATCCGAGTCCGGAATTTAATGAATTGAAAAAAAGAGAATTTGCAGAAGACCTTCCTTTTGATGCTTTTCTTGAAGATGTAGGTCTGAAGAAAGCAACACCAAGAAGAGACTTTCTCAAAACACTTGGATTTGGTCTTGGTGCAGCTACCCTTGCAGCTTGTAGCAAGGCCCCGATTCAAACGGCCATTCCGTATTTAATAAAACCTGAAGATGTAACTCCTGGTGTTGCTAATTACTATACAAGCAACTTTAATGGCTACAGCATTCTTGTAAAGACCCGTGAAGGAAGACCTATTAAGATCGAAGGTAATCCAGCTTGCCCTGTTGCCAGAGGTGGAGTTGATGCCGTCGGCCAGGCTTCTGTACTTGATGTATACGATTCTCAAAAGTTAAAAGGTCCGTTTTTAGTTGGAGCTGATGCTGGCTGGGATGATGTTGATACGTATGTAAATGAGAAACTTAAAGCCATTAAGGCCAAGAGTGGCAATATTCGAATTCTGACTTCAACAGTTTATAGCCCTTCAACTCAGGCTGCCATCAACCGTTTCACTGCTGCCTACCCAAATAGCAAGCAGGTAGTATTTGATGCTGTTTCTTATTCAGCCATGATTCAGGCTAATAAAAATAGTTTTGATAAAGAAGTAATGCCTTCTTATCACTTTGAAAAAGCTGACGTTATTGTATCATTTGGAGCTGATTTTCTTGGTACCTGGATTTCTCCAGTTGAATTTACCAAGCAATATGTAAGTAAACGAAATACTAAAATGCTGCTCGAAAAGAAAATGTCGAAACATTTTCAAATCGAGAGCGGAATGAGTCTGACTGGTACAAATGCAGATTTCAGATTTCCTGTAAAGCCATCTGAATCTGGGCTGATGTTATTATCACTTTATAATGCATTGGCAATTAAGGCTGGTTTACCTTCTCATAGTGTTGAAGGTGACTTGCATGCTGATTCTGTGAAAAATACTGCTGAAGCGCTTTGGGCAGCAAAAGGTCATGCGCTGGTTGTTTCCGGGTCAAATGATGTTTCTAACCAGATACTTGTAAATGCTATCAATTCAATGCTTGATAGTTATGGTAATACGATTGATCTCGATAATCCTACACTGAATTTTCAGGGTAATGATGCCGGGGTTATGGAATTCGTCAATTCTATGAATCGTGGGCAGGTTGATGCAGTTATATTCTACGGTACAAATCCCGTTTATAATTATGCTCAAAGTAATGCCATAACAGAAGGGCTAAAGAAGGTTACTCTTAAGATTTCATTCGCAGACCGCGCTGATGAAACAGCAGCTCTATGTGATGTAATTGCTCCTGATCACCATTACCTCGAATCATGGAATGATATTGAAGCTAAGAATAATATTCTTGCTATTCAACAGCCAACAATTAACCCCGTATTCGATTCAAGAGCTGCACAGCAGAGTTTACTTAATTGGGCATTTGCATCAGTGGTTAAGCCAGCAGTAGCACAGCCCGCTACTTCGAAGGCAGATACTTCTAAAAAAGATACTTCTGCAGCACTTGCTCCTGTTGCTATACAGGCATTAGAGGCAGATTCGGCTGGTCCCGGAAATATCGGCGCTGCCTCAACCGGAATGACAGTTGACGCTTCTAATCCAGGTGTTGAAACTGATAATCCGCTGGTAGAGAATTCATCATCAGCACCTCAGTATTATGATTTTATCAAAGCGAATTGGGAAAAGAATATTTTTCCCCGACTTGGTATCACTGGTGATTTTACTGCTAACTGGATCAATTTTCTTAAAGCTGGTCTAATTGTTGGCCCGCAGAAAGCAGCTCAGAAATATACGTTTTCAAAAGATCTCAATGCTGTCGTTCAAACAATTATCAAATCGTCACAGCAAAGCAGCAATAAATTAGAGCTTGATATTTACCAGATGGTTTCGATCAGAGACGGTAAATACAGTAATAACCCCTGGTTATTAGAATTACCAGATCCGGTCACTAAAGTAACCTGGGATAATTACCTGGCTATTTCACAACGTAACTGCCATGACATGGGGTTGCGCGATGGTGATTATGTAAAGTTGACTGTTAACGGGTCGTCTGTTGAAATACCTGTTTTAATACAGCCAGGTCAGGCTTTTGGTGCAGTTTCATTAGCAGTAGGTTATGGCCGTACTGCTGTAGGTAAGGCTGGAAATAATATAGGTAAAAATGCATATCCGTTCATAGGGTTTAGTAATGGTTCATTTCAATACCATGGTAAAGCTGAAATTGTAAAAACAGCAGGTAGCAGGCAGTATGCACGTACTCAGACCCATGATACAATAGAAGGCCGTGACATGATCAGAGAAACAGTGCTTGCTGATTATGTGAAAAATTCATTTGCAGGTTCTGGTCATACGGATAAAGAATCTGATGATGAAAAGGCAGATGTATTTTACCCAATGCTAAAAAAAGGTCATCACTGGGGTATGTCAATTGACCTCAATGCATGTACAGGTTGTGGGGCTTGTGTTGTAGCGTGTGTTTCTGAAAATAATATTGCTGTTGTTGGTCAGGACGAGGTTCGCCGTCGTCGTGAAATGCACTGGATTCGTATTGACCGCTATTATTCATTTAATCTTGATGGTAAAAGCTACCAGAAAGAAAGCGAACTGGGTCAATTAGATAAAGAAGGTAAATATGATAAAATTGATAACGTGTCAGTTTTTCACCAGCCTATGCTTTGTCAGCAATGTGATCATGCCCCTTGCGAAACTGTTTGTCCGGTACTTGCAACCATGCACAGCTCTGAAGGGTTAAACCAACAGATTTATAACAGGTGCTTTGGTACAAGATATTGTGCAAACAACTGTCCATATAAAGTACGCCGTTTCAACTGGTTCAAGTATTTTGATAATGATCAGTTTGACTATCATATGAATGATAGCCTTGGTAAAATGGTGCTTAATCCAGATGTTGTTGTTCGCTCAAGAGGTGTGATGGAAAAGTGTACATTCTGTGTGCAGCGTATTCAGGCAGGTAAACTTGAGGCAAAAATTGCCAGCAGACCACTTCTTGACGGTGAAATTAAAACTGCATGTCAACAAACCTGCCCAGCTAATGCCATCGTATTTGGTGATATTAATGATCCAAATAGCGAGGTATCAACTTTGCTGAAAAATGAGCGCACTTACTACGTACTTGAAGAACTGGGTGTTCAGCCAGGTATTGGATATATGACAAAAGTAAGAAACAGAGATATTGATTATAAAGAGGCCAACCCAAATAGCCTTTAACAAGCATTAATTATGGAACTTTCATTATACAGACAACCTCTTATCACCGGTGATGAGGTTACCTTAGGTCAGATCACCGATGAAGTTTTAAAGCCAGTCGAAGGACCACCAACCAGAAATTGGATTTTGGGCTTTTCGGCTTCATTCTTCTTTTTACTCATCTGGCTGGTTGCTATTGGTGATACCTTCTGGAATGGCGTAGGAGAATGGGGGCTAAATAAAACTATCGGTTGGGCCTGGGATATTACGGGATTCGTTTGGTGGGTAGGTATAGGTCACGCTGGTACCCTTATTTCTGCTGTACTCTTACTTTTCAGACAGAACTGGAGAAATTCTATTAACCGCTCAGCGGAGGCGATGACGCTTTTTGCTGTTATCTGTGCTGCTACTTATATTTTTGGGCATATGGGACGCCCATGGTTGTTTTATTGGATTTTTCCCTTACCAAATACATTTGGTAGTTTATGGGTTAACTTCAATTCACCCCTTGTTTGGGATGCTTTTGCGGTCAGTACGTATTTCACCGTTTCACTGGTATTCTGGTACGTAGGTTTGGTGCCAGATATTGCTACTATCAGAGATCGTGCAAAAGGATTCAGCCGTACAATTTACTCTGTACTAAGTTTTGGCTGGACAGGTTCTGCCCGTCAGTGGGTTCGTTTTGAGGCCGTTAGTTTAATTCTTGCAGGTCTTGCCACTCCACTTGTACTTTCAGTACACTCTATCGTGAGTTCTGACTTTGCAACTTCACTTATACCAGGCTGGCATACAACAATATTTCCTCCTTATTTTGTCGCAGGTGCTATTTTCTCCGGTTTTGGTATGGTTCAAACCCTGCTTATTGTTGCACGTTCGGTTTTAAAGCTTGAAAAATATATTACCCGTGACCACATTGAAACCATGAACAGAATTTTGATTCTGACTGGTTCTGTGGTTGGTGTTGCTTATGGTACTGAGTTTTTTGTTGCCTGGTATTCTGGTTCTGAATATGAAGCATATCACTTCTTTTATACCCGTCCACAGGGTCCATATTGGTGGGCATGGGTGATGATGATTTCATGTAATGTTATCATACCTCAAATTTTATGGGTAAAACAGATCAGAACAAATATTACACTGACGTGGATACTTTCTATTTTCGTTAATATCGGTATGTGGTTTGAACGTTTTGTTATCATTGTTCTTTCATTACACCGCGACTTTTTACCATCTAGCTGGGCGATGTTTTACCCAACTATTGTAGACATAGGCGTATTTGTAGGTTCTATTGGTTTATTTATGACAATGTTTCTACTGTTCATTAAATATTTTCCATCAATTGCCATGGCCGAAGTCAAGTTATTACTTAAAACTCAAAGTGAGCAAAGCCAAAAATTACAAGCTGCTGGCGAATTTGCTCATGCTGCTGCCCATGGAAATGCATATGATTCACCTTATGGTGATATTGTAATTGCAAGCACAACAACAATTTCTTCAACAAAAAAAACAGGAGGGCTTCATGAGTAATTCAAAATTTATTGTGGCTTCGTATAACGACGAAGATCTTTTGAAAGACGGGGTTAAATCAATACAAGCTGAAGGGCATTCAATTTTCGATGTTTTTACACCATACCCTGTGCATGGCCTGCACCATATGCTGCATGTACCCCGTTCAAGGTTACCAAAAATTGCTTTTGTTTTTGGTTGTATCGGTGGTTTATCTGCAATTGCATTAATATCTTATTGTAATGGAATTGACTGGCCAATCGATATCGGTGGTAAACCTTACTTCCCTTGGCCTGACTTTGTTCCCATTACCTTTGAGCTGACTGTACTCTTTGCTTCCCTGGGTATGGCTTTTGCCTATTTCTATGTAAATGGAATGTATCCAGGAGCAAAGCCTGATATTTTTGATGAACGTAGCACAAATGACCGTTTTGCACTGGTATTGGCTGTGCCTGATACCAATAATGAGAAGCTTACTGACTTATTAAAAAGTACAGGCGTTTCAGAAATAACCTATAAAGAATTTAATAAGAGATAAAATGATATCCACAAATCGGGTAAAAACAGGTTTGTTCCTGCTGGTCGCTTCGAGCCTTATCTTCGCTTCGTGTATACGGGGTAAAAGAGATCGCGGTTATGAATATGCGCCAAATATGTATCCATCCGTTCCTTTAAACCCAGATTCTCAGAATCCGGTTAGTAAGAATGGTTCTTCAGATATGACTCCTGTTGCAGGTACTGTACCTGTTTCAGAAGGTTATGTGCCATTTCATTATGCTAATTCACTTGCAGGGTATGAAGCTGCAGGGCGTGAAATGAAAAATCCAATGAGTATTGATGGGGTTAACCTTGCCAGTGGCAAGCAATTATTTCAGTCTTTCTGTTCCCATTGTCACGGTATGACAGGCCAGGGTGATGGTCCTGTTGCTATGGATGCTCCTTCGGTTAAACCTCCTTCATATAGCAATGGCAACTCAAGCCGTAGTGGAGCTGGACAAATGAAGAACCTGACAGACGGTAAAATTTACCATACCATCACTTACGGAGTAAATAATATGGGACCTCATGCTTCACAGCTTTCTATTAATGAGCGTTGGAAGCTGGTAATGTACGTACATAAACTTCAACAAGGCCAACCCTGAGGCTAAGATTTTACACTAAGAAGATATCATCTTATGATTGAACAATATCAATTTTCTGAAAGAGGCCGGCGAATAGCTATAATAAGTATGCTCGCTGGCTTAGTTTGCCTTGTATTAGGTTACTTTATACATGCCGATAATCCTGCCAGAACCTGGGGTAACCTGCTTTTATGCAGTTATTATTTTGTAGGTCTTGGTATTGGTAGTTTATTTTTCTACGCTGTATCATATACCGCAAAGTCTGGTTGGTCAGTGGTAATGCTACGTGTACCTGAGGCATTCGCCAATACACTGATTCTTTCTGCAATTTTGCTAGTTCTTGTAGTGGCAGGAGGTTTGCTAACTCACACCCTTTATCAGACCTGGGCAGCACCTGGCATAGCTACTGTTGGCAGTCATAATTTTGACCCGCTGGTTTTACATAAGCGACCAATCCTGAATGTACCCACTTTTATAGGTGGTATAGGTCTGTTTATGATTGTCTGGATTATTTTCGGCAAAAGATTACGTTCTCTTGATATTCAGCAAGATCTTGAAGGCGCATCGAAGCCATTGTACAAAAAGACTTTTATTACTGCAACTGCATTTTTAGTGGTATTCGCAGTTTCACAGTCGTTGTTTTCTTTTATGGTTATGATGTCTAATGAAGCACATGAAGCTTCAACCATGTTTGGCTGGTATAATTTCGGCGGTATCTGGGTTACAAGCCTTTCAGCTATCACGTTATTTCTGGTGTTGTTAAAAGAAAATGGGTACTACAAAGAAGTGAATGAAAATCATTTACAAAACCTAGGAACATTGATGTTCGCTTTTACCATCTTTTTTACTTACACCTGGTTCTTTCAGTTTATGCTTACATGGTACAGTAACATGGGAGATGAGTCTTTTTATATCACTCAACGCTGGAGAGCAGACTGGGGTTATAAGTTCATTTACTGGCTGAATATCGGTATCTGTTTTGTGATTCCATTTTTTGGTCTGCTTACAAGCGATGCCAAAAGAAATGCTAAAACACTTAAAATTATGGCTGTCGTAATTATTCTGGGACACTGGCTTGATTGGTTTCTCCAGGTAATGCCTGGAACGGTTAAGGGTAACTGGGGAATTGATCTACCAGAAATTGGTGCTTTCCTGCTTTTCGCTGGCCTTGCATCTTATTCTGTGATGTATAGTCTTGCAAAATTGCCAATGCGTGCGAAAGATCATCCTTATCTGGAAGAAAGTTTACATCATCACATAGAAAATGTATAACAAAACCCACCTACTTAGTGTTGTTTAATTGGATGCATATGATTTTTAAAAATAGATTTATTAAAATGAATTCATGCAAAGTTGCTTCCTCATGGATGCTTAAAGCGTGTATTCCTTTCTTTATCTTGCTCGCCATGGATTCTCCGTTATTTGCGCAGGCAGGTGCAGCAACACCCGTTGTTGAAAGTAACACAGTTATGTGGTTAGGTGTATTTGCTGTAGTTGCCATGATCGTTCTCGGCGGTCAGTTCATCGCCTTAGTTGGTAAAACATTTCGTATTTATGAATTATCGAGTGAAGTAAATGGAAAACATAAAGACATCAACTGGAATGCTATAAATGGAATGATTTTTCTCATAGCTCTTGTTGCTGCTTTTGCAGGCATTGCCTGGGAAATTGATGTTCATGGTAAGCAATTGCTTCCTCCTGCGGCATCTATCCATGGTGCCATCACAGATAATTTATTTACCATTACCTGTTACATCATTGGTTTCGTTTTCGTAATAACGCATATTTTATTATTTGGTTGGTCTTACTTTTACAGCCATAATGCGAATAGAAAGGCTTATTTCTATCCTGAAAATAATAAGCTTGAGCAAGCCTGGACGATAGCACCGGCCATCGTATTGACTGTGCTTGTGATTTTTGGTTTTTTCACATGGAGACATATTTTCAATGGTGACGAACTAAAAGGAAGAAAAGATGTAATAACAGTAGAATTGACAGGTGAACAGTGGAAATGGTGGGCAAGATACCCAGGTGCAGATGGAGTTTTAGGCCGTAAGGATTACAAGCTCATACAGGGTGGTAATGTACTTGGAGTAGATTTCAAAGATAAAAATTCGTACGATGATGTTATCGATAAACAAGGCGATACTATCACACTACCAGTAAACAGACCTGTTAAATTAATTTTGGGTGCCAAAGACGTGATTCATAGTGCTTACATGCCGTATTTCAGAGTTCAAATGAACTGCGTTCCTGGTGTACCTACTTATTTTTATTTCACGCCAACGGTCACCACTGACGAAATGCGTGCCCGACTCGGAGTTGACACGTTTAATTACATAATGCTTTGTGCCAAAATTTGTGGGGCAGGACATTATAATATGGGTAGAGTAATTCGTGTTGTAACAGAACAGGAATATAAAAAATGGTTAAAACACCTGAAACCATGGTACAGTATTCCTGCTAATCGTGAGCAGATCAAGCTGACCGTAGATAAAAAACGACTTGATATTAATAAAAGCTTAGCCCTTACAGCTAACTAAAAAAAGAACGATGGAGACGACAATTATTCGTAGCGAGGCACAAGTTGTGCATACACATGCAGATGAACATGAGCATGGTCAGCACAAGGAGACATTTATCACTAAATGGGTATTCAGCCAGGATCATAAAATGATTGCCAGACAATTTCTTGTTACCGGAGTGATAATGGCCTTCATTGGTATGGGATTGTCCATTTTATTCCGTATTCAACTTGCCTGGCCTGATAAATCTTTCCCTTTTCTTGAAACGTTATTAGGAAAGAATTTTGCTGAAGGTGGTAGACTGAAGCCTGATTTTTATGAGTCTTTGATAACGATACATGGTACAATCATGATCTTCTTCGTGTTAACTGCTGGTCTCAGCGGAACATTTAGTAATCTGCTTATTCCATTGCAATTGGGTGCCAGAGACATGGCTTCGCCCTTCGTTAACATGTTGTCATATTGGTTCTTTTTTGCCGCTTGTTGTGTTATGATGGCTTCATTTTTCATACAGACTGGACCCGCCAGTGCTGGTTGGACTGTTTACCCTCCATTAAGTGCTTTACCCAAAGCAGTTCCTGGTTCAGGTGCCGGTATGACGTACTGGCTTGTGAGTATGGTTCTTTTCATTGCTTCTCAGTTAATGGGTGGTATTAACTATATAAGTACGGTATTGAATATGCGTACAAAGGGTATGTCAATGTCAAAGATGCCGCTTCCAATCTGGGCATTCTTGTTGACAGCCATTTTAGGTCTTCTTTCTTTTCCAGTGTTGCTGTCAGGTGCTTTGCTATTAATTTTCGACAGAAGCTTTGGAACTAGCTTTTACCTTTCAGACATTTATATCGGTGGAGAAGCTTTATCACAAACAGGTGGTAGCCCTATTTTATGGGAACATTTATTCTGGTTCCTGGGTCACCCAGAGGTTTATATTGTTATCATGCCAGCCCTTGGTATTACATCAGAAGTCATCTCAGTGAATTCACGCAAGCCAATATTTGGATACCGGGCTATGATTGGCTCTTTAATGGGCATCACAGCTTTATCTTTTGTCGTATGGGGTCACCATATGTTCGTCACAGGCATGAATCCTTTATTGGGTGGTGTTTTTATGATTACAACACTAATCATTGCTGTACCGTCTGCTGTAAAGACTTTTAACTATCTTGCCACTCTCTGGAAAGGTAATATTCACTTTACCCCGGCAATGTTATTCGCTATTGGTCTGGTTTCTTTCTTTATAACTGGTGGTCTTACTGGTATCATTCTGGGTAATGCTTCCCTTGACATCAATTTACATGATACGTATTTTGTTGTAGCTCACTTTCACCTGGTTATGGGTAGTGCTGCTATCTTTGGAATGCTTGCTGGTGTTTATCATTGGTATCCTAAGTTATTCGGAAGAATGATGGATGCTAAGCTTGGATATGTACACTTCTGGATCACGTTCATCTGCGCATATCTGATATTCTTTCCTATGCACTTTATTGGTCTTGCCGGTGTGCCTCGTAGATATTATGAATTTACCTCTTTTGATTTCATGAAACCATGGCTAGAGGTAAATGTGTTCATCACATATGCTGCCATTGCTGCCGGATTAGCCCAGTTGATATTTGCGTATAATTTCTTCGTAAGTATGTTTGCTGGTAAAAAAGCCGTGCAAAATCCATGGAACGCTAATACGCTTGAGTGGACAACACCTGTTGTTGGTATTCATGGCAACTGGCCAGGAGAGTTACCAACGGTTTACCGCTGGCCATATGATTACAGTAAACCAGGCGCAGATATTGATTTTCTTCCACAGACAATGCCATTTACTGAAACTGTGAGTTCTAATTTACCGCATGATTTTAGTGGTGAAAAGGCTGAGGATTTTGAAAATTTATTAAGGCCTGAATATAAAAGACGTACTGCCGATACTGAGCAGGATGGTCTTAAGCTCTAAGGCCGCTATTGATGCGATCGAAAGTTGAGAGAGGATTTATACGCTGGAGCGTTGCCAGTATTATTTCTTTGCTGGTATTAATTCTTGCTGGTGGTATAGTTAGAAGTTCTGGATCAGGTATGGGATGTCCTGACTGGCCCAGATGTTTTAATAGGTATATTCCACCAACTAATGTAGGTGAGCTTCCTTCAGATTATAAAGCAGCTTTCCTTCGTGCCAGGCTCAGAAAAAATATTCGGGCTGCTGCCTTTTTTAATGCTATCGGATTTAGAAAGCTGGCCGCCGACATTAAATCTGACCCTGCTGTTTCAAATGCTGAATCTTTCAACGTTTGGAACACGTACACGGAATATGTCAACAGACTGGCATCTGTAGTTGTCGGCATATTTTTCATCATAGCCTGGATTTACTCAATCAATTACATTAGCACCAATAAAGTTCTTTTTGTTATATGGTCTCTCGGAATAGTTCTAATTGCTGTTCAAGGCTGGTTGGGATCTATCGTTGTATCAACCAATTTATTTGCCTGGTTGATTACTATCCATATGCTGCTTGCTCTGATAATTTTAGTACTGGCTATCTCAGGCTACACTTTAGCGTCAGGTTTAGCGGGTAAATTTATTGGTAATTTTCAGAATAGCAGGCTGTTCAATGGGTTTTTACTAGGGCTTATTTTTTTAACAACGATTCAGATTTTAACTGGGACCCAGGTTCGTGAAAAAATTGATATTGTTTCTGCTCAATTTGAGCATCAACATAGAAATGAATGGGTTGGTAATGTTGGAATTACGTTGAATTGGCATGTTTATCTTTCTGTTGCTGTTTCAATAGGTGTATTGGTTTTATACCTGTTACTTTACTATGGCGAACAACACAAGTTCAGACTTTATAAAGTTGCCCGCATAAATGTTATTCTCATAGGGATTCAACTTTTAACGGGCACATTACTGGCGACCCTGGCTTTACCTCCGGTTAACCAGGCTTTACATATCTTTGTAGCCTCGTTAATGTTTGGTAATCTGGTTTATATCTTCCTTTTAGGATTCAATAGATCAATAGAATCATCAGAAAACAGGCAGCAACTGAATCAGGTTAGTGTATAAGATAATAGAATGGTATCAAGTAAAGTAATGAAAGAAGAAGTTACGCCGGTAGGGCAGAAAATTTCAGATTATTTTCTGCTTATAAAAATGCGTCTTTCTTTTTTAGTCGTCTTTTCAGCAACCATCACTTTTTTATATGGTACAGGTTCTAGCTTTTCCTGGTTAAAGCTTTTTACCCTTGTTGCAGGTGGTTTTTTGGTGACAGGAGCTTCGAACGGGATAAATCAGATTCTTGAAAAAGATCTTGACAAGCTGATGGATCGAACGCATAACCGCCCTCTTCCTACGTTAAGAATGGGTGTAAACGAGGCAATATTTGCCTGTTTTATTATGGGAGTTGCAGGAATATTTTTGCTGTACCTGCTCAATCCATTAACTGCCTTACTTGGGGCTTTCTCACTTGTGTCCTATGCGTTTGTTTATACTCCTCTGAAACAGGTTACGTCTATATCAGTATATGTTGGAGCAATACCTGGTGCAATGCCTCCGATAATAGGGTGGGTTGCTGCAACTGGTCACCTGGGTATAGTTGCTCTGGTTTTGTTTTCTATTCAATTTGTATGGCAGTTTCCTCATTTTTGGGCTATAGCATGGGTACTTGATGATGATTATCAAAAAGCTGGCTTTCGACTTTTACCTTCAAAACAAGGCAGGGGAAAAAAAAGTGCTGCCTGGATACTTGGTAGTGCCATACTTCTTATACCAATAAGTATTCTACCGACTTTTTTAAATATGGGTGGTTATGTTCTTGCACTTGTTTCATTGTTGGCTGGCATACTATTTTTAATTCAGGCAATCAGATTATATAATACCTGTACTATTAAATCAGCATCAAAATTAATGTTTGGCTCGTTTGTTTATTTGCCACTGGTACAACTAGCATTGCTAATGGATAAATTATTTTAATATGGAAATTGATAATACAAGGCTAAACTACGGCCCAAAGAAATTTGTTATCTGGCTCTTTATTGTGGCCTCAGTTATGATTTTTGCTGCTCTGACTAGTGCCTATGTTGTACTTAAGGCTCAGGGCCATTGGCTTCATTTTTTATTGCCTCCAGTTTTTAATTTTACCACAATTATCATTATCGCCAGTAGTGTAACCCTGCATATGTCATATATTTCTGCTCAGCGACTTAAGTTTACAAGGCAGAAAGCGTTACTATGGTTAACCTTGTTTTTGGGTTTGGTTTTTTTGGGTGGCCAGTGGATGGCATGGTCAGTTCTTGTACATAATGGGGTATTTTTCTCTGGTAACCCATCAGGTTCTTTTTTATACGTAATTTCAGGTTTTCATGCTGTGCATATTTTTGCGGGCTTATTTCTTATACTTTATGCTTTAACAGGAATATACAGTGATGTTTTGCAGGCGAAAAATTTATTTCGCTTACAGGTTGCTGGAATATTCTGGCATTTTCTGGATATTTTGTGGATATATCTGTACGTTTTTTTACTTTTGAACCAATAATTAGATTTTCGCATGAGCACTGTTTCTTCCAATGTAACCGAAATCAAGGCAAGTCCATGGAGTGGGGGTAAATCTCCCTTTTCGATTGATTATGGAAAGCTGATGATGTGGTTTTTTCTTCTATCAGATACATTTACTTTTTCTGCTCTTCTGGTAGGATATGGGACCATTAGATCAAGCGTTGCCCCAGCGCACTGGCCAAACCCTGAGGAGGTCTTCAGAACCGCACCAGGTATACAGGATGCTCCATTAGTATTTGTTGGGCTAATGACTTTTATTCTCATCATGAGTAGTGTGACGATGGTTCTTGCTGTTGAGGCAGGACACCGGATGGCGAAACAGGAAGTTATTAAGTGGCTCAGTCTTACCATTATTGGTGGAGCCACTTTTCTTAGTTGCCAGGCTTGGGAATGGGGACATTTAATCAGTGAGGGAGCAAGTTTATTGCATAATCCGTGGGGTGATTCACATTTCAGCCAGCTATTTTTTGTTATTACTGGTTTCCATGGTTTTCACGTTTTGAGTGGTGTTATCATTAATATAATCATTCTAATAAATGTTATTAATGGTACATATGAACGCAGAGGTCATTATGAGATGATTGAAAAGGTCGGTCTTTACTGGCATTTTGTTGATCTTGTATGGGTATTTGTATTTACTTTTTTCTATTTAATCTGATAATCTAAAGTCATGACAACTAATAACGAACAAAGCCCGCTTGATCCAGATATTGCACTTCATGAAAGTCAGGAGTTAGAAGCAATGACCCCCAAGAAAATTTGGGGTGTTTTTTGGGTGCTGACTGCTATAACGTCTCTTGAGTTTTTTATTGCCTTATACCTTGTTCCTCATCATTTTGTAGGTGCAACAACCAAAGTATATGTTTATGTAGCCCTGACACTTTTGAAGGCTTTCTATATTGTTGCGTATTTTATGCACTTAAAGTTTGAAAGGCTTAACCTGATTTACTGTATTGTTATACCTACGGTATTGATCATTGCACTTGTAACAGGCTTAATGTCAGAGGGACACCATTGGCTCATTATCCGTGATGTTTTTGGTAGATAATATTTTTTACAGTGAACTTTTAATCATCTACGGGAAAATACCTGATGCTTACTGCTTCAGGTTTTTTCTGTTTATTGGAAACTCATGAACTAATCAATTCTGCACAAATGAGTCACTTTTTTAAATTTTGTATATCAGTCAGATGAAACGAGTAATACCAGGTTTTGCAATGTTAATTATACCAGTCATTGCGTATATATTGCTACAGACTGGAATTAATCATTATAGGGGTCTGGCTTATTTTGGACCTAAAAAATTGAGTGGCACCTTTCACAGGGTCAAACGAAAATTGGTTGCAGACACAGTTTATCATCAGGTATTACCTTTTAATCTCACAGATCAAAATGGTAACGCTTTTTCAAACAAAAAGGTAGCTGATAAGATATATATAGCCAATTTCTTTTTTACCCGTTGCCCTGATGTGTGTAAAAAGGTGCACGTCTCTATGGACTCACTTTTACGGGTTTTTAAAATTCATCCTGATATAAAATTTATTTCGTTTACAGTTGATCCCGCCTTCGATACTCCTGAAGTACTAAAAATATATGCCAATAAAAGGCATGCTGATACAACTCGTTGGTTTTTTCTTACTGGTGATAAATCTCAAATCTATAATCTTGCACATCAAAGCTATTTACTAGATGCCACAAGAAATCAACTTGATGCTACTGACTACATACATAGCCAGTTGCTAGTTTTAGTTGATGCAAACCGTCACATCAGAGGATATTATGATGGCACGCAACATGCTGAATGGAAAAGGTTAATTGATGAATTAATTGTATTGAGGCTTGAACAAATTAGAATTCATTTAAATAAAACAGATTGATGCAAAAAGTTAAATTTCTTGATAATGAAAAGTTAATCTTCAGACTGGTTCTGGGAGTTTCAATATTTGTGTTTTTGGTAGTAGTAATATTAAACAGAAAAATTATACCTGTACCTCAGCCGGTACCTTCTTGGGTGTACCACCTCCCAGCCTTAAATGCATTGCTTAACGGTACCTGTTCTATCTTATTATTAACTTCATTGTATTTTATAAAGAAACGTAATATAGAAATGCATAAAAGGTTAAACCTGACAACATTTGCTCTTTCATCAATGTTCTTAGTGTCTTATATCATTTATCATTTTGCTGCAAAAGAAACAACTTATCCACTGGGATCGGCTTTGAGACCTGTATATTTCCTGGTACTTGTTCCTCATATCATGCTTGCAGGTCTTGTCTTACCTTTAATACTATTATCCTTTTATTATGGTCTCAGACTTGAAGTTGAAAAACACCGAAAACTTGTTAGATTCACATTTCCAATCTGGTTGTATGTTACAGTAACTGGCGTTATTGTTTACTTAATGATCTCACCCTATTATACTTTTCATTAAATTTGCTCCTTAAAAGGCTAAAACATAAAGTAACTACTGTTGTTTTTACTGTATAAAAAATATTATCAATGAAGACTATTTATAAATTACTTATCGCTTTCGTATTGTTGTTTCCTGCTTCTGGCGTTTTTGCTCAATGTGCTGTTTGTGCGGCACAGGTTCAAACCAATGTGAAAGAAGGGAATAATCAGGCTAAAGGTTTAAATGCTGGGATTCTGTATTTAATGTTCACACCTTATTTTCTGGTCGGAGCAGTAGGGGTAATCTGGTTTAAGAAATATAAAAAACGTGATGGTGTAGTTGATATAAAAGATGAGAAAATAAACCTGAACTAATAGAATCTTTAATATACTTATCCTGTTATTTTTTCGAAAGTAACAGGATTTTTTTTGCCGCAGAATTTTGGGGTTTAACAGAAATATCTCGTTATTAAGACGTTTTTGGGTTAACAGAGATATTGTTTAACCATCAGGGTCTTAAAATGGGGTGATAATGTCTTTCATATAGGGTAGCGATGCATCTTTTTCAGAAACGAGAGGATTGTCATAATTCCAATTAATTCTCAATTCAGGATCATCCCATTTTATTCCGCCCTCAGATTCTTTATTGTATTTGTTGGTGCACTTATAGCAAAATATAGTATCATCCTCGAGTGCTAAAAAACCATGTGCCATACCTGGAGGCAGCCAGAATTGTAATTGGTTGTATGCAGTTAATTCTATTAAATAGTGCTTACCATAAGTTGTAGAATCTTTCCTGATATCAACTGCAATATCCAGCACACTCCCGCTGATAACACGCACCAGTTTGCCCTGTGCGTATGGGTCAGCCTGATAATGAAGTCCCCTGAGAGTGCCTTTTTTTGAGCAGCTTTGGTTGTCCTGAACAAATTCAGCAGAGATACCTGCCTGTTGAAAGGCGAACTTATTATAAGTTTCAAAAAAATATCCTCTGCTATCTGAAAAGATTCTTGGCTTAATAATCAAAAGATCTTTAATAGGTGTTTCTTCAACAATCATATGGGGCAGGTATTAAATTAATAGGTTAAAGATCTTAAAATTCTTTATCTCCCCGTAATTTTCGAAACTCTTTACGTGCCTCAGGAACATAATAGCTACCTGGATATTTTAATATCAGTTGCTGATAAAGTTTCATTGCCTCAGGTTTGTCATTTAATTGATTTTCTTTAAGCTGGGCAAGGTGAAACAATGCATCATCACCCCAGATCCCATCAGAATAAGAAACTATTATTTTTTGCAGTTTTAAGCCAGCATCAATATACAGTTTCTGGCTCATGTCGATTTTATAAGAAGCCATCAGAATTTCATCCTGTAATGAATGTGCTGGATATTTTTTTGACATACTATCTAATGTAATCCTGGCAGCAACAAGTTTATTTTGTAAGATCAATAATTCTGCCCTGGCATAATTTTTCAGTGCAGCAGAATTAGTCTCATTATCGGAATGCTCTTGAATTAACAAACTAAGATCGAGGGCATCATTGGCTATTAATTCAGATGTTGCTGTTTTTAGCACATCTAGCTGAGATTTAGCAAGTACAAAATCTCCTGTATAAAAATATATTTTTGCCGCTCTGAATTTCGCTTCCTGCCCTAAGGGATCTTCCCTGAATGCTTTTTCTACCTGACCATATAATAGTGCAGCATCCCAGATTTTTCCATTCTCAAGGTAAATATCTCCTAATTCAAGTTTACACTTAGCCTGTAATGCTGGTTGTAAGTCAGAAAATTGAATGGTTTGTTCAAGCAGGGCAATTGCTATTGAGTTATTATGTAGATATAAGGCGTTTGTTATGGCATAGGCGTACATTGCATCTGCGGTGGCAGCTGTTTTGCCAAATTCCTTAAAATAGTTTTCATATTCTCGATGCATGGTATAAAGCGATTGCTGACTGTTCTTGCTTAAGCAAAAAAGGGCATTCAGGCAATTAAGAATCTCAAATTTTGCCTGTCTATAGTTCTTATTACCCGCACCTTTTTGCGCTACATAGCGGTAAGATTTTAAGGCATCAGCGTATGCTTCGTTTGAAAAACTGATACTACCAAGGTCCATTAGTCTCTCACCCTGTTCACCTAATCTGCGGTCAAGGGCAACTTCTTGCAGATATGCTCCTGCAAAATCTTTTTGCTGTATATAATCCCAGTCAAGCAGCTCAACCAAAGCCCTGTTTTCTGGCGTACGCTGAATTGCCTGAAGTAATAAATTTCTTAGTACGGCAAACCTTGTTGGTTCAGTTAGATAGGGATATAAACCAATCTTCACCTGATTTATAGTTTCTGGCTGCTGTTCGAGAATTTGAATTTGGTGTTGTATAATCTGATCTGGGCCAATAGCTTGCTGCGCACGAATATCCCTGTTCATGAATAAGATGAACATCATGATAAAACCACAAATTCTACCCATATAATAGCATAAAAATTAATTGGCACTGAAAACTGTAATTTTGAGGATTTGTACCTCACAATAATAACGTGTTTCTTTAAATTGTCGCTTAAGCAAGCAAGGTTTTATCATTTTACTGTAAGCGTGCTTTTTTTAAATAATTCGCCTGCCGTTATCCCCGTTTAAGAATGCTCATTTGATACTAAGTTTCTTGCTTCTTGCAGGCCTCTATACTGAATATAGAAACAACAAAAAAATAGTAGACTCTTTCTTGAACTAATCCCAAAGATATTTCAAAAAATTTCTATTTATTGAAATAGTATTTTTAAAAATTTGAATTGAGCAATCATGGAGATATGTGTAATTAATGTTCATCTAAGGTTATATGAGAAAATCGGGATAAGTACAGGCCACTATTTGAATTCTAATAATCCCATAAATTATATTTCTACCCAGTAAATCCTGCCTAAAATATTTTCTGAATACCGGCTGAATTTAAGCTTATCCCGAAAATTTCTAAAGACGGAAATTATAAGAACATTCATTCTAAATAATGGCATCTTTGTGTTTACATATTTGATAAACAGACTAATAGCATATTTAATTTTTAGAAATTTAAGTATAAAGAGCATACTTTTTAAATTAAAACATGACTTTAATAATAATTATACCCCGAATTTAAGACACCTTTTAGTGTTATCAAGATTATTTGAAGCATTATAAAAACAGCTGAATTTATTTCTAACAGGGAATTGTTACATCATGGCAACATTATTGATGTACAAGGCTAAATTTAGCAAACCTTTGAATTGGCTGCTCTGGTTTAGAAATTTTAAAATCAGGGCTGTTCCTATTGATTCAGAGCTCCTTAAGATGTAAACGTTTTGCTCATGTTTCGTGGTGATACATTGACCTATATATCCCGACTTTATCACTATAAGTAATTTAAATGATGACATATATTTTATCGCTGCAAAATATTATTTCACCGTGTATTTACGAATTCAGCCTATAATCGTTAACATAATTAAAACCCAGTTAAAAAAGAGTCGATTTTTCTTGTAAAAAAATCAAACCATAACCTACCTATTAGCATTATTAATACTGAAGTTAAAATGCGTGATTATACAAAAACCTTTAGTTAATAAATTTTGAAAAATTGAAAATGAATTCAACCAGCAAGAAATTGTTGGTTTCTGGTTTTAGCTCTTCGCAAAGAAATAACCAACTATTTAAGTAGTGATTTATTTGTAAAAAGTATAAGAGGAAACGGGACTGAATTCTACATAAATCTGCCTATATTCGAATAAATGGAAAATAAGTACATCAAAATTGTGTTGGTTGAAGATGATGAGAATCTAAGCTTTCTCATCGCTAACCGACTTCAAAAAGAAGCTTTCAAAGTAACTGTTGTATTAAACGGAAATGAAGCTGTCGAAACAATCATGAAAGAAGATCCTCATATTGTTTTATTAGACTGGATGTTACCTGGTACATCAGGGGCTGAAATTTGCAAAGAAATTAGAGAGAGAGGTTTTGAAAATCAGGTGATAATGGTGACAGCTAAATCCCAGGATATTGACAAAATAAATGCTTACAGCTTTGGAGTTTCTGATTATATAACCAAGCCATTTAATATGGATGTTTTGGTTGCTCTCTTAGATAATAAGGTGAAGTTCGTTGTTAACAGTGAGCGGTCAGAGGTTCATAAGTTTGATGATATGGAGCATTACCCTAATACGCATACCTTGATTAAAAGTGGTAAAAGAGTTGAACTCACCATTCTTGAAAATCGTATTCTTTTATACTTTTTGAAGAATCATAGCCAGGTTGTTAATCGGGACGAACTAATGATGGTTGTTTGGGGGTATAATTCAGAAGTAAATACGCGTACGCTCGATATGCATATCGTACGTCTTCGCAAGAAAATTGAAGATAATCCCGAAAGACCACGTCTTTTGCAAACAGTAAGAGGAATTGGATATAGATTTAATCTAGATTCAACGAATTAAAAATTTCTACATCATAATTTACTTAAACTGAACGCAACAGTTACAAGGTATTGAAATAAGCACATGCCATCGAGCCAGAAAGCGTAATAATAACGATTACGCCCAGAATTTGAAAAATAAACGAGAAGTATGGTTACTGCAACTGATATAAATGCAGGATAGAGTTGTTCTTCAAAAGTATTCACCTGCTGGTACAAAGCCAGCAGGAAAGAGCAGTTAAGGAGCACAAAACACAAAATCTTCGTGTTTCTTTTTCCAATAATTACAGGTACCGTATACAGTGAATTTTTGGCATCATCTGGTAAATCGCGTATGTCAAAGGTCAGGGCAATTGCGGAAATAAATAGTAGTTGCCTTACCATTAAATTAAGCATTTTCAAAAATCCAATTTCTTTTCCAAATTCAGCATACGGTAGGTAAACGGTGCTCGCTACCCATATGATTGCAATTATAAATACTTTTAGGAAAGAAATTTCTCTTAGATTCTTCCTTTTATGCTGCACGCCGATTAGTGGAATTCTGTAAATCAAGCATAGTAACGACATAAAAAAAAGCAATAAAATAGTACTCATTTTCAAGCTCATGATTAGAAGAAGAATAAGGCCGCAGAGAATAGAAATCAGTCTGCTCTTTTGACTTTTGAATAGTGATCTAAAGCCAGTAATTGTTCTTAAATTATAGAGGTTCAGATTTAACAATGGAATTGCACAAGTATTATAAACCAGACTTGTACTTAGACTGATAACTGTCACCAGTATGAGATTTACCGGTATATTTAATTGCTGGTATGTTAGTAATGATTGAGCTCCTGCACAGCACCCAATAAATAAATGATTGAAGATAAAATAATCAGTGAATCTCTTTATTGATTTCAATTATCAGATCTTAGCACTCAGTTTGAAAAGGGTTATTTCTGGTAAAATACCAATTCGGCCTGGATAACCAAGAAAGCCGTATCCAACATTGACATACAGTTGCTGATGCTGTAACCGATACAGGCCTGCCCATTCTGGATAAACATATTGGATAGGACTCCACTGAAAATCATTTAATCGAACCCCCATTTGCATTCCGTGGGTATGCCCTGAAAACATCATGTCAATTTCCCTGTACCTGGGAATGATCTGGGCCCGCCAATGACTTGGGTCATGCGACAAGAGTAATTTTACAGGTAATTCTTCAGCGCCTTTCAGGGCCAGATCAACACGTCCGTATTTTGGAAAGTGAGAAAGTGCACCCCAGTTCTCTGTTCCAAGGATTCCAATTTCATCATTCCCTATTTTAATTTTGCGATGTTCGTTTAAAAGCAGATCATAACCCATTATTTTGTGAACCTTTTTTAAGGTTTCTAGATTGCGTAGCTTCGCTTTAGCTGAAGGCCAGTTAATATAATCTCCGTAATCATGGTTGCCAAGTATAGAAAATACTCCATATGGCGCCCTAACTTTTGAAAAAAGATCCTGATAGTCTTTCATCTCATCAATTCTATCGTTTACCAGATCGCCTGTAAAGAAAATAATATCTGCTTTTAGTGAGAGCAATAATTCTATGCCCTTGGTTACTGCACGTTTATCGTAAAAGCTTCCTGAATGAATATCTGAGATCTGGGCAATTGTCAGGCCTTCAAAAGATCGGGGCAGATTGGGCAGTAAAAGAGTTATATGCCTTACCCGGTAATCATAAACCCCGCTGATCATACCCGCATTTAGGGCAATTAAAGGTAAGCTGCCCAGTAACAGCCCAGATCTTGCGATGAAAACCGATCGGCTGATGATTTGCTTACTTTTTTGTTTGGGATCTATAAAAGCTGAATCTTGAGCTACTGACTCAGTACTATCGACATAAAGAGACTCTTCAGATTGACTATCAACTCGTATTTGAAAAATACGAATACACAGCAAAATAATTGTTGGTATAAGAATGAATAATTTACTGAAATAACTGATAAACAGACCGACAAATGAAATCGTTCTGATGATTCTTGGTACTAGAGTCAGAAAGCCCATTACCGCCCCGGTTATCAGTAATAGATGCCCAAAAAAATACCAGACAAGAATTTTAATTCTGTGCCTGGTATAAAAAATTGGGAAAGCTATTTTTAAGCAATAAAGTGTGCTAGAGTCAAGTACTACTATTAAAAACAGAATTAATGTAATCCTAATCATTCACAAATTTATGCGTTCCTAGTATTTGTCCATATCAAGTTCGTCTTCATTGCCAAGTTCAGCATTGAATAAACTTTTAAACATATCGCCAAATTCGAATTTTTTATCGAGATGATGCTTACTCAATAAAGAATATTCTGCCAGGCCGTGTAAAACAAATTCCATAAACAGCAAGGTATCTTCGTGATTTGCGCCAGGAAAACTTTTTTCTACCAGCGCTTTCAGGCTTGGAACCTGGTTTAAGGCCCTGTCATATTCTTCAAATGACAAACCTTCGGCAAGCTCAAGTCTATGGCCCTCACCAAACCAATGGATGATCTGACCATATGGATTCTTTTCTTTTTTCTTTTTGCCCTTCTCAGGATCTGGAAAATAATTTAATAGCTGGGTCTTAATTGCCTTTCCGATCAAATTTGAAGCAACTTTTGCAGGACCTTCAAGTTCACCTTCGTAAACTAATTCAATTTTTCCAGTGATAGCTGGTACAATTCCAAGCAAATCTCCTATGCGTACTGATCCGGTTGATTCTCTATTTAAAATGAGTCTTCGTTCAGCAGCGCTTACCATATTTTCAAATGCACTGATTGTAAGACGTGCAGAAACACCACTCTTTTTATCAATGAATTCACTGGCTCTGGCCTCAAAAGCAACCTGCTCAATGAGGTCTTTCATCAGGTCTGCAATACCGATCTTTTTCTGCTCAGGATCAAGTTTCGCTTCCTGTTCGGTGATCAGTCGGGAGATTGCCAGTGTTTTTGGATAATGTGTCAGAATCTGACTTTCAATCCGGTCTTTTAATGGTGTTACAATAGAACCTCTATTGGTATAATCTTCAGGGTTAGCAGTAAAGATAAATTGTATATCAAGGGGTAGCCTCAATTTAAAACCTCTGATTTGGATATCAGCTTCTTGGAGGATATTAAATAAGGATACCTGTATTCTTGCTTGTAAATCTGGAAGTTCATTGATAACAAAAATTCCCCTGTGAGACCTGGAAATAAGCCCGTAATGTATTACCCTTTCATCAGAATACGGCAAGCGTAATGTGGCTGCCTTAATCGGGTCAACATCACCTACCAGATCAGCAACTGTAACATCGGGAGTGGCTAGTTTTTCAGTGTACCGTTCATCACGGTGTAACCAGGAAATAGCTGTATGATCTCCTTTTTCTTTGAGTTCATTTCTTGCAAACCAACTGATCGGATTGTAAGGGTCATCACTTAATTCAGAACCAGTAACGTATGGAATGTATTCATCCAGTAGATGAACCATCATGCGGGCTATTCTTGTTTTTGCCTGTCCTCTAAGACCCAATAGCAAAATATTATGTTTTGATAATATGGCAGTTTCAAGTTCAGGAATTACCGAGTCTTCAAATCCAATGATTCCTGCAAACCCATTTTTTCGATCTTCAAGTAATTTTATCAGATTACCCCTCAGTTCATCTTTAATAGAGCGGGTTTTATAGCCGGCTTTTTTTAATTCGCCAAACGTACTGATACTTAGTAATTGTTCTTTCTTCATGTATACTTAATTGAGCGCTGAAATTCAAAGTTTGAAACTAAAGAGGCGCTAGTTAAACTAACGATTTTCCTTTTAACAAAGCTTTTAGCGAACTGTTCTTCTTCTATTCTTTATATAATCTTCAAATATGTATTCACCCAGACCATTGAGTGAACTGTAAAAAGCTTTACCTCCGTTTACCTGCGTGAAATTGCGAACAAATTGCTGAAGATAAGGATCTTTGGCAATCATGAATGTCGTAATCGGAATGTTTAGCCGCTTACACTGGGCAGCCATATTTAAGGTCTTATTGACCACTTTGCGGTCAAGACCTATACTGTTTTTGTAATACCTGGCACCCTCTTTCAGGCATGTTGGCTTGCCATCAGTGATCATGAAAATTTGCTTGTTCTGGGTTTTTCTGCGTCTTAACAGATCAACAGCCAGTTCAAGGCCCGCATACGTATTCGTATGATAAGGACCTACCTGGAGATAGGGCAAATCTTTAATCTGAATTGGCCAGGCATCATTGCCAAAGACAACAATGTCGAGGGTGTCTTTTGGATACCTGGTTGAAATAAGTTCTGCCAGAGCCATCGCAACTTTCTTGGCTGGGGTGATGCGGTCTTCTCCATAAAGAATCATTGAATGAGAAATATCAATCATAAGCACCGTTGAAGTGAGGGTTTTGAAATCCATCTCTTCAACTTCAAGATCTTTCTCTGTCAGCCTAAAGTCACTTATGCCATGATTGATCTGGGCGTTTTGAATTGACTGTGTAACGTCTATCTGATCTAGCCCATCACCAAACTGAAATTCCCGTCTTTCAGCATTTTTTTCGTCACCAGGCCCAGACTGTGTGGTTTTATGATTTCCTTTTCCTGACTTCTTTAGTTTTCCAAAAATTTCTTCCAGTGCAGATTTTCGTATTACCTGTTCAGTTTTGGGCGTTATTTTAAAACCACCTTCAGGGTTATCATCTGTCAGGTATCCTTTGTCTTTTAGTTCCTGTATAAAATCACCCATACCATAGGTATTATCAGTGATATTGTATTTTTTGTCAAGCTCATTTAACCAGCTCAATGCTTCGCCTGCATCACCTGATGTATAACCAAGCAACTCAGTAAATAATTTTAACAGATTATCAAACCCGCCCCGCGGCTTATCATCTGGTTTAAATCCTTCAAATCCGAATCCTCTCAATGCGATCTGTTTTAAGTAACTTATGTGTAACGATTAAAGCATGCTTTCAGTTTTAAAGCTCGCAAAATTAAAGAAATATGTAATCAATGTTCATCACTGGCATAAGGGGTCTTGTTAAAGATCAAGACAGTCGTTTACCGCTGCCAGGTGTTATTGTAACATTGAAATGAACAACTACAGGTGTAGTTACTGGCTTAGATGAATGGTTCACTATGCACGCATCTTAGGGTCTACCCTGGAATTTTCCTTGGTTCTGCTACAACACAGCACATCGTCAGTGCAATACACACACTAAATACCATAGTGCCAACTTCAAGGCATCAAACACTTGACTGATCAAAATCTCTAATGAACCGCTGTATACCGAACGCCACGTAGAGTGGTGTGAGAAAACAACAGATGTGAGAGCACAGATAGCAGATTAATGGTTAACACCCAATGCATCTTTGGTGATTTGTTAAGAATTGTTTCTGAAAATATTTTTACTGATGTTCTAATTCTCCTATTTCTTTTCTTGGTTTTACCAATTTTTCTATAATTTCCGAACTAAAGTAAATAATACCTCGTTTTAAAGCTGATTTTTGTGAGTAAATAAACTTTTAGCGGTTATTATTAACTAAAAAAGCAAAATATAATTTCATTTTGTTTAAGTAATTGTAATTGTTCAAGCAAATAAGGTATTAACCTATAATTTCTTAGGTAAATTCTTCAATTTGTTAAAAATATCATTTTTATTTAGCGCCCTTTAATTAATAAAATGTCGATAGATGAAAACAAAATAAACAGGGTTATTTGTGTCTGATTGCCTGTTCTGACTTAAAATTGATCGAATTGTTTGTAGTAAAAGGATGTTCAGTTAATAATGTGTATCAAAACTGTTATAATCACCATTCTAATTCTCGTATATATTTACATCACAAACAACAATTTAAGATATGAATAGAGTTCTACTCAGGAAATGGCTATTTCTACTGGTCATGCTTGTGCCTATGTATACATTCGCTCAGCAAATTACCCTTAAGGGTAAAGTAATTAGCCAGGATGATGGTCTTGCTATCCCAGGAGCTACTGTTAAAGTCAAGGGTACGACAGAAGGAGCATTAGCTGGCTCTGATGGAAGCTTCAGTTTAAAAGCTGATAGGGGCGCCACACTTGTGGTTTCATTTATCGGGTATCTCAGCAAAGAGGTAAAGATTACAGGAAACACAGTAATAATCAACCTTTCTTCACAAACAAGAGCGCTGGCAGAAGTAACTGTTACAACTGCACAGGGAATTAAACGCCAGGCAAGAAGTATTGGTTATTCGGTTGCAACCATTGACAATAAAACATTAAACGAAGGTAAGCCCGTAGACGTTGCCAATGGCCTTACTGCCAAGGTTTCAGGTCTGCAGGTTAATCTGGTAAGTAATGGGATCAACCCATCAACCCGTATTGTTTTACGGGGTTCTCGCTCAATTCAAGGAAATAATCAGGCCCTGGTTGTTGTCGATGATGTAATTACCAACTCTGATATTCTTGCAACGCTCAACCCGAATGATATTGAGTCTACCACTATTTTAAAGGGGGCAAATGCGTCTGCTTTATATGGTGCTGATGGGGCAAACGGGGTTATTATTGTAACAACTAAGAAAGGTATCAATGGACAGCCATTGATCACCTATTCATTTACCGGTCAGGTTGAGGAACTCTCTTATTTACCCCCTCAAAATACTCAATTCGG
>JANLVJ010000072.1:0-10340 GCA_031363945.1 bacterium | reverse complement strand
TTTATTCGTTTCGACCTTGTAAATTTTTCAACAGAATTGACAGAGGAAATGCAAATTCTGGTTAAAAACAATCAGGTGATTTTATATAAGCATAAGGGGATTTTTAAAGAAGTATTCCTTGATCCAAATATTTTAAAATATTGTATCATCAATCTTCTTTCAAACGCAATTAAATATTCAGCAGAGGGTACTTTAATCGAATTTACAACAGAAATTACTCCTACCGCTTATCTTATTACGATCAAAGATCGGGGTATAGGAATTCCTGAATCTGCTAGTAATCATTTATTTGAACCCTTTTACAGAGCCAATAATACGGGTAATACACCGGGCACTGGTTTGGGCCTGAATATTGTTAAACGTTATACCAGACTAATGAAGGGTGATGTCAGCTATACCAGTGAAATTGAATCTAGTACCATATTTAAAATTGTATTTGTCAATCACGACTCGATAAAATAACGTAAAGAGAAATTTTCAATTAACATCCGGTTCACCCCTGAGTCAATTTTAAGAACCATGAGTAAGAAAGTCCTGATTATTGAAGACAATACTGATATCCGTGAAAATATAATTGAGATTCTTAGGTTAGCTGGCTTCTATGTTTATGCAGTTGATAATGGGAAAGCCGGAGTTGAACTGGCAATCAGTGAACTTCCCGATATTATCTTGTGTGATATCATGATGCCTGACCTGGATGGTTACGGAGTGCTACATATGCTTACGAGAAATCAGTATACTGTAGCCATTCCTTTTATTTTCCTGTCAGCAAAAGCTGAGCGACTTGATTTAAGAAGGGGAATGGAACTTGGTGCAGATGATTATCTGACCAAACCGTTTGATATTCTTGAATTGCTGACCGCAATTGATATCAGACTTAAGAAGAATGAAATACATCAGTTAGTTTTTAGTAAATCACTCGACAGATTAGATAGGCTGATCAATAAAAAAGGTGGGCTTGAAGAGCTTAAAAAAATTACCAAAGAACGTAAGGTCAAGCAGTTTAAAGCAAATCAGGTTATTTATTTTGATGGTGATATCGGGCATGGTTTATACCTTGTCATTAGTGGAAAAGTAAAAACTATTAAACTTGCTCATGATGGCCGTGAGTTAATGACGCGAATTTATACAACAGATGATTACCTGGGTATCAACGCCATTTTATTAAACCAGCCTTATGCTGAAACAGCTACAGCCCTAGATAATTGTGTAATGTGCTTCATTCCAAAAGATCAGATTGACCAATTACTAACTAATTATCCTGATGTAGGGAAAGAATTTATCAGATTATTAGCCAATGATATTCACGTTAAAGAAGAGCAACTTGTAGAAATGGCTTATCATTCTGTCAGAAAAAAAATGGCTGCTGCATTAATCAGACTCTCAGGCCTTCAAATAGCCGATACGGAATGTTTTAAAATCACGCGTGAAGACCTTGCCGCTATGTCTGGCATGGCGCTTGAAACTGTTAGCAGAACATTATCAGATTTTAAAGAAGAAGGTCTCATAGGTAAAAAAGGAAGTCTGATCACCGTGCTCGATTTATTAAGACTGGAACAGATGAAAAATTAAAGTTACTGATGTTTTAATCTTATTAATATCAGTTTCAGTAATCCTGAATTTCATCTTTATTTCTACAAATTTGACTACAATCATTTGGTGATCTGATCTTACTCATATGTATGTTTAATAACAGGAGATAGTTTTGGATACTAATTATCACAAAATGTCTGACTTTAGATTGATCCAAAAATATAATGTGCCGGCTCCCCGGTATACAAGTTATCCAACGATGCCTTACTGGAATCCTGAAACCTTTAAAAGCGCATACTGGCAACAATCTGTTAAGACTACCTTTAATCAGTATAATGATTCATGTGGGATAAGTATCTACATACATTTGCCTTTTTGTGAAGATTTATGTACTTATTGCGGTTGTAATACCAGAATTACTAAAAATCATCAGGTTGAGCTGCCGTATATCGCAGCCTTATTGCATGAATGGGAAATGTATCGTGGTTTAATGGTCAACACACCCGTGATCAAAGCGATTCATCTGGGAGGAGGCACACCCACCTTTTTTGAAGCTGAAAACCTGAAACTATTAATTAATGGGTTGCTTACTGGCTCAATCATACATTCAGATGCTGATTTTAGTTTTGAGGCACATCCTGGAAATACCAGTATCAAACACCTACAAACAGTATATGATCTTGGATTTCGCCGGCTGAGTCTGGGGATTCAGGATTTTGACCCAAGGGTTCAGCTAATCATCAACCGCAAGCAAAGTTTTGAACAGGTAAGGCTGGTAACCATGCAGGCCCGATCAATTGGTTTTACCTCTATCAATTATGATCTTATTTATGGACTGCCTTTGCAAACACTTGCAGGTCTGCTAAAAACAATGGCACTGGTCAATGAGCTTCAGCCAGACAGAATCGCTTTTTATAGTTATGCCCATATTCCTTGGATAAAACCAGGACAGCGTCAGTTCACAACCGACGATTTACCTGGTCCTGAACTCAAAAACTTGCTGGCATTGAGTGGTGAACAGGCACTCCTAAATTACGGCTATCAGAAAATTGGTATGGATCATTTTGTTTTGTCTTCAGATTCTATGCTTGAAGCAAAAGAATCAGGTAGCTTGTATAGAAACTTTATGGGTTATACCGATCATCAAACAGCTTTATTAATAGGTTTAGGAGCTTCGGCTATCAGTGACTCGGGTACGGGTTTCGCGCAGAATGTCAAAGGTGTGGAAGAATATATTCACTTGGTTAATGCAGGTAATTTCCCCTTGTTAAAAGGTCATATATTAACAAGTGATGATCAGATTATACGCCGCAATATTCTTGATATCATGTGTAATGGATATACTGTATGGAATCATCACACTTCATCTATTGACGGGTATCGCTCAATGTATAATAGGCTAGAACTGCTTGTTCACGATGGCTTGATTATGATGGATGAACTTGGCCTTGTTGTAACACCTCTGGGTGAGCATTTTCTAAGAACAATCTGCATGGCACTTGATTTGCGGTTTTGGGCAAACCAACCTGAGGCCTCTGTATTTAGTATGGCGGTTTAAGTGTATATCGTGAATTAGCTGTAGGTACTTCAGACGAATAATATCTATTCGTTTTTCAAGCTTTTCATAGGCTCTATTTGAATGATCAAAATCAGCACTGGTTGAATCACGTTTGACGAGCTTAGAACTCAGAATGATATTTTCATTTTTAACCAGGGTCTGATTTCTACCCAGGTATTTAAAAGGTACTTTGATGGCTTCTTTTCCCTATATTGATTTGAAGAGTTAACCTGCTGAGTCATGTAAAGACCAGAGGTATGAATAGTATAGGACTCTCTACGTCAAATATCCGCCTGCCGATTCTGCTTTCAGAAATCCAAGTAAAGAAAGAACTGTACCTTAACAAAATTCTGCCTGTAAAGGGTTGGTTGAAGGGAATCTGCTGACTGAAAGTGATGGTTCTCTAAAAGATCGCAGGCATGCTATTATTAAAAGTACCCCTTCAAGCGCTTCGTGCAATCTGAAGAATTAGCTGGTGCGCTAATTTATCTATTGAGTGATGCATCTGACTTTGTCACAGGCTCAAAGAGCTGATTAGATGGTGGTTTTACTGAATTCAGCGGTGTATAATTAATTAATCATATGATTCTAAATTCCCCATCTTATAAAGGTATTAAAAACAGCATGATACAGACCATGCGCTGGTATGGTCCAAAAGACCCCGTTAGCTTGCAAGATATAAGACAAGCAGGTTGCAGGGGTATTGTCACTGCCTTACATCATGTTCCAAATACCGATGTATGGCCTGTGTCAGAAATACTGATCAGAAAAAATGAAATCGAGGTTGCTGATTTGGTTTGGAGTGTTGTCGAAAGTGTGCCGGTACATGAGGCTATTAAAACACAAGCTTCCGGCTTTGATCAGTACATCGAAAACTACAAGCAAACACTAATTAATCTGGCTTCTTGTGGTATAAAAATTGTCACCTATAATTTTATGCCTGTTCTTGACTGGACACGTACAGACCTATCTTTTACTGTTGCTGATGGCAGTAAAGCCCTGCGCTTTGAACGCGCTGCGTTTATCGCTTTTGACCTATATATTCTTAAGCGTAAAGGAGCAGAATATGATTATAGTGCCGCAGAATTAACACGTGCGGCTCAGCGATTCGAACAGATGAGTGATCAGGAGAAAGCTGAACTCGAAAAATCAATTATACTTGGTTTACCTGGTAGTGAAAAAAGCTTTACCCTGGCACAGTTTCATACAGCAATCGCGCAATATAAAAATATCGATGGTGATAAATTGCACAGTCATCTTATCTACTTTCTCAGGCAGGTTATCCCGGTAGCTGAAAAAGTAGGTATAAAAATGGTTATTCATCCTGATGATCCACCGTTTCCGGTATTGGGTTTGCCGAGAATTGTAAGCACGGAGGAGCAGCTTGCCAATATCTTTTCTGAAGTTCCTTCCCTGAATAATGGTCTGTGTTTTTGCACGGGTTCATTGGGGGTACGTGCCGATAATGACCTGGTAGCAATGGTTAGAAAATTTGGAGAACGCATAAATTTTATTCACCTGCGCAGTACAAAGGGCAATATCAACGGTGATTTTTATGAAGAAAACCACCTTGAAGGTGATGTAGATATGTATGGGGTTATTAAAGAACTGGTAACTTTAATGCAGGCCAGAAAGACAGATATTCCTGTTCGTCCTGATCATGGTCATCAAATGCTTGATGACTTGCGAAAAAAGACCTACCCTGGGTATTCGGCTATTGGCAGGTTAAGAGGTCTTGCTGAAATAAGGGGCCTTGAACTCGGAGTTTTAAGAAACCTTGTTTAATCTAAGTAATTCCTTACCCTTAAAGAACAGTAAAGAAATATGGCAGATTTATTAGCTAAGTATTCAACTCTTTTAACTGAAGATTTCTTAATACAGTTTGATGCTGCAAAAAAATCATATTACGGCTATGCTGCTAGTCTACCAATAATAGATTACCATAATCACCTGCCTGTGAATGAAATTGCAGAAAAAAAGAAATATAAAAATCTTACTGAAATCTGGCTTGAGGGCGACCACTATAAATGGAGGGCGATGCGAACCCTCGGCATCAGGGAAGATCTCATAACAGGCTCTGCCAGTATTGAGCAGAAATTTCATGTCTGGGCCACCTGCGTGCCCCAGACTAAACGTAACCCACTATTTCACTGGACACAGCTAGAACTCAATGATCCGTTTCAGGTAAAACAATACCTCAATATGGAGTCAGCAGGTAAAATTTACAGCCATTGCAATGAGCAGCTTAGTGATGATAAATTTTCAACAACAGGTTTGCTTTCACACTTTAAAGTCAAAGTGGCCTGTACAACAGATGACCCATGTGATGATTTAAGATATCATAAAAGTATTACTCAGTCAGCACTTTTTACCAAGGTATTGCCTGGTTTCAGACCTGATGAACTCGATAAAACCAATGAACTTGCCAGAATATTTTTTTTTAATGTAAATCCGGCAGATAATGAGTTGTTTACCGCTATGACAGGTAATTTTAATGATGGTATAATCAGGGGGGAAATTCAATTCGGTAGTGGTTGGTGGTTTTTAGATCAGATCGATGGAATGACAAAGCAGTTAAATGCCCTGTCATCAATTGGTATGATCAGTACATTTATAGGCATGCTGACTGACAGCCGTAGCTTCTTATCGTTTTCAAGACATGAAGATTTCAGGCGTCTCGTGTGTAATATGTTTGGGTCTGAGATTGAGGCAGGTTTATTACCGAATCATGAGAAGTGGATTGGTCAGATCATACAGAATATCTGTTACCACAATGCAAAACAGTACTTAAGCCTGAACGATGCCCCCTAAAGTATGTTGTTTTGGTGAATTACTCCTGAGATTATCACCCGATGATAACTGGCCTTCAGAAAGTAATATGCCATTTTATGTCGGAGGTTCAGAGTTAAATGTAGCTGTAGCCCTTGCCCAATGGCAGATTCCTGTAAAATACCTGACTGCTTTACCTGATAATTTTTTATCCAGAAAATTGATCGCATATATAGGAAGTCAGAAAATTGCTGTTTCTGATATTCAGCTTTCGGGCAGTAGAATAGGTATCTATTACCTGCCACACGGTTCAGAAATTAAAGGAGAGGGGGTTATCTATGACCGTGCTTATTCCTCTTTCAGCAGTTTAATGCCTGGCATGATAGACTGGGATACCATACTTTCTGACTGCAACTGGTTTCATTTTAGTGCCATCACACCCTCATTAAACAAGCAAAGTGCGGCTGTATGTGCTGAAGCACTGGCTGCCTGTTCGAATCGAATGATCCCTGTTTCAATAGACCTGAATTATAGAAGCAAGCTTTGGTCGCCTGGTATAAACCCGATAGATACCCTGTATGAGCTGGTTAATTTATGTGATGTAGTAATGGGTAATATCTGGTCAGCTCAGGCTCTGCTGGGTATTAAGTCTTCTGTTGAAAATAGTATAGGGAAATCAGATGTAGAACTTAATGCAGCTACAGAAGAAAGTATCCTGCAGTTGCAGGCCATTTTCCCGAAAGTAAAAACAGTCGCCTATACCTGCAGACTTGATAACAGGTATTTTGCTAACATCAGGCATAACCAGAAATGGGCAGTTTCAAAGAGTTTTACCATAGGTACTGTAGTGGACAGGGTCGGTAGTGGAGACTGTTTTATGGCCGGATTGATATATGGATTAAGCCGCCATAGCCAGTTAAATGAACTGATTGATTTCGCAGCTGCAGCTGCTGTCGGCAAATTAAATGAAGCTGGTGATTTCACCCGTCAAACTGTTAACGATATAACTGACAGGATCAAAATTTGAAGAATATGTTTTGGCTGAAATCAGGAGAATATTGTTTTCAGCTACTGCCTTACTAATTACTGGATTTCTTTTTTGAAGCAGATTTCAGGTATAAAAATACGTGTAACATTTAAGGATAAATATGGCAAGAAAAGCACTAGAGCATACAATCACCACAGGGGTGCGTGCAGCTACAAAATGTTAATTACCGGTGGACAATCTGTAGTCTGGTATTTTTTGCCACGACCATAAATTATTTAGACCGGGCAGTTATCAGCCTTTTGCTCAATGGTTTCCAACAAAATAACGGGCCTTTGCAACGGGGATTTTCAATTCTGGAACAACTATCTGAGCCATCACCGCTCTGCTGACTGTACCCTTTATTGTGGTAGCATGGGGCTGGCGCTGGGCCTTTATTCTGACAGGCTTACTTGGATTTATCTGGCTGGTACTCTGGTTTTTTCTTTATGATATACCATCAAAACACAAAAAAATTTCAACTGAAGAATAGGTCTATATCAATAGCGATGAATTACACATCGATGGAGATCTAAAAACCCAATTAACATGCGTACAATTGCTGCGTTTCAGACAGACCTGGGTTTTTGCCAGTTGAAAATTTTTAAGAGATCCTGTCTGGTGGTTTTACCTTTTCTGGCTTCCTGATTTTCTGGTCAAGCAGTATGGTTTAAAGAATACTGCACTGGCTTTGCCTATCGCCCTGGCTTATTCGATGGCAACTGCAGGAAGTATTTTTAGAGGTTGGCTGCCGATGTATTTTATCAGGCAGGGGTGGTTAGTCTTTCGTGCCCGTAAAATAGCTATGTTGATCTAAGGCTGTGCATTAACCCCCGTTTTATTCACCCAATACGTTGATGGTTATAGCATTTGGCTGGCAGTGGCAACAATTGGTCTGGCCATGGCAGTTCATCAGGCCTGGAGCGCAAAAATGTACACAACAGTTAGCGATTCATTCCCGAAATCAGATTCAGGCTCAGTAACAGGTATCGGTAGTATGTTTGGAGCACTTGGAGGAATCCTGATTGCTATCAGTGCTGGACATCTATTTGATTATTTTAAAGCAAGACATCAGATCGAGACCGGATATTTTATTATGTTCTCAGTATGTAGTCTTGTTTATTTAACAGCCTGGATAGCCATTCAGATTTTGAACTCTGTCAAGAAAAAAATGGACTTCTAAACAACCTGAACCCAGATGAAAATTCAATTACCATGTGTTATGTCGTTCCTGGTTGCGGGTTTAACAGTCAGCTTAGAGTAACCTGTTGCTACTTTAAATCTGCTCCTTGTTAGCACTCAAAAGTTAGTTACACCTGGCAACCTTTTCAATAATGAGCTTGATGAAAATCATAAAAAGTATAAGAAACCTATTATTGTGACTGAGTTGGGTGCTTAAGCCTATCTAGGAATACATGCTATAAAACCAGAGTGGTTAGCGAAGAATATCAGGTACTATGAACAATTATTTTTTAGATACCTATTACGAAAGACTTCTTAACTTTTAAGTAGGTCTGAGCTTTCACAGATTTTAATATATCACAGGCCGTTAATCGGTTTGGGGGTTTAAACTGGAAAGGTGTATTAATACAACATTGGAAACCAAAAATAGAAGCCTATTATTCTCGACATGTAGGGTAAAAGAAATAAATGATTGAAACTAATTCAATAAGTGATCTGTATCAGTTTTTTAATGTGAAGCGATAGATAAATTTGATTTGTTGTGTTTTTTTATCTTATTATTATGGATCATACATTCCACGTTCCAGTATTAGGTCTTGGTTATTCAATTGATACCCCGCTTAAGATTGCCAGGTATGGTATAAGTTCAGTGCTTTCAATAGTTGATGACGACTTAATCGAGCGGATGCGTAAATATCATTCCAACAAGCTTGACGAGCCTTATACTGAAATTGAAAAAAAATCAACCGATAGCCGTGCACGCCGGATTACAGCATACCTTGATTTATTGCAGGCTGGCATTACAAAACAACTTATAGAATTAAAAAAACAAGAGTTTTTGATAGGCAACGATATCTGCCGGTATTTTGAATTATTACCAGAGAAAAGTGTGTTGGCAATTGATTACAAAAAAATGTTGGCCAGTACGAATCTCCGAAAGAAACAGAATTTACAGTCAATTTTAAAGGCTAATATCGTACAGGGCTCGATTGATGTAAATATTATGGCCAAAGTTGATAAAATGAATTATCTGGGTAAAGTTTATCTGGGTGATGAAAATACAGACGCTTTAGCAGCCTTAAGAGGTTTTGCCAATTCAAAACTTCAATCGTCAGTTATTATGTCTGCTGGAATGAATCCCAGGCTTTATAGTTATATGGAGAACTTTACCTGTTTTATGCCTGATAGTTTTGGCATTATGCAAAAGAAGCTTATCCTTAAGGTCAGTGATTTTCGCTCTGCGTTGATTCAGGCAAAATTTCTGGCTAAGAAAGCAATCTGGGTATCAGAGTTCAGAATTGAGTCAGGACTTAATTGCGGGGGGCATGCTTTTGCAACAGATGGTTTTTTGCTGGGACCAATTCTTGAAGAATTCAAACTACGCAGAAAAGAGATGTATACTGAGTTATTGAGCATTTATAAGAATGCAATTGAAGTAAAGAATCTATGTGCCAATGATTTTCCAATTCAGCGTGTCACAGCCCAGGGCGGTATTGGAACTGCTGCTGAAAATAAGTTTCTTCTTGAATATTATGAGCTCGATGCTACAGGATGGGGGAGCCCATTTTTGCTGGTTCCTGAAATAACAAATGTTGACCAGGAAACTCTTACTCAGTTAGCAGGAGCTCGAAATGATGATTACTATTTAAGTGATGCTTCTCCACTGGGTGTACTTTTTAATAATTTTAAGCCAGCTACTGCAGAAACACAACGCTTGAAAAGAATAGCTGAGGGCAGACCCGGAAGCCCCTGTACAAAGAAGTTTTTATGTAGTAATACCGAATTTACGGTGGCTCCAATTTGTACTGCATCCAGAAAATATCAGCAATTAAAAATAGCACAGCTAGATACCCTGGGCCTGGTAAAAGACGCTTATGAAAAGGCGTATGATGTTATTACTGAAAAGATCTGTCTGTGCGAAGGATTATGCTCTTCTACCTACCTGAAATTAAAAATTGCCCTGAAGAAAGAAACAAACGCAGTTGCAATTTGCCCTGGTCCAAATTTGGCTTATTTCTCAAGAGTTTACAGCCTTGATGAGATGGTTGGCCATATTTATGGTAAAACTGATTTACTCGCTGAAATTAAAAGACCCCATATCTTTATCAAAGAACTTGAACTTTATATCGCCTACCTGCAGAAAGATGTTCAACTTCAGCTTGCACACTTAACTGAGAAAAAGATCAGGTATTTTGAGAAATTTAAAGCCCAGCTTCTTTCTGGTATTACTTATTACAAGCAGTTGATCACCGGGCAGTCACTTAACGAACACTC
>JANLVJ010000018.1:0-6247 GCA_031363945.1 bacterium | reverse complement strand
AATGACGCCAATGCAACCCTGGCCATAAATGCAGCTTATGCCCCCCTTGCTTTTACAGACGGAGCCTCCAATGCAATCTGGGTTCTGGGCGATCTGGCATCTGATGATGCCATTAAAGGTAGCAGTGACGGAGATCAAAGTGATTTTCTGAGCGTACAGAATTTCACGATCAACCCGACTAATTCTGCTGTTGAGGCAGTCTGGAAACTCTATTACGATGGAGTTTTTAAATGCAATGTGGTGACTGACGGTCTCGGCGGCACGGCTGCCGGAGTATCGGCGGGTGTGAAAGCTGACGTACTGGGGCAAGCTGAATTTTTACGGGCCTATTATTATTTTAACCTAACAGGGGCGTACGGCAAAATCCCACTACATCTAAAGGTAGAAACGCCTCAGGAGCTCCAAAGTGCGGCCTTACCGCAAGCTCAGATCTATGCCCAGATTGAAAAAGATCTGACGGCAGCAGCAGCAGTTCTGCCCATGACCCGGACCGGGGCCGATGTAGGCCGGGCAACAAAAGGCGCTGCCTTAGCCCTACTGGCAAAGACCTATCTCTACGAACAAAAATGGGCCCTGGCGGCTTCAACGGCTCAGGCGGTAGAAGGCCTCGGCATCTACAGTCTGCTCCCTATATACAGCGATAATTTCCGGGCAGCTACCAAAAATAATGTCGAAGCAGTGTTTAATATCCAGCATACTTCTGCACTTGTGCCGTATCAGGGTTATAGCCTGAATGCCTGGTTCTCGCCCCGCCCACTGAACGGTTACGGTTTTTACCTGCCAACTCAGGGCCTTGTCAGTAATTTTGAAACGGCATCTGACGGAGTTACGCCTGACCCCCGCCTTGATTATACAGTCGGTCGAGCGGGGCATCCGTATTATGATTCGGCTTTTGATCCGGCATGGTCGGTTACTGGTTATGTTAGTAAGAAGCATAGCCAGCCCCTTTCGGAAGTACCCATTAGCACCAAAGGTGATGGCAACTTAAACTATCAGGCGATCCGGTTTTCAGATGTACTGCTTATTGAAGCGGAAGCTTTAAATGAGGGGGGTAATTCTGCCGGTGCCTTGGTGCCCCTGAATAGGGTGCGCAAGCGGGCCCGTGAAAGTTATCTCTATGATGCCAGCCTGCCGGGTGTGGGTACCATCCCGCCTGGTCTGTTGCCGGATATTACGGTAACAGATCAAACCTTACTCAGGGCCACTATACGTAGGGAGCGGAGGTCTGAGCTAGCCCTTGAGTTTCACCGGTTTTTTGATATCATCCGGTATGGGTCAGCATATGCGACCAGCGCTTTGAGCAGCAAACCAAATTTTAATTATGCTACCAATCAATTCTTTCCGATTCCTGAAAGTGAGCGGCAGACTAATTTTAAATTAGGGGAATAAGAAAATCATATCAGTCAAATTATAATAAGTAGCGTGATGAAAAATGCGATAATGATTCTAAGTTTATTACTAGCCCTAGTCTTTACTTCTTGCAAGAAAAGTAGTGATCAGGTATCTGTTAACTCCAATAAAGACAGGCTGAAGGCGGTGATTGATTCCTTAAAAACCGTTTATACAGCGGCCGTGGAAGGAAAGCAGGCTGGCAATTATTCTCCTGGGGCAAAACGGGTGCTGGATAGTTCAATCAATCTGGCGACAGCGGTCAATAATGGAGCTTTCTTTCAGCAGCAGGTGAATAATGCAACTGCGAATCTGCTTAGGGCTGGGTCCCAATTTAATGTGGCCCTGATACAGCAAATATCGTCAGCTAACCTGGTAGCATCGTGGACCTTTTCTGGTAATGCGAATGATGTATCAGGAAATGGTAATAACGGCACCTTAAAAACGGGATGGATCGGTGCCTATGGTGTGCCCCCAACGGCCGGAACAACCTTGCCGGTGCTGGTCGCTGACCGGTTCGGCATAGCTAATAGCGCCTATTACTTTGACCAGGCAGGCTATATCGAGGTACCCTATCAGACGGCTTTGCGCCCCAGCAACTTTACCATCTGCGCCTGGATCAAACCCCATATGAAAAGTGACGGCAACTATATTTTTTCTCTTGACCGCTGGAACGGCTTTAAGTTTCAGCTTCAGGGAGGTAACTTACCTTTTCTCACCGTGATGACCAATACCGGTGACCATGATCAGGATGATGGTGGTATTTCTGTTGCGCTTGATGTTTGGTCTCAAGTCATTGCCAGCTTCACAAACGGTACTGAAAAATTCTATATTAACGGAGTATTGATCAAAACCGCTGTTGTCACCGGTAACCCAACAGCGTTGATTTCACCTCCGAATCTGGCCATTGGCAACGAACTACCTGCATTAGCCTACAACTTCACCGACCCGAACAGCCCAAATGCCTATTACGGAGGCAATTTCTTTGTCGGTGCCATTGATGACGTGCACCTGTATAACACTGTTCTTACCGATGCCCAGGTTAATTCGCTATATACGATGGAGGCGCCTTGAAGAGGGTAAATAGGTACAGCCTGCTTTTTATTTCATGTCAGATTATCATGCTACATTGAATAAAAGGAAACTTATCAATTCCCAATTAATATTTCAATATTTTTAAACTGCTCATTCTTTTTCGATAAAATGTTTTGTTAATTGCTTTCAGTACATTTCCATGTTACCATACTAGGTGTCCGGCCATCAACGATCGCTATTCGGTGCTTCATTAGTCGGTAACTTAATTTTAATCGAGGATTTAAGTCCCCGCAGTTTATTTGAATTGATTACAGTTTATGAGTGTTTACGTCATACAAGAACTTCCTTTTGCGCAGGATATTGAAACAAAAGTTGTTTTGAAAAAAGTTGCGCAGGCCCATAAAGCCTTAGCAGAATTGAATGGAGTTGCTGAAAGTATGCCAAATGAAGTTATTATTCTCAATACCCTATCTCTTCAGGAGGCCAAAGATAGCTCTGCTATCGAAAATATAATTACAACTCAAGATGAACTATATAGCAGTGATAGTATTTCAAGGCAATTTGCTAGCTCTGCTGCTAAAGAGGTGCACAATTATGCCACTGCGCTTAAGGAAGGATTCGAAATAGTAAAATCATCTGGATTACTTACTTGCAATCATTTAATAGACATTCAGGCAACACTTGAAGAAACTAGAGCTGGCTTTCGTAAGTTACTAGGTACAGCCCTTAAAAATGAACAAACGGGCGAAACCGATTATACACCGCCTCAAAGCTATGATGAGATTGTTTCATTAATGAGCAACCTTGAAAAATTCATGAATGATGATACACTTTGTGAGTGGGACGTGCTAATCAAAATGGCCGTCATACATCATCAATTTGAAAGTATTCATCCTTTTTATGATGGCAACGGACGTACAGGTCGGATTATTAACATTTTATATCTGGTTAAAGAAGGGTTTTTGAATCTACCAATACTGTATTTAAGCCGATATATTAACCAGAATAAAGCAGATTACTACCAGTTACTTCAGGCTACACGAAATACCAATGATTGGCAACCATGGTTAATGTTCATGTTAGATGCCATTGAGCAAACTGCAACGCAAACAGCCGCAATGGTTCGGGGCATTAGGAGGCTGATGATGCAATCTAAGCAGAAAATACGCGCTGATTTACCCAAAATTTATTCTCAAGACCTGATCAATAATTTATTTAAGCATCCATATACCAAGATTGAGTTTTTGGTGACAGATTTGCAGATGACTCGCCAAACGGCTTCAAAGTATTTAGATAAACTTGTTGATATCAAGATATTAACGCTATATCGGATAGGGAAAGAGAATTACTATATCAATGATGCGCTTTACAACTACCTTTCTCAAGCTTCAGAATTATTAAAGTTTAAAATACTATGATAGCATTAACATGAAAATAGCACGTGTTAAAGAAAATGAATAATGTTAACATGTTATTGGACTCATGTTAACAAAAACACAAAACCTAATTGTAACCCCAAAAAAGGTGATAGGCCATTCAAAAGTCTAAGATCTTCCCAAAAAAACCTAGTAACTGTCCACTCCTGTTTGGCTTTTAGTCCAAGTGGCTGAGTTTACCGGATAGATGATAGTACTGACCCACTTTGGTCAGTACAGGAATTTTATTTATAGTTTTTTACCTGCAAATTCTTGAAATTCTATTTCATGCATGACAAGCCTAAAATTTCACGTAAAATTCATAGTTCTGAACTATCTTTTAAAATTCTCTTCAAAAGTCTGGGAAATCCTTAAGAAAATTCTGAGCAATCATATACAATTTATAAATCTTCGTTTAAAAGATCAAAATGATTTATTTTAAGCAATATTATCCAAGTAAAGCCATGACAAATAAATTTATAATCCTGCTCATTTTCGCCTTCGCTTCAAGTAATCAACTATATGCACAGCGGGTGATCACAAAAGACGATATATCAGCATCAGAAAATATGAATGGCCTGCATTATAATGATGCAAAGCGTGATTCTATGTTAGATGGCTTATCAAAAAATTTGAAAACGTATACCTATTACCACTCACTGAACCTGAAAAATGACGCTCCGTTACCTTTGTCTTTTAATGTCACTTTAGAGGATATAACTATACCGGTAAAGCAGCTTCCAGTTCATTTTACTATTCCTGCAGCTGTTAGATTACCAGAAAATTTAGATCAACTCGCCTTTTATAGTATTCCTCAACTAGCATCGTTAATTAAAACTAAGAAGATAACGTCTGAGCGTCTTACCAGATTTTTCCTCGACCGGTTAAGAAAGTATGGGCCGGTTCTTCACTGCGTGATCGAATTAACTGACAGCATTGCAATCAGGCAGGCAAAGCAAGCCGATGCTGAACTTGCAAGGGGGCTTTACCGTGGACCGCTTCATGGTATACCCTATGGGATCAAAGATCTATTCGCGGTTAAGGGTACGCATACAACCTGGGGAACGCCTCCATATAAAGATCAGGTTATCGATGAAACAGCATTTGTTGCTCAAAAGCTTGAAAAGGCAGGTGCTGTGCTGGTTGCTAAGCTTTCACTTGGAGAATTAGCCGAAGATGATGTTTGGTTCGGGGGCCTGACCCGTAACCCATGGGATATTCGCAAGGGTTCAGGGGGTTCATCCGCCGGTTCTTCTTCTGCAACTGCAGCCGGTCTTGTCTCATTTGCTATTGGTACCGAAACATACGGTTCTATTGTTGATCCAGCTATGCGATGCGGTGTGACAGGCTTAAGGCCAACTTACGGTAGCATTGCCCGTACGGGCGCTATGGTGCTTGCCTGGACTTCTGATAAGATAGGTCCTATTTGCCGCTCTGCTGAAGATGCTGCCATTGTTTTTTATTATGTACATGGGGCTGATAATAAAGATGCTTCTTCAGTAAATTTTGCATTTAACTATACAGATCATGTTGACCTTAAAACACTAAAGATTGCCTACATCAAGAATTACATTGATACCCTACCAGAGAACAGCACTGAAAAAGAGACACTTAAAAAGTTAAGAAAAATGGGTGCAACTGTGACCGGGATCAATTTCCCTGACAACCTTCACGGCGATGAAACGTTAAATCTTATTGTTGGAGTAGAGTCTGCTACTGCGTTCGATCCGCTGACCAGGTCTAACAAGGATGAAGAAATGGTGCAGCAAAATAAGGACCGGTGGCCAAATATCTTTAGAACATCACGCTTGGTGCCAGCAGTAGAATATCTGACTGCTTGCAGGGTTAGGTACCAAATCATGAAACAGATGGATAAATTTATAGATCAGTATGATGTCATTATTGCACCGCCTGAAACAGGCGATCAGTTAGCCATCACTAACCTAACCGGCAATCCTTCTATTACCCTACCGAACGGGAAGCTTTTAAACAATATGCCTGCTAGCATTACTTTTATCGGAAAGCACTTTGGTGAAGCTAAATTACTTGCTTTTACAAAGGCTTACCAGGAATATACCGGTTATAATCTGAAGCATCCACCGGGTTTTTAATACAGTATAAATTTTAAGATTTATAATTTTGTATCACAAGAAGATCTATTCGGAGGCAAAATGACTTTCATTGCAATTTAAGCTGCTAATTTTCGCAATGCATTAGCTACACGCTTGTTTTATCTATATTTCCTTGGTCAGGGTAAGCAATATTTGTTTTCAAAGTGCCTTCGTGTAATTCATAATAATTTATATTGCGGCATGGGTAAAAAGATATTATTGCTTGGTAGCGGCGAACTAGGTAGGGAACTTACTATTTCTTTAAAGCGTTTAGGACAAACGGTTATTGCAGCCGAT
>JANLVJ010000070.1:0-94471 GCA_031363945.1 bacterium | reverse complement strand
TTATTCCTGTCATTTTAATAAGAGTTTCACGGAATTATCTTTAAATTTTTGAAATAATGTTTGTGGCTTTTATTGAGTAATCTGCTAGGGACTTCAACGTAATTGAGGTTTATTTATCCAGTCGCTAACAATTTTAGCAGATAATAAAGCGAGTGGTATCCCCCCTCCAGGATGAACACTTCCACCACAAAAGTAAAGCTGATCTATTTTTGATGATTTATTTGCGTGGCGTAAAAAAGCTGAAAAGCGGTTATTTGAGCTATTGCCATATAAAGATCCCTGGTAAGAGGATGTTTTACTTTCGATAGAACGCGGATCTAATACCTGCTCACTAATAATGAGCTGATTTATGTCTTTATTGAGCATAGCAGATAACTTTTTTAATATATTTTTTCTTGCTATTTCGATCAGTTTGTTCCAATCTTGTCCCTGGTTTGATGGGCAGTTAATCATTACATACCAGTTTTCACACCCGATGGGCGCGTCATCGGATTTTAATTTTACACTTATATTTAGGTAAATTGTTGGATCATCTGATACGGTTTTTTGATCCCAAATAGCCTTGAATTCTTCTTCATAATTACCACTGAAAAATAGGTTGTGCAAATCAAGCTCCGGAAACTCGCTTTTTATCCCCCAATAAAATATCAATGCCGAACTGCTCCTTTGCTGCTGAAGAATATGCCTTGGAAATAACTTTGGGTATTTGCTTAATAACTTGTGATAGGTGAACCATACATCTGTATTAGATACAATTATATCAGCCTTTATCTCTTTATTATCAACACGTATTGCAACTGCTTTTTTACCTTTTAAAATGATCTCATCTACAGGGGAGTTGTAATGAAATTTAACCCCTAGCGATTCAGCTAGACTAACTAAGCTCGTAGTGATACTATATATGCCATTAATAGGAAAGTAAGCGCCGTAGTTCTGCTCAAGGTGGGGTATCACATTGAGTGTAGCTGGTGCCTGGTAAGGGTTAGAGCCGTTGTAGGTGGCAAAACGGTCGTAAAATTGAACAAGATGGTCATCTTTAAAAAAGCTTTTATTAGCCTGATGCATCGTACGGAAAGCGTCAATTTTATTAAAATTTATCAATGACTTTAACGTGCTCCGCTTAAAGTAAGTAGAAAGCCGGTGAAGAGAAGATTCCAAAAAAACTTTGTTGGTAATTTCATAGATAGTATGGCTGTTTTCACGGAACTTTTCGAGGGATATTGCCGATTCTTTGGTATTTGATGCTATTTCTGCATCCAGCTTTTCAAGGTCATCATAGGCGGTTAGCTGTTTACCATCTGCGTAGAAGTATTTGCAAGAAACATCAAGTCTCTTGTATATAAAGTAGTCCTTTGGGTTTTTACCGGCTAGTTTGTAGAGCTCATCTACGTAATGCGGCATGGTAAACAAATTCGGGCCGGCATCAAACCGAAAGCCGTCTTTTTCTATCTCAGAAAGCTTTCCGCCAGGGTAAGTATTAACTTCGAACACTTCTACGGCATAACCTTTAACTGCCAGCCTGATAGCAATTGCTATACCTGCAATTCCTGAACCTATTATGAGGGCTTTCTTTGAAGATAAATTATCCAATCTTTTGATGATTAATTTTAAGTCGTGGTCGTAAGTAATGTCTGCAATTTCGGGTAGAGTAATTGGCTTGGTGAAATATAAAATTAATAGTTCTGAGTTGCCTGGTTATTTGGTTCAATGGCAATCGTTCTTACCGGGACCAAATGCAGATCTATGCTGTAGTATCATTATCTTAAAAATAAAATGATTTCAAATGCACTTTAAAGATCAGAAGTCAACGTATTTGAGCTTCATCCTGATTTTTGTAGCGTTAAAGATCGGGTTAAATTTTCTGGCAATAGCTCATTTTGGTTTTCATCGGGATGAGTTACTTCACTTGGTACTTGCCGACCATTTAGACTGGGGCTATAAAGAAGTGCCGCCTTTTATTGCCTTGCTGGCAAAAATAAGTAATTTCTCATTTGGTGATTCAGTATTCGCAGCAAGGGTATTTCCTACTATTTTTAGCGGACTTATTATTTTGCTCACTGGTTTAATCACTGTTGAATTTGGAGGAAAGAAATTTGCTATAGCTGTTGCTTGCTTATCAATGATATTCTCTCCCGCTTTTGCTGCGAGCGGTTATCTTTTTCAGCCGGTAGTTTTTGATCAGTTCTGGTGGGTCTTAGCTGTTTGGCTATTGGTAAAATATTATAATTCTTCCGCTGTAAAGTATGTGTATTTTCTGGGCGCCGCAATCGGTTTTGGCCTGCTTACAAAATACACTATGGGCTTTTTTACCTTGGCGCTCATTTTGGTTATCGGCATCAGTAAACAACGTAACATCCTATTAAATAAACATATAATCGCATCAGCTATTTTAGCTCTACTAATCATATTACCCAATCTAATCTGGCAGTTTCAGCATCATTTACCTGTCATAATGCATATGAAAACATTACGGGGATCGCAGCTTGATGGTAATAAACGGGTAGACTTTATATTTCAGCAGTTTTTAATAAATGGGATTGCGGTTTTTTTATGGGTCATTGGCTTTATATTCTTATTTTTCAAATTGAATAGATTTCAATTTTTAGCCATCGCTTTTGTATGCATTTATACTTTTCTGCTGGTAATGAATGGTAAAAGCTACTACCTCTACGGCGCATACCCGATGCTATTTGCAGCGGGAGGGTTTGGGCTTGAAAGCTTGTTAAAAGAAAGAATTGACACATTATGCGTATTCGTTTTTGCCCTATTGATCATCCCTAACTTCTTACTTCTACCAATTGTTCTACCTGTTTTACCGTTAAACCAAACGATAGCTTTTTTCAGGTTTACCCGTGAAAAATTACCAGGTATACACTTTATAGTTACCTGGGAGGATCATAAGTTACATGCTACCACCCAAGATTATGCTGATATGATGGGGTAGAATGAAATGGCTACAGAGGTCAACCAAGCATGGAAAAGTCTGACTCCAGAACAGCAGAAACACACTCAAATTTATGCCGATAACTATGGTGAAGCGGGTGCAATTCATCATTTTAGTAAGCAGTATCATTTACCGGATGTAATTTCTCTTAACAGCAGTTTTACCCTTTGGGCACCAGACAACCTGGGTGCTCAGTACATTATCTATGTAGATAATAAAGATGGAGGGAATATTAAAAAGTTTGCTTCCTATCTTGAGAGTTACCGCAAAATTGGGGAAGTGCATAACCCCTGGCCGTTGAAAACGGAACAGGTGTATTTTTGTTGGTACATCCTCTCCCACAGCTCAATGAACGCTACAGAAAAGAACTGTTAAGAAAACGACTGGAATAAATAGTGAACCAGAAGAAAAAAAATTTTATCGGGACATTTTTATTTCATTTAAAGAATTGACCTAAGCCCAGAATTTTCTTCAATAAAAATTTAGACATCAGTATTTGATCCGTGTTAATTACTCATTAACAGATAGATTTATTGTACTCCACTTATTTTACTGTATCCAAACAAGTAACAGGGCAGGCAGGTTATTATTTTAGTTCAAGGGAACGAGTGAGGGGCTAAAAAATAAACGATCTGCTCTTTAACGGTATGTTACCAATTTAAATGGAATTCTGAATTCTTGATTTACGTTAACTGTTATAAAGCCAATTACTAGACCTTAATTCTCTTGATAAAACAATTTATATGATAATCAACTAGTTTAATTGATCTCTTACCTCTCTCAAAGAACATTTTTAAATTACGCTATAATTAATTAGAATGGCAGATAATCTTCAAGAACTAAAAAAGTCCATAGAACCTTTAAGAAATAAAATTGTAAATCATTCATTATATACCCATATCAGTGATTTAACGGGGCTCAAAATATTCATGCAGCATCATGTATTTGCTGTTTGGGATTTTATGAGTCTTTTAAAGTCATTACAAATCTCATTGACCTGTGTTTCTATTCCTTGGTTACCAATTGGTAACGCAAAAACAAGATACCTTATTAATGAAATAGTAACAGGAGAAGAAAGCGACGTAGATGAATATGGCAATCGGTTGAGTCATTTTGAACTTTATCTTGAAGGCATGAAGCAGGCTGGTTGCGACACTTCAGCGATTGACACGCTCATCCGTACCTTGCAAGCTGGGGTCGCTATCAATGATGCATTGTTACTTTGTGAAACTCCTGCATCCGCTTCTGCATTTGTTAAAAGTACGTTCCGTACCATTCATTCAGGAGAATCTTGTATAATGGCTGCTGTATTTACTTTTGGCAGAGAAGACCTGATACCAGGTATGTTTACAAGTATGGTAGAGAAGCTTGCCCAGGATATGCCTGACAAAATGGGCATATTTAAATATTATTTAGATCGCCATATTGAAGTTGACGGAGGTCATCATTCTAATCTTGCTTATGAAATGACCGAAACTCTTTGTGGTAATGATTTAGACAAGTGGCACAAAGCAACTGAAGCTGTAAAAGCAAGTCTTCAGGCCAGAATTGATCTTTGGGATTCTATAGAAAAAATATTATTAGAAGAACACGTTCCTGTTAGCTAGTTGTTATACACTACGTTACTGACTAAGTTATCGACAGGCAGTTTAAAGAAAAATATCTTACTGCCCGGCATTATTTTAATTGGCTTTATAAAAAATCAGTCATTTGATGCGCTTCTCAGTTGATTGCATTCCTCTTGCCGTTAAAATAAAAAGATCGAATCATAAGCACCCGCATTTGATACCGCTTTCAATATCGGCTTCGATTTTGGCCAAAGTTTTCTTTTTATACATCTTTTAAAAAAAGAAAGTATTTCAACATGGTATTTCAAAGTTTCACCGGATCAATATTGTGACCTATATGGAAAGTCATGATCAAGAAAGGCAAATGTTTAAGAATGAAAGTTATGGGAATATAAATGGGACATACTCTGTTAAGGATCTTGCAACCGGGCTGAAAAGGCAGGAAGCAGCTGCTGCCTATTTTTTATCAATCCCTGGCCCAAAAATGCTCTGGCAATTTGGAGAAAGAGGTTATGATGTCAGTATCAATGCAGATGGTGGCCGTTTAAGTGACAAACCAGCACACTGGGAATATATGAATGACCCTATAAGAAGCCATTTATATTCAGCATTTGCCAAGCTTATCAAAATGAAAATTAACAATGCAGTATTTAATACAAGTGTATTACAATACACTTCTTCGGGTTCTGTCAAATCAATTAGTCTGACCGGCAGTGATAATATGGTAGAGGTTGCTGCCAACTTTGATGTTGTCGCTTCAACGGCAACTATTAACTTTCCTGCAACAGGAACGTATTATGATTATATGACTGGTGCACGCATAAATGTACCTTCGGCTTCGTATTCAATCATACTTAATCCTGGTGAATATCATATCTACAGTTCATCACCCTTACAATAAAAAATAAAAAAACCGCAGATGCCTGTTGTCCCGATTTAAAAGAAGTCTGTGTATATATGATGGTCTTTTCAGGTATATGTTTGATGGTTTGAAAACTGCAGGAGCCAAATTTGATGTAATTGGAAACAGGAAAACCAATAATTGCCATGGATGCATTTTTAATTCAATAGCTCTTCTTGACCTACATTCTTTATTATTGTCAATGCTAGCAGACGAAATTAATATCCGTTATATAGGTGGGCCCACTGCACTTTTTCAAATCGGGGGGTTAAGGTTCATCACTGACCCTACTTTTGATGAGAAGAATACAGTATATGAAACTGAAGGTTTAAAACTAAAAAAACTAGGCAATCCGCTTATTGCTCCCCAGCAATTAGATAAAATGGATTTTGTCTTGCTCACCAATGGGCATCATTACGCAAATCTTGATCATACAGGGAAAGAGTATCTCAATTACGTAGAATATGTTTTTACTACTCCAGGAGCTGCCGCAGTTTTAGGTTCAAATGTTGTTGGGTTAAATGCCTGGCAGGAAGTCGAGCTTGCTACAAAAGATGGGCGTACTGTGATTCTTATAGGTATTCCTTGCGAACAACATCCTATTGAAGCTAAAAAGGGGCCTGCCACAGGGTTTTTGCTGTACCTCCAGGATGACCCTGACGGGGCAGTTTATATTACTGGAACTACACTTTATACTGATGGAATGAAGGAGGTAGCCAGCAGGTTTAATGTCAGACTGGTAATACCATTTCTTGGTGCCGCTCTTGCCGGTAGCAAAGAAAGCCCCGATGGTACAGGTAGTCAGGCAGGCAGTTTTGATAGCGCCGGTCGCCAGGCAAGCAACTCCGATGTTCCCGATAGCCAGTCAATCAGCTCCGATAGCTCCGGTAATAAGACTAAGAATTCCGCTAATTCGGATATACAACAAAATTTCTCTTCAATGACGGTAATGGATGCCATCAAGCTGTCAGTTCTTTTTGATCAGGCAATTATCACTCCCCTGCAATTTGAGGGTTGGGCTCATTATACTGAAGGGGCAGCAGAAATTCAATCAGCATTTGCTAGTGCAGGGCTTATGTCAAGGTTAAAATGGCCTTATGGGTTTAGCACAAATAAACTTGTCCAAAAAAATTAACCCTGTTCCGGGGCTTTAATTGATTTTCAAGGTGACATATCTACCCCTATTTTTGCATAAAAAAACCTGATTCTGGCTTATTTTTATATATTGAGAAACTTATTTTATCTTTTATAAAAAGAACCATGAAAAACCAGTTTCTGCTTTTTGCCGTCTTGATTTTTATGATGGCAGGTGGCCAGCTAATAGCCCAGTCAAAATCTGATGTTGCCACAGAGCAGAAAATCAATACCATTCTTAAAAAAATGACTCTCCCTGAAAAAATTGCCATGCTTCATGGTAATGCGCTGTTTTCTTCAGACGGCATAAAAAGACTTGGTATCCCTGAACTTACTTTTGATGATGGTCCTTTAGGAGTACGTGAAGAAGTATTGCGTTTTGACTGGGCATCTGCCAGGTGGACAACAGATTCTGCCACCTTTTTTCCAAATGGTTCTGCCGTAGCTGCAACCTGGAACCCGGCTCTGGCTAGAAAATTTGGAGTTGCAATGGGGCAGGAAGCAAATGCAAGAAAAAAAATCGTCATGCTTGCACCAGCCTTTAACATCTGCCGTATGCCTTTATGTGGCCGTACCTATGAATATTACAGTGAAGATCCATATTTAAATGCACAGCTTGCCGTTCAATCTGTTTTGGGTATTCAAAGTCAGCATGTAGCTGCATGTATTAAGCATTTTGCCCTTAATAATCAGGAGACAAAGAGATATTCTGTTAATGTTGTAGCCGATGAGAGAACCATGCGTGAAATTTATTTTCCTGCTTTCAAAGCTGCTGTACAGAAGGGTCATGCATATACACTTATGGCAGCCTATAATAAGCTGAATGGATACTGGTGCTCTGAAAATAATTTCCTTCTAAACCAGTTATTGAAAAAAGAATGGGGCTTTAAAGGCGCCGTGGTTTCTGACTGGGGTGGTACTCACACTACAGTAGACGCTGCTAAAAGCGGTCTTGAAATAGAGATGGGTTCTAGCGGTCCATATGATCAATGGTATTTTGCCAGCCCTCTTCTAGCTGCTGTCAAATCTGGTAAAGTATCTGAGAATACTATTAATGGTAAAGTCAGGCGCATTTTATGGGTTATGTATCAGACCTCTATGAGTAAAAATCATCCTGCAGGTTCAATAAGCACAGCCAGTCATAGTAAAACTGTCTACGATATTGCATCAGAATCAATTGTACTTCTGAAGAATGAAAATCACCTGCTTCCGTTAAAAGAAGGCAGTTATAAAAGTATTGCCATAATAGGAGATAACGCAGTGCGTACTTTTGCCCTTGGTGGTTTTGGTGCCGGAGTAAAAGCTAAATATGAGGTTACAGCTCTTGCAGGACTAAAATCACATCTGCCAAAAAATGTTTCCTTGCAGTTTTCCCAAGGGTATAATGCTAATTACAAGGCTACGAATACAGATGCTCAAAATGCTGCATCCAGTGTGCCAGACCCCCAACTCATAAGCCAGGCTGTTGCCCTGGTAAAAACCACTGATGTGGCAATTCTATTTATTGGTTCAAACCGTGAATATGAAAGCGAGGGTAGTGACCGTAAAAATTTGGAACTTCCCTTTGGAGAACAGGTTTTAGTTGATGCTGTGACTGAGGCTAATCCAAATACGATCATTGTAGCAATCGGTGGGGCTCCCTATGACCTAAATAAAATCAAACATACAAACCATACCATTCTTTGGTCATGGTTTAATGGTTCAGAAGGTGGTAATGCCCTGGCTGATGTTATTACTGGTAAAGTAAATCCATCGGGTAAAATGCCGTTTACTTTTCCTGCATCTCTCGGAGATTCCCCGGCCTTTGCCCTGCATACTTTTCCAGGTGACAGTATTACAGCTAACTATAAAGAAGGTATTCTTGTTGGGTACCGCTGGTATGATACCAAAAAAATTGAACCTTTATATTGTTTTGGCTATGGGCTGTCATACACAAACTTTGACTATTCTGGCCTGAAAACAGATAAGGCAGTTTATGGTAAAGCCGATAAAATTAAAATCACACTGAATCTTCGTAACACCGGCAAGGTGCAAGGCAAAGAGACCGTGCAGATATACCTGAAAAAACAAAATTCAGCTGTTGACAGGGCTGATAAAGAACTTAAGGCATTTACAAAAATTGACGTTTCCCCAGGGCAGACAAGCACCGTTCAACTCGCTGTTTCAGTTAGTGATCTGGCATATTATAAAGTCCAGGGTCATTTATGGGTAGTAGAGCCAGGTAAGTATCAAGTTTTGGCAGGATCATCTTCCCGTGATATTCGTGCTATAAAAGACATAGTTATTAAGTAGGATTCAGATATCAGGAACTAATGTGTAATTTGAAATCTGATACTTTTAAATCCTGTACGTTAAAAAAAATCTGGTTAACATGCATCGTAATGTTAGCTTTACCTTAGGTGCACAACAGCCACCCGCAATCATAACAAGTTTTGCTCCACTTTCAGTAAATGCCGGTGATACGATTACGGGTTCTGTATTTGACGGTTTGACAGCTTTTTATTTTGATACTACCAGAGCTACGATCATCGACACACCTACCACAACTCAGATTCAGGTGAAATTACCAGCTGGAATAGCACAGGCCTTTGTGTATGTTAAAATTCCTGGTGGTGTGGCTAAATCGGTAGCTTCATTTGGTTTCAAATATGTTATTTTTGCTGATTCACTCACAGTTGGTTGGGGCCCAAATAACGGTTGTGGTTATGATGGTTATAATAGCACCCGTGATTATTAGAATACGGCTCACCAAAAAGAGGTCTCTATGCCATTGCAACTACTTTCTCCAGATCTTATAGAACTCTTCAGATAGGCTTTAGTGGAGCAACGATTGACATTGCCAAGTCAAACCTTACAGTAATTAGATTCTCTATTTATGGTGACCCGGCAACTACAAAAGCTGGAGATCGGGGCCGTATTGTTATAAATGCACCCTGCCTGTTTTATATTGATGATGAAGGCTTTATTTAATTTTCAATACTTGTTATGCCGGCTATTATTGCTTAAAGAGAAGTAAGACCTGGTATTTCCATATGCCTGTATTACTTAGAAGTAAAAAATCAAGAATGGATGAATGACAGCCCTAAATTAGCTCATTCATGGAGACACATCAAATATATTACTGGTTATTCATGCTGATTGAAATGAAACTTAATAAAAACCGATTATCCTTTATTGTCCTGGCAATTTTATCTTGCTCGGTTAATCTTTCTATAATTGCCCAATCAGCTGCTGGTAATTTAATTGCACCCAGTGATAGAAAGGCTACCCAGGAAACCAGAATACTTTTTAGCAATATGTTTAAACTTGTTGACTCAGGAGTGCTTATCGGGCATCATGATGATCTGGCATATGGTGTTGGCTGGCGTAATGCACAAGGCAGATCAGATGTAAAAACTATAACAGGCTCATTTCCGGCAGTTTACGGCTGGGACCTGTCAGGTCTTGAGCTCGGGCATGATGCAGATATTAACAGTATCCCGTTTATCCAGCAACGTGAATTTGTAAGAGCCATCTACGAAAGGGGAGGTATCAGTACATTTTGCTGGCACCTGAATAACCCGGTTAATGGCAAAACTGCCTGGGATACATCAATTCATACGATTGCTCAAATTTTACCCGGGGCCGCTTATCATTCGGCTTACAAAAAATATCTTGATGCAATTGCAAGTTATCTCATTACCCTGAAAGGGGATAAGGGAGAAGCGATACCTCTTTTATTCCGACCCTTTCATGAACTCACCGGCACCTGGTTTTGGTGGGGTAAAAATACAAGTAATGCTACTGATTTTAAGACCCTCTGGCGTTTTACCATTGACTACCTGCGTAACCAGAAAGGCCTGCATAATTTGCTGATTGTGTACTCGACCTCTGATTTTAAAACGGGTAAAGAATTTCTTGAGCGCTACCCGGGTGACAGTTATGCAGATATTTTGGGCTTTGATACCTATTGCCGTTCTGAAAGCACTAAATTCAAAAGAGATCTGGTTCAATCACTTGATACACTCAGGCAACTGACGGCGGCTCATCATAAACTTGGAAGTATTGCCGAGATTGGGTATGAAGGCATACCGGCAAGTGACTGGTTCACCAAAGACCTCTTACCTGCCATAACCAAAAAATCACTCTCTTATCTAATGTTTTGGCGCAATGCAAATACGCATCATTTTTATGTACCATATTCGGGTCAACAAAGTGCCGCAGACTTTACCATTTTCTCAAAAAATAAGATGACTATTTTTCAGAATCGCCTGACCCCGTTTCATATTTATAAGTTATAACTTTGATTAAGTAAAGGCCTTATGACTTTACAAGTAAAGCATCCCTGCCAAAAATAAGATTCTAAGCCGTATACATTAAATTATTACACGTACTTATGCTGCTTCGGTGTTAGAGTGGTATGAGTTTAACTAAGAATATTGATCGAAAAGAATTTTTTGCCGCCATGGGTATCAGTTCAGCAGCACTTGCATTAGTTTGTTGTGTGGGTTGCTCTGCAAGTCAGGCCAAAGGTTCAACAACAGCAGCAGTTATAGCAGGCCTTAATTTTACCCTTGATTTGAATGCCCCTGCTAATGCTGCATTGAAAGCCAATGGGGGTTTTATAACTAGCCATAATTTAATAATTGCCAGAACCTCTTCAGGTGATTATATAGCAGCCCAGCAAGCCTGTACCCATCAGGGTTTTACATTAGCCTATCAGTCAGATGATAGCCAATATATGTGTAGTGCCCACGGTTCAACATTTTCTGAAAAAGGTATTGTTGTAAATGGTCCGGCTGCAATCAATTTGGCAACCTATAAAACTGCATTATCGGGCACATCATTACGGATTTTTTCCTGAACTATTTCATAATAAAATCGTACACAGGCCGTTAGTCTAATTGTTATTTAGTATTTCTGGATGGTAGAAAAGTTAATTTCTCAACTATCATACTGGCTTAAAGTGTTTTCCCTGAAACTTTAAGGGTATGATAATGTTCGGGTTTATAAATAAACTTTTCTACTATTTCAGATCCTGCTTTTCATTTTACCTTATTACTTTACCTATGGAAATCAACAAAAATTTAAACCGCAAAGATTTCTTTGCTGCAATTGGGGTAAGCACTGCAGCTATAGCTGTTTTCACCTGTCTGGGAGGGTGCTCAAAAAATGCTGGGGGAACAATTAATCCTACAGTACCAACAACAGGTGTAGATTTTACGCTTGATCTGACAACAAATGCCAATGCTGCTCTTAAAACTAATGGTGGTTTTGTTGTCAGCCAGGGCATTATTGTAGCCAGAACGTCGGCCGGAGTATATATTGCTGTACAGCAATCCTGTACCCATGCACAATACCCCCTTGAATATCAGCCGGGTAATCACCGTTTTTATTGCAATAATCATGGTTCTACATTTACAGAAACAGGTGCTGTCACAACCGGACCTGCTCAAACATCTTTAACAGCTTATAAGACAACATTAACTGGTAATTCACTTAGAGTTCAGTCTTAATAATTGGGAGAAAAAATAAATACCTATAATTTTCGCTTAGCAGATAATCATGTAAGCATTTAAAGAACTGAACCTTTTAAAGCAGGCAAATTATGAAATTACTGATCCTCCTGTTTTTCACCCTGAATATTACCCCGGTAAAATGGCTGGGCGACATGCAAAAAGCAACATCCTTGGCACAGGCCAGCCATAAATGTATTCTTATCAATTTTTCTGGATCAGACTGGTGTGGTCCCTGTATCAGGTTACGCAAAGAAATTCTTGAATCTGCCGTTTTTGAACAATATGCTTTGCCAAATCTTATTCTTCTTAGAGCAGACTTTCCCCGGCAAAAGAAAAATCAGCTAAGCAGCTTACAGGTGAATTTGAATGAATCGCTTGCTGAACGTTATAATCCTGAAGGTAAATTTCCTTTTACGCTTTTAGTTGATTTAAATGGTAGGGTGTTAAAAAGCTGGGATGGATATACGGATGAATTACCTGAAAAATTTGTAAGCGAAATCAAACAGCTTGCCGATGGTGCCCACTAAAAGTGTTCAAGTCTTGCTCTTTGTGCATAAACGCATTACCAGGCTTATGGGTAACCGCTTTGAAATAAGTATTGTGACCACTGATATCAAAGAGGCTGATGAACATATCGATGCAGCTTTTGCTGAAATCAGTAGAATCGAGAAAATTCTGACAACATTTAATGATACTAGTCAGACCAATTTGATTAACCGTAATGCTGGTATAAGACCTGTGAAGGTTGACAGCGAAGTGCAGAATCTGATTGCTCGGTCTTTAAAGCTTTCTGCCCTGACTCAGGGAGCTTTTGATATTACCTATGGTTCAATTGATAAGTCACTCTGGAATTTTGATCTCAGCATGACAGTATTGCCTGATCCTTGGTTTGCAGCTCAGTCGATCAAACTGATAAATTACAAGAACGTATTGATAGATCATCACAGGTCAACAGTTTTTCTAAAAGAACGAGGCATGAGAATTGGCTTTGGGGCAATTGGAAAAGGCTATGCTGCCGACCGTGCCAGTGCGCTACTAAAAAGCAGGGGGGTTGAAAATGGTATAGTTAATGCTGCAGGTGATTTAGTTACCTGGGGTAAGCAAATTGATGGTAATGCCTGGACCATTGGTATTGCTGATCCTGATCAGCGAACTATTTCTTTCTCCAAGCTACAGATATCGGATACGGCAATTGCAACATCTGGAAATTATGAGAAATTCGTAATTATAGATGGTAAACGTTATTCACATACCATCAATCCGAAAACAGGTTTACCAGTCTCGGGTATAAAAAGCGTGAGCATTATCTGCCAAAGTGCAGAACTTTCTGATGCCCTTGCTACCCCGGTTATGGTACTTGGGGTAGAAGTTGGTCTTGACCTTATCAATCAGCTGCACAAGGTTGAATGTATTATAATTGATGATGAAAATACGCTGCATTACTCAAAGAATATAAATACCTTTTATATATGATTGACAAACGCACATCAAAACTTATCTGGCTGATTATAGCAGGCTACACCTGCCTTACAGCATGCAGTAGTGTAAAATCTTATCAGAAAAATCGTTTGAATGATAGTGATATGGAACTCTCTGCCCGAAAATCTCAGAAATTTGAGCAAAGTTTTCAGTTATATCGTGAAGGTGGGTCAGGAGCCAATGGGGGTAAAAGTGGTGGTGGTTGTGGCTGTAATTAAGCAAAAGAGCTATGAAACAATTATACCTGGGTGTTCTCTCGCTTTACTTAAGTATTCTCACCTCATTTGCACAAACACATCAACCCGTTCAACCTCCCGATACCCGCAAAAATTTGCCTGGGCAAACCGAAGATAGCAGCGGTTATCAGTCAAAAAAACTTACCATCGATGAGGTGAATCTGGTTTCTGCCTGGTACCATCAGGATGGCAATAACTCAGCTGTAACGGGCGGAATAGGTACTGAGAGTCTGACCGATTTTGCAAACACGATTGATCTGCAAATCTCAAAATTCAGTTCGAAACTGCATAAGAATACCTTCAATTTTGAACTTGGAGTTGATCATTATACTTCAGCTTCATCTGATAAAATTGATCCCTACAGCATTTCATCTGCTTCAATGTCTGATACCCGTATTTATCCATCGCTAAACTGGACAAATACCAATGTTAAAACAGGAGATGCTATAGGGCTATCGGCCTCATTTTCACATGAGTATGATTATCAGTCTTATGGTGCAGGTCTGAACCTGACACGTTTATCGAAAGATAAAAATACTGAGTTTGACCTGAGACTACAGGCCTTTCTTGATACCTGGATGGTTATTTTACCCGTCGAACTCAGGCCTGCTGGATATGGATCAGGTGCTCATGATGATGAACGCCCGGTTGATTATAAACCGCGTAATTCATTTAGCGCAGCTTTTTCTGTCGCTCAGGTGATAAATAAACGTTTTCAAGCAATGCTAATCATAGAACCGGCTTACCAGCATGGTTTGCTTGCTACTAAATACCAGCGGGATTATTTTACTGATGGTAGTGCCAGGGTTGAAAACCTTCCCGATACCAGGTATAAGCTTCCTATCGGAATCAGGATGAATTATTTTCTCGGTGACTATTTTATCATCCGTACTTTTTATAGGTACTATATGGATAACTGGGGTGTCAGGGCTCATACTTTTGAGATCGAAGTACCAGTAAAGTTAAGTTCGTTTTTTTCTGTCAGCCCATTCTACCGGTATAATAATCAGCAGGGAACAAGGTATTTTACACCTTATGGTATGCACCAGATCTCAGACAAATATTATACAAGTGATTATGATTTGGCGTCTATGCACAGTAGTTTTATGGGTCTTGATTTGAGGCTTAGCCCACCGAAGGGCGTTTTTGGCAGCAGGCATTTTACAGCCTTGGAGCTTCGTTATGGGCATTACCTTCGCTCAATTGGTTTGAACAGTAATATCGTCACCCTGGCAATGAAATTCAAATAGGAATAGAAACCAGGCAGTTATTTACTGGCAGAATTCAGCCGTAATTATAAAAACCAGCTGATTCCTGCCAGAAAATTCGAGGTATTTATGCCATGGTTGGGTAATGCCAGATTGGCATTTGACAAATGTCTTGCTCTGAACTGGGCTTGAAGGGCAATTTTATCCGTAAGAAAATAATAAAACCCGGCTGCGGCATTGTCTGAAAATAAAAACCCGGTATGTTGCAGGCTGGTATGTGTATTTATATAATGTGGTCCGACAACCAGACGCAGAAATGGTTTGAACTTAGGAGTAAGATTAAAAATCTGCTGTAAACCTACACCAATTCCACCTTCAAATTTTTTATCAGTGTGTATACCTGATCGCAGGATTACGAAATTAAACTGAGGCTCGATAATAAGACTCACTGTACCAGGTAATAGACCACTCTTACCAAGTTGTATTCCAAACTGCCCGACAAAAAATATTGGACAGTATACCCCTTCAGGTATATTAAGCTGGTTGATTCCATAACCATAACCGAATAACAGCCCTTTTTCAGTAAAATGAAAACACTTCTTTTTCCTAATGCCCATCGTGTCGGGTTTTTCCGGATAATTCTCTCTGATTCTATTTTCTGCCCTGGTTTCCACGGGCGTAAGAATGCAGCAAACCAAGACTAACAAGATCGGTATCCTTGTTAACCTATAGCTATTGAAAATCCCTGATTTAAAACAGAATGGCATACTTTAACTGAGTTATAAATAATGTATGGGTTGTAAGACTGGTAACCGGATCAGGGTTATGAAAGCGTGAGTTATGAAACAATTCTTGATTGATGCTGAATTTTTGTTGCCCAGGCAGGTAAATACTGGCTTCAAGCGCATAAAAATGCGGGCTATAATTCAGATTTGAATAAATTTGTACCCAACCGATAAAACGTTTTCGCATGGCTGTTATGCTTCCAGCTAATTCTAATCGTTTTACCCGGTATGCCAGATATACCGTAGAACCAGAGGTATTCTGCTGAAGCTGACTTTGGGCAAAATCAAGTAAGACCAGCCGTAGATTCATGCGTTTATTACCTGTTATATCATAAACTGCTTGTAAACCAATTTGAAACCTGTAAAATGCCCATAGATTAGACCTGGTTTTGTCAAGTTGATGAGTGAAAATTGTTCCGCTTCCTATTTCAGCCGATGTATAATCACCTATTTTTACCGGGTGTGCCAACTGCGGCAAAAAATGGCCTAAAACAAAAGAAGTGGCAAGGCCCATATTTATACCTCCGGCATATTTTGAATAATTTTGATTTGAGCCTGAAACAGGGAAACTGCCTCTGGTAGTTCCCAGATTAACTCCTATTCCCAGTGATGAATAAGCAGGTGCCATGTTATGGATCGCAGAATCTAACTTATTTTGCGCAAAAATAGGGGGGGCAACAAGAGCCAGTAACGTGCAGATCAGCAGGCAAGATTTTAAAAAATATGTTATTGCCATAGATTATCCTCATTTATCTGCAATATCTAGTTAATATGCCACCAATTTTACGACACGTTTAACTAAAAGCAAATAACTCAGCATTTGACGTTTTTCCCTTTTACAAGAACTTATTAATACCTTTATTATCTTATATAAACGACTACTTACTAAAAGTACATAGATATTCTTTCATGATAGCAAGTTTTGATTTTGAAAAACCACTGGTAGATCTTTATGATCAGATTGAAAAGCTCAAACTTCTATCTGATAAAAGTAAAGTTGATGTTTCAGCTACTATTAAAGAGTTAGAGGCTAAGATCGCAGCTGAAAAAGCGCATTTATATTCTACCCTTAGCCCATGGCAAAAAGTTCAGATTTCGAGGCATTCAGACAGACCTAAGACGCTACAATATATTGAGTATTTGTGCCCTGAATTTATAGAGCTTCATGGTGATAGAAACTTCAGAGACGATAAAGCCATTGTCGGTGGTTTCGGAATGCTCAATGGTGAGTCTGTGATGTTTATCGGACATCAAAAAGGGGTGAATACAAAAATGCGTCAATACCGTAATTTCGGTATGCCTAATCCTGAAGGGTATAGGAAGGCATTACGCCTGATGAAACTGGCAGAAAAATTTAATAAACCAATAGTAACCTTTATCGACACCCCAGGGGCGTATCACGGTCCTGAAGCTGAAGAACGGGGTCAGGGAGAGGCAATAGCCCGTAATCTGATGGAAATGTCGGTACTGAAAGTACCTGTTATCTGTATAATTATCGGTGAAGGTGCTTCTGGTGGTGCACTGGGTATTGGTGTTGGAGACCGGGTTTATATGATGGAATATTCATGGTACTCAGTCATATCTCCAGAATCATGCTCTTCTATTCTTTGGAAAAGCTGGGATTTTAAAGAAAAGGCTGCCGAAGTATTAAAACTTACGGCCGATGATATGCTTCAAAATAAACTGATTGATGGTATAATCAGGGAACCGCTGGGTGGGGCTCATTATAATCCTGACATGGCTGCAGAAGCTATTAAAAAGCAAATTGTCAGTGATCTGGCTGAATTAAAAAGGAAAAAAACAGATAAGCTTATTGCTGAAAGAATTCAAAAGTTTTCTTCTATGGGTGTTGTAAATGATCTTCCGGTTTAATTAATACCCTGTCAAAATATCAGAGACCCGTTCTGAGAATTATCAGCTACTGGTCGCTAATTTTTAATTTTCAATGTTGAATACCACTATTCAAATGCGGGTAAGCGGGCATTTTCCTGTAGCTGCATCAGACTGGCTTTTTGATTTATACCCGTCTGCCCATGCTTCTTGCTCACCTTGATTATTTCGTCGAGCAAAGAATCCCCTTCTCTCAGCACATCAGCAAATAATGATCTGGCCCGGGCATTGCCCTGTGACTTGGCAAAATTTAACTCATCATCAATATGGCTCAACTGCGACGTCATCAGCCTGTTTGCTTTGAGTGTTTCACCACAATCATAATACAGGTCAGCAATTTTAATATCAGCAAAATCTCCATCATTTATCTGAGAATTAAGGGGTGGTAAGGTTGGAATCTCACCTACACAGCGGTCAAGAACCTTTCTACATGAATCAAGCTTTTTACTGGTGTAAAGGCTGGTAGCCAGCTGCACAAATAAATCTTTGAAAGAGGCAGCAAAACTATTGGTCTGATCATCTATATGGATATTGCCATTCAGATTACCCCATTTGTAGTTATCCATTAAATTATGGTACATCAGGGGTTGGTTTAACTGATATTCTGCCTGTGTTCTTGTAGAATCTTTCCTGACAGGTACAAGGCGGTAGGCAATGCCTTCTTGTTGCAGATAGGCATCCATACCCATATAGCTGTCTGCGCCCATTGTTGCACAAAAATAGACAGGTCTCTTCCATTTATTCTGGGCCAGCATATCGAGTATGATTAGCTGACCCTTGGTGATGCTATTATGATTAAACGTCCATTCCATAGACTTTACAATCTCATTTTTTTGAGATAAAGGCACAGTACCTGTACTGATCACTTGTGCCGGATCAACAGTGAGCTTGAATTTACGGGTAGGCAGGTAATTCTCCCCATCTTCATTTTTACTTGCCGGGTCATCGCTGCCTGTAAAGTCAAGAATATCTCTCAGCTCAGTATATCCCTTTAGAGACTTGTCTGTATATGAAATATAGTCTCTGGTACCATCGGCATACTGGCTGTTTTTCCAGGTGATGGGCAAACCTGCTGATTTGTTTATTGGCAGTTTTGCATTATCAATGCACCATGAGGCATCAAACAAACTCAGGTTAATTACCCTGACATCTGTTCTTATGCCCTCAACTTCCTGAGCATACCATAGCGGATAGGTTTCATTATCTCCGTATGCAAACAGAATTGAATTCGGGGCGCAGGTATTCAGGTAATTAGCAGCAAAATCTCTGGTTGTATACCTTGTAGAACGGTCATGATCATTATATTCCTGGCATGCCATTAATATTGGAACAGCCAGAAAACAAATTATAGTTACGCCTGAAGCAGCTAGTCTGGGCTCTAATCTTTTGATAACAAGTTTGTAGAGTGCCAGTACACCCAGCCCGATCCAGATCGTGAAGGCATAAAATGAACCGGCAAAAGCATAATCCCGCTCACGGGGTTGTGATGGTGGCATATTCAGATATATAGCAATTGCAATACCTGTAAACAGGAACAACAGGAAAATAGCCAGAAAATCGAGCTTGTTGTTCCTGAACTGGAAATACAAGCCCAGTAACCCCAGAAACAGCGGTAAATAGAAAAGCCTGTTATATGCCTTATTTGTCAAAATCGACTTGGGTAATGCCTGTTGATTTCCAAGTCTTGCGGCATCAGTAAATTTTAATCCGCTCAGCCAGTTTCCTTTTGTCGGGTTGGGGAATGCACTTGGTGCATCATTTTGACGACCGGCAAAATTCCACATAAAATACCTCCAGTACATATAGTTTAACTGATAGCTGAAGAAAAAACTCAGGTTATCAGCAAATGAGGGAACGTCATTTTTTTGGAGCCCCAGCCAGATCCGGTAGTCATTGGCATGGTCACTGTCCCAGATTCTGGGAAAAAGCGTAGTGGCTACCGGATCGTACACATATACTGGTTTAGGGCCAAGTTCATCGTATCTGCTTAATCCTTTCCTGTAACGCATCTCACCCTGATCAACCTTAATGACACGGGCAGTATAATTCTGTCCATAGGCAAGAGGGCTGTCCTGGTACTGCTCACGGCCCAGGTAACCCAGCAGGCTGATAAAATCAGCTGGTTTGCTATTATTTAAAGGTGTATTTGCCTTCGCCCTGATAATGACCATCGCATAACTGGCATAACCGATGAGTATAAAAGTAACTCCCAGTAAAATTGCATTTAACAGGGGTTTTTTACGGCTGTTTGTATACCAGATTCCTGAGGCAAGCAGGAGGGCTGAGAGGATAAAAAAGAAAAAAGCCCCATAATTAAAAGGAAGATTAAGTCTGTTTACGGCAAATAAATCAATACTTGCAGCACCCTTAATCATACCGGGAATCAGGCCATAAAGTATTCCTGCCAGTATGAAAATAGATATTACCCCTGTAATTATACCTCCAGCCAGGTTTGGTTTATGCCGCTTGAAATAATACACATAACATATAGCTGGTATGGTCAGCAGATTCAGTAAGTGTACACCAATTGAAAGGCCCATCACGTAGGCAATAAATAATAACCATTTACCTGACCTTTCTTGATCAGCATTTACTTCCCATTTTAAAATCGCCCAAAATACCAGAGCCGTGCAAAATGATGACAACGCATATACTTCTGACTCAACAGCAGAAAACCAGAAGGTGTCAGACCAGCAGTAGGCAAGTGACCCAACAAGCCCTGCACCCATGACAGCTATTACATTGCCCAGGGTATAGTCGCTAATATCTTTTAAGATAAGTTTACGGGCCAGGGCTGTGATACTCCAGTATAGGAATAAGATGGTTGCCCCACTAGCCAGGGCAGAGCTGGCGTTGATCATCGAGGCAACAGTGGCTGGGCTGGTTGCCAGAAATGAAAACATACGACCAATCAGCAAAAACAGGGGTGAACCAGGTTCATGTACAACCTGCAGTTTATAGGCTGCTGACAGGAATTCACCACAATCCCACCAACTGGCTGTTGCTTCACGTGTGAATAGAAAAGTTGACGAAGCAATAATAAAAATCAACCACCCGCAGAGGTTATTAATCTTTTGGTAAGCAGGTTTATTCATTGTTGTAGAAAATTATTTTCAATGATGCCATGGGGTAAAAGTCCTGGTAATAGAAAAGGCTGCAGACTATTAATCTGCAGCCTTATAACTTGCCTTAACGTTTATTACTGACCATTAGCACCAAATCCAAATTTGGGTGCAAGATTTTTATAACTGGCATCGAGTGTTTTGGCTAGTGGCAGATCATTTTTTTCTGTTGCAATATGGTTCATCTGCTGCAGCATATACAGTAAGCCCTGTACCGATTCATCCTGACCTGCTGTTTCTTTTTCCTTGAAATACTTAAGGTAGTTGATGGTATAGTCAGCAGAATAATTCAGCAGTTTATGTGCTTTAACAGGTTGTTTCAGATCATAGAATAAGGCTGAAATCAATATATTAAACTGTAGCTGGTTAATGGTGAAACGGTCATCAAGTTCTGGCATTCTTGAAGGTGTTTCTGCCATTAAATGATCAAGAACCTTCGTTGCTGAATCAATCTTGTGCTGGTTATATAATTTGTATGCTAAATCCCAGCCTACCTGTTTCAGAACAGGTACCATGCCTCTGGCTTCAGGATCAAGAAAAATATTCTTGTTGATATTTCCAAAGTGAAATTTGTTCATGAAGTTATCATACATCGGAACCAGGTTTACCTGTTCTGCTATCTGAGACATTTCATCAGTACCCTTGATAGCCTTGATTGGTAAAAGCCTGTAGGCAAGACCTTCAAGATGCATATAGTCTTTTAAACCAAGTAAAGCGCTTGGAGGCAGGGTCTTGGCAAAGTAAAGTGGACGCTTCCAGTTGTTGGTAGAAATAATATCGAGTTCAGCTACATCATTTTTATAAAGATTTGTTGCCGGTAAAGTCCAGTCAATTTCTTTAACAATTTTATCCTGATCGGCAGACAGCATGGTACCAGAACTGATTACCTGTTTTGGATCGATGCTTATTTTTAAATTTTTGGTTGGAAAGAAATTATAAGCCTGATCTCCAAAAGTTACCTTAGCAGCAGGGTCTTCAGAACCTATCAGCTGCATCACATCTTTTAATTCTATATTCCCGGTTAGCTGTCCATCTTTAAATGGAACAATATTGCGGTTATTACCAAAATAAGCATCACTAGACAAACTGAATGGCAACGCAGGTGAATCATTCATTGTACCGTGCATCTGTTTGATATACCAGTCGATTCCAAGTAAGCTCAGATTAACAATACGAATATCTGGCCTGACCCCTTCAACCTCCTGCACATACCAGAGTGGATATGTATCATTATCACCATATGTGAACAGGATTGCATTCGGGGCACAGCTATTCAGATAATCGGTGGCAAAATCTCTGACTGTTCTTCTCTGAGACCGGTCATGACCTGCCCATTCCTGAGAAGCCATTACAACAGGTACAGCCAGCAGACAGATTGCAAATGAGATACCGATTGCTGTTAGCGGTTTGGTAAAACGTTTTAAAAATTCAGCAACTGCTATCACACCCAGGCCTATCCAGACACTGAACGTATAAAATGCACCACCAAAAGAGTAATCACGTTCACGGGGTTCTGGTCCGGTTTGGTTCAGGAAAACAATAATGGCAAGACCAGTAAAAAGGAAGAATATTAATAAGACACCAAAGTTTTTAGTATCTTTTTTTGCCTGTCCTGCAAGACCTAGAATCCCTAAAATTAAGGGAAATAAAAACAAAGTACTATGCGCCAGGTTAGGGCTTGCTTCTGCAGGAATGGCTGGCTGAATGCCCAATCTGCTATTATCAAGTGGCTTGATTCCTGAAATCCAGTTACCATCGCGGTTATTACCTTCACCTTCAACATCATTCTGGCGACCAGCAAAATTCCACATGAAATAACGGCCGAACATCCAGTAAACCTGATATGAGACAAAGAATCCGAGATTATCATGTACCCAGCTTGGCTTGGAATCTTTAGGGATATTTAACCAGTTGCGGTAGAAATCAACATGCTGTTGTCTATTATCATTATCCCAGATACGTGGAAAGAGTACTGTTTCATCGGGATTGTAAGTATCTTTCATTTTTTCACCGATTACCACATAGTTTTTGCCATTCCATCGGTAATTAGGACCCTGGTCAAGGTTACCCGTTGGCTGTGAATTGAACATTGGCCCTTTTAATAAAGGAGCACCATCACCATACTGTGCCCGGGTAAGGTATTCATTGAAATTATAAGGGTCATCAGGATGCTGGTTATTCAGGGGTGCATTTGCATGTGCCCTGATAGGCACCTGAATGAAGACACTCAGACCAATATACATAAAAGTAAGGCAGAGAAATGCCGTATTCCAACCTACTCTGTTAGTATGAATGGTATACCAGATACCCCCACCCAAAAATGTAAACAGAACGATGGCAAAAAAGATAACCCCTGAACCCATTGAAAAACCCAGTGAGTTAACGAAAATACGGTCAGTAAATGCCATCAGCTGCACGGTTCCTGGTACTACTCCAAGCTGAACAAAACCAAGTATGGCAATTGAGACCACCAGGGCTATTAAAAAGCCAAGGGTAGAGTTTTTGTCGAAACGTCTGAAATAAATTACGAAAATCACTGCAGGTATAGTCAGTAGGTTCAGCAGGTGAACTCCAACTGAATACCCTACCATAAAGGCTATAAATACCAGCCAGCGGTCGGCCCCAGGTTCATCAGCTATCGCGTCCCATTTAAGAACTGCCCAGAAGGTAATTGCTACAGTTAATGAAGCCAGTGAGTAAACTTCTGCTTCAACTGCTGAGAACCAGAACGTATCTGAAAAAGTATACGCCAGTGCACCCACTATACCTGCACCAATTATTAAATAAAGGGAGTTTCTTGTAAGTTCTGCTTCGGTTTTTAGGAGAAGCTTACGGGCAAAGGCTGTTATTGTCCAGAAAAGAAATAAAATGGTTGCCCCACTACAGCAAGCCGAAGCAAAGTTGCCCCAGAACGCAATATTCAGACGGTTACTACCTGCAAGCAGTGTAAATAATTTATAGATCAGAATATATAAAGGAGCTCCTGGCTGATGTGGTACTTGCTGCTTATATGCGCATGAAATAAATTCACCGCAATCCCACCAGCTTCCGGTGCGCTCCATGGTTAGAGCATACACAGATGTGGCGACCAGGAAACATACCCAGCCGAACAAATTATTTAACTTTTTATACTCAGACATATAATATAGGTGAAACGACTGCCGAATGTAGATATTATCCTCAAACTTCATCTCCAAAAAAAATTAATCAGCCTTTAACTGTGTTTAAATGCAATAATGTAATTATTTTTAAATAATCTTTGTGAAAATGCCAGTGCATTTCTACCTTTGCAATCCAAATCAGAACGCCTGTTGCTGTTTTTGAGATGGAAAATTGCCCGATCGTCTAACGGCAGGACAGCAGATTTTGGTTCTGTTTGTGGTGGTTCGAATCCATCTCGGGCAACTTTAAAGAAGGCTATTCTTTTTTTAAATTGTATTTTTACTGGATTTAAAACTGTAATTATGCCATCAGCATTTAATCCAATTAAGTTATTTTGCGGTACGTCTTCAGAAGTTCTTGCTCGTAAAATAGCCGTCTGTTATGGAAGAGCCCTTGGTGATATTACACTAAGTAAATTCAGCGATGGCGAATTTCAGCCGAGTTTCAATGAGTCAGTACGGGGCTGTGATGTTTTTCTCATTCAATCTACCTTTCCTCCAGCAGATAATTTAATGGAATTATTAATGATGATAGATGCGGCCAAGCGTGCTTCAGCCCATTTCATCACCGCTGTAATCCCTTATTTTGGTCTTGCACGTCAAGATAGAAAAGATAAGCCCAGAGTGCCCATTTCTTCGAAACTTGTTGCCAATCTGCTTACAGCCGCTGGTGCGCACAGGGTTATGACCATGGATCTTCATGCAGCCCAGATACAGGGTTTTTTTGATATACCTGTTGATCACCTCGATGCTTCGGTAATATTCATACCTTATATTCGTAGTTTAAGATTACCTAACCTAACCATTGCCTCACCAGATATGGGCGGTACGGCAAGAGCCAGGGTTTTTGCAAAAATGCTGAATGTTGAAGTGGTTATCTGCGATAAAACCCGTAAACGTGCAAATGAGATTGAATCGATGACTGTAATCGGGGATGTAGCAGGTAAAGACATTGTGCTAGTTGATGATATCTGTGATACTGCCGGCACACTTACTAAAGCTTCAGCCCTGCTTCGTGAGCGTGGCGCCAATAGTGTGCGTGCAGTTTGTACACATCCGGTTCTTTCAGGTAAAGCATACCATAATATAGCGCATTCTATGCTTGAAGAACTTATTGTATGTGATACAATACCACTGAAACAGTCATCGGGTAAAATAAGAGTATTAAGTGTTGCCGATTTATTTTCAAGGGCAATTACGAATGTGAATGAACATGGTTCGGTAAGTGATCTTTTTAAAGTAAAAGACAGCTATCAGCCTCAGATTAATTTCGGTTAAAGATTTCCGCTTTTTATTATACTAAAACAGGTTAAGCCGGGCGGGCGGATCCCGGCAGCGCCTTAACGAAAATTATGAAAACGATTGCTATTAGCGGTTCGCCACGTGCGGACGTAGGGAAAAGAGATGCCAAGGAGCTTCGTTACCAGGGTAATGTACCATGTGTACTATACGGAGGTAAAGGCCAGTTCCATTTTTCAGCATCTGCATCGGATCTTAAGGGTATATTATATACTCCTGAGGCCTTATTTGTAGAAATTAACTTGAACGGAAAAAAAACCCGTTCGATTGTACAGGAAGCACAGTTTCACCCGGTCACTGACCAGATTCTGCACGTTGACTTTCTTGAATTGTTCAAGGATAAATTAGTTAGCATACAGATTCCTGTACTTTTAACTGGTGCTTCACCGGGTGTAAAGGTCGGTGGTAAGCTGGTTCAGAAATTCAGAAAGCTTAAGGTTAGAGGCTTTCCAGATAATTTCACAGATTCAATTGAAATTAGCATTGATAAGCTAGAATTAGGAAAATCAATTAGAGTGGAAGAGATTTCACTCAAAAAGCTTGAAATCTTAAATTCAAAAGCAGATACAATTGTAACCATCGCAACTTCAAGGGCAACTAAAGAAGCTGATGCACAGCAAGGTGGAAAATAATTTCCAATAGTTAAAAAAAGGATCCTCCGAAAAAACGGGGGATTTTTTTTGCCTGAATTTTTATTTATCATTAGACTATGAAGTTTTTGATTGCAGGTCTGGGCAATATCGGACCCGAATATAAAGACACACGCCATAATGCTGGCTTTATGGTTCTTGATGAGCTAGCAAAGCAACAAAAGGCAGGTTTCATTACTGAAAGATATGCCACATACACAGAATTTAATTATAAGGGTAAAACTATCTACCTGATTAAACCCACTACCTTCATGAATCTGAGCGGTAAGGCTGTCAATTACTGGATGCAGATACTTAAAATTCCCGTTGAAAACTTACTGGTAGTTGTTGATGAACTGGCGCTGCCATTTGGCACCCTCAGATTAAAACCCAAAGGTGGTGATGCAGGTCATAATGGGCTTAAACATATTCACCTGATGATTGGCACGACTGATTATGCCAGATTACGATTCGGTGTGGGCGACTCATTTCCAAAAGGCCGGCAGGTTGATTATGTGCTGAGTGGTTTTGATTCTGAAGAAAAGCCTGATCTGCCTTTATTGATTTATAAAGCTGCAGAAATGATTCTCAGCTTCGTAGCCGTGGGCACTGAGCTAACCATGACCCGGTTTAATGGATAGATTGCCAAAATAATTCGCTTTGCTGGTTTACTGATTGTCTGGGTCGGCCTGGGTTTCAGTACGCATGCGTCTGGCCCTCTCGTCTTTTAAATCCTGCTGTAATTTTAAATATTCTTTATACTGGCTGTCGCTGAGAATTGTCTGAAGGTCTGCCTTTTTATCGGCATGAAGTTTCTGTAATTCAACTAATTTCTGCTCCTTACTAAGCTGTGTATTACTCAGGAGTTGGCTGAGCTTGCCGGCGTACCGCTCATTTATAACTGAAACTTTTGTTTTCTGTGAGGCTACAAGCTTAAGCCGCTCATTCATCATCCGGGTCTGAATATGGGCAATATTCCTGCTCGTTGCGGCTTCATGCATATGCATTTGACGATGTTGAGCATTGGAAGAAAAGGCCATAGAAGAAAACAAGAATGTTATCAACACAGCAAATAAGCGAAATCCGTTTTTTAGTGAAATACAAGGTGCACGCATGAAAAATAATTTATAGATAAGGGTGATCTTCTGACAACCCTACAATGAAAAGGTTTAAATAGCAGCACGCAATTCAATCAAATTCAGAAGAATTCAAAAAATCAACTAATTTAGCTTGGTCCTGTTTTTTAATCTCAATCCTACTTTTACTAAAATACTACACGATTTGAAAAATATATTACTTAAATTTTTAACCCTGATTGTTTTAATGTTTTTAACTCATTCAGGTTTTGCCCAGCAATCAGATAATTCAAACAATAAGTCGCTGTCAGGTGCTAACTATGATGCGCATGAAGCATTTAAGCCACTGTTCTACAAAACTAATGGCAATAACTTTAGAACTGCCGATGGTACAACCGGACCTGGCTACTGGCAAAATGCAGCAAGTTATAACCTTCACGCCAGCTTAAATGAAAAATTACACTTCATAAAAGGAACTGAAGATATTATCTACACCAATAACAGCCCTGATAATCTTGAATTTCTGTGGATGCAACTTGACCAGAATATCTTTAAAGCAGATTCAAAGACAATGGTTATGGCCAGGTATAAGGGGAGTAGGTTTTCCGATTTTACGCCAACTAACGGATTTGTCATTACTTCAGTCGTAATCAAAGACAGTTTGCTTACCTATTCTCCAGAAGTTTATCAGAATGACACAAGGATGAAGATAAATCTTCATAAAGCACTAAAGGCGAATGGACATAAACTTCATATTTTAATCAATTATTCGTTTCAAATTAATTCCAATAAAAATATTCGTACAGGTATGCTTTCTACCCCTGACGGAACTATTTTTTCTATTGCCCAGTGGTATCCCCGCATGGCAGTTTATGATGATATTTCAGGATGGAATAATTTACCTTACCTCGGATCGGGAGAATTTTATCTCGATTACGGTGATTTTGATCTGTTTCTTGATGTGCCATCTAGTTACCTGGTAGCAGCTTCAGGGGCATTGGAAAATGCAAAAGAGGTACTCAGTATAACTGAACAAGACAGATTGAAAAAAGCTGCCAAGAGTGATAATACAGTTTTTATCCGTACCCGTTCAGAAATTCCATCAGAAACAACTGTCATGAGTGATAAGATCCGTAAGGTCTGGCATTTTCGTATAAAAAATGCGAGAGATGCTTCATGGGCATGTTCAAGTTCATTTATCTGGGATGCAGCCCGCATAAATCTACCCGGTGGCAGGCAATCGCTGGCACAATCATTTTATCCTAAAGAGTCAGCCGCTGATACAGCCTGGGGGCGTTCAACAGAATATATCAAACACAGTATAGAGTTTAACTCGGCAAACTGGTTTCCTTATCCTTATCCTGATGCCAGTAATGTAGCCTCAAATATTGGAGGTATGGAATATCCGGGTATCGTTTTTTGCCGTAATACTTCTACCCGCGAAAGTTTATGGGGGGTAACTGATCATGAGTTTGGTCATACCTGGTTTCCAATGATCGTGGGTTCAAATGAAAGAAAGTTTATGTGGATGGATGAAGGGTTCAATACGTTTATTGATCAGATTTCAACTGATAATTTTAATCAGGGTGAATACCGGAATAAGCCACTAGATGAACATAAAGTAGCAATGGTTTTATCTGGTAAAGAATCAGAATCAATTTTAACCAGGCCTGATGTTCTTCAGGAGCGAAGAGTAGGGGTAGCGGCATACCGCAAACCTGGTCAGGCACTGATGTTGCTGCGCAATGAGGTTCTTGGCAAAGATCGTTTTGATAAAGCTTTTCAGGCATATATAAGTAGCTGGGCATATAAACATCCTCAGCCAGATGATTTCTTCAGGAGTATTGAAAATTCGGCAGGTGAAGATCTGGGTTGGTTTTGGAGAGGCTGGTTTATGTCTGATGCCAGATTTGATCAGGCCGTAACCCAGGTTAATTATACCGACAATGATATAACTAAAGGAATTGTCATAAAGATTGAAAACCTGCAACAAATGGTCATGCCTGCAGTAGTTGAAATAGTTTTAAAAGATGGCACAGTAAGTATCGTTCGGCTACCAGTTGAAGTATGGCAGAGAGGTGGATCATACTCATTCAGCTACCCATCTATAAAAGCGGTAAAGTCAGTAACTATAGATCCCGATCATATCTATCCAGATATTGATTCTTCTAACAATACTTTTACATTGTCTGATAAATAACAGGAAAGCTTGCTAATTTAGACCCACAAACAATTTTATATGAAGCAAATAGCATTAACCTCATTAGCCCTGGCGCTGCTATTGGGAATTCCAACATTACATGCACAGACGGGTAAGCCTGTTACTAATGAAGCTCCTGCTGGTGTATTTGACCAGCATGAAGTATTCAGCCCTTATTTTTATACTACCAATGGCAATGAATACCGTTCAGCTTCAGGTAACCCTGGCCCAAAATACTGGCAGAACAGGGCTGATTATAGAATTAACGCCAGCCTTGATACTGTTTCAAAAGCAGTTAACGGCACAGTTGAGATCACCTATAAAAACAATAGCCCTGAAAAGCTTCCTTACTTATGGTTACAGCTTGATCAGAATATCTACCGATCAGATTCCCGTTCGGTTGCTACAACCCAGACTCCGGCTGGTAAACGATGGGCAAATAAAGACTTCGAGGGTGGGTATACACTTCGAAAAGTACAGATAACACAGGGATCCAAGATTTCTGAAGGTAATTATATGGTAAATGATACCAGAATGCGTATCACCCTGCCAACTGCCTTAAATGGTAATGGAGAAACATTAAAAATTAAAATCACGTACAGCTTTCCAATTCCTGAACATGGAACAGATCGTATGGGCCGTATGAATACTAAGAATGGCTGGATCTATGAGGTTGGTCAATGGTATCCCAGAATGGAAGTGTTTGATGATATCCTGGGCTGGAACACCCTGCCCTATTTGGGTGCTGGTGAATTTTACCTTGAATATGGTGATATTGACTATACCTTGGATACACCTTCTGATATGCTTGTTGTAGGTTCAGGAACGTTACAAAACTCACAGGAGGTTCTTTCTTCTACTGAAATTGCAAATCTTAAAAAAGCAGCTCAGAGTGATAAGACTGTTAGTATTCGCCCTGCATCACAAATTGGTAAAACACCTGCTGTTGCTGCAGGTAAAAATACACTTAGCTGGCATTTCAAAATTCTGAATACGCGTGATGCTTCATGGGCTGCTTCAAGATCTTTTATCTGGGATGCCGCACGCATGAATCTTCCCAGTGGTGTTCCAGCTCTGGCACAATCTGTTTACCCTGTTGAGTCAGCGGGTGCTGATGCATGGGGCCGATCGACTGAGTATACAAAGGGTGCAATTGAGTTTTATTCCAAACAGCTTTTTGAATTTCCTTATCCTGTAGCTACCAATGTAGCCGGGAATGTCAGCGGAATGGAATATCCTGGTATTGTGTTTTGTGGTAGTAAAGAGAAAACAGCAGGTCTTTGGGATGTCACTGACCATGAATTTGGCCATACCTGGTTCCCGATGATTGTTGGCTCAAATGAGCGTAAGTTTGCCTGGATGGATGAGGGCTTTAATACCTTCATCAATATTCTAAGTACAGAAAATTTTAACCATGGTGAATACAATACAAAGTTTGATATGTCTCGTTATGCACCTTATATATTAGGTGGTAATCAGGAAGCAAGTTTAAATTTACCTGATGTCATCCAATTCAATCGCCTCGGGATTGAAGCATATGTTAAACCGGGTCATGCACTGGAACTTCTTAGATCACAGGTCTTGGGAGCAGCACGATTTGATGAGGCTTTCCGTAGCTATATACAGCATTGGGCTTTTAAGCATCCTACACCGAATGATTTCTTCAGAAGCATTGAGAATGTGGCTGGTGAAGATCTTGGCTGGTTCTGGCGCAGCTGGTACTTGAATACCTGGAAACTTGATCAGGCAGTTAAGGGTGTTGAGTACATCGAAAATGATCCATCAAAGGGTGCCCTGATAACCATTCAGAATTTACAGAAAATGGTTATGCCTGTTACACTTGAAGTGAAGGAAGTCGGAGGAAAAACAACACGCCTTAATCTACCTGTTGAAGTATGGCAGCGTGGCGAAAGTTGGACTGTTACTTTTCATTCGAGCGCAAAAATTGAATCTGTCAAGATTGATCCTGATAAGACGTTACCAGATGTTAACGAGTCAAATAATACATTTACACCAGCGAAATAATTCAGTTCACCGTTGATAGATAAAAAGAACTGCGCTTCTCGTTAATGGACAGCCCCCCAAAAGTTAGACACTATTTGTGGGCAGTCTAAAACGGCGCAGTTTTTTTTATGTCTTTTATGTTATCTTTAAGAGAGTGCTGTGTGGTGCCGGCAAAATTCAATCTATGAAACATAGCTTTTTATTTTTACTTCTTTTAAGCTTGCCCTTCGTTACTTGTTCAGCCCAGACTGCTGACTCTGCAGCAATTAAATTAGTGCTTGAAAAAGAGTCTGCTACCTGGAGATCAGGAGATGCCGCTGCGCATGCCTCCTGCTGGTATATCCGGCCTTACAGCAGAATTCTGATTTCCACTCCTGAGGGCGCAACTTATGATGTGCCTCCCGCTAATATGGTTAATCTGTCCCTACCAATGGGTCATGGTGGCTCTTCTAAAAACACTAACTACAAACTAAGTATTAACGGCAATTCTGCATGGGTTAATCATAACGAGTTATCTCTATCAACCACAGGCGATAAAACTTATACGTATGAGTTTAAAATGCTTGAAAAAATTAAAGATGAATGGAAGATAGTAGGGGAGTCAATTCACGTTTATAAACCTAAATGATAACCACTATTCACCTCTGTGAACCCAAATAATAATCGCTACTCATAGTGGGCGGTAGTTACATCAGACCAATTTTTGATTTAACATAATTTTGATATAGGTTATTACTTAGTTTTTCTGAAAATACCCGAATACCTTCTTCATCAGGGGTGTGCTGCGTGCACCAGACTGTGTTCTGATTTTTAATTCCTCCTGAGCGATCGTTTTAAATAAACCTTCTGTTGACTTTTGTGTAGCGTATACTGCAAGATCAGTATTCAGTTTATGTGTTGTAAAGGGTATTTTGTTATAGGCAGAGGCTGCAGTTTCATAATACGTATCTGCATTAACTTTTCTAAGACTACTATCAATTACAGGTTTGAATGCGATAGCAAGAGCCTCATTTGTATGGGCTTGAAAAAACTGGGTTGCCGAATTATCTGGCCCTGCAAGTATTCCTTCCGCATCTTTTATACTTAATTTCTTAATGGCTGCCAGAAAAATCGGTATTGCTTTTTTTGTTGCATCTTCTGCCGCACGGTTCATTGATACGATTACATCATCACATAACTTATTCATCCCCAGACTGCGTAACGTTTGCTCTGCCTGCCTGGCTTCTGGTGGAAAGGCAAGTTTAATCGCTGCATTTTTCAAAAAACCATCAGGTGCTGAAACTTGCTGAACCCCAGCAAGCAGACCTTTTTCAAGTGCCTGTTTGATGCCACCTGTCATATCTGGCAAGCTTAGACCTGAATTACCGGGCTTAACGGTTGTAGTTGTTGTTTTAGTTTTCTGAGAAACAGATGTGCCGGAAACAGGTGATACTGAATTACTAGTACTTGTCTGGCTGGTAGATGTGCCTGTTTGCTTTACTAAAGGCCTTGATGTATCTAAAGATTTCAACGTGCTGTCTGCCTGATGCAGTAGTTTTTCGAACTGGGCGTACGTATTTGAGCATTGTAGTAATAATGCCAGTAAAAAGAAAATACTTAATTTTTGTATCATGAATTGATTATATGATGTAAAGGTATTGAATGAGCTGTTAAAAACTACGTACCTTGGCGCTAGTTAACAACAACCTGCTCTTAAATAGTTTGTCTTTTTAATAAAATGTGGCTTCAGCGGTAACTCAATTACTTTTAGAAAACAATTACAAATAAATGAAAACCAGGTTTGTAATAATCAGATTTTTTATACCTTTGCAGTCCCTCTGAAAAGAGTGTGAATATTGCATTACAAAATTATGATATAAATGCCAACGATACAGCAGTTAGTAAGAAAGGGACGTGTTGCATTAATTGATAAAAGCAAATCTCCAGCTTTGGATTCTTGTCCTCAGCGTCGCGGAGTTTGTACCCGTGTATACACAACTACTCCCAAAAAACCAAACTCGGCCATGAGAAAAGTGGCTCGGGTTAGATTAACAAATGGCAAGGAAGTGAATGCGTATATACCTGGTGAAGGTCATAATCTGCAGGAGCACTCTATTGTACTAATCCGTGGAGGCCGTGTCAAGGATCTTCCGGGTGTTAGATACCACATTATCCGCGGTGCTTTAGATACGTCAGGTGTTGCCGACCGTAATCAGCGTCGTTCGAAATATGGTACTAAGAAACCAAAACCGGGTGCAGTTCCCGCAGCAAAGAAGGGTGCCCCAGCTAAAGGCAAGAAAAAATAAAGTTTTGTATAAACTATTATGAGAAAAGCAAAACCGAAGAAAAGAATTCTTCTCCCAGATCCTAAATTCCATGATGTCATGGTAACCAGGTTTGTTAACAACCTGATGTGGGACGGTAAGAAAAGTACCGCTTACAGTATATTTTATGATGCAGTTGAACTAGTCGAGAAAAAGACTAGCGAAAATGGTCTTGAAATGTGGAAAAAGGCATTAAACAACATTATGCCTGCTGTTGAAGTAAAAAGCCGCAGAGTAGGTGGAGCTAACTTCCAGGTTCCTATCGAAGTTCGTCCTGAGCGTAAAATCTCACTGGGAATGAAATGGATGATCGGATACTCACGTAAAAGAGGCGAAAAAACCATGACTGAAAGACTGGCAGGCGAAGTTATCGCTGCTTCTAAAGGTGAAGGTGCTGCTGTTAAGAAAAAAGAAGATACTCATAAAATGGCCGAAGCTAATAAAGCTTTCTCCCACTTTAGAATCTAATTCGTTATGGCAAAAAGAGACTTACATTATACGAGGAATATTGGAATCTCAGCTCATATAGACGCTGGTAAGACTACCATGACCGAACGTATTCTTTATTATACTGGAATTACTCATAAGATCGGTGAAGTGCATGATGGCGCAGCTATCATGGACTGGATGGTTCAGGAGCAGGAGCGTGGTATCACCATTACCTCTGCTGCCACAACAACTGAGTGGCAATACCCTACAGATAAAAACGGTGCCAAAACACCAGAAACTGAGAAATATAAGATCAATATCATCGATACACCAGGTCACGTTGATTTTACTGTAGAGGTTGAGCGTTCATTACGTGTTCTCGACGGAGCTATTGCTTTATATTCTGCAGTTGATGGTGTTGAGCCACAGTCTGAAACTGTCTGGAGACAAATGAACAAATACAATGTACCCCGCATTGGATTTGTAAACAAAATGGACAGAGCCGGTGCTGATTTTCTTAACGTCGTAAAGGAAGTTAAAGAACGTTTACATGGTAATCCGGTTCCATTGCAAATTCCAATTGGTGCAGAAGAGCATTTTAAAGGAGTTGTTGATTTAATTACCAATAAAGGTATTGTATGGGACGATGCTACCCTGGGTAGTACTTTTACTGAAGTACCTATACCTGAAGATTTGTTAGAAACTGTTAAGGAATATCGTGAGAAGCTCGTTGAGCAGGTTGCAGAATTTGATGACAAGTTACTTGAAAAGTTTTTTGATAATCCTGATTCCATCACTGTTGAAGAATTGCGAGCGGCTATTCGGGCAGCAACTATATCAATGAAGATCACACCCATGATGTGTGGTTCGGCATTCAAGAATAAAGGTGTTCAAACTGCTCTTGATGCGGTTATACAATACCTTCCTTCTCCAGCTGACCTGCCAGGTGTAATTGGATATAACCCGGATACTGATGCCGAAGAAATTCGCAAGCCAGAGGTTGAAGAGCCTTTTGCTGCACTTGCCTTTAAGATCATGACTGATCCGTTTGTAGGACGTCTGGCTTTTTTCAGGGTTTACTCAGGTAAATTAGAAGCGGGTTCATATGTACTTAATACACGTACAGGAAAAAAAGAACGTATTTCACGTATAATGCAGATGCATGCCAATAAACAAAATCCGCTTGAGTTTATCGAGGCAGGTGATATTGGAGCTGCTGTTGGTTTCAAAGAAATTCGTACAGGTGATACATTGTGTCTTGAAAGCAAGCCAATTGTGTTAGAGTCAATGTCTTTTCCAGAGCCCGTTATTGGTCTTGCTATTGAGCCTAAAACTCAGGCAGATGTTGATAAGCTCGGAATGGCACTTGCCAAGCTTGCTGAAGAAGATCCAACTTTCAAAGTTCATACAGATGAAGAAACAGGTCAAACTGTTATTAGTGGGATGGGAGAGTTACACCTTGAGATCATTGTTGACCGCTTAAGAAGAGAATTCAAAGTTGAAGCAAATCAGGGTGCTCCACAGGTTGCTTTTAAAGAGGCTATCACCGGTACTGTAACTCACCGTGAAATCTACAAGAAACAAACTGGTGGTCGTGGTAAGTTTGCGGATATATCGTTTATCGTTTCACCGGTAGACGAAGGTAAATCAGGGCTACAGTTTGAGAATGAAATTGTCGGTGGATCTATTCCCCGGGAATTTATTCCTTCTGTTGAGAAAGGTTTTAGAGCTGCAATGGTAAATGGTGTTTTAGCCGGTTTCCCATTGGTTGACTTAAAAATCAGACTTATTGACGGTTCATTCCACGCAGTCGATTCAGATGCATTGTCTTTTGAAATCGCAGCTAGAACTGCTTACCGTGAAGCTTTACCAAAAGCAAAGCCAGTTTTATTAGAGCCTATCATGAAAGTGGAAGTTCTTACACCGGAAGAAAACATGGGAGATGTTATGGGTGACCTTAATAAACGCCGTGGACAGCTTGAAGGAATGGACAGCCGTGCAGGCAGTCAGGTTATTAAGGCCAAAGTACCGCTCAAAGAAATGTTTGGTTATATCACTCAGTTGAGAACCATCACTTCTGGCCGTGCCTCAACAACTATGGAATTCTCACATTACGCAGAAGCTCCACGTAATATTGTTGAAGAAGTAGTAGCGAAAGTAAAGGGAAATAAAGTTAAAGCTTAAGGATATGAGTCAGCGAATCAGAATTAAATTAAAATCATATGACTATAACCTGGTTGATAAGTCAGCTGAGAAAATAGTTAAGACTGTTAAGCCTACAGGCGCAGTAGTGAGTGGTCCGATTCCACTTCCAACTGAAAAGAAAATCTTTACTGTTTTACGTTCACCTCACGTGAATAAAAAAGCAAGAGAGCAATTCCAGCTTTGTTCTTACAAGCGCCTACTTGATATTTACAGTTCAACTTCAAAAACAGTAGATGCACTTATGAAACTTGAACTTCCTTCCGGAGTTGAAGTTGAAATTAAAGTATAGTTTTAAGGAATGCCCTATTTATAAAGCCAGAGCCCGGAATTTTGTTTCCGGGTTTTTTGCGTTAGTGTATTTTCTGAATTATTCTGGCGATAACTTTAGTCTTCTATACAATATAGCCTCAAACTGTACAAAATGAAAAAACCAACCCAGCATTCCTTTTACTATTTTTTGTTTGCGGTTTGCATCATTGGAGCAGCTGCTACATCGATACATATTATTGGTATCTGGATAACTCTGTTGGTAATCCTTTTCTTTTTTTACCGGCGAAGTCTCATCATCGATAAAAGCCTGGTGAAAGAACAGCACCAAAAAAATGCCTTAAGGGCAACGTATATATCGGCTTATAAAGAGCGCTATGCACGGTTTTTAAAAGAGCCTCTAACAGCACCATTGAGCAGCGTAAATCTTGAACCACTCATGACTTCATTTGGGCTTGATCCTGACAGTTCTATATCTATTAGTGAAGACGCACGCCGGGAACTTGAAAATGATCTGGTCAGGGATAGTCTTGTTGATGGTGTTTTATCTCCATCAGATCATGCACTTATTTTCAGCACAGCTGACAGGCTTGAGTTAAAAATGGATCTCTCTGATGAAACAGTTGATGAGCTTGAGAAGATGATGAAGTTCTGGCAAATTGAAAACGGTAAGCTTGATATAATTGCTGTTTCAATAGCTCTTCCAGAACAGGAGATCTGTTATTTTATGAGCCCCTGCCAATGGATGGAAATGCATAAGACGTTGCAGTCTGTTTCTTATACTGGTTTGTCAGCAAACTTTATGCTTGGAAAAGGAATCAGATACCGCATGGGTGCATTCAATCACCAACCGATAAGTGCTGATATACTTACAGAAATTGACAGAGGCACAGTTTATCTGACTAACCACCGATTGCTTTTTATGGGTGGCTTAAAGAATACTTCTATTCATCTGGCAGATATACTTTCATTCGTACCCTATATTAATGCGATTGAAATTGGTAAAGGTGCGGGAAAAAGTCCTGTATTAGTATGTGAACATACAGATATCCTGTCGCATTTACTTGCCCGGCTAAAGGCTTGATGTTTTTACCATTGGTTATTAAGGCTAACCCGAAAAGTGTTGTTATTTAACCCTGAATCAGGCTGATTTTCAGTTGATTTTGATTCGTAACAGGTTCATGTTAAATTATTTTACAATCACTTTTTTTTACCAATCCTTTTTCCTATTTTTGCCCTCCCTTCACGCAAATGGCTAACACGTTTGCAAGAGCTCTAGTAGAGATGGAAGGTTTAATTATTTACAAAATAAAATGTCTGGACTAATAGGTAAAAAAGTAGGAATGACCAGTATCTTCAGTGCCGATGGTATAAATATACCATGCACGCTAATTGAAGTTGGTCCTTGCGTTGTTACGCAAGTAAAAACCTTAGAGAAAGACGGTTATTCAGCTGTTCAGCTGGGCTTTGATGAGAAGAAGGAAAAGCACACTTCGAAGCCAATGCAAGGACACTTTGAAAAAGCCGGGACAACACCAAAGCGTAAGCTTGCGGAATTCAAAAAGTTTAAAGATGACAAGTCACCTGGTGATTTGATAACTGTTGAGCTTTTTGTTGTAGGCGATTTTATTGACGTTATTGGCACATCAAAGGGAAAAGGTTTCCAGGGTGTTGTTAAGCGTCATGGTTTTGCCGGAGTAGGTGGTCAAACCCACGGTCAGCATAACAGACTCCGTGCTCCTGGTTCACTGGGTGCTTCATCATGGCCATCCAAGGTAATGAAGGGCATGAGAATGGCAGGAAGAACAGGTGGTGACCGAATTAAAATTCAGAATTCGGAAGTTGTAAGAGTGTATCCAGAGCAGAACTTATTGCTGGTCAAAGGTTCAGTACCGGGCGCTAAAGGCACATATATAATCGTGGAGAAATAAGGCATGGAAATTAATATCTTAAACATTTCAGGAAAAGAAACTGGCGCAAAAGTTACGCTGGAAGATTCCGTGTTCGGCATTGATCCGAACGATCATGCTATTTACCTTGATGTAAAGCAATACCTGGCTAATCAGCGTCAGGGAACTCATAAATCCAAAGAACGTAATGAGATTGCAGGTTCAACCCGCAAGCTTCACAAGCAGAAAGGAACTGGAGGATCACGAAAAGGTTCTATCACCAATCCTTTATACAAAGGCGGAGGGCGCATTTTTGGTCCCCGTCCACGTGATTATTCGTTCAAACTGAATAAGAAACTTAAAAGTCTTGCCCGTAAATCGGCATTAAGCTACAAAGCAAGAGAAAACAATATTGTTGTTTTAGAAGATTTTCAGTTTTCTGCAATTAAAACCAGCACATTTATCGATATGCTGAAGAGTTTGAACCTGAAGGATAGTAAGAATCTGATTGTACTTTCCGAAAATGATCATAACCTGTTCATGTCATGCCGTAATGTACAGAGAAATAGAATTATGCGTGCATGTGACCTTAACACATACGATTTACTAAACGCAGGTAAATTAGTAATGACCGCCGGTGCCATCAAAATAGTAGAGGAGGCGTTTAGTAAATAATATGGAAATCTTAAAGAAGCCTGTCTTAACCGAAAAAGTTACTGCTCAAACTGAAAAGTTTAACAGTTTTACTTTCAAAGTTGATCCAAGAGCAAATAAACTCCAGATCAAAGACGCAATAGAGAAATTATACGGAGTATCAGTAGAACGCGTGAATACAATGCGCTACCTGGGAAAGTATAAAACAAGGAATACTAAAAAAGGACCGGTTAGCGGACGTTCAGCCGCTTTCAAAAAGGCTGTGGTAGTTCTGAAAAAAGGAGACGTCATTGATTTTTACGGTAACATCTAACGAACATGGCAGTTAAGAGATTTAAACCGGTAACTCCCGGAACCAGATTCAGAGTTGGTAGTGATTTCAGTGATATCACAACCAACGTACCTGAGAAGACCCTGGTAACAACTATAAATAAAAAGTCAGGCGGAAGAAACCATGACGGTAAAATGACGATGCGCTACATGGGTGGTGGTCACAAACAAGTTTACCGCATCATTGACTTCAAACGCGACAAATATGATATTCCTGCAAAAGTTGCTTCAATCGAATATGATCCTAACAGATCATCCCGTATCGCACTTTTGCATTATGTAGACGGAGAAAAAAGATATATTCTTGCTCCAGAAGGTATTAAAGTTGGACAAATGGTAATTTCAGGCCGTAATGTTGCACCTGAAATTGGCAATGCCCTTTCTCTTCAGTTTATTCCGCTGGGTTCTGTTATCCATGCAATTGAACTGAATCCAGGTCAGGGTGCAAATATGTCACGTAGTGCAGGTACGTATTGCCAGCTGGCGGCACGCGATGGTAAATATGCAGTTATCAAGTTACCTAGTGGAGAAGTTCGCCAGATACTTCAGACCTGTATGGCATCTATCGGATCTGTATCAAATGCTGAACGTTCTTCTGAGAAACTTGGAAAAGCAGGTAGAAATCGCTGGCTGGGTAGGAGACCAAGAGTAAGAGGGGTAGCTATGAACCCTGTTGATCACCCTATGGGTGGTGGTGAAGGCAGAGCATCGGGTGGGCATCCACGTTCGAGAAAAGGTCTGCTGGCCAAGGGTTTTAAAACCCGCAATAAAAAGAAATTATCGAACCGTTATATCATTGAAAAGAGGAAGAAATAATGAGTCGTTCACTTAAAAAAGGGCCATACATTGATCATAATCTGGAAAGAAAAGTTCTTACCATGAATGGTGCAAGTAAAAAATCGGTCATAAAGACATGGTCAAGAAGATCAATGTTATCACCAGACTTTGTAGGGCATACCTTCGCTGTTCACAACGGCAGGCAGTTCATACCTGTTTACGTAACTGAAAACATGGTAGGTCATAAATTAGGCGAGTTTGCACCAACCCGTACGTTCAGGGGTCATTCTGGAGATAGAAAGAAATAAGATATGGAAGCGACAGCAAAATTAAATGATTGCCCCACTTCACCACGTAAAATGCGTTTGGTTGTTGATCTTATAAGAGGGCAGAAAGTAGAATATGCATTACATATTCTTAAATACAGTACGAAAGAATCATCCAGAAGACTTGAGAAATTGCTTCTGTCTGCTATTGCCAACTGGCAGGCAGGAAATGAAGGCTATCGTATAGAAGATAGTGGTCTGTTTGTAAAAACCGTTTTTGTTGATGGCGGTCGTCAACTTAAAAGATTACGTCCGGCACCTCAGGGTCGTGGACACCGGATCCGTAAAAGATCTAACCATGTTACCATGGTAGTTGACAATGCAGCAGAATTAGAAACTCAAACAATCGGTTAATGGGACAGAAAGTAAACCCAATAGGCAGCAGACTAGGAATTATTAAAGGTTGGGATTCCAACTGGTATGGTGGGAATCACTATGCCGATAAACTTGTCGAAGACGAAAAGATTAGGAAGTATCTTCAGGCACGTATTTCTAAAGGAGGTATCTCAAAAACGATTATAGAGCGCACATTGAAGCGGATCACAATTACAATTCACACTGCCCGTCCGGGTATTGTAATTGGTAAGGGTGGTCAGGAAGTGGATAAGATTAAAGAAGAGCTGAAGAAGATTACCAAGAAAGACGTTCAGATCAATATTTTTGAAATAAAACGTCCTGAACTTGATGCTCAACTCGTAGCCGAAGGTATTGCCAAACAGCTTGAAGCCCGTATTTCTTTCCGTCGTGCCATGAAAACAAGTATCGCCTCAACCATGAGAATGGGTGCAGAAGGTATCAAGATCATGTGTTCAGGTAGGCTTGGTGGTGCTGAAATGGCACGTACCGAGCAATATAAAGACGGTAGAATACCACTTCATACACTCCGCGCCGACATTGACTACGCACTTGCTGAAGCACAGACTACCTATGGAAAAATAGGTGTTAAAGTGTGGATCTGTAAAGGCGAAGTGTTTGGAAAGAGAGATTTGTCTCCAAATATTGGCCAGTTGCCATCAGCTACAGGCACCAAGACCAAGGTTGAAGGTAATTCTTACGGAGACAGAGGCCCAAAGACTGGTAAAGACGGTCGGGGAAGAGACAGTAGAGGTGGCGGTGACAACCGTGGAAGAGGGCCAGGTGGCCCAGGCGCTAGTCGCCCGGGTGGTGCCGGTGGTAACCGTCCAGGTGGTCCAGGTGGAGCATCCCGACCAGGCGGTCAGGGTGGAGCAGGCAATAGAGCTAAACGATAAATAAGTTAAACTATGTTACAGCCAAAAAGAACAAAGTTTAGGAAGACGCATAAAGGGAAAATGAAGGGGAATGCCAAAAGAGGAGCTGAGCTTGCTTTTGGTTCATTCGGAATCAAATCTCTTGAAGAATCCTGGATTACCAGCAGGCAGATTGAAGCAGCACGTATTGCGGTAACCCGTTTTATGAAGAGAGAAGGTCAGGTTTGGATCCGTATTTTTCCAGACAAACCAATCACTAAAAAACCAGCTGAAGTACGTATGGGAAAAGGTAAGGGAGCTCCAGAATATTGGGTTGCTTGTGTGAAGCCTGGACGTATATTATTTGAAACAGAAGGTGTTTCAATAGAGACAGCACAGGAAGCATTGCGCCTTGCTGCACAAAAACTACCGGTGTTGACCAAATTTGTGGTTCGCCGTGATTATGAGCATGCCCAATAACGTGAATTATGAAATACGCTGAAATTACTGAACTATCGGATGATCAGATCGTTCAAAAAATAGCTGAAGAAAAACAAGGTCTCACTAAACTTAGGTTTGCCCACGCAGTTTCTTCGGTAGAAAATCCGATGAGAATTCGTCATGCACGTAAAGATATTGCCCGTTTAAATACGGAATTATCTAAACGCAACATCGTGGCTGCTACTGAAAAAACTGTTAATGAAATTGATGCACCTAGTAGTGCAAAGGCAAACCAGACATTATGAGTACAGAGGTAAAAGAAGGTACAGTTGAATCTGGTACCGCAGAAGAAAGAAACTTACGTAAAACCAGAATTGGTAAGGTTACAAGCAACAAGATGGATAAAACCATTACTGTTGCTGTAGAACGTAAAGTTAAGCATCCTATATACGGCAAGTTCGTAAATAAGACCACAAAATTTAAAGCACATGATGAGAAGAATGATTGCGGTGTCGGTGACACTGTAAGTATCATGGAAACCAGGCCTCTTAGCAAGCTAAAAAGCTGGAGATTAATTGAGATTATTGAAAGAGCTAAATAACCATGATACAGCAGGAGTCAAGGCTTACCGTTGCTGATAACAGCGGTGCCAAAGAAGTTTTATGTATACGAGTACTGGGCGGGACAGGAAAAAGGTATGCTTCAATCGGTGATAAAATTGTTGTCACTGTAAAGTATGCTCTGCCATCAGGAAATATTAAAAAAGGTACAGTTTCAAAGGCAGTAGTTGTCAGAACCCGTAAAGAAATACGTCGCAAAGATGGTTCTTACATTCGTTTCGATGATAATGCAGCTGTATTGTTAACTGCAAACGACGAACCACGTGGTACCCGTATTTTTGGGCCAGTTGCACGTGAACTCCGTGAGAAGCAGTTTATGAAGATTGTTTCATTAGCTCCTGAGGTATTATAAAGTGTATTGAGGAATTAGAAGTGTTCAGGTTTTTCAACCAGCTTTGTACATGACCGCTTTCTTGCCTGTAAAAAACGAATATTGAATGAAAACTATTAAACTTAAAATTAAAAAGGGCGACCTTGTAATTGTATTGGCAGGTAACTCCAGAGGCAAACAAGGAAAGGTACTTGAGATACTTGTAGATGCTCAGCGTGCACTTGTAGAAGGTGTAAACCTTGTTTCTCGTCATACAAAACCGAATGCTGCCAACCCTAACGGTGGAATTATCAAGAAGGAAGCAGCAATACATATATCGAATATCAAGTTGATAGATCCTAAATCAGGTAAACCAACCCGTGTCGGCCGAAAGGTAGATGCTAAAGGTAAACTGGTAAGATTTGCTAAAATTTCAGGCGAGGTAATTGCATCATGAGCTATAAACCAAGATTAAAAGATAAATACGCAGAACAGGTTGTCCCTGCATTGAGAGAGAAATTCCACTACAAAAGTGTAATGCAGGTTCCCAGGCTAGAAAAAATCTGCGTAAATCATGGAGTGGGATCTGCTGTGTCTGATAAAAAACTGATTGATAATGCCATTGAAGAAATGAGCACAATTACAGGTCAGCGAGCAATTCCTGCGAAATCGAAGAAAGATATTTCTAACTTCAAGCTCCGTAAGGGTGTACCAGTTGGTGTTCGTGTTACACTTCGTAATAACAATATGTATGAGTTTCTCGATAGGTTAATTTCTGTTGCTTTACCTCGTATCAGAGATTTCAAAGGTATTAACGATAAGGGTTTTGATGGTCATGGTAACTATACCCTGGGCATAACAGAACAAATTATCTTCCCAGAAATCAATATTGACAAACTCAATAAGATTACTGGAATGGATATTACCTTCGTAACTTCTGCAAAGAATGATGCTGAAGCCCTTGAATTATTAAAGGAATTCGGTTTACCGTTTAAAAATCAGATTAGAACAGTATAGATATGGCAAAAGAAGGAGTTAAAGCCCGCGAAAGAAAAAGAGAAGCCCTTGTAAAAAAATATGCTCAGAAAAGAGCTGATTTCAAAGCAGCAGGAGATTTAGTTGCTCTAGACAAGCTTCCCAAAAACTCGTCGCCGGTAAGATTACATAACCGTTGTAAATTAACGGGCCGTCCACGCGGTTATATCCGTCAGTTTGGAATATCACGGGTTACCTTCCGCGAGATGGCGCTTGCCGGTAAAATACCGGGAGTAACCAAGTCAAGCTGGTAGTAGATAAAAAGAGATTAGGAAAAACAGTTTAGCTTACTTACCTTTGCAGGCCAAAAACAAAAATGTTTGACTTCAGTCTACATTTTTTTAGTGAGTATCAAATAAGGTAAATAAAGGCTTTATTTTTTTATAATCGCCTTGTAGTGAATCAATTAGGAAGAAAAATAAATAAATGAATACCGATCCGATAGCAGACTATCTAACCAGAATAAGGAATGCCATTAAGGCCAATCATAGGATTGTCGAAATTCCTGCATCTAATATTAAAAAGGAAATAACCAAAGTTCTTTTTGATAAGGGATACATTGCCAATTATAAATTTGACGAAGACACGGCAAAAGTGCAGAAGCTTATTAAAATTGCGCTTAAATATCACCCGATTTCTAAAGTTTCGGCTATCCGCAAACTTGAGAGAATAAGTTCTCCAGGTCTTCGCCGTTATGTTCACGTAGAAAATCTGCCACGTGTACTAAATGGTCTGGGTATCGCTGTTATGTCCACTTCCAAGGGCATAATGAGTGATAAGGAAGCTCGTACCGAAAACCTCGGTGGTGAAGTTATTTGTTATATTTATTAATCAGAGGATTCAGCAATGTCAAGAATAGGAAAAGCCCCAATAACGGTTCCCTCGGGTGTTAAAATAGAGGTATCAGCCGATAACCTGGTGACTGTACATGGTCCAAAAGGTCAGTTAACTCAGCTTGTCGATCGTGATATAGAAATAAAGCTTGAAGAAGGTGTGTTAAACGTTAATCGCCCTTCCGAGCAAAAGCGTCATAAAGCCCTGCACGGGCTTTACCGTTCGCTTATAAATAACATGGTGATTGGTGTGACTACCGGATACAAGAGCCAGCAGGAATTGGTTGGTGTAGGTTACCGCGCTTCAAACCAGGGCCAGACACTTGATCTTGTATTAGGATATTCTCACCATTACGTATTCCAGATACCACAGGAAGTTAAGGTATCAACTACAAATGACAAGGGAAAGAATCCAACTATCATTTTAGAAAGTATCGATAAACAATTATTAGGCCAGATTGCTGCTAAGATTCGTTCATTAAGAGCACCAGAGCCATATAAGGGTAAAGGTATCAAGTTTGTAGGCGAAGTATTAAGAAGAAAAGCTGGTAAATCGGCTTCTAAAAAATAAGATAATGGCAAAAACTAAATTGTCGAGAAGGCTAAGGATCAAAAGGGGAATAAGAAAAAGGATCTCTGGTACTGCCGAACGTCCACGTCTGTCTGTTTACAGAAGTAATAAAGGAATTTATGCTCAGGTTATTGATGATATCTCTGGTAAAACCCTCATTTCAGCTTCTTCTTTAAAAGAATTGAAAGAAAAAGGTCCAAAGGTTGACCAGTCAAAAGAACTGGGTAAGATCTTAGGTGAAAAAGCAATTGCCTCTGGTATTTCAGAAGTTGTTTTTGATCGTAATGGTTACTTATACCATGGACGTATCAAATCATTGGCCGAAGGTGCAAGAGAAGCAGGTTTAATTTTTTAAGGAATATCATGTCAGCATCAAATATAAAAAGAGTTAAATCAAGCGAAATTGAACTTAAAGATCGTCTGGTTAGTATTCAACGGGTAGCTAAAGTTACCAAAGGTGGTCGTACCTTCAGTTTCTCAGCCATTGTTGTGGTTGGTGACGAGAATGGTGTTGTTGGCTATGGTTTGGGAAAAGCAAAAGAAGTTACTGAGGCAATTGCTAAAGGAGTTGATGATGCTAAGAAATCGCTTTTCAAGGTTCCTGTTCATGGGGGCACTATACCCCACGAGCAAATAGGTAAATTTAGTGGTGGTTTTGTGTTTCTTAAACCAGCAGCTCATGGTACCGGTGTAATTGCCGGTGGTGCGATGCGTGCTGTTCTTGAGAGTGCAGGTATTACTGACGTTCTTGCCAAGTCGAAGGGTTCTTCTAACCCACACAACGTTGTGAAGGCTACTGTACATGCACTTACGCAAATGCGTGATGCTGCAACCGTTGCTCAGCACAGAGGTATTTCTATTAACAAAGTATTCAAGGGTTAAGCCATGGCAAGAATTATAATTACCCAGATTAAAAGTGTGATTGACCGTAGTGAGCGTCAAAAAAGAACAATGATCGCTTTAGGTTTACGAAAGGTAAATCAGCGGGTTGAACTCGAAGTTAATGCACCAATACTTGGAATGGTTGAAAAAGTAAGCCATTTAATTAAAGTTGAAAACGTATAGTTGCTCTTTTACAGGGTAATAAACCAATAAAATATGGACTTAAGTAATCTTAAACCAGCGGAAGGTTCGGTTAAAAATAATAAACGAATTGGTCGGGGACAAGGCTCTGGACGTGGTGGAACATCAACGCGTGGTCATAAGGGAGCGGGTTCACGTTCAGGAACTTCTCGCAAGATCGGCTTCGAAGGTGGCCAGATGCCATTACAGAGAAGGGTACCGAAGTTTGGTTTCAAAAATTTCAATCGTGTAGAATATGTAGGTATTAACCTTGACATTATTCAGGCACTTTCAGAAAAATTCAACCTGACCAATTTCGATTTTGAAACTATGAAGTCACATGGCCTTGTCTCAAAATCAGATAGAGTGAAAATTCTCGGTCGCGGTGAACTCATTGCCAGCATTGTAATACATGCTCATGCTTTTTCTGCGACTGCCCTGGCAGAAATTGAAGCGAAGGGTGGCAAAGGCATTAAGATTGAACACAAAAAAGCAGTAGTAGCTGAAGAAGCTGGGATATAATTGCCCGCCGTAACTGATTGCAAGACTTTATGAACTGGCTGCTTTCCTTTTAAAGAATTTTGTTGCAGTTCATGAGTTTATTAAAGATTTAACAAGACACGAATAATCGATTCTGATGAAAAAATTCATCGCCACTTTAGTTAATATCTGGAAAATTGATGACCTACGCACCCGGCTTTTAAACACGCTGATGTATCTGTCAATCTATAGACTGGGTTCATTCGTTGTTCTTCCTGGTATTGACCCTGTAAGATTCTTATCACAACACAAGGGCCAGAATGGCATACTGGGTCTATTAAATATGTTTGCCGGTGGTTCCTTTGGCAGAGGTTCGGTATTCGCACTTGGTGTAATGCCTTACATCTCGGCAAGTATTGTTGTGCAGTTACTAGGTATTGTATTACCCTCTTTTCAGAAGCTTCAGAAATCTGGTGAAAGTGGTACAAAAAAAATCAACCAGATTACCCGTTATTTAACAATTGTTATTACTGCATTGCAGGCAATTGCCTTTGTTAAAACCCAAATAATTCCTACTGGTACAATTTTACCAGGTATCAGTATAACGCTATTTACTATTTCATCAATGGTTGTGCTTTCAGCAGGGACATTATTTGTAATGTGGCTGGGAGAAAAAATTACTGACAAGGGAATTGGAAATGGTGTTTCCCTGATAATCATGGTTGGTATTATTGCTCAACTGCCTTCAGCTATGGCTGCAGAATTTTTAAGCAGAGCCTCAGGTAATGGTGGTATTATTCCATTTATTATAGAAGTCGTTGTTTTGGTTGGCATCATTATGTTCACCATAATGATCGTTCAGGGTGTACGCAGAGTTCCTGTTCAATATGCAAAGCGTATAGTTGGTAATAAGCAAATTGGCGGAGTCAGACAATATTTACCTCTTAAAATTAATGCGGCAGGTGTTATGCCGATCATTTTTGCCCAGGCACTTATGTTTATACCGTCTACGATTGGGTCATTATTGCCAAATGCTAATAACAATGGATTTTTAATGGCTTTCCGTGATTATAATTCCTGGCCGTATAATCTAACCTTTGCATTATTGATTATTCTGTTTACGTTTTTCTATACCGCTATAACAGTCAATGTCACCCAGATGTCTGATGATATGAAGCGAAATAATGGTTTCATACCTGGTATCAAACCTGGAAAAGATACTTCAATGTTTCTTGATAGGGTCATGAGTCTGATTACATTTCCAGGATCAGTATTTCTTGCCATCATTGCTATTATACCTTCAATTGCAAATTTGCTTGGTGTGAGCAGTTCATTCGCTCACTTTTTTGGAGGTACGTCTCTGCTCATTGCAGTAGGGGTTGTACTTGACACGCTGCAACAAATTGAAAGTCATTTGTTAATGCGTCATTATGATGGATTAATGAAAACGGGTAGAATTCAAGGCAGAACATCTGTTGGTGAACCAACAACTACTGTTTAAGAATATGTTAGATTTAAAAACGATCGACGAAATTGAGCAGATTAGATTAAGTTCTATTTTGGTTTCCAAAACGCTGGCCGTAGTAGGTAAATTAGTTGTTCCAGGAGCAATACCTGCTGATCTTGATAGAATTGCTGAAGAGTACATTCGTGACAATGGTGGTTCCCCGGCTTTTAAAGGGCATCATGGTTTTCCAAGTTCTTTATGCATATCCGTAAACGAAGCAGTTGTTCACGGGATACCTTTTAACAATCATAAAGCCTTTAAAGAGGGTGATCTTGTTTCACTTGACTGTGGGGTTGAGATGAATGGTTTTTATGGTGATGGTGCCTATACCTTTGGTTGTGGTATTGTTAGTCCTGAGTTAGAGAAACTCATGGCTGTCACCAAAGAATGTTTGCGTCGTGGTGTTGATATGGCAGTGGCTGGAAACAGACTCGGAGATATTGGTTATGCTGTTCAGGAATATGCTGAGGCGAACGGTTACGGTGTTGTTCGGGAACTTGTAGGTCATGGTGTCGGAAAAGCAGTATGGGAAAAGCCTGAAGTACCTAATTATGGTAAGAAAGGTCAGGGTATTAAGATTGAAGAAAATCTTGTTATCGCCATTGAACCAATGATTAACCTTGGTAAAGCAGCCGTAAAATGGCTGAAAGACGGGTGGACAGTAGTAACAGCAGACAATAAACATTCTGCGCATTTTGAGCATACAGTGGCTATTAAAAAAGGCAAGCCCGATATTCTCACTACATTCGATTTTATTGAAGAGGCGTTGAACATAGCCGGTTAAATAAGTATACATGGCAAAACAAGGCTCTATAGAGCAGGATGGTATTATCAAAGAAGCATTATCAAATGCAATGTTCCGGGTTGAACTTGAAAACGGCCATGAAATAATTGCACATATATCCGGTAAGATGAGAATGCACTATATCAAAATCTTACCCGGTGACAAAGTAAAACTTGAAATGTCACCTTATGATCTTACAAAAGGCAGGATAACCTACCGATATAAATAGAAGTTTTAAGCACAATTACTGCTAATACAATGAAAGTAAAAGCCTCCATTAAAAAAAGAAGTGTTGATTGCAAGATCATCCGGCGTAAAGGGAAACTTTATGTAATCAACAAGAAGAATCCTAAGTACAAACAGCGTCAGGGTTAATTATTAAATAGCATATGGCAAGAATAGCTGGTATAGATTTACCTAAAAACAAAAGGGGCGAGATTGGCCTGACCTACATTTATGGCGTCGGAAGATCGACTGCTCAGGATATCCTGAAAGAAGCAGGGATTGGTCTGGATACGAAGGTTCAGGAGTGGACTGATGATGAGCAAACAGCCATCCGTAATATTATAAGCGAAAAGATCAAAGTCGAAGGAGCACTTCGTTCTGAGGTTCAGCTGAACATCAAACGATTGATGGATATTGGTTGTTATCGTGGTCAGCGTCACCGTAAAGGTCTTCCGGTTCGTGGTCAGAGAACAAAGAATAATTCCAGGACGCGTAAAGGTAAACGTAAGACAGTTGCCGGTAAGAAGAAGGTAACTAAATAAGCATAAAAATGGGAAAAACAACTAAAAAAGTTAGCAAGAAACGTGTTGTCGTTGTTGAAGCGATTGGACAAGCTCATATCAGCGCAACTTTCAATAACATTATAATTTCGTTAACTAATAACCAGGGTCAACTCATTTCATGGGCTTCTGCAGGAAAAATGGGTTTTAAGGGTTCTAAAAAGAACACTCCATATGCTGCAACTCAGGCTGCATCGGAATGCGGAAAAGCTGCGTATGATTTAGGTCTAAGAAAAGTAGAAGTTTTCGTTAAAGGTCCTGGTTCTGGCAGAGAAAGCGCTATGCGTACACTTCAGAATTCAGGTATAGAAATTTCTTCTATTAAGGATATTACCCCGCTGCCCCACAACGGTTGCAGGCCTCCAAAGAGAAGAAGAGTTTAATTTTATTAATTTTAAAGCTAAGATTTAGTGGCTCTAGGCCACTAATACTTTAAATCAACACCATGGCAAGATATACAGGCCCTAAATCAAGAATTGCCCGTAAATTCAGGGAACCGATTTTCGGTCCAGATAAGGCATTAGAAAAAAAGAATTACCCTCCTGGAATGCACGGGCAATCTAAAAAAAGAGGAAAGCAAAGTGAATATTCAGTTCAGTTGCAGGAAAAACAAAAAGTTAAATATACCTATGGCTTGCTTGAGAAACAGTTTTCAAATCTTTTTAAGAAAGCAAGTTCAAAAGCAGGAATAACAGGTGAGAATTTGTTAAAATTTTTAGAAGCCAGACTTGATAACACAGTTTACCGTCTTGGTATAGCTAAATCACGTGCTGCTGCGAGACAGTTAGTGGGTCACAAGCATATTTTAGTGAATGGTGGTATTGTTAATATTCCTTCTTATACTTTAAAGGCGGGTGATGTTATCGAGGTCAGAGAGAAATCTAAATCACTTGAAGCTGTAGAAACCGCAATTTTAGCCTCAAGAGTAGCTAAGTATAATTGGTTAGAGTGGGACAGAACGAGTTACTCCGGTAAATTTTTATCTTACCCAGAGCGCGACCAGATTCCTGAGAATATCAAGGAACAACTGATTGTCGAGCTCTATTCAAAATAATTAAATCAAACGTTAAACTTACATACATGGCAATATTAGCGTTTCAAAAACCGGATAAGGTTATCATGCAGAAGGCCAATGATTTCAATGGGCTTTTTGAATTTAGACCTCTGGAACCGGGCTTTGGAGTAACAATTGGTAACTCTTTGCGCCGCATTCTTTTATCATCATTAGAAGGATATGCGATTACTACCCTGAAAGTCTCAGGTGTATCGCATGAATTTTCAACTATTAAAGGTGTGGTTGAAGATGTAACTGAAATTATTTTGAATTTGAAACAGGTTCGTTTCAAGCGAAATGATGAAGCTTCAGATGCAGAAAAAATCTTTGTTGTGGTAACTAACCAGACAATGATTACTGCCGGCGATATTGGCAAGTTTTCGAGCAATTTCACGGTTTTAAATCCTGATCTGCTTATCTGCCATATCAATCCGGAGATTACAGTAGAAATGGAATTGAGTGTGAATAAAGGTAGAGGCTATATTCCTGCAGAGGAAAATAAACCCGCTGAAGCTCCTCTTGGACTTATCCCAATCGATTCTATTTTCACCCCGATCAAAAACGTAAAATATACGATTGAAAACTATCGGGTTGAGCAGAAAACGGATTACGAAAAGCTGGTACTTGATATCCAGACCGATGGTTCTATTCATCCAGAAGAAGCATTAAAAGAAGCTGCCAAGATTCTGATACATCATTTTATGTTGTTTTCAGATGATCGCATCATGCTTGAAACCCAAACCAAAGAAGTTAGCAGTGAAGTTGATGAAGAGATTTTACACATGCGTAAAATACTTAAAACTGAACTAGTAGACATGGATTTATCAGTACGCGCATTAAACTGTCTTAAGGCAGCTGATATACGTACACTGGCAGATTTGGTTACTTATGATGTTGCTGATATGTTAAAATTCAGGAACTTTGGTAAGAAATCGCTGACAGAAATTCAGGATCTGGTTAAATCTAAAGGACTGACCTTCGGGATGAACCTTTCAAAATACAAATTAGATGAAGATTAATCATCTATAGAAGGAATAGAATATGAGACACGGTAAAAAATTTAATCACCTTGGTAGAACAGATAGTCACCGCGCTGCGATGCTATCTAACATGGCTACGTCGCTGATCATGCATAAACGAGTTACTACAACTGTAGCCAAGGCGAAAGCTTTGCGTTTGTATGTAGAGCCATTATTAACTAAATCAAAAACTGATACCACACACAATCGCCGTATTGTTTTCAGTTACCTGCAGGACAAAGAATCTGTGACTGTGTTATTCCGTGAGGTTGCTACTAAAATAGCAGAGCGTAACGGTGGATACACCCGGATTATTAAAACAGGCACCCGTTTTGGTGATGCTGCAGAAATGTGCTTTATTGAGCTTGTTGATTATAATGAAATTTATAATCCTAAAGGTGAAGTGAAGAAAGCTAAAACAACACGTCGCGGTCGTACTTCTGCTGCTAAAACAGCTCCTGCTAATTCAGCACCTGCTAATACAGAACCGAAACCTGCTACACCAAAATCAGCAACCGCTCAGGCAAGGGCTGACTCTACTTCTAAAGATAAAAAAGCTGAAAGTCAAACAGGTGAAACCCCTCAGACTGATGCACCTGCAGAAGGCTCTGAAGGTTCTGAAGAGTCAAAATAAGATTCGTCATACTTTAATAGAAGCCGGCCTGTCCGGCTTTTTTTATTATCGGCCAGCAGATAATAATATTAGTTAAATCTGAAAATTATCAGGGCTGAAGCATTGTCAGCTTATTTATTACGGTTGTCAAATTTGAAGATGATCACATTTGTATACTGTAACATTATATGACGTATTGGCAGAATATAGCATTCAATTATGCTTTGGCATATTGCTTGTTAGATGATAAAGGAATTTAAGAGAAAGGAAATTTTAGATATGTCAAAAATAATAGGGATAGATTTAGGAACTACAAATTCATGCGTTGCCGTAATGGAAGGTAATGAACCGGTAGTAATTGCTAACAGTGAAGGCAGAAGAACAACTCCATCAATTGTGGCATTTGTAGATAATGGTGAGCGTAAAGTTGGTGATCCTGCCAAAAGACAGGCTATCACAAACCCAACACGTACCATTTCTTCAATTAAGCGATTCATGGGTAATACCTTTGATGAAGATAAAAAAGAAATTGAACGCGTACCTTACAAGGTTGTAAAGGGAGAAAACAACACTCCACGTGTTGAAATTGGCGATCGCAAATATACACCTCAGGAAATTTCAGCTATCATTCTTCAGAAAATGAAGAAGACAGCAGAAGATTTTCTAGGTCATGAAGTAACAGAAGCAGTTATCACTGTTCCTGCCTATTTTAATGATGCTCAGCGCCAGGCTACAAAAGAAGCTGGTGAAATTGCAGGTTTAACAGTAAAACGTATAATCAATGAGCCAACTGCAGCAGCTCTGGCATACGGGCTTGATAAAAAAGGCAAAGACGAAAAAATTGTCGTTTTTGATTGTGGTGGTGGTACTCATGACGTTTCAGTTCTCGAATTAGGCGGTGGTGTTTTTGAAGTTAAATCTACAGACGGTGATACTCACCTTGGTGGAGATGACTTTGACCAGATCCTGATTGACTGGATGGCTGATGAATTCCAAAAAGATGAAGGTATTAACCTGCGTAAAGATCCAATGGCGCTACAACGCTTAAAAGAATCAGCTGAGAAGGCAAAGATTGAACTTTCAAGTACCAATCAGACTGAATTGAATCTTCCATACATCACTGCAGTAGATGGTATGCCAAAGCATTTGGTTCGTACATTAACGCTTGCAAAATTTGAGCAGTTAATCGAACCATTGGTAAAAAGAACTATTGAGCCATGCAAAAGCGCATTGAAAAATGCTGGTCTTACAGTAAATGATATTGATGAGATTATTCTTGTTGGTGGCTCAACCAGAATTCCTGCTATACAAAAAGCTGTTGAAGCTTTCTTTGGCAAGTCACCTTCTAAAGGGGTAAATCCGGATGAAGTTGTTGCTATTGGGGCTGCTATTCAAGGTGGTGTATTAACGGGTGAAGTTAAAGATGTACTTCTTTTAGATGTTACTCCTTTATCATTGGGCATTGAAACAATGGGTAGTGTAATGACTAAATTAATTGAGTCGAACACCACTATACCTACCCGTAAAAGCGAAATTTTCTCAACTGCTTCAGACAATCAGCCTTCAGTAGAAATTCATATTCTACAAGGTGAACGCCCGATGGCAAATCAAAATAGAACAATTGGTAGATTTCACCTTGATGGTATTCCTGCCGCACAACGTGGTATTCCCCAGATTGAAGTTACTTTTGATATTGACGTTAACGGTATCTTACATGTTTCGGCTAAAGATAAAGCTACAGGCAAAGAGCAGAAGATTCGTATCGAAGCAAGTTCAGGATTGACTGAAGCTGAAATTAAGCAGATGAAAGATGAGGCAGAAAAGAATGCTGATTCTGACAAAGCATTTAAAGATGAAGTTGATGCATTAAATGCTGCTGATGCACTTATCTTTTCAACTGAAAAACAATTGAAAGAATACGGTGATAAAGTAAATGCTTCTTTGAAAGCACCAATTGAGTCAGCTTTAAAGAACTTGAAAGAGGCACATTCAGCTAAAGAACTTGCTTCAATCGCTACTTACACAGCTGAATTAAATACTGCATGGTCTGCTGCATCAGAAGATATGTACAAGGGCTCTGCACCTGGTGAAGGTGCTTCGCAAGCTTCAGCTGAAGGTTCTTCAGAGCAAGCACCAGACAAAGATGTAACTGATGTTGATTACGAAGACGTAAAAGACGCTAAGAAATAAATTTTAATCTTTTACTATATTTTAAACCCTCTTTGGCCAACTCCAAAGGGGGTTTATTTGTAATAAGGCATCATCTTTTTGATAAGGAAATTAATTACTGATGACACAGCATTCTAATGTAAATAAACCAGTTTAGTGATAATCTGATGAGAAAGTATCTATTAATATTAGTTTGTTCACTTTAATTTTACTGAATAGTTGACAGATTCAATGTAGCTTAGAACAAAATGCCATCCAGTGGAATTTAAACTTGCACATCCTGGTGAAGGAGTGTTGCTTACTCATATGGCCTATGAGTCAAAAAGCCAATGGGGTTACACCCCTGAAATTATGCAAATCTGGGAGCCTGAGCTCTTGGTAGATGGTAATTATATCAAGCATAATATTGTCTACAAAATCATCATTGACCAGGAGTTGGTTGGATTCTATGCTATTAGATTCCAGAATGACAAAAACTGTTTTGAGATAGACCACTTGTGGCTTAAAGCTACCCATATCAATAAGGGGATTGGCAGGGCAGTTTTTGTCAGAATATTAGGACAATTAAAAGAGCTTGGTCAGGTTCGTGTATTATTAAATGGCGAACCTCATGCCAGAGGATTTTATAAGAAAATGCATGGAAGGATTATTGAAGAGCGGCAAACTAAAATTCCAGGTTTATTACAGCCGGTTTATGAATTCGACGTTCCTGCTGTGCTTGAACGAACTGCTTTAAGCGCAACCTGACCTATTTAATTAATTTTATCTGCATAACGTTAAAGAATCTTATGTCAAAAATTTGGTTTATCACAGGTTGCTCAACAGGTTTTGGTCGTGAACTTGCTAAGCATGTTCTGGCATCTGGTGATTTTGCAGTTGTTACGGCAAGAAACGCTGATCAGATACTTGATATCGTTGGTGATTATCCAGAACATTCGATTGCTTTAAAACTTGATGTCACCAATAAAGAAGAGATAATAGAGGCTTATAATGAGGCTATTAAAAGGTTTGGGCAAATAGATGTCTTGGTTAATAATGCAGGCATCGGGTACTTTGGTTCAATTGAAGAAAGCGATGAGACTGAAATCAGAAAAATGTTTGAAGTGAATTTCTTTGCTCTTGCTGAAGTCACACGTATATTTCTACCTGGAATGCGGGCCAGAAGAAGTGGGCATATAGTTAATATCTCATCAATTGGGGGCCTTGTTGCATTTCCGGCTGTAGGTTTTTATAATGCTACCAAGTTTGCCCTGGTGGGTTACTCAGAATCTTTGGCAAAAGAACTTGATCCTCTTGGTATAAAGGTCTCTATCATTTGTCCAAGTGGTTTTCGTACCGACTGGGCAGGAAGGTCAGCTAATGAGGCAAAAAACACAATCGCTGATTATGAAACAACGGCGGTCAAAAATCAGTCTGCAATAAGAGGATATAGTGGTAATCAGCCTGGTGATCCAAAAAGAGCAGCACTTGCAATCGTTAAAGCAGTTAATGATGCCAATCCACCACTTCATTTGTTGCTTGGAGCAGCAGCACTAAAGGGGGCAACCAATAAACTTCTAGAACTAAAGCTTGATTTTGATACCTGGGAGGCTACAACAACTGGTGCTGATTTTCCTAAACAAGACTAATATTCTGCAATCAGTAAAATAACTGATTACGAACATCTTTATTTATCAGAACCTTTTTCAGGTGACTTTTCAGGTATGCTTTCAGGTACGTTTTTAGGTAAAGCCTTTTCGTTACTTCGCCCATTACCAAACCTGCGACCAATGATTGTTTTTACAATCAATTTATCTGAGCCAGGTGATAAACCGTAGCCAATACCCGCATTAAACTCCCAGCTAGGTCCAAAATCGATATCAGTAACAGCAAATAGCTGCTGAGCTTGCTGGTCATATGGCAAAAATTCATGTATGGGCCCCAGTGTCCCATAATATTCAATACCAAGATTTAATTTTTTCGTAACATCGTAACCTACTTTTACATTTGGCGAAAAGACATAACCCTGCACGCGTGAAGGTCCTTTGAAAGAGTGATCAAAAACCGGATTGAATGCTACATACAAACGGTCATGCAAAAACTTCTTGTCTATGATTGGTCTGATTTCAATAGTTTCAACGTCTGGAGAGAATGCCCTTTTTTGCCAACCGTACTCAAGTGAAAGACTTAGACCAACTGGCCAGTGAAAGCTTTCAGGAATGGCAAACCTTGGTCTTATATGAGAACCAACATAATTAGTACGCCCGTCACTACCAATTGAAGTAAAAATATAGAAACCAGTTTCGAACCAGGGTGCAAATCCGTGGGTAAGTTCAATGGTTTCATGAAAAACGTGCTGGGTTGGAAGCATACCATACTGGTCAATTGTTTTGCTGCCATTTATAGTAAAATTACTATGTAATTCAACCATTGTTACACCAGTTTCCAGAGTAGGGGCAGAGTATACCTGCACTTCGTAACTTTGGGCCTGGACATTGACAGCAAAAAATAAAATAAATGCTAATAAGATGTTCGTACTTTTCATAACAACGATACTGTTAAATTTCTAATAGTATTTTTTAAAGAGATACGTCAATAGTATTTACTCTAAATGGGTCACAATTAAATAGGATCTAAAGAATACTATAACACCTTAAGAGAATTAATGATTCATCACACTGTAAATTTAGAATCATTTAAGAATCAATTGTTAAGTAATTATGAGAAAATTCACTATTTTGACGTAATCTATCATATTCTAATGTACACTTAACATTAATTCTGTTTATTTTATAAAAATTGAATTGTATGAGAATCTTACTTGTTGAAGATGAGATCCATGTTTCTTCGTTCATTAAAAAAGGCCTTGAAGAAAACAATTATACCGTTGAAATAGCTTACGATGGTCTTGAAGGAAAAAGGAGAGCTAGAGAAGATAACTTCGACCTTATTATACTTGACGTTATGCTGCCCAAGTTTAGTGGTTTAGAAGTTTGTGCAGATATCAGACGTCATAATAAACACATTCCTATATTGATGATTACAGCACTTGGTACCATCGATGATAAAGTCAATGGCCTTGAAATGGGAGCCGATGATTATCTGGTAAAACCATTCCACTTTAAAGAGTTAACAGCCCGGATCAAAGCGTTAACCCGCAGAAGCAGGATTGAAATGCAGGGAAAGAAATATAATATTGCAAATCTTGTGCTTGATACCCATAGCCGGATGGTCAACAGGGGATTAAAAGAGATTTTACTTACTGCCAAAGAATATGCGCTTCTAGAGCTATTCATTCTGAATCAGAACAGAGTCTTGTCAAGAGGAGAAATTGCTGAACTTGTCTGGGGAATTGATTTTGACACAGGCACAAATATTATTGATGTATATGTCAATTACCTGCGTAATAAAATTGAAAAGGGTTTTGAGAAGAAATTAATTCATACCGTAATCGGCAGAGGTTATGTGATGCGCGAAGAATAGTTTTGTCGACATACCCAATATATTACAGGCATACGTATTCTATGAAGCGCTAAATCTCGAAATGAAGCTTATTTATTACTTCAATTCAATATACAGAAATACAACGATCAGATCTCGTCTGGCTTTCCAGTTTACCTTAATATTTGCAATAATATTGACCCTGGTTTTTGTTACCGTTTTTGAACTTAGTTCAATCAGTAGCAGGGCTTCTTTCAGAAACGAATTAAAAGACCGGGCTATTACCGCAGCAGAAGTTTTTTTAGCAGGTGATAATTTGACAAAAAGTCGATTCAGCCAGATTCAAAAAAGATATGAAGTAAAACTTCCTCAGGAAATTATTAGAATTTATAATAAATATAATCACCCTGAATTTATTTCCGATTCGGCTGCATATTGGCCGTCTGCGATAATTAACCAGGTCAGACGGAACAAAGAATTATTCTTTGAGATTGGCAACCGTGAATGCTGTGGTATTTATTACCACGATAATCAGGGTGATTATGTAATCATAAGTTCAGCCATTAACACTGAAAGTATCAATCAGTTAAATTCTTTGGAATTATTGATGGCCCTTACTTTTTTTATCGCACTGGGTATTGTGTATTATCTTGGACAATGGTTCGCATTGATTGCCCTGAAGCCAATATTGGGAGTTATTAAACAGGTTCAGGGTATTACGGCCTCAAACCTGCATATGCGGGTCGATGAAGGCCATGGACAAGATGAACTTTCACAGTTAGCTCTTACTTTTAATAATTTACTCAGCCGATTGGAAACCTCATTTGATATGCAAAAATCATTTGTATCCAATGCTTCTCATGAACTTAGAACCCCCATAACTTCGTTCATTGGAGAAATTGAGGTGACCCTAATTAAACAGCGTCAAATTTCTGAATATGAAGAAACATTACAGCGTTTGCTTACTCAGGCAGAAAGGCTTAATGATATCACCAATAGTCTTTTCGAGTTGTCATATACAGGTTCTGAAATCGGCCAAAAAGAAGAAGTACGCATAGATGAATTACTCTGGGATCTTAAAAAACATTTTGATGAGAAATTGCATCCGAATCAAATTGATGTTCAAATGCGAAATCTACCCGAAGATCAGTCATTTTTAATCATTCCCGGAAGCAAACAATTGCTCTTTATTGCTGTAGGGAATATTATCTCTAATGCATTGAAATTTTCAACCTCTGAGAAGGTAACCTGTTCACTAGATTTTCGTACTACTAAAATGTTGATTCAGATCGAGGATAGTGGAATAGGTATAGATCAGGCTGTTAGTCGTCAGATCTATCAACCTTTTTTCAGAGCTGAAAATGCAAGAATATTTCAGGGTCAGGGAATTGGGCTTGCCCTGAGTGAAAAAATCATCCTCTTACACCAGGGGCAAATTTCGTTTGAATCTGAATTAAATAAGGGTACTATTTTCACAATCGTTTTTAATTTAGAATTATTCGATTAAAAATGCAATTAATTGAATTCTCGCATATAATAAATCTATTCTAACCTGAATTTCTTAAACAAAACTACAATCTAATGATTAACTAATCTGTTTGTTGATCACTTCTGATATCAGGGCTTTATATTTGGTTTCATAATAACGCTAAATGCACGGTTTACGAATTTATATGCTTGTTTTAATTTTTTTCGCTGCAACTGCGTCTGCTCAGACCCGCATTGCCAACGTTGATACCATTAAAATATCATTGCAGCAGGCTGAAAAAATATTTATAGACAGTAACCTAACCCTGCTTGCTCAAAAATATCAGGTTGAAGCTACAAGAGCCCTGATCATTCAAGCCCGGCTTTGGAATAATCCCAATTTATCAGGAACCATATTAATACTCAATAATAAACAGATTACGGCTACTGATGGCAGTACACAAACACTGCATAAGTATTTTGATTTTTCAAGTGCAGGCGAACAGTCTTATCAAATTGGTCAGCTTATTTCAATAGCCGGCAAAAAAAGGAATGGTGTAAAAGTCGCCAGACTAAATACGTTAATGGCTGAAGATCAATATTATGATCTGATTCGTACACTAAAATCTCAACTAAGAACCGACTTTTATACAATCTTTTATAACCAGCAATCACTTTCTATTTATGCCCAGGAAATTGAAGCGTTAAATAAAACATCACTAGCATATCAAATACTTTTGCAAAAAGGTTTTATTGCTAAAAAAGAAGCATTAAGAATTCAAGCACAATTATTTGCCCTTGAAAATGAGCAAATAGCACTCAGCAACCAGATCACACAGTCTCAAGCTGATCTGAACATTTTACTTGACGCAAGGGGTAAATATTATATTCCACTTGTAGATACTGCTGCCTTAAACCGTATTATAATAAGTTCGTACTCTTTGCTATCGTTGAGCGACTCGGCACTGGCCAACAGGTACGACCTGAAAGTTTCTTCCGCCAATCTTGAGTCTAGTAAGTACAGTCTAAAACTTCAAAAATCGCTTGCTTATCCAGACCCCTCAATTAGCTACAGTTTTGATAGAAATGGTAGTTACGTTCCAAGTAGTCGTTTTCTTTCTCTTGGTATTGATATCCCTATTTTTAACAGAAATCAGGGGAATATCAAAAATGCTGTGTTTTCAATAAAAAATAATGAGGCACAGCTCTCTAACCAGCAGAAGATTGTTGAAGCCGATGTGTATAAGGCTTATAATGCAGCTATTCAAAATGAAAAGCTGGCTAAAAATTTTGATCCCTTATTCACTCAAAATTATAATATTTTGGTTCAGGAAGTATTAAAGAACTACCAGAAAAGAAATATTGGACTGCTTGAATTTCTTGACTATTATGATAGTTTTAAACAAAATGTTCTTCAGACAAATACCCTAAAACTAAATAGAATTACAGCTTATGAGCTGATTAATTTTGCAGTTGGTAAGGACATTATCAAATAAGCCTGATCAAATTTATTTAACATCAACCAATGAGTGGTTATAAAATTAGCATGAAAGAATTTAATAAGTTATTTATTCTACTGGTTGCTGGCTTGGCCATTAACGGCTGTAAGTCCAAGTCAACCCCTGCAAAAGTTGAATCAAAGAAATTTTGTTTGACCGATAGCATGATGCATACCCTGACAATTGAAACTGTAGAGCAGGGTAAGTATTTTAAAAAATTACAACTTCCAGGCAAGGTCACCTATAACGATGATAAAGTAGATAAGATTTTTGCTCTTGTTAGTGGTACGGTCACCGAAGTAAAAGTTCAACTGGGTGATAAGGTACAAAAAGGGCAAACTCTTGCCATCATTCATAGTACCGAAATGGCAGGATATTCAAATGATCTGGTAAATGCCAGGGCAAATATTCAGGTTACCCAAAAAGCGCTTGATGCCCAGAATGATCTCTACAAAAGTGGGCTGGCTTCTCAGCGCGATCTGATAGGGGCACAAACCGATTATCGCAAGGCTCAGTCTGATTTATCACGCATCACGGCCATATTGAATGTGAATGGTGGTTCAACAGGTGGCGCTGTATATATAGTCAAAGCACCGGTGAGTGGTTTCATCGTTGACAAGCAGGTCACCCCTAATACACAGATAAGAACTGATAATGGTAATAATCTTTTCATGATCTCAGACCTGCGAAAAGTTTGGGTGATGGCCAATGTTTACGAATCTGAAATATCAAAAGTAAGGCTTGGTCAAACAGTCAAAGTGACTACCCTGAGTTATCCTGACCGCTTGTTCGAAGGCGTGATTGACAAAATTTACAATGTTCTTGATCCTGTGAATAAGGTTATGAAGGTTCGCATTCAGATGAACAATGATGATTATGCGTTAAAGCCAGAAATGTTTGCCAATGTTCAGGTTAGTGACCGCACAGGAAGTGCGCTACTGGGAATACCTTCAAAGGCAATTATTTTCGATAACAGTAAAAATTACGTCATGGTGTTTCATGATAAGTGTACCATTGAAACCAGGCCAATTGAAATTGCAAATACCGACACAGATATAACTTTTATAAAATCGGGTTTGCAGTTAGGGGATAAAATAATAGTTAAAAATCAGCTTTTCGTTTACCAGGCTCTTAACGAATAATCAGAGATGAATTTCATTAAAAATATCATTAGCTTTTCTTTAAAGAATCGGTTTTTTATCTTTTTTTGTGTTGGAATTTTACTTGTTGTGGGCATCATCAGCTTCCGTAATACCCCTATTGAAGCCTTTCCAGATATTACCAATACTGAAATCACCATTATTACCCAGTGGCCAGGCAGAAGTGCTGAGGAGATTGAAAAGTATGTAACCATACCACTTGAAGTTGCATTAAATCCTGTACAGGGCAAGACCAGCATCAGGTCAATACAGCTATTCGGTTTATCATGGATCAAGATTATCTTTGATGATGATATTGACGACTTTCATGCCCGTCAACAGGTATTTAATCTCCTGTCGGGTATAAACCTGCCTGATAATATTCAGCCTCAGGTACAGCCTCCAACAGGACCTACAGGTGAAATTTATCGTTTCACCTTAAAAAGTAAAACCCGTTCATCAAGAGACCTAAAAACACTGATGGACTGGGTGGTTTATCGTAAGATGCTACAGGTACCTGGAGTAGCCGATATGGTAAGCTTTGGTGGTGAAGTTAAAACTTATGAAATAAGCGTTAACCCTAAAAAACTTGCAGACCTTAAATTAACCCCGCTTCAGGTATTTCAGGCGATTCAAAAAAGTAATATTAACGTAGGTGGTGATGTGCTCACAAAAAATGGACAGGCCTATGTCGTTCGCGGAATCGGTTTGCTTAACAATGTGTCTGAAATTGAAAATGTGATTATTGATAACCAGAACGGGATTCCTATTCTGGTCAAAAATGTAGCCGGTGTATCTGAATCAAGTTTGCCTCATCTGGGTCAGGTAGGTCGTGATACTGCCAACAATGTGGTAGAAGCAATTGTCTTGATGCGTAAAGGTGAGAACCCGACACAGGTAGTCAAGATGGTCAATGAAAAAGTGACTGAAATTAACGATAAAGTATTACCTCGGGACACAAAAATTGACACGTTTTATAACCGGCAGAACCTGGTAGATTATGCTACACATACCGTATTGCACAATCTGGCAGAAGGTATAATTCTGGTTACCCTGATTGTATTTGTCTTTATGGCTGATTGGCGAACTACGCTAATTGTTTCACTGATAATTCCACTATCCCTACTTTTTGCCTTTATCTGTTTAAGGCTTAAGGGGATGAATGCAAATTTACTGTCATTAGGGGCTGTTGATTTTGGTATTATTATTGACGGGGCGGTCGTCATGGTTGAGGGAATTTTTGTAGCCCTTGATGAACTTGCACACCGGGTAGGTATGGAGAAATTCAATAAACTCTCTAAACTCGGTTTGATTAAAAAAGCCACAACAGAATCTGGACGGGCAATATTCTTTTCTAAACTAATTATCCTTACCGGCTTACTTCCAATTTTCATGTTCCAGAAAATTGAGGGCAAAACGTTTTCACCACTGGCATATACTCTTGGGTTTGCCTTGCTAGGTGCGTTGATTCTAACGATGACTTTCGTACCCCTGATGGCTAGTCTGCTACTTAACAAAAACGTCAAAGAGAAGAATAATTTTATAGTTCGAAATATTCATAAATACGGGTTGAGGCTGTACGGACTTACTCATACCCACAAGAAAATAGCCTTGATTTTCGCTGGTGTTATTTTATGTATCGGGTTGTACAGTGCTTCATTTATGGGTTCTGAATTTTTGCCACAGCTTAATGAAGGGGGTATTTACGTGCGTGCCAGCTTACCGATGAGTATTTCATTATCAGAAGGGGTAAAAGTTGCTGATACCATGAGACGAATTTTCAAGCAGTTTCCAGAGGTGAAAGGTGTGATTTCTCAAACCGGAAGACCAGATGATGGAACAGATGTAACGGGTTTTTATAATCTTGAATTCTTTGTTGACCTGCAGCCTCAGGATGATTGGAAGAGGGGTGAAAGCAAAGAGGAGCTGATCACTGAAATGCAGCATAAACTCAGCCTGTATCCAGGAGTCGATCTTAATTTTTCACAGCCAATCATGGATAATGTTGAGGAAGCTGTTTCGGGAGTGAAAGGATCTAATGCAGTTAAGATTTTTTCAGATGATCTCGATGTTCTGAATGCCAAAGCTGAACAGGTTTACGGGATTCTTAAAAATATACAGGGAATAGAAGATCTTGGGATTGTTAAAAATATTGGTCAGCCAGAACTACGGATTGATTTAAATCAGGAAAAAATGGGTCTTTATGGGGTGGCTACAGCCGATGCCCAGGCCGTTATCGGTATGGCTATCGGAGGGCAGGCTGCAACGCAGATTTATGAAGGCGAAAAGCATTTTGATCTTCGGGTTCGCTATTTGCCTGAATACAGAACAGATGAAAAAGATATCGGTAAGCTATTGGTGCCTACCTTGAGCGGTACTCAGATTCCGTTATCTGAAATTGCCGATATCAGTACTAAAACCGGTCCTTTATTAATATTCCGAGAAGCTACGAAGCGCTTTATAGGAGTGAAGTTTTCGGTACGTGGACGTGATCTGGGAGGTACAATTTCAGAAGCTCAAAAAAAGGTTGATGCTGTTGTTTCCTTGCCTAAGGGTAGTTATTTGCAATGGGCTGGTGATTTTGAAAATGAAGAAAGAGCAACTACCCGTCTTGAGCAAGTAGTGCCTATCAGTCTGGTGGGTATTTTCTTTATTCTGTTTATTATTTTTGGCAATATTAAAGATTCAAGTATTGTGCTGCTTAATGTACCATTCGCCATTATTGGTGGTGTTTTTATGCTTCTTATCAGGGATATTAATTTCAGCATTTCAGCAGGTATAGGTTTTATTGCCCTTTTTGGAATTTGTATTCAAAATGGTGTAATTCTGATTACTAAGTTCAAGCATAATCTGGGTGATATGAATATAAAACCCCGGCCAACTCTTGCCAGAGCCATCAGGCTTGGTGTTGAACAAAGGTTAAGACCGGTGATCATGACTGCAACAATGGCTGCCATCGGATTGCTGCCAGCCGCACTATCAACTGGCATAGGGTCTGAATCTTCTCGACCTCTTGCTACAGTAGTCATAGGCGGTCTGATAACGGATACACTGTTTGACCTTTTCATATTTCCGATTATTTTTGAAATGGCCTATAGAAAAGATAAAAGTGCACAACACCTTGCCAAAGATGAATTGCCACCTGTTGGGCCCGCTCCCGTTTAACTTTTTTTCAGTTATATTTGGTTTTACATATGAAGTAGCAATCAATCAGTTACTTGAACATCTTGACCAGTCTTTTGCGGGTCAGCAATTATTTCTTTCGAACGTATCACTTGAACTTCGTACCCCACTGACAACTATTTTAGGTGAAGCAGAAACTACCTTGATGAAAACGCTCAGCCAATGGGTATAAGCAGGCATTTTTAAGCATTACTAAAGAAATAGGTCAGCTTCAGGATATGAGTAGCAGTTTGATAGAATTAATGCAAACCAGTGAAAAGAATTTTGAGTTTCAACCAATTCGTATGGATGAGCTTCTCTGGGAGATCGTTGATGATCTGACATTACGCTCTCAAAGTTCAAAAATCAAAGTCAAATATAATTTTCCCTCTGATGTACTTAAATAAACAGTTCAGTGTAACCGTAAACTTTTATTTATTGCTATAAGTAATGTAATTAAGAACGCTGTTAAGTTTTCAGATCAGGAAGAAGTTTTTTGTTCAATTTTTTCAAATAGCTAGGGTATTAGTCTGATTATCTAAGACCTAGGTATAGGAATCAATCAAAATGATCTGCTTAAAGTCTTTCAACCATTTTTTCACTCTTCAAACGCAATCAGATACCTTGGCTATGGTATTGGTCTTTCCCTGACCCAGAATGTTGTTCGTCTGCACAACGGTACCATAAAATTACTTTCAACCTTGAATCAGGGCACTGAATCTTAACTGGTTTTTCCCAGGTTTTTCCATTTTAAGTAAATTTAATGACTAATTAATCCCGCCTTAATTTCAGTCTAAGCACCGATTAATAAGAGAGACTTAAAACAATCAGGCTCAGTTATCAAACCAGCAATTAGTAGTTGAAGGCGATGTTTACAAAGCCTATAATGCCGCATTGCTGAATGAAAAAATGGCAGTTAGTTTTGATCCTGCTTTCTCTGGTGACTATAATCTGCTCGTGACCGAAGTACTTAAAAATTATCAGAAGCGTAATATTGGCCTGCTTGAATTTCTTGATTACTACGATAGTTTTAAACAAAATGTGCTGCAGACTAATGCATTGAAGTTAAACAGGATAAATGCGTATGAGCAGCTGAATTTTGCCGTGGGCAGAGATATTTTATAGGTATTTGCCTAGGATTATACTGCATCATATCAGGCTTAAATGTCACAAATAAGGAACAAACTTCGGCTCCTTCCGTAAGAAATTACTATATTGAACCTTCATGAAAAAAAGTATCCTGAAATCACTATTAATCATCTTGCTTTTTACGGGTTTTTCTTTGCAGATTAACGCAACAGAACCTGCTAATCCAGCCCATAAATCTCGCTTCAAGGCAATTTTATATGGTCTTGCAAGTTTTTATAATCGCTCGCTACAAGGCTTTAAAACTTTTAATGGTGAGCACTATTCAGGGGCAAAATTAACAGCTGCTCATAAAACGTTACCCATGGGAACCATGGTGCGTGTAACTGATTTGAGAAATCATCGTTCTGTTGTTGTACGCATCAATGACCGTCTGCCCCAAAATTCGAAACGGTTAATAGATCTGTCCGAGACGGCTGCTTCAAAGCTTCATATTATCAGCCGTGGTATCTCCCAGGTAAGTGTCGAAGTTCTTAAACATCATTCAGGCACCGAGCTGGCATCACGTTAAAATTTTGGGGTTAAACTACCTTGATCTGATACTTCGCTAGTAAACCCATCACCACTTCAGCTGAGAAAATTGCTTTTTTTATATTATTAAGTTCAGGATCGATTATTAAATTATAGGAAGTACTGAAATTAGTGGCCGTTAAGTCAGACTTATTGAAGATGGCCCCAAGGTGATCACAGTCATCAAACAGTGATCCGCAAAGATTAGCCTGAGTAAAGCTCACTTCTTTAACAGAAGAATTTTAAAATCTTGTTTCCAGCATCTTCTTCCTGGCGAATGAGGCATAGTCTAATACTGAAACTTTGAAAGTAACATTAAATAGAAAGTCTATTGCTTCGCTGAAGTTTACACCCAGGATCTTACAATTCTTAAAAACTACATTATTAAGCGTCGTACTGTTGCGCTTGATCACTGCCAGATTACACCCATCGAAAATACAGTCAACAAAGGTATTACAGGCCATATTACAGTTTGAAAAATCACAGTTTGTGAAAGTACAATCTGTAAATTGCTTTCCTGTCAAAGAAGATTCTGCATAATTGATTTTATCAAATACCTGATTTTCATTTGAAACATTTTCTGGATTAGTTATGCTCACGGTCAAAGGTAAAAATTGTAGCTGGATAGAAGAAATCAAGCTTATTTTACCATTCTGAAAACTTATATCAGTTAGGTTTAAAAAACTATCTGGCCACTTTAACTTTTTTTATGCTTGGCCCAGGTAATAAAATCTAATTTCAACCTATACTTTCTGTTTTTGCCCATAAAAATGCCCCAAATAGTATTTAACTATTTGGGGCATTGCATTTTCATTCCTTTTTGAAAATCTTATACGGATGTCTGCCTTTCAACAGAAACTTATCTGCTATTTAATATATCTGAAATCCTGACCATCGGTGATCAGTAAGAGAGATTCATAGATCAGGCGTATGACATTGTCTACATCTTCTTTATGAACCATTTCAACCGTTGTATGCATGTAGCGCAGTGGCAGGCTGATCAAGGCTGAAACTACCCCATCACTTGAATATGCGAAGGCATCAGTATCAGTTCCGGTAGAACGTGACGATGCCTGACGCTGAAACGGAATATTATTGTCAGTGGCTGCCTGAATGAAAATCTTATTCAGGTTATTGTGAACTGCGGGCGCATAGGAAATAACTGGTCCCTTACCACAGAATAAATCTCCCTGGCTGATCTTACTGATCATTGGGGTCTGGGTGTCATGGGTCACATCGGTTACAATAGCCACATTTGGCTTGATCCGGTTAGCAATCATCTCTGCACCACGAAGGCCAATTTCTTCTTGTACTGAATTCACGATATATAAACCAAAAGGCAGGGTGACCTTATTTTCTTTTAGCAATCGGGCAACTTCGGCAATCATAAAACCACCAGCACGGTTATCCATTGCACGGCCAACATAATATCTGTCATTTAGTGTGATGAACAAATCTTCATAGGTAATTACACTACCAACATGAATACCTAATTCTTCAATCTCTTCTTTGGAGGTACAACCACAGTCAAGAAAAATATTTTTTAGTGTTGGAGCTTCTTCCTTCTCTCCATTACGGGTATGTATCGCAGGCCAACCGAAAACTGCCGTCACCGGACCTTTATCGCCATGAATTATGACACGCTTTGAAGGTGCTATCTGATGATCAGAGCCACCATTTCTGATAACATAGATCAGACCTTCCTTGGTTATATAGTTTACAAACCAGGAAATTTCATCTGCATGGGCTTCGATAACTACTTTATACTTGGCTTTTGGATTTATCACGCCAACGGCCGTGCCGTAATTGTCGACGAAATATTCGTCGATATAAGGTTTAAGATATTCCAGCCAAATTTCCTGGCCTTTATATTCAAAACCAGTAGGTGAGGGGTTATTTATATATTTCTCAAAAAACTCAATTGACTTTACAGTTACTACCTGGGTGTGGGGAGTCTCTGTTTTTTTTACTTCTTCTGACATTTTCTTTTTAGTTAATTATTAGCTATTAGGCAGGTTTAGACGACCATTTTTAAAAAAGATTAAACCTGCGGAGTGTTAAAAAATTTAAAGTGGAATATTTCCGTGTTTTTTTTTCGGGTTGTTTACAACTTTATTCTCAAGCATCTTAAATGCATTGATAAGCTTCATTCGGGTTTCTTCGGGCAGTATTACCTCATCAATGAAGCCGCGTTCAGCAGCCCTGTAGGGATTAGCAAACATGCCTGAATAAAGTTTTTCCTTTTCAAGCCATTTTTCAGCTGGATCCGAAGATTCTGTAATTTCTTTCTTAAAAATAATCTCTGCCGCTCCTTTTGCCCCCATTACAGCAATTTCTGCTGTTGGCCATGCAAAATTCAGGTCTGCACCAATATGTTTTGAGTTCATTACATCATAGGCCCCACCATAGGCTTTTCGGGTGATGACTGTAATTCTTGGTACCGTTGCTTCACTAAAAGCATAGAGAAGTTTCGCCCCATTGGTGATGATCGCATTCCATTCCTGGTCAGTACCAGGCAAGAAACCCGGGACATCTTCAAAAACCAGTAACGGGATATTAAAACAGTCGCAAAAGCGTACAAATCTGGCGGCTTTAACAGACGCTTTAATATCCAGCACTCCAGCCATATAAGCAGGCTGGTTTGCCACAATGCCAATGCTTCGCCCGCCTAGACGGGCAAAACCTGTGACCATATTTTCAGCATAAGCGACCTGAACTTCAAAAAAACTATCTTCATCGATAGTATGCCCGATTACTTCACGCATATCATATGGCTGGTTTGGGGCATCCGGAATTATATTTTTCAGGGCATCGACCAGCTTAGGGGTGTCATTAAATTCGAATAGGGGAACGTCAGTTTCGCAATTTTGTGGAATATATTGAAGAAGCTTTTTAAGCCCTGCAAGGCATGCAATTTCATCAGGATACGTGAAATGGGTTACACCCGACTTAGATGCATGTGTATGTGACCCTCCGAGTTCTTCAGAACTTACTTCTTCATGTGTTACTGTTTTAACCACGTTTGGCCCGGTGACAAACATGTATGAAGTATTTTCAACCATGAAAATAAAATCAGTAATGGCTGGTGAATAAACAGCCCCTCCAGCACAAGGCCCCATTATTGCAGATAATTGGGGGATCACTCCTGAGGCAAGGGTATTGCGGTAAAATATATCAGCATACCCGCCCAGAGAAACTACACCCTCCTGAATACGAGCACCTCCAGAATCATTAAGACCAATGACTGGCACACCGTTTTTCATCGCCAGATCCATAATTTTACAGATCTTTTCAGCATGGGTTTCTGATAATGAGCCCCCAAAGACAGTGAAATCCTGGGAGTAAATGTAAACCGGTCTACCATTTATATAGGCTGAGCCTGTCACAACCCCATCACCAGCATAAATTTCTTCTTCCATCCCAAAATTCACAGATCTGTGAACGACCAGCATCCCGATTTCCTGAAAGCTATCAGGATCTATCAAAAAATGAATTCGCTCACGTGCTGTAAGCTTACCCTTTTTATGCTGGGCATCTATTCTCGGTTGCCCCCCGCCAAGTAAAGCTTCTGCTCTTTTTTGAACCAGCAGGTCTGCAGCTTTCACACTGCGGGAGACACCATTTTCTGTTTGACTATTATTCATATCGATCGGCAAACCGACCTTGCTACTTAGTTTTTCCAAAACAAAAATTTATTTAAATAGGACATTTCTTACTGATTTTGATCATGATCTAAAAAAGCATAACGATAACTTGCCGGAGGGTTAAAGTTCTCCTTTATTGCCCTTACTGAAACCCAGCGCAAGAGATTCATGGGCGAGCCTGCTTTATCATTTGTGCCTGATGATCTGCCACCACCAAATGGCTGTTGGCCAACGACTGCTCCAGTACATTTATCGTTAATGTAAAAATTACCAGCGGCATTTTTTAGTTTTTCTTCAGCCAGCATAATGGCTTTCCTATCTTGCGACATAATACCACCGGTAAGGGCATAAGATGACGTACGATCGATAAGATCGAGGGTTTCTTCAAACTTAGTATCTTCAAAAATATAAATACTCAGTACCGGACCAAATAATTCATCCTGCATGGTTTCATACTGTGGGTCAGTCGTGAGAATCAGTGTGGGCTCAATGAAATAGCCAACAGATTTATCATACCCTCCTCCTGCAAGTATCGTTGCATTATCATGACTTTTAGCCCTGTCGATGTAAGATGCAAGTTTATCGAAAGATTTTTCATCAATGACTGCATTTATAAAATTTCCGAAATCTTCGACAGGTCCCATTTTTATGGTTTTCATTTCAGATAATAAAAATTCTTGCATCCGGGTCCATACACTTGCCGAAATATAAGCTCTTGAAGCTGCTGAACATTTTTGACCCTGGTATTCAAATGCCCCTCTTATTAAGGCCGTTGCTGCAGTTTTTGCTTCTGCTGAAGCATGAATAAGCATGAAATCTTTACCTCCTGTTTCACCTACTATTCTTGGGAAATTCCGGTAATTATCAAGGTTTTCTGCAATGGTTTTCCAGATATTTTTAAATACTGTAGTTGAACCTGTAAAGTGAATACCTGCAAATTCTGGGTGGGCAAAAATAGCAGCTGAAGCTTCTATGGGGTCGCAAAAGATCATATTCATGACACCTGCTGGTAAACCAGCTTCTTTAAAAACTTCCATCAGCACAGCCGCTGAATAGATCTGCTTGTCAGATGGCTTCCAGATAACTACATTTCCCATCAGGGCTGCCGAAGCAGGTAGATTTCCTGCAATCGAGGTGAAATTAAACGGTGTAATTGCATATACAAACCCCTCAAGTCCTCTGTATTCAAGGCGGTTCCAGGTGCCTGATCCTGATAATGGTTGCTGGGAGTATATTTCAGTCATAAACTGAACATTAAAACGCAGGAAATCAATGAACTCGCAGGCCGCATCAATTTCAGCCTGATAAGCGTTTTTACTTTGGGCAAGCATCGAAGCCGCATTAATTTTATAACGGTATGGTCCGGCAAGTAAATCTGCAGCTTTAAGAAAAATTGCAGCCCGGTGTTCCCAAGGCGTTTTTTCCCAGCCAGCACGTGCATCAAGTGCAGCATCAATGGCTTTCAGTGCATGTTCTTTTGTTCCTTGACTATAATGACCGAGAACTCTAGCATGGTCATGTGGAGGTCTGATAGCAATTTTATCGGAGGTAAAGATGTCCTGATTACCAATGTACATGCCTATTTCGGCTTGTTTAGAAAGTGCATCATTCAGGGCTGTCTGTAGTAATGACTTTTCTTTACTTCCCGGGCTGTAGTTTAAAACAGGTTCGTTCACTGCAACGGGAACTGAAAAAAATCCTTTTATCATGATACAATTTAATTAGATGGTAAAAATAACTATTCAGCCCGATTTATGTATGTCTTGTCTACATTTGAGATATGCCAAATTTCCGCCTGATATTATTTCCTGTATCTCTTATTTATGCTGGAATTATCAGGCTAAGGAATTTTCTTTTTGACAAAAAAATCTTAGAAGCAAAAGTTTATAGTATCCCTCTTATTTGTGTTGGCAACCTTAAAATAGGAGGGGCTGGTAAAACACCTTTTACTGAATTACTCATCAGGATGCTGGGCCCAGAGAATAATCTAGCCACCCTTAGCCGGGGATATGGGCGGTCAACCCGGGGTCTACTGATGGCAGGATTTCCTGCAGATTCATTATTAGTGGGTGATGAGCCAGCCCAGTTTAAAAATAAGTTTCCATCAATGCCAGTTTGCGTGGCTGAAGACAGGAGAGAAGGAATCTGGTGCCTGATACAATCTGGTATAAAATTGATTATTTTGGATGATGCCTTCCAGCATAGGCGGGTTAATTACGGGCTAAGAATTGTGCTGATTGAATATGCAGATTTGTTTAAACCTGTAATTTCATTGCCAGCAGGAAATTACCGTGAGCCTTTATCTTCCTTATTCAGGGCCAGCATGGTTGTCATTACAAAATCTGCTGAAATAATAACTGAAGAAGCAAAAGTCAGGATTCGTAGATTTTTAAGACAAGACTGGTCTTTACCCTTATTTTTTTCAACCTTGGTTTATGAACTGCCTGTTCCCGTTTTTCAGGCCCCTGTATTGAGTCAGCATATTTGGGATGCTACCAGAAAGGTTATCTTAATAACTGGAATTGCAAATCCTGCATCCTTAGTTGAACATCTACAAAGCAGAGGTCTTATGGTTATTCACCAGTCATATTTAGATCATCATAATTTCACCTATCAGGATATTGAAAAGCTTTCAGCTACTTTTAAAGCCGAAAATACCCTAGCAACAATGATATTGACAACTGAAAAAGATGCTCAGCGCCTTAAGATTCCTCAATTATTTCAGATTGCCAGTGCCTTGCCTTTATACTATTTGCCGATCAGGGCTGAAATAATTCAGGCCGACAAGAAAGAATTTGAATCATTTATATTTGAATATGTTAACTCAGCTCTTTAAAACCACAGAATTTATTAAAAGACGTATTGACTACCAGCCAGAATTTGGTATTGTTCTGGGTACAGGCTTAAGCGGTCTTGTCAATCATATCGAGGTTGAATATGAGATTATGTACAGTAATATTCCTGACTTCCCGATTGCGACACTTGAATTTCATAGTGGTAAATTACTTTTCGGAAAGCTTGAAGGAAGAAAGATTGTCGCAATGTCGGGTCGATTGCATTATTATGAGGGTTATTCAATGCAGCAAATTACCCTGCCAATCAGAGTACTTGCCTTATTGGGGATTAAAGCATTATTTCTTTCAAATGCGGGTGGTAGTTTGAACCCTACCATAAAAAAGGGAGAACTAATGATCATCAATGACCATATTAATTTATTACCTGACAATCCTTTACGTGGCCGCCACCATGATGAATACGGATCACGTTTTCCCGATATGAGCCAGCCTTATGATTTTGAAATGATCAAAAAGGCGATGGAAATTGCTGATCGTTATAAAATCACAACGCATCAGGGAGTATACGTTAGTGTGCCCGGACCAAATCTTGAAACCCGTGCAGAGTATCGCTATCTTCGGATGATTGGTGCCGATGTTGTTGGTATGAGTACCGTGCCCGAGGTTATCGTTGCAAACCAGATGAATTTACCTGTCTTTGCCATGTCGGTAATTACTGATGAATGTGATCCTGAAAATTTGAAACCGGTTTCCATTACCGATATCATTGAAACAGCAGCCAAAGCAGAGCCAAATATGACCCTGATCATGAAAGACCTGATAAGTTCATTCAAACAATGAAGAGAGTAGCGCTCATTTTATTTTTTATACTGTTTCATTTTATCAGCATGGCTCAGATCGGTACCAACCCGGGCAATGCATATGGCAGCTCTCAACCAGGTGTAACAGCAAATCAACCTGTTTTTAAAGGTGATTCAGGGGCAGCTAAAAATGTTTATCATGCCAGAAGTGTCAAGTCTATTACTGAAAAAAACTTGCTTACTGATAGTCTTACTCTGAATTCTCTTGACACGACCCTGCATGATTTTGAACATTATAGCAAGCTGTATCAACCTTCGGCATATTATATCAATCTTGGAAATTACGGACTGGCAGCGACGCCACTTTTGCCTCGTTTTAACCAGCCACTAGGTTTTAATAATGGACAGACTACCCTTAGCCTTTATATATTGCAGCCTTCAGATATTAATTATTACCGCAATAAGTCGCCGTATACTGAACTCTCTTACATAACAGGGAAAGGCCAGAAGCCAGGCTTTAGTGAAGGCCTTTTCCATATTGTTCACACCCGAAATATTCATCCCCGGCTAAATATTGGCATTGAATATAACCGCTCTGGTTCGAATGGATATTATGCCCGACAAACAGCAGATATTTTAAATTTTGATGCCTTTCTTTGGTATCAGTCAAGAAATTTGCGCTATAACCTGATTACGAATTTCATCACCAATACTGTTGATGCTGATGAAAACGGTGGGGTAAAAAATAATACCCTATTTACTCTCACCAGCCCTTTTACTCATCCATTTGAACCTGTTTACCTGAGCTCTGCTCATACGGTCTGGAAAGATGCGGGCTTTTATGCACGGCAATATTACCTGATAGGCAAAATTGATAGTTTGCGTGACCCAGTCAGCCATCAGGTAAAAGTGTATCCAACGGCGAGGGCATATTATACTTTTCAGTATAAACACAATTCATATAATTTCAATGATAACCGTTCAGTTGTAAGTCAGGCGGCAAATACTGTGGCAGGTTCAACCCCCCTATACTATCCAAATATTTTTTTAGATACACTTGGTACGGCTGACCGTACCTCACAAAGTGCGATCACAAACGAGTTCGGTTTATCGTTGTTTGGCCGCGGCAATCTCAAGGCTGATAAACATTTTTCTCCCAGTGGCATCAGACTTGATGCTTCTATAAAAGATGAATATATTCATTACAGGCAGAATAGTTTTATCGATTCAACAATTAATAATATTTCGGTTCATGCAAACGCAGGGTATGAACTTTCAAATCGATTCAACCTGCGTGTGATTGGTGACTATGTATTGGCAGGTCCCAATCATTTTGATACCTACCTGGCCTCGATCGGCTCATTAAGTTTTGGCTCTCTGGGAACTTTAAATGTAAAAGCATCTTATCAGAATAATGCCCCGGCATTGGTTTTTAATCGCTGGTATACTAATAGTTACCGCTGGAATTTTCATTTTGCTAACGTAAAGACAAAAACATTATCAGCATTCTTTGAGAATACTACCTTAAACTTAAAGTTAGGGGTAGAATACAATCTTATAGACGGATATCTTTATTTTGCCGGTATTGCCAATCAGGTGGTGTTTCCAAACCAATATTCTGGTCAGATCAAATTTTTCAAAGCTATGCTTGATAAAGATTTCAGGTTTGGTAAGGCCGGATTTCAGGCCCATCTTGTTTATCAGCATAATAGTGCACCATTTATTATCAGAACTCCCGACTTCTATTCAACGGCTACCCTGTATTATCAGAATTTATATTTTAAGGTGCTCAACGTGAAAGTTGGTCTTGACGCTACATATTATACGCATGCTTATGAATATGATTACGCCCCTGGACTACAGCAATTTTTTGTTTATACAAATCAGAAAAATGGTGATTATCCGATTGCTGATGTTTTTCTGCTGGCTGGACTTAGGCGCACAAGTTTTATCTTACGGTATGATTATTTCAACCAGCATTTACCCCATGCTGGATATTACACTGTGCATAATTATCCTATGCCTGACCATTTATTTAAGTTTGGTCTGAGCTGGAAATTTTATGACTAATCTTCCTAATTAACGTTTCCCTGATTTTTTTCGTGTTTGATTCCAAAAACCGACAGTTATACCAACTGGCGATTGGTTTCTGCTGTTACCTGTTTTGTAACTTTCGGTTAAATCACTCGTATACCCAGACTATAGTTCATTGAGAATCAATTCAGTTTCATATTGATTTGAATCGAAAAGGCCTTAATTCATTAACCTTTACACTAGAAAAAAATTTATGAAAAAAATTCTTGTCTATCTATCAATCGGTTTCTCATTATTAGGGTTTTCGATTATTTCGTGTCAAAAAACAAGTCCATATTTAAATGCATTAGCATCAGATACGACAACAACTGTCGCAACTACCAATGCAAACAATGTACAAACAGCCAATGATGCATCTAATTCATCTGAAACAAATGTATCCCATCCGGGTAGCCCTGCAGCCATGTTAATGAATCGTCAAAACCTGATCCAGGATATTGGCACTACAACTTCAGCAGGAATTCAGCAGAATGTGAGTTTTAAGGGTGACTTAGGAGATAGTGTTGAAATTACTCCACAAGGACTTCATACACCTGGTATAGTGCATTCAGATTTTGGGGAAGGCGTTAAGTTCAATGGAAGGTTTAGAAAGGGTATTATAATCAGTCATTTTATGCATAAGTACTATGAGATAGGCTTCACAGATACCGTTACTTTTCAAAATTATTCTATTGACGGAAAAACTATAGCAGGTACAATAATTTTAACCCGTTTAAGTGATTCTTCCTTTAAACGAGTATGTCAGTTAAGCTTTACATTAAATGGTGGCCCGGCAAGTACGTATAGTTCTACAAGTACAAAAACCTATAGTTTTCATGTAAGTGCGACTGGTTTTGTGTTTCCTGTAAGTTTTACAGCAAATGAAACCGGATATTCAACATGTCACAATGGAAGTAATGGCAGTCTGGATACGGCTACTATTACTCACCCACTACAATACCTTTTTTCGGCTAATTGTATGACTGGTGGTATATTTCCTGTAAAAGGAACAATTGTAGTGACATCATCTTCACTTAAATTGCCTAGGGTTATTGATTATGGTACAGGAACATGTGATCTTACCTTTACCATTACTATTGGTACGCTTGTTAAAACAATTACTCTTTCAAGCAGCACGAAATAGAAATATCAGTTTTTTAATAATGAGGCCCGCTGTTCATCAGCGGGCTTTTTTGTTGATACAACCTGCAGTCAGCGCCTGGCATGTCAGGTCTTCTGTTTTTTCTTCTTTGCAGCAGGAAACAGCACATTATTAAGAATTAATCTGTACCCAGGAGAGTTTGGATGCAAATTCAAATCTGTTGTAGGATCTCCGACCTGGTGCTGGTAATCTTCAGGGTCATGCCCACTATAAAAAGTCCAGGTGCCCTTACCGTATTCCCCATGAATATAACGTGCTTCATCAAGGGCTTTATTCTCCCCTAAAATCAGTACACTCGGTTTGATGGTAGACTTTCTGAACGCAGTCGTTTTACCAAGAAATCCCTTTATTACAGTTTGATGATTCTGGGTGAGCATACTCGGAACAGGGTCATATTTTGCAGAAAACTGAAAAAGTGTAAACACATCATTCTTTGGGTCAATGATACGTGTATAAGGAGAATTGTTTATATCTGAAAATTCAGGACTGTAAGGATTTTTTTCAAGTATAAAATTGTGAAAAGCGAAGGTTGGAGAAAAATTCAACTTCGATTGTGCGTTTGGGTCTGCTGCATCACCATCAAACATTTGTTCACATATATCAACATTTTTAGCCGCAAGGGCTATGTCATATGTGTCAGCTCCGCAGCACATAGCAAATAAAAACCCCCCACCAGCTGTAAAATCTCTAATTTTTTCAGCAACGGCCTTTTTCATTTCCGAAACTTTTTTAAAGCCTTCTTTACGAGCCATGTTTTCATTTTGCCTGACATCTTCAATATACCAGGCTGCATTTCTGAAGGCTGCATAAAAGCGGCTAAACTGCCCGGTAAAATCTTCATGGTGCAGGTGTAACCAGTCATATAAAGGAAGTTTTCCTTCGATAATATCCTGATCATAAATTTTATCGTATGGAATTTCTGCATAACTAAGCACCAGTGTCACTGCATCGTCCCATGGTAATTTATTTTTGGGTGTGTAAACGGCAATTTTTGGAGCTTTCAGAAGCTTAACAATATCGGTATTTGAACTGGCACCCAGAACCTGCTCCCTAACCAAGGCAGCATGCTCATTGTCAATTACCTCAAAAGAAACTCCACGAATTTTACATTCATTCTCAATTTCATTAAGATCGGTTAATAAAAAGCTTCCTCCCTTATAATTCAGCAGCCATTCAACCTCAATATTTTTTGTTAGTGCCCAGTAGGTAATTCCATATGCTTTCAGGTGATTTTTCTGGGTTTCATCCATAGAAATCAATATAGAACCTGCATATAGTTTGCATGCCAGAAAGGAGATGAAAATGGTCGAAGTAAGTAATTTTTTAATCACAGGTCTTAATAGTAACTATAGAAAACGATAAGGGAGCTGATTTGTTACTCATTTTCTTATTTTTGCCCTTCAACAAACAATTATTATGACCAAGGGAATAATTAAGACTGAAAAAGGAGATCTAAGTGTCGAATTTTATGATAACGATGCTCCTAAAACAGTAGCCAATTTCGTTAAATTAGCGAAATCTGGTTATTATAACGGCGTTAAATTCCATAGGGTGATACCTGAATTCGTTCTTCAAGGTGGTGATCCAACTGGTACAGGATCAGGTGGACCTGGCTATACCATTGACTGTGAGCTTGATGGCTCTTTACAATACCATGATCGTGGTGTTCTTTCTATGGCACATGCAGGTAAAAATACGGGAGGTTCACAATTTTTTATCTGTTTGGGCAGACAGAATACCCAGCATTTAGACCGCAAGCATACCTGTTTTGGTAAGGTGACTGCAAATATCGAAGTTATTGATGCAATTCGTCAGGGAGATAAAATTCTTTCTGTAGAAATTGAAGAAGCGGAAGTAGCCTAAAAAAAATTGACTAATATTTTTTAAATAAAATCTATGAATTTAAGCGGATTAGTAGCCGTCTCTGGCAAATCTGGTTTGTACAAAATCATCGGGCAAAGTAAATCAGGTTTCGTTTTACAAAGTCTTGAAGATGCTGCAGGCCGTATTGTCGTAAATGCAAATGCCAGACTTGCTGCCTTAGATGAGACAACGGTCTATGGTGTTGATGAAGATCTTACTCTTCGCCAGATACTTCTTGATATGCAGGCGTCACATAGCGATGTTACCATGCCTGATCCTAAGTCAGATACCAATAAATTAAGAGACTATTTTAATATTATTGCACCAAACCATGATACTGAAAGAGTTTATGCTTCTGATATTAAAAAAATCATCACCTGGTATAAGCTATTAGAAGTACTTCCGCTGTTTACAGAGAATGATCCTAAGCATAGTGAAAAGGTAGTAGAAGAAGAGGTTTCAGCTTCAAAAGAAATAACAGCAGATGTAAAGGCTACATCAAAAGATAATTCTGATAAAGCGCATGCCCCTGAAGCCAAACCCAAGCCAAAGACTAATGCAAAGAAAAAAGGCGATTCATAGTCGGTCAAAGCTTTTTGTATATATTGTTCTGGCAGGCATTTTTTTAGGTGCCTGCCAGAATAAAACGCTATGTGACCCTACTGCACAGCCAAGTTTAAAGTTTGGTTTTTATGGGCTTAAAAGATATCCAAGACCATATATCGATTCTCCAATCGCTGTGCTGGTTTCAAATGTATACGCCTTGAATGCACTGGTTGCAGGTAGTCCATTATTACCCCTTGACACCCTGGGTCAGGATACTGTTCACCGACTGAATTTATCGTTGCCTGTTTCTGCAAAGACAAATTCAAGTTCCTATGTAATTGTGGTAAATACTAATCCAGGAGGCATAGGTGTTCATTCAACTAATGATACTCTGAAAATAAATTATTCAAAAAAACTCGTTTTTATCTCAACTGGCTGTGGTTATGGCTATAGTTATGGTATCAGTGGTGCCACAATTACACATCATTATTTTGCCCAGCTTGATACAATAAGTAAATCTATAGATCCCAATGTTCCGGAAAATTTCAGGCTTATTCATAATAATTTGTAGCCTGTCGATTTTGGCCACAGTGCCGGGATATGCTCAAAAGCTATCTAAGGCTTTTAAAGATTCTACCCGGATCAAAGAACGCCAATATAGACTCGAAGCCAAGCAAAGCGTTGATTCATTTAAAAGAGTTAGAAAAATCAAAAATGACTCGATTTTTAAAAAGAATAACCCTGATACCATCCCTTTCAGAAGAAATGTCAGACTGGGCATTGATATATCGAAACCGATAACTTCATTTTTTAATCACGAGAAAAAAGAGATTGAGTTCTCAGGCGACTATCATTTCAGAAGTCGCTTCTTTTTATCTGCAGAGTTAGGTTTTCAACTCGCTGATATCAACAAAACAGGATATTATAGTTATCATTCTACAGGTGAATACCTGAGAGCTGGGTTTGATTACAGCATATTCAGACTTGAAAAAAAGAATGACGCGAACATAGTGTATATAGGTTTGCGTCTTGCAGGGGCTAATGTTCAGTATCAGCCCAGTGGAATACAAATTCCAAGTTCTTACTTTGGTAATACAACAGCCTTATTGCCTCCAGCATCGGGACGCGAATTCTGGCTTGAATTTGTAGCAGGTATTAAAGTTGATATCAGCAAACATTTAGGCATGGGATGGACATTAAGATTGGCATCAAGTTTGAACGACCTCACAAAAAAGGATACATACCCTATTTATATACCTGGTTTTGGTGATTCAAACAGCAGTCAGAATTTTACCTACAACTATTCAATATTTTATTCGTTTTAGGTTTTAACAACAAAACGGTATTATTCGTTAACTTGAAATTATGCAGATGAAGATAAAACGCAAAGAAATAGGAATTTTTATCGGAGGCATTCTTGCTTTATCGCTGGTATTATTAGTCTGTGAACTTACCAGTACGAAAGAAAGTAAATATGAAAGTGGATCACATGGTGTTTACGACCATGATGAGGCTAGCTGAAGCCTCTAGCTTTATTCGTGGTGGTATGGTTCTGCCTTTAAAATACTCATCGCTCTATAGAGTTGCTCAATAAAAATCAAACGTATCATCTGATGTGAAAATGTCATTTTTGATAAACTAATCTGTGCATTTGCCCGCTGATATATCTGCTCATGAAAGCCGTAAGGACCTCCTATTATAAATAACAGATCAGTAATTCCCGTGTTCATTACCAGCTCCTGCATATGGCGTGCAAATTCTACTGACCTGAATTCTCTTCCTTTTTCATCAAGCAGAATAACATGGTCCCTCGGCCCCACTTGATTGAGAATTAATTCTGCCTCTTTTTTTTTCATCAGGCCTGTAGCTGTCTGTTTCTGGAATTTGGGTGATGGAATGGTAATCGTTTTGAAAGGAAGGTAATTTATGATACGTTTCTCGTAAATAGTAATACCGTCGCGAAGCCAAACATCATCTGTTTTCCCTATCTGGATAAGCTTAAGCTTCATGCGACATACCAATAAAATAAGCCACCAACCAGAGAACCCAAAAAGGCACCTGTGATCACTTCACTAAGCGTATGACGTTTAAGAACAATTCTTGACCAGCCCATGAGCACCGCTAAAACCGTAAGTGCCAGCCCCATCTCAATTGCTGTCCGGCCCCGCATGGCCATAAATGCAATTGCTACATAAACAGAGAAGCAGGTATGTAACGAACACTTTAGCCAGAAGTTTATTAGAAATGAACTTAATAATAACGTGAATGCAGCCATTGCACCCCACCTTAAAAATGGATGAACATAGGGTAGCAAAAACAGGGCAAGGGTAACAAACCCAATCAATACAATCGCAAAAATATAAAAGACTGGTCTTTGTGCCTTGGTTGAAACATCATAGTTTGAAAACTTTCCTCTTTTAACATTAATGATGATAAAAAGGGCTGTAGGTACGAAAGAACAAAGAAGAAATATCAACAGGATCTTTACGGCTTGATGAGCATCCATAAAGTGGAAACTGGCATACGCGGTCAGAAATATTAACAGGATGAACGGATTGCCGAAGTTTGAAATAGCATACGCGAACTTATGCTTGAGCATTGATAAAATTGCTGGCTTAATATCAGTATCGTGATGTTCCTGGTTCATGGGTTTTCTTAATTGCTTAAAGCGGCAGCCATCATGACTGACCGCTTTCATTCAAATTTATTAAAACCAACTAAAATTTTCTGACCTATGGTCACATTAAATGCTAATATTATGCCGCTTTTAATTTTAAATGATTCAGCGCAGAACCTGCTTTGAACCATTCAATCTGTGCACTATTATAGCTGTGTCTGACCGTAATATCTTCAACTGATTGATCAGTATGATGAATTCGAACGGTTAGGTTTACACCTGGGCTCATGGTAGTTAATCCTAAAATGTCAAAGGTATCATCTTCTCTTATCTTATCGTAATCAGCAATCTGGGTAAAAGTTAATGCCAGCATACCTTGTTTTTTAAGATTAGTTTCATGAATACGCGCAAATGATTTCACGAGAATTGCCCTGACACCAAGAAAGCGGGGCTCCATGGCAGCATGCTCACGTGAAGAACCTTCACCATAATTTTCATCACCTACTACGATTGATCCGATATGTTCAGCTTTATAAGCACGTTGGGTCGCTGGAACAGCACCGTATGCGCCGGTGAGTTGATTCTTTACCTGGTCAGTTTTATCGGTAAATGCATTGGTTGCCCCAATCAGCATATTGTTTGAGATATTATCAAGGTGACCACGGTATTTTAACCAGGGGCCTGCCATTGAAATATGATCAGTGGTACATTTCCCCTTTGTTTTTATCAACAACTTCAAACCTGTTAAGTCAGTTCCTTCCCAAGCCTTGAACGGTTCAAGCAACTGAAGCCTGTCAGATGCGGTATTTATCTTAAGTTCTACACCACTACCATCTGCTGAGGGTGCCTGATAGCCAGCATCTTTTACATCAAAGCCCAGTGGTGGCAATTCGATCCCGGCAGGTTCATCAAGCCGAACCATCTCACCATTTTCATTCAACAACTCATCAGTCAGCGGATTAAATGTCAGACGTCCAGCGATTGAAAAGGCTGTTACTATCTCTGGTGAGGCAACAAAAGAATGCGTATTGGGGTTGCCATCATTTCTTTTGGCAAAATTACGGTTGAATGAAGTGATGATTGAATTTCTACGCATAGGGTCATCACTATGACGTGCCCATTGACCAATACAAGGGCCGCAGGCATTTGCAAGAACAACCCCGCCCATACGGGCAAATACATCAAGGAAACCGTCACGTTCTACTGTATAGCGAACCTGTTCAGAGCCTGGAGTAATCGTAAATTCAGCCTTAGCAATAAGGTTTTTATCAGAAGCCTGTTTTGCAACTGAGGCGGCCCGGCTAATGTCTTCATATGAAGAATTTGTACAGGAACCGATAAGACCTACTTCAAGTTTTTCAGGGTAATTATGTTCTCTGACTGCAGCAGCAAATTTTGAAATCGGCCATGCCAGATCAGGGCTAAAAGGCCCGTTCACATAGGGTTCAAGCTCTGAAAGATTAATTTCAATAACCTGGTCAAAATATTTTGACGGATTGGCGTAGACCTCTGCATCACCATTTAAGTGTTCAGCAATAGTATTGGCAAGATTTGCAATTTCAGTTCGGCCGGTACTGCCAAGATAAGCTGCCATTTTTTTATCGTAGCCAAATACCGAGGTAGTGGCCCCAACTTCGGCGCCCATATTACAAATAGTGCCTTTTCCTGTACAAGAAATGTTCTCAGCGCCCTCACCAAAATATTCAATGATTGCCCCTGTTCCGCCTTTAACGGTAAGAATACCAGCTACTTTTAATATAACATCTTTAGCCGAAGCCCATCCACTCAGCTTACCAGTAAGCTTGATACCGATTAGCTTTGGAAATTTTAATTCCCATGCCATCCCAGCCATTACATCAACGGCATCAGCTCCACCAACGCCTATTGCAATCATACCAAGGCCACCTGCATTTACAGTATGTGAATCAGTGCCTATCATCATACCACCAGGGAAGGCATAATTTTCAAGAACAACCTGGTGTATAATTCCTGCCCCAGGCTTCCAGAATCCAATACCGTATTTATCTGATACGGTTGACAGAAAATCATAAACTTCTTTATTCGTTTTATTGGCAGTATTAAGGTCTTCAGTTGCACCAACTTTAGCCGTGATAAGATGATCACAATGAACAGTTGAAGGTACGGCAACAGCTTTTTTACCTGCTTGCATAAATTGTAACAGGGCCATTTGGGCTGTAGCATCCTGCATGGCAACACGGTCAGGAGAAAAATCTACATAAGAAGCTCCTCTTTCATAGGTTTCTGTTGCCTGGGTATCGTATAAATGCGAGTAAAGTATTTTTTCAGTAAGGGTCAACGAGCGATTTAAGAGTACTCTTGTTTTTGCGATACGCTCAGGAAGTTCGGTATAAACCCTGCGTATCATTTCGATATCAAATGCCATGATAGATTAGAAATATGTAAAAGCGTAATTTGAGCTAATTTATCAAATCTTAGTAATACAGACTATATGCTTTTAAGGTTTTTTGAATAAAATCGTATTCACTCATTTAATTGCCCTAAAATTCTCAGCGATAAAGGTTTCAATCGTTCTGGGCTTTCTGCCAATGATTTCTTCAATACAATCTGTAATAGCAGGCTCTGCCATGAATCGCGGTAAATAGTGAAGAATCATCAGGATGATTATATAAGAAGGTTTCAGACCTTGCTTCTTTTTATGAAGATAAAAGGTAAAAAGAGAGGGTGAGGTATACGTTATCTTTTTGTTTAGTGCTATCGTTAAAAGATTTGCAATGAAGTAGAAATTATAATTACCAGTTCCCGTCAAGTCGTAAGCTTTATTTTTATGCGCTGAAGGGTTTAGAAGAATCTTTGCCGCAACCGCACCTATATCATCTACATCAACCCAATTAAATTTTGCGGGTCCTGCTGGAATATAAATCTCTTTCATATTCATGATATCGCCATATAAAGTGGTTGTAAGGTTTTGCATAAAATAGGCATTGCGTAAAAAAGTATAAGAAATACCACTTTCTCTGATTAGCTTTTCAATACCGAAATGGGGTATAAAACTGCTCTTTTCTACCCCCTGTACTGAAATAAAAACGATATGTTCAACTTTACTTTCAACTGCTTGTCGAACAAAAGGAATAAAATATTTCTTAAGATCTGTAAGGGCCGGAGGGCGAAGTAAAAAAACACGATCCTGTTCCTGAAAAATATTTTTTTCCTGACCAAAACGAAAATTAATTGGAGCCACCTTTCCTTCAAATTCGGGGGCAACTAATTCGCCAGCTTGACTTACACTTGCCAGAATTTGTATGTCTTGTAAACCTTTATTACCATTAATAAGATGGTATAACGTTTTGGTGCCGGTATTACCACTTGCGCCAGTAATAACAATTCTGCTCATAAGAAGATTATCCAGTAATAATATTAAAGCTGTATCCTGCCGTTTGCCAATATGCCAATATATCAGGAAGAACTTTTTTTAAGGTGGCAAGTGATTTCAGGCTATCATGAAAAACAACAATTGAACCGGGTTTAACATTCTTTTTCAGTTGGAGAAGGCATCTGTCATAACTCAAAGAAGGGTCAAAATCATAACTAACATTATCCCACAAGACAATCTTGTATTTCTTACATATTAATTTATACTGGCTTAATTTAAGTTTGCCATATGGAGGTCTGAATAGGTTTGAGGGAATAAACACGCTGCACTTTTCAATATTGGCCAGATATTCGACTGATGAAGTTTTCCAACCATTCAGGTGATTATAGGTGTGGTTAGCAAGCTGATGCCCGCCCAGAACTATGGCTTTCAACAAACCAGGATTGCGTTCGGCATTTTCTCCGACGCAGAAAAACGTTGCCCTGGCATTGTATTTTTCTAGTTCAGCAAGTACAAACGGAGTCGCAAGGGGTACTGGCCCATCGTCAAAACTCAGGTAGATGATTTTTTCTGTTTGTTTAAACCTAAACCTGACGCTTGTAAATAGAGCCATTATCAGGCCTGGGGTTTTAAAAATTCTCATATGCAAAGATCAGAAAATCGGAAGTATATTAATTTACCCGCACTAATCAGAAAACCAGTTTGAAGATACTACCCTTACTTGTTTCTGATTCAACCAATATAGTTCCCTTATGTAGCTGCATAATCTGTTTACTCAGACTAAGCCCAATGCCCGATCCATCTTTCTTGGTAGTAAAAAATGGTACAAAAATGGTATCCAGTATTTCAACCGGTATTCCTGTCCCGTTATCAGCAATTTCGATAACCACTTTTCCCTGTTCCGTTAAATAGCCTTGTATTCTAATCTTTTTTTCATGCAAGTGGCGGGTCGCATCAATCGCATTTATAATCAGGTTTAAGATGACCTGCTCGATGAGTGATACATCTATGGTAAGGGTCAGGTTAGATTCACGCAACGAAAAATTAAACTGAACCTGTTGCTGCTCAAAATCAAAATTCATCAGACGCTCAATCTGTTTGAATAAATCGGCAATCAGAACAACCGATAGTGAAGGCTGGGTGATTCTACTGATACTTCTGTAGGTATCGGCGAATTTCATCAGCCCTTGGCTACGGCTTCTGATTACTTCAATACTCAGGCTCATATCAGCCAGCACTTCGGTACTGGGCAGAACATCAAGTGTGTCTATTCGCTGTTTGAGTGTTTCAGCCAGGGAAGTTATGGGTGCCACAGAATTCATAATCTCATGAGTAAGCACCCTTAAAAGCTTTTGCCATGCCAGCGTCTCTGTTTCTTCAACGGCTTCATTAATATTTTTAACAGCAAGCAGGTAATTTATTTTACCATTGATTTTAAATTTGGCGACAGAGGTTAATACTGTTAATACAGAACCACCTGTTTGTAATTTAATAAGCCTTTTATTTCCCGTAGTACTTTCATCGAGCAAAGTCTTAAGGTCTGGGTTTCTGGTAAAAAGACCACTGAGGTGTTTAAGCGCAGGTAAGGCAAGTAGCTTGCGAAATGATTCGTTCATCCACTGTATTTCACCATCCTGATCATAAGAAAGAATTCCTGTATCAATCATTTCAAGAATCATCTTCAGATGCTGATATTGAATCTCTTTTTCAGCATTTAGTTGCTGAAAGGTCATGTTAACCTCATTAAAGGCTATTCTTAGTTCTTTCAGCAATACAGGACTACGCTTTATGCTATAACTCTGGGTAAAATCACGGTAATGAACGGCAGCTGTAAACTGTTTCATTTCAACTTCAAGCCTGCTGAAATACCTGATGAGTTCAACAGTCTGAATTATAAATACCAGAAAAACGAATACGGCGTAAATCGGTAATGAAAATTGAAAAAGCAGGATGAAGCAAAGTAAAAGTGATGAAGCCATTAAGATCACCCGCAAAGTAATAACTGCCGTGAATGTCTGAAATGTCTTAAATATCATATTTGTTCAGCCGCCTGTAAAGTGCTGTTCGTGTTATTCCCAACTCTTTTGCTGCCTGCGTAATATTGCCTTTATGCTTGTCAACAACCCTGGCAATTGTCTCTTTTTCGATCTCTTTTAATTGTAGGGTATCGGTACTACTTTCCGGTATTATTTGCTCTATACTGGTAAAGTCGAGGTCTGATACACCCAGTATTTCACAGTCACTCATGATTATTGCTCTTTCAACGGTATGTTGCAATTCACGCACATTACCAGGCCATGAATACATCATCAGCGTTTTCATAGCATCGCTATCAAAGCCTGTAGCTGGCCGTTTATGCTTAAGGGCATACTTCTGCAAGTAAAAATCTGCCAATAGCAAAATATCTTTGCCTCTTTTGCGAAGTGGGGGAAGTTTAATTTCAACAGTATTGATACGGTAAATCAGATCTTTCCTGAATTTTGATTCTGCTGCCAGTTCATAAATAGGAATATTGGTGGCCGAAACAAGCCTGAAGTCGAGTGGAATAACCTGGTTTGTGCCGAGCCTGATAACCTGCTTATTCTGTAAAACGGAGAGTAGTTTGGCCTGCTGGTACATCGAAATATTTCCTATCTCATCAAGAAAAAGGGTACCACCCTCAGCCGCTTCCATTCGTCCGGTTCGATCTTCACGGGCATCTGTAAATGCCCCTTTTTTATGGCCGAAAAGCTCACTTTCAAACAATGTCTCTGTAAGTGAGCCAAGGTCAACAGCGACAAAAGGTTTTGAGCTGCGATTTGACTTCTCGTGAATAAGGCGGGCAACTAAATCTTTTCCGGTTCCATTTTCACCCAGTATAAGTACATTGGCATCAGTAGCAGCAATTTTATCTATCTTGATTTTGACTTCTTCCATCAATTCTGATGAGCCGATCATACCGCTGTAGTCATGGCCTGCCTTAATTTGGGAAGCAGGTAAAGACAGAGAAAATTTAATTTTATTATCCGTTAATTTACCTGACAGTGCCTGTCTGATAGTATCTTTTACCTGCTCATTGCGCCAGGGTTTGACAATGAAATCAGCCGCTCCTTCTTTCATGCTCCTGATTGCAAGGTCAATTTCAGCATAGGCTGTGATCATAATCACCAACATCTCTGGTGAATGATTCTTGATTTTATTGAGCCAGAAAAAACCCTCATTACCAGTGTTGAGGGCACTTTTATAATTCATGTCAAGTATAACCAGATCAAATTTTGTCTTCGCCAGCTGATTCAGCAAATTTTCCGGATTCTTCTCTGTTACCAGACAGGCTACTTCGCCTTTTAATAGCATTTTAACAGCAATGAGTACAGCCTCATCATCATCTACTATCAGTAAGCTGGCATCTTTTAATTTCATGAACGATTTTTTAACATCTCTTGCTTGATTGAGGGGCTACTTACCTATAAAGAAAATTAAAATATCTTAGAATCTGTACCCTGTTTAAAAGCATTTATTTTTTTTCTAATTACCCGCTATGCAATTTATAGTTATCTGCCACAGGTCTTTGGCCAGGACTGTCTAAATATAATTACAAGAACTGATTTTAGATGCTTGTTCACAAACGCCCATATGCTGTATCAGAATCGTACAGTCAATTGCCAGGATTATAAGCTTAACCTACTTGAAACCCGTAAAAAAGGCTTTTTTATGTCTGGCACTATTTTAATGTTGCCTGTATCATCATAAACCGAATAAAACCGTGGATAGAGTACGTGAAAAAAAAGTTTGGAATCGCAAACGAATTTTAATTGTCGCTGCGGTAATATTTACTCTGGGTCTGATTCTTCTGACTTATTTCTCTATGACGGGTAAGTCGAAAGTCAATGCCAGTTCACAGACGCTCACCGTATCGGTTGTGACAAAGGGGAATTTTCAGGAATTTATTCCAATTAATGGCAATGTGCTTCCGATTACTACTATATACCTGGATGTAATTGTAGGAGGCAGAGTAGAGGAAAAACTGGTTGAAGACGGGGCCAAAGTGAAGAAAGGTGAGCCTGTGATCAGGCTCTCAAATACAGATGTCGAATTACAACTTTCTACCCAGGAGACCGAAGTTCGGCGCCTGATTACCGATATGCAGCAAACCCGTAACCAGGCACAGCAGAATAGTATTGTTAATCAAAATACCATGGCTGAGGTTGATGCGGCTCTTGCCAATGCCCGGCGGGATTATTTTGCAGGTAAAAAACTACATGATCAGAAAGTTATTGCCGACAGCGAGTTTGCCCGTATACAGGTCAATTATAACTTTCAGCTTAAGCGCAAGAATCTGGCAGGCAGAACAGTACATTCAGATACCCTGATGAACTCGCTTCAACTCACTGAAATGAATCTCTCAGCGATGCGTTCTGCACATGCCCTACAATTAATGCGCGAAAAAGAACAGGATCTTATCGTTCGTGCTCCTGTTGACGGACAGCTAACATCACTCAATGCTGATCTTGGTCAAAGTATCAGGGAGGGTACAAGAATTGGACAGATCGATGTACTGAGTGGTTTTAAGGTTCGGGCAGATATTGATGAATTTTATATCTCAAGGGTTTTTCCTGGTCTTACAGGTGAATTTGATTTTAACGACAGTACCTATAAATTACAAGTGACAAAGATCTTTTCACAGGTCAGCAGTGGTAAGTTTCAGATAGACCTTGCATTTACCGGTAGAAAACCTACGGGTATCAGACGTGGTCAGAACCTGCAGATCAGACTGGCACTGGGTGATAAGACTCAGGCAGTACTCTTGCCTAAAGGTGGTTTTTACCAGCAGACAGGGGGCAACTGGATTTTTAAGGTAAGTGCCTCAGGTGATAAAGCCTATAAGGTCAATATCAAACTTGGCCGTCAGAACCCTGATTACTATGAGGTCACCGATGGTCTTCAAACTGGTGATAAGGTAATTACTTCGAGCTATGAAAACTTTGGTGATAACCAGGAACTGGTCATAAAAAAGTAACAGGTACTCGCTTAATTTTTAAAACTTAACTGAAACAACAAAAGAAACAACCTGAAAATCATGATTAAAATAACTGATCTCGAAAAAATTTACCGTACTGAAGAAGTCGAAACGGTAGCCCTGAATAAAATATCAATTGAAGTCGGTAGTGGAGAATTTGTCTCTATAATGGGCCCTTCAGGCTGTGGTAAATCTACCTTACTGAATATTCTGGGCTTGCTTGATGATCCTGATAGTGGAAGTTTCAAATTTAATGGGCAAGAAGTAGCCCACTACAATGAGCGTAAGCGAGCTGATCTGCGTAAACATAATATTGGATTTGTCTTTCAAAGCTTTAACCTGATTGATGAGCTGACGGTATTTGAAAATGTTGAACTGCCACTAATCTACCTAGGGGTAGGTAAAGCTGATCGTAAGCTTAGAGTTGAAACTGTGCTTGATAAAATGCAGATCATGCATAGACGAAACCACTTTCCACAGCAGCTTTCAGGCGGGCAGCAACAACGTGTCGCTGTTGCCCGTGCGGTTGTCAACAAGCCCAGACTGATACTGGCCGATGAGCCTACGGGTAATCTTGATTCCAGCAATGGCAATGAGGTGATGCAGTTGCTGACTGAGTTAAACGATGAAGGTACAACAGTTATCATGGTCACCCATTCAGAACATGATGCAAGATACAGCCACCGCATAATCAGAATGCTTGACGGGCAGGTTGTACTTGAGAATATTACGGTTTTATAGGACCATCTAGCAACAGCATTCAAAAAAATGCTAAATGATTTTATATTCTTTCAGGGCTGGATTCCTTCTCGTGTTAAAGTACTTTAAGCGCATAAATATCCACTGAACCTAAATACCCAGCTCAAAAAAAATCTTTTTTGAGCTGGGTATTTCCTCGTCTGAAATTTAGACTTCATCAAGATGAATAATATCAAGTATACCTTACGCCAGATCTTAAAACAGCGGATACCAGCAGTTTTAAATATACTGGGTCTTGCAATCGGGATTTCCTCGGCAATGATGTTATTCAACATTGTTCAGTATCATGAGAGTTTCGAAAAGTCAGAATTAAAGGCAGAGCGTATTTTCAGGGTGGTATCAACTACCAGAAGAGGGGCTGACCTGTTTCGAACTTGTGGGGTACCCTTCCCATTTGAAAAGTCTATTAAGATGGTGATACCGCATCTTGAAAAGATAACAACTATTGACCAGCCCTATCAGACCCAGATTAACGTACTTGGCGTCAGCAGACATCGCATTGATAAAATGTTTAAAGAGGCCTCAGCAGTTACCTATGTAGCACCTTCATTTTATGAAATCTTCAAAACGCAATGGCTGGCAGGTGGGCCTCAAAAGCTGGATGACCCAGGTAGTGCAGCTTTATCAAGTGCTTATGCTATCAAATGCTTCGGCAACTGGCAGTCAGCAATGGGTAAAAGCATTCAAATCAATAATGGCAAAATATATATTATAAAAGGTATTTACGCAGACCCATTACCTAATACCGATTTTCAGCAACAGGTAGTTTTGGCTTATAGCTCACTTGAGAGGGCAAAAGATACGAACTGGGGAAGTGTTTGGAGTAGCACCATGTGTTTTATGCTTCTCGAACCAGGCGTTAATCCTGCCACAATAAATAATTCCCTTAAACAATATGTTAGTAAGCATCTCTCAAAGTCAAATTCACCTACTGAATATACTCTTCAGCCCCTGACCGGGATGCATTTTAGCAGTGATTTCAGTACAGTATCTATTGATCCGATCAGCCACTCAATTTTGATTTCGCTTTCATTGCTGGGCATATTTCTGATTTTGATTGCCAGTATAAATTATATCAACCTGTCAACTGCCACCGCTATAAACAGGGCCCGGGAAATCGGTGTGCGTAAGGTATTGGGCGCTACGCGTCAGCAGATAATTATCAATAACCTGATTGAGGCCTTTATGGTAACAGCATTTTCGGGCTTCCTTGCTTTTATCTTCTGCGAAATATTATTTCCTCAGGTTAGAAATCTGCTCGGACTGCCCCAAGGGCTTGGCTTTCTAAATCTTCAGATAGCAGGCTTGTTTTTGCTGATTATTCTGGTGACCACGATACTTTCAGGCATTTATCCAGCATTGATTTTATCAGGCTTTAAACCTATAGATGCGCTAAAAGCCCAATATCAGAACCCGGGGAGCAGCCAGGTATTTTTACGCAGAGGGCTGGTAGGCATGCAATTTCTCATTGCCCAGGTTTTAATTATATGTACCCTTATCGGTATCAACCAGGTAGATTATTTCAGCCATTCAGATCTTGGTTTTACAAAAGAGGCGATTGTAGGGCTGCCTGTTCCGCCCGACAGTGTGGGTGCTTCTAAAGTCACTCAGTTAGGTATCGAACTGGCTAAGATCAATGGTGTTAAAGCAGTGAGCTTCAGTATCAGCCCTATTCTTTCTGGGTATGACTATGAAACAAGCTTTAGCCAGAATGGCTCGAGCCGTAAGTTTGAGTTTCCTGTCAATCTTAAATATGCTGATGCTTCATTCTTTTCGACTTACAACCTGAAATTTATTGCCGGACATGGGTATAAACCAAGCGATACCATTACACAGCTGGTTATCAATGAAACCCTGGCGCACAAGATGGGCTTTAAAAATAGTACCGACGCAATTGGCAGACAGATCACTATAGATATGAGACCCGCCAAGCCAATAGTAGGGGTGATTGCAGACTACCATAATACGAGCCTTAAGCGTGAGATTTCACCCATCCTGATTGGCGCTAAATTAAAGGCATACCAATATGTGGGTGTAAAACTATCAGGTCATGATTTAAAATCAACTCTTGATCGGTTAGGCGCTACCTGGAAAAAAGTTTATCCGCAATATTTCTATGAATACACATTTCTTGATAAAGACATCGCCAGCAATTATGAACAGGAGCAGCGTATGGCCGGCTTGTTTAAAATCTTCGCAGCAATCTCGATTTTTATAGGTTGTCTTGGGCTGTATGGTCTGGTTTCATTCATGGCTACACAAAAAACAAAGGAGATCGGAATCAGAAAAGTGCTGGGTGCCTCTGTTGGTCAAATTCTGCAGCTCTTCAGCACCGAATTTTTAGCCCTGGTTTTTGCTTCTTTTATCGTGGCAATACCCCTGGCCTGGTACCTGATGAGCCAGTGGCTGGCCGATTTTAAATTCCACATCGCCATATCATGGTGGTATTTTGCCGTGTCGGGTCTGCTCACATTGATTTTTGCATTCTTAACCATCACCAGTAAAGGTTTGCAGGCTGCCCGTGCGAATCCGGTAAAAAATTTAAGGATAGAATAATTAAATAAATTCAGGCTTCTTAGTGCTTTAAAGCACCCTTATAGATTTTTTTGAATGATTCAAATTCAGGAATTGACACACTTTGAACATATGGATTCTCGGGGTGGTCAGCAATATAATGCTGATGATGTGCTTCAGCCCTATAAAAGGCAACTAGTGG
>JANLVJ010000011.1:0-119764 GCA_031363945.1 bacterium | reverse complement strand
GCTGATGGGGCAGAACCAAAAGAATGGTTTCACGATATTTTTCGGAAAGATGGAAGTGCTTATAAAGTTGGAGAAGTTGATACAATCAGAAGGTTAAATGGGGTTTTATGATAGGCTTTAATGCTTATCCGTTTTTAAATTCCTGACAATCTAGATATGTATGTTTTTAAACAAAAAAGCCATTATTTCCAGTGGCTTTTTGTGATCCAGCTGGTATTTGTACCCAAGACCCCAACATTAAAAGTGTTATGCTCTACCAGCTGAGCTGCTGAATCAAAATCTGGTTTTCATTTGATTTATTGGCAGGTGAATAAATCATAAATGCACAAATAGGTTATTTTTGAGCGGTTTCAGGTACTCTTTTTCTTCACAACTGAAATCGGACTGATTCTCAATGAGTAAATTTTACATCACATTAATCTTTGACCCTTATAAATCTAAAAATAAGTTCATCTTCTTTAATTTTCATTATAGAATTGTAATTCATGCTTTAGAATTATAGCCCTGCCAGACTATGACCAATGAACCAGATTAGAGTAAGGGTTGAAGTACTTTCCATATATTTTCAGCAATAATTTCATACCCTTTTGCTGATGGGTGTAGTTTATCTGGTAGGTTAAGATGTGCCTGACCAGCGACCCCAGCAAGAAATGAGGGCAGAATGGCAATCTTATTTTTTTGGGCAAGCTGTGAGTACACGTTATTAAATGTGGCAGCGAATGGATATGGGATAAATTCTGGAACCTGCATCCCCATCAGGGCTATTTGGGCCCTCGGGTATTTGACTTTTACGGTATCGATAATTAGCTGTAGGTTAGTGCCAATCTGGGTTGGCTGAATACCCCGTATAAGGTCATTGATGCCAAGTTCCAGTACAAATACATCAATTTGACGGTTTATCCAGTAACCAAGCCGGCTCAGGCCGCCTGCAGTTGTGTCTCCACTGATGCCTCCATTGATCACATGATAGTTGAGACCTGCACTATTTATCTTTTTTTGTATCAAAGCTGGATAAGACTCCTGGTTGGCATTGCCCAGCCCATATCCTGCCGTCAGGCTGTCACCAAAAAATAATATGTTTTTCACTTGATCTTTAATTCTAACATTAGACGGCCTGTTATGCTCTTCCGATAATATCCATCATTAATCCCTTAGTAATCTGTTACTGAGATAGAATTAATCATTTTGGCGGTTGCTAAATATTTTTATCTCTTATAGATGACTTCTAAAATTGAGACTACAAAACAAACATATTAAAATCCTTGATTCGTTTAAAATTATTCGTGTAGTTTGTCAGGTACGACAAGTTTTAGTGAATACGAAGTTGACGGCCTTGGATTTTGAATATCTATGACTTGGCAAAGCAGCCAAAACATCCAAATTTAAGATTTCAAGTTTCTGATAAGTTGCGTCGATATGGATTTATACAGGTAATGTACCCTTATTGTGTTATTCTTCACAATTATTCATTGATCGCTTTCGTCTCACCAAAAGTATTACGCCTGTAAACTCCAAAGCCAATCCTAAACCAATCAGAAAACCACGAAAAATATCAGGTAAGTGAATCCAATCTTTTACTAATGAGGAACTTGTAGCAACTAATAAGCCAAGGCATACCAATTTGATCTCCGGTCTTTTCATTTGGTGTTTTTTCATAATATCTGATATGACATTCTTTCTAATTTTTCAATAATGTTATTTAACTCAGCAGTTTGCTTTTTATATTTTACAAGCCTTAAATAAAACCACACGAAGGCTATATAAGTAATACCTGAAGTATAAAATATTACGCTAAGTAAAATGCTCTGATAAACAAATTCAAAAATGTATAATAAGAATCCTGCTGAGGCTAGTAATATTCCAAATACCTGTGTTTTTTGGTGATAGAAGAGTTGATTACGGCGGGTTTGCTCGAGGAATGAAATAAAGTCTTTGTTGCTGCAATCATTTAGCTTAATAAACCTCCCAATGGACCGGATATTCGTTATTGCCAAGATGATTACTGCACCCGTTGTCATCAACATCCCAATAGAAGTACTTATAAAGTGCGGCCTGTTATAAAACCAAGCGCTTACAAAAAAGATTATCAAAAGAAAACAACCCGCAATTAACCTAAGTTTGTTACAAAGTTTTTTATTACGGTATCTTTTTACAAGACGTAACATTTCTCCTGGAATTGGTAGTGTGTCGGTCTTAGCTGTTTTCCAAATCGCTTTTAATTCATTCAAATTGTCCATGATTTCTGAATTTAATCGCCAGTTTATCTTTGATCCTGTGAATTTTCACACGAAGGTTTCCTTCATTTAATCCAACAATGTTTGCAATTTGAGCCTGTGGAAGCCCCTCCAATAGTAATGATATAATTAGCCTTTCAATTTCGGCCAATTCCGAAATTGCCTGGTAAAGAAACTTTAGCTTGTCATCATGTTGTTCCTCATGCAAAGCCGGGAAATTTTCAGGGAAATCCGTTTTTACCATGCGTTTGTTTTTTTCAACTGCACGCAGGCAATTATTGGTAGCGATGCGAAAAATCCAGGTACTTATCTGGGATTTATTTTTGAACCCCGGAAGATTTCGCCATACCGCGATAAAAGTTTCTTGGGTGAGGTCTTTGGCCTGATCGTGATCATTAACATAACCCATACACACCCTGAAGATTTGGGGTGAATACCTGGTATATATTTCTTCAAAATCGTGCATCGGTAATTGAACATTTATTGAAACCCCCGTTTAGATACGCGCATTATACAAAAGTTACAAACGTTGTAACTTTTAATTTAGTAAGACTCACCAGTGATTACACTATATATTTTAGATAAACTTTAGAGGCGAAGGCAGTAAATATCAATTGAGTTAACTAGAGTTGCTACATTTAATTGGAGGTAGAAGTAAATCAGATTTTATTGATCTTTACTAATCATTAAATGAAGTCATTATAAAAAAAGGATCATATGATAGCAAATTTAAGGCGATGGCAGCTTTAATTAATTACAAAAACTTAACTCAAACTATATTATATCGAACAGCCTGTATAAAAGTCATTATAATGCAGAAGAAAGCAGGCAATTTATTTATAAAGTGTTCAGCTGGCCTAGTATACTATTCCGATAATATCCGTCTCATTAATATCCTATTTATCTAATAATGAGACGTAAATGATCAGTATTAGCAAGAATTATCTTTGTAATAAAAAATATGTATTTTTGTTTATAAAAACAATCATTAACATCAATAAAATTATTTAATGATGGAAAAAGCCAGCATAGATTGGTATTCAATGAGCGACAAGGGTATCTTAAACCTCATTGGCCAATTCATACACGAAACCCGTTTACAACAAAATAAAACCCAGCAACAAGTCGCTGATTCAACTGGTATGAACCGGTCTACCATAGGACAAATCGAAAAAGGTAACGGTGGCACGCTTCTTTCTGTTTTACAGATTTTGCGGGTATTGGAACAATTACCTGTACTGCAGTCATTTGAAATAGTACAAAAAATAAGCCCGTTGAAATTAGCTAAACTGGAACAGCAGAAAAGGAAAAGGGCCCGAAATGGCAATAACTTAACCAACACTTCTAAAGTAAACTGGTAGTGATCAATAGTGCATTTATAAATCTTTGGGGTGAGCGTGTCGGCGCGATAGCATGGAATGCCGAAAAAGGCATTGCTGATTTTGAGTTTGAGCCAGACTTTATTACTAATGGCAGGGATATTTCCCCGCTCAAAATGCCACTTGACACAGCCAAAGGAATGATATTTTCTTTCAATGAACTAAGAGGAAATCAAACATTTAAGGGATTGCCCGGGCTGTTAGCAGATGTTTTGCCTGACCGATATGGTAATACGCTCATAAATACCTGGCTGGCACGTGTTGGTCGCCCGGCTGACAGCATGAACCCGGTAGAAATGTTATGTTTTATCGGACAGCGCGGTATGGGTGCACTCGAATTTGAGCCGGTTGAGCCCAAAGGTAAAAACACTTCTACCAAACTGGAAGTGGATAGCCTCGTTGAAATGTCAGAGGCTATTCTATCAGGAAGAAAAGACTTTCATGCCAGTCTATCCAAAGATGAAGAAAAAGGGTTGATGGATATTTTAAAGATCGGAACTTCAGCCGGTGGTGCCCGTGCTAAAGCTGTGATTGCTTATAATACTGAAACGGGCGAAGTGAGAAGCGGACAAGCTGAAGCGCCGAATGGCTTTACCAAATGGCTTATCAAGTTTGACGGGGTACATGATGCGCAATTCGGTACCTCAAAAGGTTATGGTCGTGTTGAAATGGCTTATCACCTTATGGCGGTCGATTGCGGAATTGAAATGACCGAGTGCCGGTTACTGGAAGAAAATGGCCGCGCACATTTTATGACCCGGCGTTTTGACCGGATACCCGACCAGGGTAAAGTTCATGTGCAGACCTTTTGCGCACTGCAGCATTTTGATTTCAACAATATTGGCTCTTATAGCTATGAGCAGCTCTTTCAAACGATGCGCTCTTTACGGCTAGACTATCCTCAGGCCGAGCAAATGTACCGCAGGATGGTATTTAATGTACTGGCAAGAAACTGTGATGACCATACCAAAAACTTTGCCTTTACAATGAACAAACAGGGACTATGGGCAATATCCCCGGCTTATGATGTTTGCCACGCTTACCGGCATGATAGCTTGTGGGTTAGCCAGCAATCATTAAGCGTCAATGGAAAAAGGCTAGGAATAGAAAGAAAAGACCTGCTGGCAGTGGCCAGCCAAATGAATATAAAAAAGCCCTATGAGATCATCAGGCATATTGAAAGTATCCTTGAAATATGGCCAGACTATGCTAGACAATGTGATGTTGAAACTTTATTGCAAAAAGCAATAGCAAAAACATTCGTTTCCGTTTGACCCGGCCTCAAAACCACATCTGCCCGCTATCACCGGCCCATCAGTCGAACCGGCCCATCAGCCGAACCGCCCGAAACTCAATTTTACCTCTTACTGTCTTCCCGGTTCCAGTAACCCAGGCGCTCAAGGTAGTTTACCTCAAGACTATAATAGCCGAATTCTTCTGCCACCTTGCCCCGTATCAGGTAGCAGCCGCTGCCCCGCACAGGGTATTTTTTAGCCATCGGTGGAAAATGTACCGTATCAATCCATTGACCTTCCTGGTCGACAAAGGTGCCAAAGTACATGCCTTCACCTTTAACCGTTCGGGTAGGTTTGAGAGTAACCAGCTGCCCGATGATCTGCACCTGCTGCCGGTGGTATTTTTTCAGGTCACGGGCCCTGATGCCTTCGAGCTGCTGGTTAGCAAGTAGCTTGAAGGCAGGCTCGATCGTAAAACCCAAAAGGTCAAGCTGGTCTAGCATATCTTCACGGCTATCATAATCAAGACTGGGCAGGGCGTATTTCTTGGTACGGCGGCTCGGGAAAAGCTCATTGCCTTTAGGGACTTTCACCCGCTTATTGATGATGAAATGGGCTTCCCACATGAGCTCCTGTTTAGTTTTACCGGTAAACCTGAAGGCGTTGATGCGAATCAGCAGCAAAATTTGTTCAAGACTGATTGCTACCCGCTGCAGAAACTCATCAAATGACTGAAACAGGCCACCCGATTCGCGCTCGGTAAGTAGCTGGGCGACGGTTCGCTTCTCAAGACTGTCGATATGTACAAAACCCAGGTGGATGACTTTTTTCTTGATGCTGGTAAACTGCCGGCTGTTATTCACACAGGGGGCCTCTATGATTGCCCCGTTGATGCGGGCCTCATGTACGTAAAATTCTGTACGGTAAAAGCCCCCGAAATTATTGATCACACCAACCATAAATTCTAAGGGGAAATACGTTTTAAGGTACAGGCTCTGGTAACTTTCTACGGCAAATGAGGCTGAGTGGCCCTTGGCAAAAGAGTAGCCGGCAAAGCTTTCAATTTGTCTCCAGATTTCACGGGCCAGTTCTTCGGTATAGCCTTTTTCTTTGCAGTTGAGATAATACTGGTCTTTGATGCGCTGAAACTCATCCCGTGAGCGGTATTTTCCCGACATACCCCTACGTAATACATCTGCCTGCCCAAGGTCAAGACCCGCAAAAATATTGGCAACCTTGATTACATCTTCCTGATATACCATCACTCCATATGTTTCAGGCATGATACTCAGCATTACCGGATGCTGGGTATTACGGTATTCGGGGTGCTTGTGCAGTAAGATATACTGGCGCATCATACCTGACTGGGCAACACCAGGCCTGATGATTGAGCTGGCAGCAACCAGGCCCAGGTAGTCATTGGTTTCAAGCTTGAACAGTAGCATCCGCATGGCGGGTGACTCTACATAAAAGCAGCCCATGGTATTGCCTTTATTCAGATGCAGGGCAATAAGAGGGTCTTTCTTAAAGGCATCAATCTGGTGAATATCAATATCAACCCCCCTGTTATCTTTTACAATATCAACCACCTCGCGAATATGACCAAGCCCGCGCTGGCTGAGAATATCAAACTTATTCAGCCCGATGTCTTCAGCTTCGATCATACTGAACTGTGCCGTTGGAAAACCCTTTGGTGGCATACTGGTAGCTGTATAATTATAGATGGGCTTTTCAGAAATTAGAATGCCACCCGCATGAATACTCAGATAGCTGGGAAAGTCACGCAGGTATTCAGCATAGCGGTAAATCAGCTCACCGATTTTAGTAGGTGGAGGAATCTTTTTGTAAAAAGTAATGAGCTCTTCAATTTCAATAACTGGCAGGCCGAAAACCTTGCCCAGCTCACGCATGACAGAATTAACCTGGAATGTATTGTAGGTTGCCAGTAGTGAGGTATGGTCAGTGCCATATTTATTAAAAACATAGGCAATGATGCTGTCACGATCTTTCCATGAGAAATCAATGTCAAAATCGGGTGCATTTTCACGGTACAGGTTGATAAAACGCTCGAAATACAGGTCAAGATCAAGCGGGTCAACATCTGTTATGCGCAGGCAGTATGCGATAATACTATTTGCGCCACTGCCCCTGCCGACATAGAAAAACCCTTGGGAACGGGCATAACGTACAATATCCCAGTTGATCAGAAAATAGGAGACAAAGTTTTTCTTGATGATCAGGTCAAGCTCTTTTTCAATACGGTCAGTAATCGTTTTATTCAGGGTCTTATACCTGAATAGGGCCCCTTCAAGGGCTTTTTCTTTGAGTACCCTGGCATCTTCTTCGAGGGTATCATAAAAGCAGATCTTATTTTTTCCGGTTTTAAACTCAAACGTAATTGAACAGGCATTTATCAGTGCGGCCGCATTTTGCAGTAGGAAGAGTGCGTTTTTAAAATAGCTTTCCATGCCAGTGCCTGAAAGCATATATTCATCAGGGCAGGCCGTATCATTCTCTCCGAGTTTACTCAGCAGGGTATTCAGATCCATGGCCCGCATCAGGCGGTGGGCATTAAAATCTTTCCTGGTCTGAAAGGTTACTGGTTGCAGGGCGACCAGCTTTTCGGGCTTTGACATAAAGGCTGAAAAGCGTAGCTGGTTTAGCTGTTCATAAGTAATGCCAATAAACTCATTATCATTTAGTTTATGCAGAAATCCGGTATCAGAAGGGCCTGAACTGCCGGCTTTTATGCTGATAGAATGTGTAGCCTGGGTATCAGGACGGGTATTTTCTGGTGTTTTTTTTAGGGGGAAGGGATAAATGAAAAATACATCTTCAAGAGCTGGTGCCCGGTCAGGAAAATCCTCTTTTGAATGCAGGTGTGCAGAAAGAAAACGGTTCAGGTTGGCAAAACCTGCTTCATTACGGGCAAGGCCTATATATACCTGCTGGCAGGTATTTCTGAAGTCAATACCCAAAACTGGTCTGATACCGTATTTAGGGGCTTCACTCATGATTTCAAGGCAGCCCGAGGTATTGTTAATATCAGTAAGGGAAAAGCTTGAGCAGCCCTGGTCAACTGCATTTTTCAGCAGTTTCTTGATTGACAGAGTTCCATATTTTAAGCTGTAAAAGCTATGACAGTTCAGAAACATGGGCTATATATCAAATGACTGCTTGTGATCAGGATATATGGGCTTTCTTATTTCTTCCTGCTTGTTTAAAGAGGCAGCCGCACTTCTGATGCCATTGAACGGATTGAAATCATGTGAATCACGGCTCATGCCAATGGCCCGGCATACTGTTTTATCGCCGTAGCGCTTATTCATAAGGTCAAGGGCCTGGTAGAGTCTGATCTGTTCCTCGCTATCTTCGAACAGGTTTATCTGGTAATTGCCACCTACCAGGTGGCTGAAGCGTACCCCAATCAAGCGAATCAGCATACGCCGGTTATAGAGCTTGTGAAAAATCTCTTTTACCCTTTTGATCAGAATATGATCGCCAGAGGTATAGGGGATATGAACCTGCTGGGTATGGGTGTCAAAATCTGAGTACCTGATCTTTACCGTAATACAGGCCGTGAGTTTTTCCTGACTGCGCAGTTTGAAAGCCAGCTCTTCGGTCATCGATACCAGGGTTGCCTCAAGCATCTGCACATCGATGGTGTCACGGTCGAAGGTGTTTTCTTTAGAGATAGATTTTCGCTCAGAATAGGGGATTACAGGGCTCAGATCAATGCCATTTGCCTTTTCCCAGATACTGATGCCTGATTTGCCCAATACGGTTTCCATCAGTTCGGGAGGCATCTGTTGCAGGGTATGTACTTTTTCAACCCCCATGCGCCGGAGCAGGTCATAGGTTTTATCACCTACCATCGGAATTTTCTTGATAGACAGGGGGGCCAGAAAGTTCTTTTCAGTACCATATTCAATTTGCATCTGCCCGGCAGGCTTGGCCTCATTGGTGGCCATTTTAGAGACCGTTTTATTCTTTGACAGGCCAAAGGAAATGGGGAGCCCGGTTTCACGGGTTACCTTATGGCGCAGTTCACTTGCCAGTTTATAGCTGCCAAAAAATCGGTCAGTGCCACTGAGATCTATATAGAATTCGTCGATACTTGATTTTTCATAAATCGGCACACTTTCATGTATGATATCAGTCACCATACCTGAATACTGTGAGTACCGTTCATAATCACCCCGCACAACCAGGGCCTCGGGGCATAGGCGCAGGGCCAGACGGGTGGGCATGGCTGAATGAACCCCAAACTTACGGGCCTCATAACTGCATGAAGCAACCACACCCCGGTCACTCGAGCCTCCGATAATAACCGGTTTTCCCCTTAATTTGCTATTCTGCAGGCATTCTACCGAAACAAAAAACGAATCAAGGTCAATATGTACAATAGTTCTCTGCTCATCCATATCCTCTTCCTTTTTTAATGTCAACCAGATTGACAAAAATATGTTTACAATATAGACATAAGAAAGCAACAGGTACAAACCCCTTTAATAAAATGACAGACTTTTATTGATAATTGATATCTGAAAACTGTGTGATCTACGATTAATCAGCACTGAGCTGTTTTTTTATCTTATTCAACTTAAAATAATTACAATCTTCAACTAATATTAATCTGTAATTTCATTCAAAATTAATTCGGATGAAAAACATTGTCAGAATACTGGATATCGGGGTAGTCACCCATAATGTTAAATGTTTCAGGTTTGAGAAACCAGCCAATTACCAGTTTATTCCGGGGCAGGCAACAGATGTATCTATCAATGAGCCCGGATTGGAAGATGAAACCAGACCGTTCACTTTCACATCTCTACCCGTGCAGCCCTATCTTGAATTTACGATAAAGGGGTATCCAGATCACCATGGAATTACTGAAAAGCTACATAAATTAGAACGGGGTGCTGAACTTATTATACAGGATAGCTGGGGCGCCATAGAATATAAAGGGCCCGGATGTTTTATCGCAGGAGGAGCAGGTATTACGCCCTTTATTGCTATTTTAAGACAGCTTCATGCCAATAATGAGTTGAAAGGGAATGCCCTGATTTTTTCTAATGATACAGCAGCAGATATTATTTACGAATCTGAGCTCAAAGAGATGCTACAGGATCAAGCTATCTTTATTCTAACAAAAGAAGATAGAGAAGGCTATAAATCAGGCTATATAAATGAGGCTTATTTGAAAGAACAGGTAGCTGATTTTACCCAGCATTTCTATCTATGCGGTCCGGATGCGATGATAGCTGATTTGCAAAAACTATTGACAAACCTTGGGGCAAACCCTGAAGTAATGGTTTTTGAGAAATAAAATAAAGCTTCCTGTGTTAATTTATCAATTCATTGAAATCATCCAGCAATTGTATGGGTGTCATTATCAATTTTAATAACCCAAAAAAACCGGCCCAGTTTAATTTTAATTTCTTTGTAGCTTTGGAGAAGCCACTTGCCTGAATACGCTTTGTCATACCCGTAATCATGCATCTATTACCTTATAGTAAGCTTCTTTGAACGAAACTGATTTGAAGCGTAATTATATGGCAAAGGCAAATGGAGAAGTTCATACAGAACTGCCTTATGCCTTTACATGTACTGCTGGTTATATCAACTATGTATATGATGTATTCATTCCTGCCCGCCATCACCAGAAGGCGTCTGATTACTGGAAAAATAAATCAAAGAAAACCCAATTCTAAACTCACAATATCGTGACTGGGAGTATTATTCTCAAAATGTAGGTTTTAATTAGACAGAGATCCAAAACCTTACAAAAGAGAAGAAATCATTTAGACAAATTCCTGATTGTTGTCAAAGGCATTTATTAAAGCAATCTTTAAACTATCAGGAAGCCCATAATGATAATTTAAATTACAAAATGGTGTGTGACCTTAACCGGCTGATGTTCGATATAAGCGGTGATATGACATCACTGAGAAAGGTGAATTATTACTTCATTTAAAATTAAGGGGTTAAATAAATTTAAAGGGTAGCTCAGTCAATAACTTTATTATCATATCATTAGGAAATTACTGCTTTTATTATGATCAGTAAACCCTAAGTATATAACTTATTTATACTGTTTGTAACTAAAATGATGGTACTAACCTTTTAAATGCATCCTGTATATCAAATTTAGATCTAAGTTATTTTTACAAAAATTAAAAACTAAATTACTTGAATAATGCTGAGCGATTCTGATTTACTTTTTTTATTATCAACAACAAAGGATTTTAATTTATTGAAATTTACAATAGTCCTGTAGTGTTCTAATGAACGATAGAATGATAAAAATAGCATGAGTACTGATTATTCCTTAAGGGTTGAGGGGAGCTCTCTTTTTAAAGAGATAGAAAAAGAAAATAATTTTTATAAATCTATAATTGCCAATAATTCCTTTTATATTGTTGAAACAGATTTAGAGGGAAGGTATACTTATCTGAATCCTTACTTTTGTAAAAGGCTCAACGTTAACCCTGAAGAATGGCTCGGAAACGATTCTTTATTGCTCATACTTCCTGAAGATCATAAATCATGTATTGATACGGTAGTAGCCTGTTTTGCTGAACCAACGGTCTCTCACTGGGTCACACTTAGAAAACCAGTACTCAATAATATTATTTTTACGCAGTGGGAATTTAGAATGCTTACCGATTCATTCAATTTACCATCTGAAATTTTATGCATTGGCCATGATATTACATCACTTGTAGTTCAGCAACTACATGAAAAAACCCAGTTACTATCTAAACAGGAAGAAACGGTCAGAATTATCAATAATGATTTACTTGAACTAAATAATGAGCTTGAAGAACGGGTAATTACCCGAACCAAAGCATTGGCTAAAAGCGAGAGTAGCTTTCGTAATATGATGGAAACAATTCCTCAGATTGCCTGGACAAATACCCTCGAAGGCAGAATTACCTTTTACAATCGGCGATGGTATGATTTCACGGGACTAAAAGAAAATCGGTCTGATTTATGGGATTGGAAAAAAATTATCCATCCCGATGATCTCCAGACTACACTCGATCAATTTCGGCAAATCAGAAAAAACTACATTGGTGGTGAATTTGAAGCTCGTTTCAAGAATGCTGAAGGTATCTACCGATGGCATTTAAACAGATTAATGCCATTTAACACCAAAGATAACGAGGAAGAATTTTTATGGGTGGGTACTGCAACTGATATTCATGAACTTAAATTATTGCAGCAGTAAAAAGATGACTTCATCAGTATTGCAAGTCACGAATTAAAGACTCCGCTGACATCAATGAAAATTTCTCTGCAACTATTAGATGAAATGAAATCGGCTCCCTATCATGCAATGCTTCCCCGTTTAATCATCCAGGCAAATAAAAGCCTGAATAATATGACCGAATTGGTAGATAATATTCTAAATGCAAGTAACTTTAATGAGGGTCAATTTAAGATCAATGCCTCAGAAGTGAATATTTTTAGTGTCGTACAAGAATTCTGTGAAACATTTATAACTAAAAGTGCTTGGAATATCATTTTAACTGGGGATAAAAAAATTATTGTCAGCGCAGATAAGGCAAAAATTCTGCAGGTATTGAGCAACCTGGTAAACAATGCAATTAAGTATGCCCCCAATTCATTAACAATTGACATAATTATTGAAAAAACAGTTGACTCAGCTAAGATCTCAGTACAAGATTATGGTATGGGAATCCCAGTTGAAAAACAAGGTCCAATTTTTAACGAGTATTATCGTATTGATTCAACTATAGGACATGGCTCTAGTTTAGGTCTTGGTTTATATATCTGCTCAGAAATTATAAAGAAATACAATGGTGATATCGGCGTAATAAGTGAACTTGAAAAGGGGAGTACCTTTTGGTTTACCCTACCTGTTCAATAATTCGTCTAACAAGGCATTAGATGAAAATGTAGATTGTTTTTATCATTATTGTTACTTAATTGATTTAGTGGCAGGTCTTAAAACCATTTTTGTTTCATACCTATAGGCAAGCATGAAACAAAAAATCAACCTGACATTATTATTATTAGTTGGTCTGACAACAGTGGCCCAAGCACAGCGTTTCACAAACAGTGCTGGATTAACTTTTGAATACATATATGGAACAGTAGGTAGTGCAGCGCCAAAGTCAAATAATTTGATATTGACTCCTTACTATATTACCTATTCACCCCGGTTTAATATGCTTGAAACAGGAAGCACATCACTTAGTATTGGTGCACCAGTCGGTATATATAGGGGGCTATAGCGAAACAGTAAATTACAGTCAATTCGGCTTTAGCAGTACAATTAATGACTATGGATGGTTGTTTGGTTATGAGCTTCCAGTTGTACTTGATTTTAATCTTGGCAAAGGAGCAACCCATGATAATGACAACCGAATAGGGGCTTATATTGAAACTGGTTGTTTCACTTCCTGCATATAACTTAATGTAATCCTGATAGATGCAGCTCTAAAATCCTATTTCGGCTGTTCTCTTTAATTTTAATACTTTATCCTTATAGTTAATTCAAGATTCTTCCCAGGATTTACTTTAAATTTTGCGTCTTGAAATTTGGGTGGACCAAATGATGATAACTTATTATTGGAAACTCCAACTCCTTCTATCGGTATACCGAGAAAGTTCTGATCCAATTTGCCATTTCCGTTTTCATCATGAAAAGATGCAATAGCATAAGTTCCACCTTTGACGTCTTCAATTTTGAACTGAGCTGAGCCATTATTGATTAATTTGCTTTGGCTAAAAGCAGCATTTGCAATTCTTGGAAATCCTAGCTCTTTATCGTAAAGGCAGATAGAACACAAGCCTTTGTCACTCTTTAAATTGGTAATATTAACGGTAATTGTAGATGTTTGGGCTCTGACAGTATTAGATAAAGCACCGCTTACAAAAAGACACAGAATAAAAAATTTTACCATTAAATAAGTATAAGATTAATATTAAAAAATAAATTATTTAATCCACCTTTTTGAATGTGATCCATCTCCAATATCATCACTTGAAGTTCCGGTTTTAGTTCTGACGGCACCAATTCGTTTTCTTTTCTGTGTTATAGCATCGGCCATTTCAGCTTTAGGAGTTCTGTTTTGTTTGCTTTTTGCTTTAGTTTCTGTAGGGTTGGTTCGGCTTACATTCATGGGTTCAATAATGATCATTTCAGCAACTATTTGTGGTTCGTTACTAAGCACTATCTTTTTATTCACATTCATAGAGGGGGTTATCAAAAGCACAATTGTTCAAGTAAAGATAATCATTATCAAGAGTATTGTCATTATTCTTCAATGCAGAACAATTCAAAAACACGTCTTTCAGATTTGTAATTCGGCATAGGCTATAAATTCAGTCTGGTTTCTGAGAGCAGAATAAACTATTTAACATATTTCATGCCCGGTCATCTGATATCAAACAATGATGAATAGCAACTGGCTTTTAATATTACTCCCGTTTTTAGGTATCTGTGGCCATGTTTCCTATTACCTGTTACCGTTAAAAGCTAGCTCAACACCCAGTCCTATCTGTACTGCTTTAACGAACCGTCACATTCTGTTTCTGTGCATGTCATTGACCTTGTATCATGTTTGACGCTGGAAGAATAAGTCGCCTAGAAGCTGCAGGTTATTTTAGTAATTCCTCTTTTGCGCATCCGTGCTTACACTTGGTAAGATGATTGTCTTCATGGGGTGGCATGTACATCATATAACCGTCTATCCTCAGGCCATTATCATGGCAGTCAATTCTTTTCGGTAATTATAATCCTTCGGGTAGATTAACTGTAATTTTTTATAAAAGTGATGCTTATTTACAAATATTTACTTATTATGCAAAGATCAACCGAACTCACAGGTATTAAAAGATGGCAACAAGAAATGAATTCCCTTTAAACTGTCAGTAAGTATTGGATTCTAGCAGGCAGACAGTCAGAACTACAAAAATCTACTATCACCAAAATAGTAGAGCCTATTTAATTATCATCAAACTGTCACACAAATGCCTCAGTTATGTTATTAAGAACGAAAAAATAAAAACCATGAAAAAACGTATGTGGTGCCTGATTGCTGGCTTCTTTATCGCTATTATGGGTGCAAATGCTCAGGAGATTAAGCTAAAAATTCCTGCTACCAGTTTGGGCCAGCAAATTGAGCAGGATTTTGGGCTTGGTGTGATTTCTGTAAAGTATTACCGGCCAAATACGATGGGCAGAAAAATATATAATGGCATGGAGCCTTATGGGGTAGTTTGGCGAACTGGAGCTAATAATGCAACGGTCATTAAATTTTCAGATACTATAAAGATTGAGGGTCATATCATATTACCGGGATCTTATTCCCTTTTTACCATACCTGATGCAATTGAATTTACAATTATCTTAAATAAGAACATTGATCAGTGGGGTGCTTATAAGTACGATCAGAAACAAGACCTTCTTCGGTTTAAGGTAAAGCCTGTTAATTTACCTGCCAGGGTTGAGACGTTCACCATTCAGTTTGCTGACGTTCATCAGGAAGATTGTCTGCTTCAGATCAATTGGGAAAATACGGGTGTAAATCTTCACCTCACAGCTGATGTTGATAATCGAATTATGGCCAATATTCAGGAAGCCATGAAAGGTGAGAAAAAACCGTATTATATTGCAGCTCTTTGGTGTTACCATCATAATAGAAATTTACCACAGGCACTTTCCTGGATTGAAGAAGCAAATAAACCAGAGAAAAAAACTTACAACAGAAAATACTGGCTGGCGGTGCTGCAATTAAAAAATGGTGACAAAAAGTCGGCTGTGATTTCTGCAAATGAAGGGCTTAAGCTCGCCCTGGCTGAAAATAATGCTGAATATATCCGCCTGAATAATGAAGTGCTGAAGGAAGCCAGTAAATAAATATCAAAAGCCCAGCATTAACACAATTGACTCCTTAACTAAACTGCTTTAACTACCTGAATATCTATCACGATACGACCTGTAGCAATTCCCAATTTATTGATGGGCATTAAATTGGCGGGCTTAATGTTTGCCATGGTGCTCCTGCAACTACTGCAATGAACAGGGTAAATGGGAGAAGCTTTAATGGAAGTACTGAAGTTGCCTGAAGAAGTGAAAACCAGCAGCAGAGAATTGCCAACGGTATGAAAGCTGGGCAGTTAAATCCGGGTCAGGTAGCCCGTTAGGAAAACAGACAGCAAAAAATTAATCAGAATATTCATGCCGACAGGCAAGTTAACGGCGGTCATCTGAAAAAGCAGCAATACAGGCAGATAAATCGTGAGCAAAATCGGGCCAGCAAAAAGATAGAAGAAAAACGTAGAGAATATGATCCAGGCTATTTAAAAAGAAGAATATTAAATAGCGTAATCAATTTAAGGCTATCATTGCGCCTTCTACGAATTAGTAATTTATATAGATAGGCAATCAGGGTTTAAACCCTGATTGTCTGTCTTGTTTTAAGAAGGTATAAATTTAAATCGAAGGTTGGAATGATTTAACCGAAGTCTTTAGAAATTATAACAATCGGTAAAGTGATTCAACCTGATAAATATGTTCTATCTGCTCAAGCAGGTATTTCTTTGAGTTGGAACTTGGCTGAATATATCCATCTTCATCTTCTAGGTATAACAGGTTTGATCCAATATGTATCAGGGCGTCAATTTTATCAATTGAGTAAATAATTATGGTAGAGCCTTCAGCCAGGCGGAACCAGTCTTTTTTTGGAACCTCGTAGCAAAGAAGTCTGTCACCAGTTTGTATGCCATCGGCATAAGGCTCCTGTCCAGCTTCTAAAATAAAATAATCAGCTCGGGCATTTAACAAATTTTGATTTAATACATTATTTATTTCCAGGTCTCTTAAACCTGTTGATAAAATTTCTGCAATATTAGCCCGGTCCATTGTTTTTATGACAGGTAACGGCCTGTAAGGTAAAGAACGGTATAAACCAACCTGATTTTGAAATATCACCGGATTCTGTACTGCTTGCTCAGCGAGTTCAGCCATAAGTGTTCGCTCTTTCTTATTTTCAAGCGGTAAAAGATCATCAAATTCTTCATTTGGGTAACGGCTTTTCAGCCTTAGTATCACCCGATGTGTGATTAGCTTTTTACCGGTGGCTAGCTGTGAATAATTTGGTCCGGCAAGGCCAATATGGTTTGCAAAATCACGGGCATTAGCAAAGCCTTTTGAGATCCTGATTGTTTCAATTGTTCTCATAACTAGAAATTATGTGTTTTCGATTTGAGCATTGAAGACATTTTTATCATAAACTGACACATTTTAATATAAATTATAATCATTAAACAATAAATGCAGACATCTTTGTTTTTGTGTAACAATAAAATTATATAATTACGCGTGATTACATTTTTTTAGTACTTAAACATCTTCATAACCTCTGGTTTATTTAAAAATGGATCCAGAACCATAGATAAACAGATCGTATTGTCATTTTTATAAGGTTGATGATGCCATAGGCGTTCAATAATTATGATATCTTTATTTCAACAAAATACGATCAATGAAACGCAGATTATTTCTCCGCAAAACTTCTTTAAGCGCATTAATTCTACCAGCAGTAATTACATCTGTTGGCTTAAGTTCAAAGAAAACCAATATCATTGCTAGTCATTCTCCTGACTTGAAATCAGGGTCTGGGATATCAGAAAAACATCTGAACGAAAATTTCGTACTGAATGAGCTGAGCATTGATGCACTTCAAAATCTTATGAAGACAGGAGAGTTCAGCTCTAGATCAATTACTGAGCTTTACCTGCAGCGGATTGAACTTTATGATAAGGCTGGGCCAAAATTGAATTCAATAATTGAATTGAATCCTGATGCACTTAGTATTGCTGATCAGCTTGATAAAGAAAGGGCTGCTGGTAAATTGCGTGGGCCAATGCATGGAATTCCTGTTTTGATAAAGGATAATATAAATACAGGAGATAAAATGATGACGACTGCTGGTTCTCTGGCACTTGTTGGTAACCATGCCCAAGCCGATGCATTTATTGTTGTGCAGCTAAGAAAAGCAGGTGCAGTGATTTTAGGTAAAACAAACCTAAGTGAATGGGCAAACTACCGTTCAACTCGTTCAGCAAGTGGTTGGAGTAGCCGGGGTTTACAAACAAAGAACCCTTATGTGCTGAGTCGTACTCCATCAGGTTCAAGCGCAGGTTCTGGATCAGCAACAGCAGCAAATCTTTGTGCGATTTCAATAGGCACTGAGACAGATGGCTCTATAGTTTCACCATCTTCTGTGAATGGTTTGGTTGGTATAAAACCAACTGTTGGGTTGTTAAGTAGATCTGGTATTATTCCTATCTCTAAAACTCAGGATACAGCCGGGCCTATGGCAAAAACCGTTAAAGATGCCGCCATATTACTGGGTGTTCTCGCTGTTGCAGATCCTGCAGATGCAATTACACTTGAGAGTAAGGGTAAATCTATTGCAGATTATCATACCGCGTTAAGTACAGATGGTCTGAAAGGAAAGCGCCTGGGAATTGAAAAGAGCCTCTTAAATGGTCACGAAGGTATTGACCGGCTTACACAGCAGGCACTCAAAGTACTTCGCGATCAGGGAGCTATTATTGTTGAGGTTGAGTTACTGAAATTAACTTCACCTCTTGGTAAATATGAGGGCACTGTTTTATCGTTTGAATTTAAAGAGGGCCTAAATGCCTACTTGTCAAATGCATCGGCACCAGTGAAATCGCTTGCTGAAACAATTGCCTTTAACAAAAACCATGAGAGTACGGTGATGCCTTATTTTAAGCAAGAAACTTTTCTTGAAGCAGAAGCACGTTCTGATTTAAAAAGTAAAGATTATTTAAACGCCCATACTGAATTATTTAATGGTTCACGCAAGGCAATTGATTCACTTCTTACAAGCCTTAAGCTTGATGCTATATGTGCACCAACCAACGGCATAGCCGGTTGTATTGATGAAATCAACGGGGATTATGATACAGGGTATAGCTTTTCAAGTCCGGCAGCAGTATCAGGCTATCCACATATTACTGTACCGATGGGTAGGGTGCATGAATGTCCGGTTGGCTTTTCATTTATTGGAACCGCCTATTCTGAAGCTTCATTGCTTCAACTCGCCTATGCTTATGAGCAGGCTTCAAAACATCGTGTTTCGCCCAAATTTTTAGGTGCTGCGAATCCGGCCTGATTTTTACGCTTATCAACGTTTATTAAATTATTTCTGACAATTAAATTAAAACTTTGGTTAATAAAATAAGCCAGAGTTATCAAAATTAAAACCTTAAAAATCTTTCTTTTAGATATGTTTTAAAGCCAGCCCTTATTGTTCAGTCCGGGGCTGATTTTGTGAATAATTGGTTTGCTACTTACCAACATCGGAAACTTGTATGAACGGTTATCGTTTAAAAACTTACATCTTACCGATCATGATTCATAAACAGTTTAATTTTTCTCCTGGTGATATAACCGGATTTTTATATTCTAAAACTGCTAAAATTTTTACTGTTAAAATGAAAAATAATGCAGTCATTCATTATCAGACTGATACCCCGGAAGTTTTTCTAAAATGGTTGAAAGAAAATGCTGGGGCTGTATTGCTTTCACCTGTCTAGCCTGCTGGTTTAATCTTTTTACCTAGTTTGTGAGCATAAGTATGAAAGAGAAGTAATTTTTAAACTTTTCTCAGGTAGTTCTTAAAGGACCTGATCAGTTAGAAGCAACCCACATAAGCCACTAAGGTGCTTGGGGCGCTGAAATTTCTGATTTCATTTTTTACGGTTTCTGATTCTGCCTCTGAAGTTTCTGATTCCGATTTAAGCGGTTTCTGATTCTGCCTCTGAAGTTTCTAATTCCATTTTTTACGGTTTCTGCCCCTGCTTAAAAATCTATACGGTACGTACGGTGAAGTTTGCCTTTTACCGGCTCCATTGCTTTGTGTAATTCCATCATTTTTTTATTGAAGTCACCAACCCAGCTCAATTCCATCTCATCATATTGTTTTAGTGGCAACACATAATCTTTAATCCTAGTAAATAGGGCCGATTCAAGACCATGCTTTTGAAATGCCGTCTTTGTACCCATAACAATGGCACGCATCCGGTTCGCTTTTCTGGTATGGCGATAATAAAGGAACCGCAATTTTGAGATCAGGTTCATTCTTCCTTTTAATGGCTTAAACCAGATATTGGCATCTGGTATAACCAGTAAAAATGAAACAGGTTCATCATTGATATAGGCAAACCAGATTAAATTGGGGTCCATGATAGGTTTTAATTCTTGAAAGGTCTTCTGAATAGTCTCATCACCCACAGGAGTAAAGTTTTCAAAATCTTTCCAGGCATCATTGTAAATTTCCTTGAAATCTGCTGCAAAGCCTTTATAACGTTTCATATCTAATTGCTCAAAACGGTACCCTGGTTTCTGCATTACCCAACGGGCAATTTTAGTAAACCGCTCGGGAAATGGTTTATGTGCATCAAGAATATTAGTGATCTGATCATAGTCTTTGACAAAACCAGCTTTTTCAAATAAATCTTTGTAGTACCGGGGGTTATAATTCATACCGAAAGAAGGATCTTCAAAACCTTCAAGCTGCAGTCCCCAAAAGCTATCATTTTCACCAAAATTGATAGGGGCATCAGCAGCCTTCATCCCCTTTGACTTAAGCCATTTTTTGGCTGCTGAAAAGAGTAAATCAGCTGCTATCTGGTCATTGATACACTCGAAAAAGCCAATACCACCTGTAGGAATTTCATACTTAAATGCTTTATCACCGCGGTAGAAAGCGGCAATCCGGCCTATAGGTTTGCCATTGCTGATTAAAACAAAGCGTATAGCTTCACCTAGCTTAAAAAAATGATTTTTTTCGGGCTCAAAAACGGCTTCAACCAAGCTATCAAGCGGGCTTGCCCATTGTTTATCATCTTTGTATATGAGTCTTGGCGTATCAATGAATTGTTGGCGTGTACCTGCAGTATTAACCTGAATGATTTGCATAAATGAATTGGAAGCAGGTAATATCGCAAAATCGATGGTACTAAGGGAAAATATCGGTATAAATCAACACTATTATAAACTAATAGCGATCTTCATCTTCTCCGAGGTTGTCTTCATAGGTAGTAGACGATTCATTTCCGAATTCATCTTCATCTAAGTCAAGTTCGTCATCATCATCACTCTCATCAAGCTTGTTCTTCCAATTCTTGAATTCTTTTGGATTTAACGGCTTCAGCTTTTGCTTTTTTGAATTATCTGTTTCGGGGCCTTTACCTTTAATAGAAGGTTTACTCGTAAACTTTTTTGACGTTTTCATTACCTTTAACCTAGGCTTTAGTTATAAGATTTATACTTTACATGCTACAGGGATCCGCTTTTTAAAGCTCAGAAGGGTTTTCAACAGGCTGAAAATCTGCAATCAGCAGTTTTATTTAAAACAAATTTAATAAGTATTCACAGGAAGAGAAATTTATTTAACAATTTAAGGCCCTGATTTTTTAAAATCAAGGCTCTTTATTTGAAAAACAACAAAAACAGCAAGTTTATGTAATGATTTCCTGAGGCAGGTCTTTTAACTGCGGGAGCTGATCAAGCGAATTAAGCTTGAAATAGTCCATAAAATTTCGACTCGTCGAATAAAGCAGTGGCCGACCAGCAGAATCGCTTTTGCCGTTGATCTGAATAAGATCTTTTTCAAGCAGTCTTTGTATACTGTAATCACAATTTACGCCTCTGATCTGTTCAATCTCAGGTTTGGTCACAGGCTGTTTATAGGCGATAATAGAAAGTGTTTCCATTGCAGCCATACTGAGTTTTTTCTTGCTTTTTTGTTGTACGAGAAGTGCTATGACAGGGCCAAATTCTTTCTTTGATAAAAAAATATAACCGCTATTAATTGTCACCAGTTCAGTAAAAAATGCCGGGTCACTGTATTTAAGCATTAACGCCTGCAATTCAATTTCTACTTCTGCTGTAATGATTAAGACGCCAAAAAAAGTTGACAGACAGGAGGCAAGTTCTTCAGCAGAAATAGCTTGTTCAGAGGCAAAAATTAATGCTTCAAGGTATTGTGCGATATTATCCATCTATAGTAGGTTTCCTGATGGATTCTAGTAGTTGATGATCTGCTGCTCCATTACAGGCATCTCCCGTTTTTGGTATTGCTGGGTTCTAAGTTGTGGTTCAAAGCCAGCCTCTCTGATAGCATCCTGAATTCCCTGGGCCGTAAAGCGGTGAGGGGCGCCTGCTGCCGAAACTACATTTTCTTCGATCATAATAGAACCAAAATCATTGGCACCGGAATGAAGGCAAATCTGAGCAACTTCTTTACCTACTGTTAACCACGAGGCCTGTATGTTTTTCACATTTGGCAGCATAATTCTACTTAAGGCAATCATTCTGATATATTCTTCACCTGTCGTATGGTTATGTATATCCTTCACACGGGCAAGTAAGGTGCCATGATCCTGAAATGGCCATGGAATAAAAGCCAGAAAACCATTTGCTGTGTCTGGTTTCTCGTCCTGAACTTCTCGTAACCAGACAAGATGCTCGAAACGTTCTTCAAGGGTTTCAACATGGCCAAACATCATAGTGGCAGAAGTGGTGATATTTAGCTGGTGAGCTGCCCGCATCACATCAAGCCATTCACGACCCGAACATTTACCCTTTGAAATCAGGCGACGCACCCGGTCATTTAATATTTCAGCACCTGCTCCGGGTAAAGAGTCAAGACCTGCTTCAATCAGGGCAGATAAAACCTGGGTATGACTTAAATTTTCAAGTTTGGCGATATGTGCGATCTCAGGCGGGCCGAGTGAATGAAGTTTAAGCGTCGGATAAAGTTGCTTCAATTCACGAAAAAGTTCTGAATAGAATTTCAGGCCCAGATCGGGATGATGACCTCCTTGTAAAAGTAACTGGTCCCCACCGAGTCTGAAGGTCTCATCAATTTTAATTTTATATTCTTCAATAGTGGTAATATAGCTGTCATCGTGACCAGGACGACGAAAAAAATTGCAGAATTTGCAATTGGCAATACATACATTGGTCGTATTCAAGTTGCGGTCTATGATCCAGGTTACCAGGTTGTCTGGTTTTTGTATCTTCCTGAGTTCATTCCCGATATACATTAATTCGGGGGTAGAAGCATGCTGATATAAATATAAGCCTTCTTCTTTTGTGAGATAACCAAAATTTAGTGCTTTTTTTAATAGGGTCTGAACATCCATAAATTGGGTCTTAAGAATAGAAAATGCCGCCTGCCACAAATATAAGACATATGCAAATGCGAATGAAACTTTCAATCAGAATCGTTGGTGGCTTATCAACTGTATAATAAAAAACAAGGCAAGACTGTTTTTGGTTCTAAGGCATATGCATGTTTCGCCCGCCTCAGGGGTGAATCCATTCACGGAAAATCAAATTCTGCCAGGCTGCTGAAAAACCATAGCTTTATTTGAATAATTTTGAAATCCAAAGGTATTAAACCCGAAATACGATGATTCAATTTAGTAAACATATACTTAGTAATGGTTTAAGAGTGATTGTGCATGAAGACCATTCCCTGCCTACTGCTGTTTTAAATATTCTTTATGATGTAGGAGCCAGGGACGAAAATCCTGAAAAAACAGGTTTTGCCCACCTTTTTGAACATTTAATGTTCGGGGGATCAATCAATATTCCTGTCTTTGATGAACCACTTCAGCGTGTAGGAGGGGTAAATAATGCTTTTACTTCAAATGACATCACCAATTATTATGACCAGCTCCCTTCTAATAATATAGAAACGGCTTTCTGGCTTGAGTCTGACCGTATGTTGAGTCTGGCATTTTCAGAAAAAAGTCTCGATGTTCAGCGTAATGTCGTTATGGAAGAATTTAAACAGCGCTATCTTAACCAGCCTTATGGTGATACCCAGCTAAAATTAAGGCCGTTGGTTTTTAAAACTCATCCCTACCGCTGGTCGACTATAGGTAAAGAACTGGCACATATTGAGCAGGCGGAAATCGGTGACGTTAAAGCATTCTTTAAAAAGCATTATAATCCCCTGAATGCAATAATGGTCATCGCTGGTGACATCAATACCCAAAACATGCTGGTAATGGCTGAAAAATGGTTCGGTTCAATCCCGTCAGGTGAAAAATATAACCGTCACTTACCTGTTGAGGCACTTCAGTCTGAACCACGGCAAGAAACCGTACATGCAGATGTTCCTCTTGACGCAATTTATATGGCTTACAGGGTTGTAGCTAGGTTAGATCCTGATTACTATGCTACTGAATTACTTACTGATATATTATCTCAGGGAAATTCAAGTCGCTTGTATGTTGAACTAGTTAAAAATAAAAACCTGTTCAGTGAAATACACGCTTGGATGTCTCAAGATCTTGATCCTGGTATGCTCATTGTCGAAGGAAAAATCAGGACAGGTGTTTCTGTTGCCCAGGCAGAAGCTGCCGTTAAAGCAGAATTGCAAAAACTGGTACTTGAAAAACCTGCTGAAAAGGAACTAACCAAAGTAAAAAATAAACTAGAGTCAAGTATGGTTTTTTCAGAACTGAACTTACTTGACCGCGCTATCAATCTGGCCTATTTTGAACTTATAGGAGATGCCAGTCTTGTAAACAAGCAACTTGAAAAGTACCTCGAAGTTACACCAGAAAAGATACAGCAAACAGCTGCCAGTATTTTTAGTGACAAGCAATGCAGTGTTCTTTATTATCTCAAAAACCAACTGGAGGTCTCTGATACAGGCCAAATTTTAGATGTACCCCAAAATGATGTGGTAAACGTATAACATTGCCTTTACAAATTCTTCCAGATTTGATTCAACTCTCAGCCAAATAGCTGTTTTAACCAAAAAGAATGATTTTAGACCGTAAAATAAGCCCCGATTTTAAAGAAATTGCCGCCGTTTCACTCATAAAGCCCGAACATAAAGTACTTGCCAATGGTATTGACCTGTTTTATATTGCTAGCGGTGAGGCTGAGCTTGTAAGAGTAGAAATTATATTCCATATTGACTCATGGAATGTTTCTCAGCCCCTTGATGCGCTTGCAACATTCAAGCTAATGGATGATGGCACAGATAAAAAAACATCTGCAGATATTGCCGGAGAAATTGACTTTTATGGTTCGTTTTTTCAGGTTAGTATTCAACCTGATATAGCCACAATTACGCTTTACAGCCTTAGAAAATACCTTGAAAAAAGTTTGACTGTAATTCATGAAATGTTAACTAATGCTATCTTCCCTCAGCATGAACTTGATACTTTTATTCAAAATAATATTCAGCGACTGCAGGTTGATCATCAGAAAACTTCGTATCTGGTAAACAAGCGGTTTTATCAGTCAATATTTGGCAATACAAACAAGTACGGTTATAACGAAACAGAAGATGACTTGCGCAATATGTCAAGGGCTCAGCTTCTTTCGCATTACGCCACCTATATCAGCAATGAAAATGCGTTTATTTTGGTTTCAGGCAAAGTAGGAGTTGCTGACCTGGATATTATTGAGAAAATTTTAGGCAAAGAAGACTGGCGCACAGGTAAATTGCCCCCTGTTGCAGAAATAATCATGCACCCTGAAACCAATAAAACACAGTTTATCTCAAAATCTGATGCTGTACAGTCGTCTATCCGCATAGGAAAAACAATCATCGGTAAAACCCATCCTGATTATCCTTCATTACAAGTTTTAAATACCATATTGGGAGGGTATTTTGGATCAAGACTTATGGCCAATATCAGGGAAGACAAAGGATATACGTATGGCATTCATTCTGTACTGGCATCTCAAAAGACACAGGGCTTCTTCTTTATCGGAACTGATGTCGGTGCTGATGTTTGTCAGGCTACGGTTGCCGAAGTTTTTAAAGAAATAAAGAAATTAAGAGACGAACCGATAGAGGCTGAAGAATTAAACCTGGTGCGCAATTACCTGCTTGGTTCTTTTCAAAGCAGTATAGAAAATGCTTTTTCCTATGCCGAAAAATTTAAATCTGTATACCTGTATAAAATGGATTATGATTATTACGACAGGTATTTCGATGCTGTAAATACAACAACCTCAATAAGGTTACAGGAGCTTGCCAACCAGTACCTGGACCAGGAAAGTATGTATACGGTGATTGCTGGAAAACAATAGTCTGTAAATGTTTGGGTTAATTCAATTATTTTTATAGCTTTGCACAGCAAATAACGGTTCTAATCTTATTTGCCCATGTCCCTTGATTCCCAAAAGTTTATCGTCGATGGTCTTACCTACGATGACGTATTACTTCTACCAGCATATTCTGAAATTTTACCTCGTGAGGTTAGTCTACAAACGAGACTTACCAGAAAAATTAAATTAAATATACCCATTGTTTCGGCCGCTATGGACACTGTTACTGAGTCTTTGCTTGCAATAGCCATGGCTCAGGCTGGTGGAATTGGTATTCTGCACAAAAATATGTCAATTGAACGTCAGGCCGAGGAAGTACGCAAAGTAAAGCGTTCTGAAAGTGGTATGATTCAAGATCCGGTCACCCTTCGTGAATATGCGAAGTTAGGTGAGGCTATGCAGATCATGAAAGAATACCGGATTGGCGGTATTCCTATTGTCAATGAAGAGGGTATGCTCATTGGTATAATCACCAACAGAGATCTTCGCTTTGAAAAAGATCTCTCTAAGCCAGTTTATGAGATCATGACCCGTGAAAATCTGATCACTGCCCCTGAAGGAACTAACCTCGTTCAGGCAGAGGTTATACTTCAGAATTATAAAATTGAGAAGTTACCAGTCGTTGATAAAAGAGGCAGACTTGCGGGCCTGATCACTTTTAAGGATATTCAAAAATTCAAAAACTTTCCACAGGCTTGCAAGGATGAACTCGGACGGTTAAGGGTTGGCGCAGCCGTTGGGGTTACATATGATACGATTGATCGAATCAGACCACTCGTTGCTGCCGGTGTTGATGTAATCGCCATTGATACGGCTCATGGTCATCATATAGGCGTTTTAGATATGGTTCGCTCAGTAAAAGAACATTTTCCCAATATCGAACTGATAGCAGGTAATGTCGCTACAGGCGAAGGTGCCCTTGCTCTTGCTAAAGCTGGTGCTGATGCTGTGAAAGTAGGTATTGGACCAGGCTCAATCTGTACCACCCGTATTATTGCTGGTGTAGGCGTTCCTCAGTTATATGCTGTGTATGAATGTGCTAAAGCATTAAAAGATTTGGACATACCAGTTATTGCCGACGGTGGAATTAAGTACACAGGCGATATTGCTAAAGCAATTGCTGCCGGAGCGAGCTCAATTATGGCCGGCTCTTTATTTGCCGGTGTTGAAGAATCACCTGGAGAAACCATTATCTATGAAGGGCGTAAGTTCAAATCATATCGTGGCATGGGCTCTGTTGAAGCAATGGAAGCTGGTTCTAAAGACCGATATTTTCAAGATGCAGAGGCAGATATTAAAAAACTCGTACCAGAAGGTATCGTTGGAAGAGTGCCATTTAAAGGTAGTTTGCAAGAAGTGGTTCATCAGTATACAGGAGGCTTACGGGCTGGCATGGGTTATTGTGGAGCAGCAACAATTGGAGATATGCAGAATGCAAGGTTCATCAGAATTACTGGTGCTGGTCTGAGAGAAAGTCATCCCCATGATATTACCATCACCAAAGAAGCTCCCAATTATTCAAGGTAATTTCCAATATGCTGAGTGTACGCTATAAGTCGTCTGTAGGGGCGATAATCATGATTATTTTTACCTCCCAGATTTTTCTATTTGGCTTTATGCTTTATTTGAAAATCTGGGAAGGTATGGTAATTTGTTTTCTCATCGGTGGCTTTATTGGCTATCTGGTGTTAACTACGTATTATGTAATCAGTGATAAAACATTGAAGATCCGGTCTGGCTTTTTGGTTGATGTATCGATAAATATTTTGGCAATCAGAGAAATAGCTGAGACCCATGATATGCGATCTGCTCCTGCCTCATCACTCAACAGATTTGAAATTTTTTATAATAAAAATGAAAGTATATTGGTTTCTCCCAAAGAGAAATCAATATTTCTTCATCAGCTGGTCACAATAAATCCAGCAATTATAGTTCTTTTGAAAGAAAAAAATACAGTTGGTTGATATCTTATACTAATCATCCTATATTGAATGCCTTATTTATAACAACCCGGCCCAATCAGCCCAAAATGATCACCCTTATTTGCTAACCCCAAAATGATCACTTCGATTTGCTCACCCCTTAATGATCACATTATATTTGTCAGTGGCACAAACCAGGTCTAATAAAAACAATGAAGCCAGCCTTAAAATCTTTTCTATTAATTTCTTTTGTTGTTCTTGCCGATCAGTTTTTAAAAATTTGGGTTCATCATCATATGGCTTATGGTCAGGATATTTCTGTTATCGGGCATTGGTTCATGTTGCGTTATATTGATAATAATGGAATGGCCTTTGGTTTTGAGTTTGCCGATAAATATGGGAAAATTGTTTTGACCCTTTTCCGCATTATAGCTGTTATCGGTATTTGGTTTTTGATAAGAAATGCCATTCGGTCACATTACCATCTGGGTTTTATTATATGTCTGAGTTTGATTATGGCAGGCGCCCTGGGAAATATTGTTGATAGCGTTTTTTACGGTGTTCTTTATGGCTATGCTCCTTTATTTTATGGCAAGGTCATCGATATGCTGTATTTCCCTTTGTTTAACGGTCACTTTCCGTCGTGGTCTCCGATCAATGCATCTCAGGAATTTACTTTTTTTGAGTATATTTTTAATCTTGCTGATGCATCGATCTTCATTGGTGTAGTTTCAATATTGGTCTTTCAAAACAGGTATTTTAAGAAAGCCTGAAATCTAATAAGAAGGGTCGAATGTCAAATTTCTGGTAGTTCGCTGGTTTAGACTCTGACAATAAAGATCATAAAAAACTAAGGAGAAAGGTTGGGTAGCTAAAGCCTATATTCAATAAAATTTTATATTTTCAGGAACATAAATCTTGGTCATGATCAAAAAAATCTACTTCATTATTACAGTATTTTCGTTTTTTGGAGATTTGGGTCTTCATGCCCAGGGCCTTTATATGCCCCGTAACTATAAACGGGCAGTTAAAAACGAAACCAGATCTTTAAATGGGAAGCCAGGGATCAAGTACTGGCAGAATAGAAGCCGTTATTTGATTAATATGACTGCCCTGCCTCCTGACCGCTCGATCAGGGGTGAAGAAGAAATTGTCTATTTCAATAATAGCCCTGATACTTTAAAGCTACTTCATCTAAAACTCTTTCTGAATATACATAAACCAGGAGCGCCCCGGGAAAGTACGGCATCATCAGCCTACCTGACTTCTGGTATGCAGATTGACCAGTTTTCTGTGAACGGTCTGAAAGAAAATTTTGGTAGTACTGAAAACCAGTATACTGAAAAAAATATAAAACTACCTCAATCCCTTTTGCCCCATGATTCGATACATCTGTCTTTCAGCTGGCATTACCCAATTTCTCTGGAAAGTGGGAGAGAGGGTATGATAGATTCTACCACCTGGTTTTTGGCGTATTTCTACCCCCGTATTGCTGTATATGATGATTATGAAGGTTGGGATGATGTTCCTTTTGTTGAGGCCAAAGAGTTTTACAGCGATTTCAATGACTATAAAGTTAGTATTAATGTGCCTGCCAATTATATCGTCTGGGGTACAGGAACTCTTTTGAATGCTGGTCAGGTATTACAACCCTTTTATGCTGCCAAATTTAAGGCATCACTTACGGGCGATAGTATTTTTCATATGGCTGGGCCTAAAGAATTGCAGGAACATAAAATTACCATGCAGAAGCCGATAAACACCTGGATGTTTCAGGCTAAAAATATTCCCGATATGACATTTTGCTTAAGCAATCAGTATAACTGGGATGCTTCAAGCACCATGGCCAGCGAGCATGATTCCCGCCGTGTGAGTGTTCAGGCAGCCTATGACGATAAGTCAGCAGATTTTCACCAGATGGTAGAATATGGTAAACATGCGATCTACTGGCTTTCAAATAATTGGCCGGGCATTGCCTATCCATATGAGAAAAGTACCATTGTTCAGGGTTTTGCCGGCATGGAATATCCAATGATGGTCAATGATGAAACCTATAGAGATACCCTGTTTTCGCGTTTTGTTGCTGAACATGAAATTGCCCATACCTATATGCCATTTTATATGGGCATCAATGAAACCCGTTACGGCTTTATGGATGAAGGCTGGGCAACAACTTTTGAACACCTGATTGCCGATTCTGAGATGGGAAAAGAAAAATCAGCAGATTTTTATAAAGAGTTTAGGGTAAATAACTGGGCCGAAACAGCTTCAGCTGACCAGGATCTACCTATCATTACCCCTGGTAGTAGTTTGAGTGGTGAGGGTCTGGGTAATAATGAATATGGGAAACCATCATTGGGGTATCTGGCAGTGAAAGATATGCTGGGAGATGTACTCTTTAAAAAATGCCTGCATACTTATATGTCTGATTGGCATGGCAGGCATCCTGCACCATGGGATTTTTTTAATGATTTCTCACGGGCCGCCGGCGCTAGTTTAAACTGGTTTTGGACAAACTGGTATTTCAGTAATAATTATATTGATCTGTCAGTCAGGTCGGTTAACACATCACCTTTAGGCGCTACTATTATGATTGATAATATTGGTGGTATGTTCACTCCTTTTGATCTGGTGGGAGTTTATGCCGATGGTACTACTTTAAGGGTGCACCAGACAGCCAATACCTGGAAAAATAGTCCAAAGCTTTTAAGTTTGCAATTACCATCACGTAAAAAACTAAGGTCTATTTTAATAGATTCCGGCATTTTTGTAGATGCTGACCCGGGCAATAATAGCTGGAAAGCGAGATGATCTGGTAGCTTGAAAATTATATGGATTTTCTGGTTCAAAATTAATACAATTAATAAAAAAGATATGCAATTTAAAAAAATAGGTATTTTTCTATTTGTCTGTTTACCAGTTTTACAAGCCCTGGCCCAATCAAATCAACCATCAGGTACGTCTAAAGATTTTATATTTAATAACCTTGATACTTCGGTTAAACCAGGTGATGATTTCTTTCAGTTCGCAAATGGAGGCTGGATTAAAAAAAACCCAATACCCGCATCTGAGAGTGCCTGGGGTATTGGCAACCTGGTGGTTGATAATATTAGGGATAAATTAAAAGCTGTCAACGAAAGGGCGGCTTCAAGTCAGGGTAAACCTGGTTCTGATCTTCAGAAAATAGGCGATTTTTATACAACCGCCATGGATTCTACCCGCAACGCTTCTTTGGGTATTAGGCCCTTAGTGCCATATTTGCACGATATAGATGCAATAGCTAATCTTCCAGACCTATTCAGTATGGCAGCAAAGCTTGAAACGATGGGCTCTGGTACATTCTTTAGCTTTTATATAGGGCAAGACGAGAAGAACAGTGCGAACCTTGAAGTTCAACTGGGTCAGGGGGGGCTGGGTTTGCCAAACCGTGATTTCTACTTTTCAAAACTTACCCGTTTTTCGACTATCAGAAATGCATATACTCCACATATTAAGGAGATGCTTTCTTTTACTGGATTATCAGAATCAGACGCTGGTCAGGGAGCAGCTGAAATCGTAAAATTTGAAACTACTCTTGCTGCTGCCTCAAGGCCCCTGCAAGATTTACGTGATCCTTATGCGAACTACCATAAAATGGGAATAAAACAGCTTTCTGCGCTATTACCTGAGCTTGACTGGCAGCATTATTTTACGGTTGCAGGCTTACCACACGTAGATACTGTAATTGTCGGGCAGCCAGAATTTTTACAGGCACTTAGCGCTCAGCTAAAAAGCACGCCATTGTCAACGCTGAAAAATTATTTAAAGTGGAATCTGATCTCAGATTACTCAAACAGTTTAAGCCCGGCAATCGATCAGGAGCATTTCAGATTTTATCAAACCATCATCTCAGGACAAGCAATCCAGAAGCCCAGATGGAAACGTGTGATTGATCAGGAAAACGGTTTGATGGGGATGTTGCTAGGTAAACTTTTTATTAAAGAATATTTCTCTGCCCAGGCTAAAGCACGCTATGAAAATATGGTCAGTCAAATTTCCATTGTTTATGCTGATCGCATAAAAAAATTAGACTGGATGAGTGATACAACCAAAGCCAAGGCCCTGATTAAGCTGGCGGCAGTGAAACATAAAATTGGTTACCCTGATAAATGGTCAGACTATTCAAGTATGCCTGTCAGCAGGCAGTCTTATTTTCAAAATGTGGTGGAAGCTAAAAAGTGGAATTACCGGGATATGATCAGTCAGTATGGTAAACCTGTTGATCGCAGCAGATGGGATATGTTTCCACAGACGTATAATGCCTATTACAACCCTTCAAATAATGAGATCGTTTTGCCTGCTGCCCAGATGTCAATACCTGGCTTAAGGGATGAAGAAATAGATGATGCTGTTGCCTATGGATATACTGCAGGTAGTACGATAGGTCATGAAATTACCCATGGATTCGATGACCAGGGCAGGCAGTTTGATGAAATTGGCAACCTAAAAAGTTGGTGGACAGCAGGAGATGAGCAGCGTTTTAAAAAGAAATCCCAGGTGCTGGCCAGACAGTTTGATAGCTACAAAGTGCTTGACAGTATGCATGTAAACGGGCAGGCTAGCCTTGGTGAAAATATGGCCGATCTTGGTGGTGTTGTCTTAGGTCTTGAAGCTTTTAAGAAAACTGATCAGTATAAGAAAGGGCTTAAAATTAACGGGCTGACACCTGTTCAGCGTTATTTTCTGGGCTATGCTTTGGGCTGGCTTTATCATGAGCGAGATGAAAGTCTGGCCCGTCAGATTTTAAGTGATGTGCATGCCCCTGCCAATTTCAGGGTGAACGGACCTATGTCTGATATTCCTGACTTTTATGATGCCTTTCAGATTCAACCCGGCCAGGCTATGTATCGAAAGAGTGATGACAGGGCAAAAATCTGGTAGAAAATCTTATTATTCAGGCTGATTAGGCTGAAACAATTGGGAAAAAAATGACCGGCTTTTTAAAAGAACGGTCATTTTTTTTTAATGAGCAGGTACTGTTTTTTAGCCTAGTCTGTCATTTTTTATTGAGCTATTGTTAGTTTTAAATACCAACCCCTATCAGTTTTTCAGATTCAAGGTCAGCCTTAACATATAAAAGCGTCCAAGTACGCCCATTTGTGCTGAAGGGTACTTGAAAACACCAAGGTAACTATTGCCATATACTTGTTTTGATGGAAATACATCAAACAGGTTATTGATTCCTGCTGTCAGGGTAAGCTCTTTTGTAAAACCGTAACTAGCAGAAAGATCAGTAACGGTTTTTCCTGAGAAATGCTGGATTTCTCCATATGGGTAACCGTCACGGGCCACCTGTCCAAAATAAACGTTGCGTAGGAGTAGCGTTAACTTATCATAAGTATAGGTAAGGGACAGATTTGCTTTCATTCTGGGATTTCCTTCTGTGATCAGGGTGCTGTCATTTGGTGAGAAAAAGCCATGTTCTTGTCCTTTTAAAATTGGTGGGATATGTAGTTTTCTGCCAATGGTCGTTTTGTTGATATTCATACCAAATGAAGCGTTGAAATTAGAAATTCCACTCTTCACTGTATAATCAGCAACGAAATCAAGACCCAGTGTTCTGGTATCTATGGCATTGCTAAAAAACCGGGCAGTATTAGCACCCAGCGGGCTGATAAGCTGCTGGATATGGGCATTCTGAGTTGAGTCACCTGTTCCTGATGCACCAAACGAGCCCGTTAAAACAATGCGGTTCTTGATATTAATCAAGTAACCGTCAAGGGTCAGGTTTAAACCTTTAACTGGTTTTGCCGTAAAGCCTGCACTGTAATTTACAGAAGTTTCCTGATTGAGTTTTGGAATACCTACCGCTTTTGCCACAGGGCTACTATTTGTGAAAAAACCTGAATTTCCAAGCTGACCGCTTGGCAAAATATCGGTACTTATATAACTGAAGAATTCCTGTTGTAATGAAGGTGCCCTGAAACCGGTACTCACTGCCCCCCGAATATTAAAACCGGGTACGATTTTATAAAGTGTACTTAATTTACCATTCAGGGTTGAACCAAAATCGCTATAATTTTCATACCGGATGGCAGCTCCAATGAGCAAGTTTCGTGTAACATCAAGTTCTGCATCTGCATAAAGACTAGCATTGGTACGCGACTTATTGAGGGCATTCGCCGGAGAAAAGCCAGGAAAAGATTGAGAACCACCCTGTAATCCCGAAGGGTCAGTATAATTACCATTGGTATTGACCAAGGCATAGTTTTTCCACGATGCCTGCTGACCAGCCCTGATGTGGTAATTATCGATGCGGAATTCTGCACCTAAACCTAGATTTAGTCCTGAAGCAATATTATCAAATTTACGGTTCAGGTCAAGATTGGTTGTGTTTTGTAAAAACTCATGTCCTCCGGCTTTAAAGCTGGTTGGCGAGGTCTGTCTTAGTGATGCATTAACGGTATGATTGACCAGGTAATCAAACCTGTTATCACCCAGCGTATTACTCAAGTCTATGTTCCAAAGCCCCAGACGTGATTTAATGCCAATACTGGCAGAACGGTCCTGAATATGGGAAGTGGTATTGGGCTGATAGCCATATGGATAGATGCTATATACATTTACCGTGCTATCAGATGGTAGACGTCTGAACCCGTAACCTTCTCCCTGACGGTAATTATAACCACCGAAAGCATAGAACTCGCCCTTTTGATTTTTAAAGGGCAGGCTTAGATCAAAGAAACCTGACAGGTTTTTTATTCTGGCATCACCGATCTGAAAATTATAGGTATCTCTTTTCTGACCGAGTTTTTGTAGCTGGGTATCATCGAACTTTTTTGATGTTGCAAAATCTGTCCCGTTACCATAGCTGTCGTACGAAAAATAATTTCCGATTGATGCCTGGTTAAAAATAATCAGGTTGTTATTCTGAGTTCTTGACGTACGTTCATGGGAGGCTGCTTCTGCTGTTAGATTAATGAATCCGCCGTTTTTACCCAGGCCTGTGCCGTAATTCAGATTCAGTTCTGTTGCCTGCCCGTCTCCTCTTGAAGAGACGCCAGCGCTGGCTGATGCCATGAATTGCCGGGTATTCTGTTTCAAAATAATGTTCATCACCCCTGCAATGGCATCAGAACCATACTGGGCAGAAGCTCCATCTCTTAGTACTTCTATACGGTCAATGGCTGATGCCGGGATAGCGTTAAGATCTGTACCCACTGATCCATTACCAATTGTACCCTGATTATTTACCAGTGAAGAAGTATGCCGTCTTTTTCCATTAACCAGCACGAGCAACTGATCAGGCCCCAAACCCCTGATACTAGCCGGATCAATATGTTCAGTACCATCAGAAGATGACTGCCTGGTTGAATTGAAAGAAGGAGAGGCGTACTGCAATAACTGGTTAAGGTCATTTTGAGGTACAATTACCTGCAGTCTGTTAATATTAAATACATCAACTGGCACAGGACTATTCAGACGCGTGCGGCCCGGGTTACGGGTACCAACTGATATAACCTCATTCAAAGCCACTACGGAAGATGAAAGAGCGATTTTAAAGACTGGGTTCGTACCGATCCTGATAGTTGCCCGCTTATAATTGAGCAGACTTACAACCAGATTCTTATCACTGATTTCGGCATAGAGATTAAAATATCCCTGTTTGCTGGTGATCGTACCCAGGTTAGAGGGTAATAATACTACAGTAGCTCCAGCCAGAGGTTCCCCGTTCATATCGGTTATGCTTCCTGAGAGAATCCGCTGCTGGGCAAGACAAACATGGTTTAAAGCAATGAAAAGTAATACCAGAGTCAGATTGATAATTCTTTTCATTTCCTGGTCACTTTAATACTCCAGTCACTACCTGTGCCGATATGATAGGTTTTAGCAAAATCTCCCTGATTAAGGGCAAAAGAAAGTTGAAGCAGACTATTCAGATAGGCAAGGGGTTTACCCTTACCAACATCACCAAACGAATGGCTATAGGGAGCATCACCCTCGAATATGGGTTTGAGGTTATGGTAAATTGTAAAGTGCAGCATTTTTGCAAATTCTGGCCTGATCAGATTAAAAACCGAGTCATTGATATTTGTCCAGATATTACCATACTGCACATCGAGAATCGGGATATTGCCTTCCAGTGTGCCATGACTAAATGAAGGTTGCTGGTAATGAATTCTCACAATGTTTGGAGGCAACAGGGGGCCTACCTGTGAAAAATTAATCACCCCAGAGGCAAGTCGGGCTCCTGTAAAGGCATAAACATCACGACCATGAAACGTATATGACTTTTCAGAACCTTTGCGTCTGTTTATGAATTCATCAATCTGTCTGACTTCTTCAATACCAAGAGTTTCAGCAATTAGTGTTAAAGTTCCATTGTCAGGGGTTACAATAAATTGCCCAGTCTTGGTTTTTAGCACTACTGATTTTCTGGCTGTTCCTACACCCGGGTCAACGACTGAAACAAAGACTGTTCCTACAGGCCAGTACTGTACGGTTTGCATGAGTCGGTAAGAAGCCTCCCAAATATTGTATGCAGGTATTTCATGAGTCAGATCATAAATTTTTAAATCAGAAGCAACCCCGCTGGCAACTCCTTTCATGGCCGAAACTGCGCCGTCTTTGATCCCGAAGTCTGATTGAAGAACGAGAATTTTATTCTGGGCCCAAACAGAACAGGTAATTAGGGTGAAACTAAAAATTAGTAAAAGAGAACGTAATTTATTAATCATAGGGTTGTTAGAAAGCAGATTTAGGTGCTACTAAAATACTGGAATCATTGCTTAAGATTTTATATCTATCACACCTGTTACACTATATCTATCACACCTTTTACACTATTGTCCGTTTTAACTTTTGATTTGTTTTTTAATAAAAAAACCGTGGTTAAAGAGAATTAATCTTCTTTAATCACGGTTTTACTATTGACCAAAAAATTATCCCCCTAGTTATTGACAAATTTCATTCCTCCTTCAGAATACCGCATTCCAGCCGCAACGTCAGGTGGAAGCATTTCATCTATTCTGCTTTTATCATCGTCATCAAGAACGATCTTAGTAGCACCAATATTTTCTTCAAGATATGTAAGGCGTTTTGTTCCAGGAATCGGAATAATATGCTCGCCCCTGCTAAGTACCCAGGCCAATGCCAGTTGAGAAGGAGTACATCCCTTATCATGGGCTAAACTTTCAATCACAGTTACCAGACTCAGGTTTTTCTGAAAGTTTTCACCCTGATATCTTGGGCTTGTTCTTCTGTAATCATTTGCCTCAAGATCGCTGAGCTTTTTAATCTGTCCGCTTAAAAATCCTCTACCCAGTGGAGAATAGGCAACGAATGAGATTTCATGTTTGGCGCAAAAGCCAATAATTCCATCTTCAGGATCTCTGGTCCATAAAGAATATTCTGTTTGAAGAGCAGAAATCGGGTGTACGGCAATGGCCTTCTCCATGGTTTCAATCGAAGCTTCTGATAAACCGATATGCCTTATTTTACCCTCTTTAACAAGTTGGGCCATAGCACCAACCGTTTCCTCAATGGGCACATTCGGATCAACACGGTGAAGGTAATATAGATCAATATAATCTGTATTTAACCGTATTAAACTGGCCTCACAGGCAGAACGAACATATTCAGGGCTACCATTTATTGCTCTTGAATTCTTATCTTTAGTTCTGACAAAACCAAATTTTGTTGCCAGGACGATCTCATTACGCTTTTCTTTCACAGCAGTTCCTACCAATACTTCATTATCACCATTGCCATACATATCAGCGGTATCAAAAAAAGTGATACCCAGATCAATGGCTTTATGTATGACTTTTATTGATTCTGCATCATTGCGACTGCCATAGAACTCTGACATGCCCATACAGCCCAGGCCTATCTCTGAGATACAATCAGCCTGAGTACCTAAATATCTTTTTTTCATGATTTTATATGTTAGTTTAAATAATCTATAGCTATGCCTGTGAATACTTTATTTATAAAGGTAGGTAGCAGCCTTCTTAATTTGGTTTTCCAGCATTTTAATTGTTTTCTTTGCACAGAGTTTTTCTTTTAAACTCATTAGTTTTATCCAAATGGCCAAAAATCTACTTATTGTCGAATCACCTGCTAAAGCCAAGACCATTGAAGGGTACCTGGGGAAAGATTTTCTGGTGAAATCAAGCTTTGGTCATATCCGTGATTTGGCCAAGGGAAACGATGCCATAGATGTGAAGAAAAACTTCGAGCAAACTTATGAAGTTCCTGATGATAAAAGGGCCATGGTTGCTGAGTTGAAAAAATTAGCCAAAGAGGCAGAAATTGTCTGGCTGGCTTCTGACGAGGACCGTGAGGGTGAAGCAATCTCATGGCACCTGAAAGAAACCCTTGGGCTTAAAGAAGAAAATACCCGCCGGATCGTGTTTCATGAAATAACGAAGCCTGCAATTCTTAAGGCAATTGAAAACCCGAGGTGGATCAATTATGATCTGGTGCATGCCCAGCAGGCAAGAAGGGTTCTTGACAGACTGGTAGGGTTTGAACTTTCACCAGTACTGTGGAGAAAGATCAAACCTTCACTTTCAGCAGGCAGAGTGCAATCAGTTGCAGTAAGGTTGATTGTTGACCGTGAACGTGAAGTAAACCAGTTTGCAGCAAAAGCGGCCTTCCGTATTGTGGGCCAGTTTATTCCCCAACCAGAGGCAAAACTCCAGGCCGCATTTAAAAATGGCTTTAAGGCCGAACTTGGAGAACGATTTACACAGGTTTCTGAAGCAAGAAGTTTTCTTGAAGACTGCGCCAAAGCCCAGTTCAAGATCTCAAATCTTGAAACCAAACCTTTAAAAAGGAATCCAGCGCCCCCGTTTACAACTTCTACCCTGCAACAGGAAGCCAGTCGAAAGCTTGGTTACTCTGTTTCACGCACGATGTCAATTGCCCAAAAATTATATGAACACGGCTATATAAGTTATATGCGTACCGATTCGGTGAATTTGTCTGACACGGCTCTGCAAGCTGCTGAAAAAGAGATTCATGCCGCATTCGGGCCTCAATATCACCAGTTGAGAAAATATAAAACCAAGACTTCAAATGCACAGGAAGCACATGAGGCCATCAGACCCACCTACTTTGAGAATCATACAGTAGAAGGTGACGTGACTGAAAAAAAGCTTTATGAGCTGATCTGGAAGCGCGCAATTGCCTCCCAGATGAGTGAAGCACAGATTGAGAAAACAGTTGCCGAAGTTTCAATTTCTACCCGTAAAGAACATCTGAGAGCAGAAGGAGAATTGATTCGTTTTGATGGTTTTTTAAAAGTTTATCTTGAATCTCATGATGATGAAACAGAAGATGGCGAGAAGGAATCAAGTACCATGTTACCTCCACTTGAAATAGGGCAGGAACTACGCATGAATGATATTGTGGCTACTGAAAAGTATAGCCGGCCTTCAGCAAGATATACCGAAGCCAGTCTGGTTAAAAAATTAGAGGAGCTTGGAATAGGACGGCCTTCAACCTATGCGCCTACAATTTCAACAATTCAAAAGCGTACCTATGTTGTAAAAGAAGACCGTGATGGTAAAGAGCGTTTTTATCAGGTTTTAGAATTAAAAAATGCAGTCGTTACCGAAAAAACCGGGCGTGAAATGGCGGGAGCGGAGCGTAATAAGCTTTTTCCAACCGATATTGGTGCAGTCGTGAATGACTTTCTGGTCATGCATTTTAAAGATATCGTCGATTTTCACTTTACGGCAAAAGTTGAAAAGGAATTTGATGAGATAGCTCAGGGCATGCAGGAATGGACAAAAATGATTAGTTCATTTTATGAGCCCTTTCATGAAAATGTTGAAAAAACGATTGAAACAGCTGAGCGTCAGACAGGTTCAAGAGATCTGGGTGTTGATCCGAAAACAGGTAAAAAGGTTTCTGCCCGGATTGGACGTTATGGTCCATGCGTACAGATTGGTGAAAGTCCTGAAAATGAAGGAGATGAAAAACCTAAGTATGCCAGCCTCCGCGGTGCCCAGATGATTGAGACTATCAGTCTTGAAGATGCTCTTGAACTTTTTAGCTTTCCAAAGAAGATAGGTGTATTTGAAGAAAAAGAAATGAGTGTGGGTATCGGTAGGTTTGGTCCTTATATTCTTCATAACAATGTATTCGTGTCTTTACCAAAAACTGATGATCCACTGGTGATTGATGAGGCAAGAGCAATCGAGCTCATACAGCTGAAGCGGATTAAAGATGCTGAGAAGATCATAAAAATCTTTGAAGAAGATGGGAACGTTAAAGTACTTAATGGTCGCTGGGGCCCGTTTATTGCCTTTGGCGAATTAAACCTTAAAATCCCCAAAGATCTGGTGGCTGAAAGTATCACGTTTGCTGACTGTATAAAAATTGCTGGTACTGACATAGTTCCGATTAAAACACTGGGTAAGAAAGTAACCCTAAAGAAAACCGGAGTAAAAAGCGGTACTTCGAAAGCTGGGCCTGCTATATTGGTTTCAAAGAAAGCTATAATCGCTGAAAATGGTAGCGTTGCTACTGAAAAAAAAGCACTAACTACCAAAAAGGTAGTAACGTCTAAAACAGGGGCTGCTAAAAAGGCAGCAGTAAAAAAAGTAGTTGCCAAAACCAAATAATCAGCAAGAGACGGAATGTCAGATACAAAAAGATGAACCTTTTAAAATTTTAAAATCAGTATTTAAAACCAGGTACACATTTACTACGTTTCTAAAACAATTGCTTTACGAATTCTTTGTCATTAGTTTACTTGCAAGGTCAAATAACTAAATTGGGCTTAATCTTGACAGGCGTGAAACAAAGTTTTTATATTTAGTGAAAACAGAACCGATTCGCGATGCTGAAAGATTTGCCCAACAACGAAGTAACTAATATTGGAATAGCTGTTGTTCTTGAAGAAGAGTCTCCTGGGGGAAAATCTTGGGGGGTTTATCTGATTAATATGAAAGATCAGGATCTTCAGCAGGTATTGGTAAGTTCAAAAGGTTACGGTTTACAAAAAACCGAAAAAATTAATACTTCTATTCTTCGTCACGCTCTCGGCGAGCTTGAAGCAGGAGATTTCAAGCTCATAGAACCACTTATGGAAGAGCTGTTTTTCTTGAGTAATGAATATTTACTCAGTTTCTACCTTGACGGGGTGCTCTACGATAAAAAATATGTTTTTGTTCCTGAAAGTATTGCTGAATCAAACTTTATCAGGGTTCCAATTATAAATAAGCCGGGGGTAATGATAATATGATGCTTTTAAAAAGACTTATCAGCATCGGGGAATGAAGAGTAATTTTATTCTGGAAGTGTGTGATCTGCGCATTCTTTTTAAAGGTGAAAAACAGTGGAACCTGGCAGTTGACGGTCTTGACTTTAAGGTATCAAGAGGTGAGACGTTAGGAATAGTTGGTGAATCAGGATCTGGAAAGTCTGTAAGCTGTATGGCTCTGATTGGTTTGCTTAGTGCAAATTCATCACGGGTCACCGGAGAAATTCTTTTTCATGAACTCAATGACAGTACTACAACACTGAACCATCTTACTACTAAACAAATACGGCATTACAGGGGTGCTGAGCTTGCCATGATCTTTCAAGAGCCTATGACATCACTCAACCCCGTATATACTTGCGGAGAGCAGGTTGCCGAGACGATCAGGCTTCACCGAAATGTTTCTAAAGAGGTAGCCAGAAAACAAACTATTAACTTATTTGACGAGGTTCAGCTTCCTGATCCTCCTTATATTTTCGGTGCTTACCCGCATCAGCTTTCTGGCGGTCAGAAACAACGTGTCATGATTGCGATGGCCTTGTCCTGTGACCCCCAGATATTGATTGCTGACGAGCCTACGACAGCCCTGGATGTGACGGTTCAAAAAACAATTCTTGATTTACTGAAGAAGCTTCAGGCTGAAAGAGGCATGTCAATGATTTTCGTTTCTCATGATTTGGGCATCATTGCCGATATAGCAGATTCAGTACTGGTGATGTATCGGGGTAAAATGGTTGAGCAGGGACCTGCCAGTCAGGTTTTCGCAAGGCCCCTACATCCATATACGAAAGGTTTGCTTGCCTGCCGCCCCGTAAATAATCAGGGTCTGAAGAAGTTGCCTGTCATTGCCGATTTCATGGAAGTACTGGCTGATGGTACCGTGATTGAAAAAGCGGATAGCATTGCTCAGGTTAAAGCATCCCTGGCTTTTCAGCCTGGAGAAAAAGAAATGCGTACTGAGCGCATCTACGATGCGGCACCCTTACTTGTTATTGAGAATTTAAGCAAATGGTACCCCCGCCCAGGTGGCTGGTTTAAGCCAGCTACCCAACCGCTCAAAGCAATAGACGATATTAATTTTACTGTATTTGCCGGTGAAACATTGGGCCTGGTTGGTGAATCAGGGTCTGGAAAAACCACCCTAGGCCGGTCATTACTCAGGCTTATTGAACCCAATGCAGGTAAAATAATTTATCAGCATCAGGATCTTATCAAGCTTGACCGCCCTGCGATGAGGGCTATGCGTAGAAAAATGCAGATTATTTTTCAGGATCCCTATTCTTCACTTAATCCGAGACAAACGATAGGTGATACTATTTTAGAACCGATGAAAGTTTTCGGCCTGAAAGAAAATGATACCCAACGCCGAAAATGGGTCTATGAGTTACTTGAAAGAGTCAATCTTCAGGCAGATCATTTTAACCGCTACCCGCATGAGTTTTCTGGCGGTCAGCGTCAGCGGATCGGTATAGCCCGTACGCTGGCCCTGGAGCCGGAGTTTATCATCTGTGATGAATCAGTTTCAGCACTTGATGTGTCAGTTCAGGCACAGATACTTAATCTGCTTATATCGTTGCGTGAAGAGTTTAATCTTACCTATATATTCATCTCCCATGACCTTTCTGTTGTCAGATTTATTGCCGATCGTATCATCGTCTTGAATCAGGGAAAAATTGAAGAAATTGGAACACCCGAAACCATTTATACTAACCCTTCGTCAGAATATACCCGTAAACTAATCAATGCAATACCTGGCAGGTAAGATGACTTAATAGTGAAGGAATACATTTTCAATGATATCTGTAAGCAGTATCTTTGTAGCAATTTTTAAATTATGGCAAAAAAAAAGACAGAAGAGCAGTTGGGTCAGGTTTTTACCCAGCTTATTCTTAATATTTTAACACAGAGTAAAGATTTACCCCTTAATTACAAGCAGATCTGTTCAAAATTAAATCTTACAGACACTGATTCCAGAGAAGCAATCCAGCAGATTTTAAGTTCTCAGGTTGAAAATGGTAATCTTGAAGAAACTGAGAAGGGAAAATTTAAAATAAAATCATCTGCTGCCTATGTTACAGGAATTATCGCAATGGCCTCAACAGGTTCTGCTTTTCTTGTTTCTAAAGATCTCGAACAAGATATATATATAGCACCCCGAAAATTACGCAATGCATTGCATGGTGATAAAGTGAAACTTTTCGTTTATGCCAAGCAAAATGGCAAGCAAAAAGAGGGTGAGGTAGTTGAAATTCTTGAGCGGGCAAAAATGGAATTTACCGGTATCATCAAGATGTCTTTATCAAAAAGATTTGCTTTTCTGATGCCTGACAGCCGAAAAATGTTGCACGATATTTTCATCCCAATTGAAAGTTTAAAAGGAGCAAAAGATGGTGAAAAGGCTCTTGCCCGTATTACAGAATGGCCCCAGGGGGCAAAGAATCCTATAGGAGAGGTGGTCAATGTGCTTGGTAAACAGGGTGAGAACAATACTGAAATGAATGCAATACTTGCTGAGTATGGTTTTCCACTTGAATTTCCACCAACGGTACTTAAAGAATCAGCAGAAATCAGTACCATCATTACCCCTGATGATATCAGTTCGAGGCGTGACTTTAGAAAGATTCTTACTTTTACGATTGATCCGCATGATGCTAAAGATTTCGATGATGCTATTTCTTATAAGATTCTTGATAATGGAAATGTAGAAGTAGGTGTTCATATTGCAGATGTATCTCATTACGTAAAGCCTGCCACAGCCCTTGAACTTGAAGCTTTTGAAAGGGGTACTTCAGTTTATCTGGTTGACCGTGTCATTCCTATGCTACCTGAGCGCCTGTCAAATGAACTCTGCTCACTTAAACCGCATGAAGATAAACTATGTTTTTCTGCTGTTTTTGAATTAACACCAACAGCACAGATTGTCCATGAATGGTACGGTAAGACAATTATTCATTCAAACCGACGTTTTGCATATGAAGAAGTTCAGGACATTCTTGATGCAGGCCAGGGTGAAATGTTTACCGAACTCAATGCTTTAAATAAACTTGCTTACCAGCTTAGAAAAGAGCGTTTTGCTGCTGGTGCTATCAATTTTGAAAGTACAGAAGTGAAATTTAAACTTAACGAACAGGGTAAGCCAATCGGGATTTATGTGAAAGAGCGAAAAGATGCACATAAATTAATTGAAGATTTCATGCTTCTTGCTAACCGGAAGGTTGCTGAGTTTGTGGCCAAAAAAGGTGATAAGAAAAAATCGGTTACATTTGTCTACCGTGCCCACGATCAGCCAAATCCGGAAACACTGGCAGCTTTTTCAATCTTTGCTTCCCGCTTTGGATACCGCATCAATACGAAGACTCATAAAGAAATTTCAAAATCTTTAAACAAGTTGATGGAAGATGTTGTTGGCAAAAAAGAGCAGAATGTTCTGACCCAGTTGGCAATCAGATCTATGGCTAAAGCGATTTATACAACTAAAAAAACCGGACATTATGGGCTGGCCTTTGACTATTATACGCATTTTACATCTCCTATCAGGCGTTACCCCGATGTTATGGTGCACCGGTTACTCCAGCATTACCTTGATGGGGGTAAAAGCGTAGATCAGGAGGAAATTGAGCTTAAATGTGAGCATAGTTCCAAGATGGAAAAAAAGGCCGCAGATGCTGAACGCGCTTCAGTGAAATATAAACAGGCTGAATACCTGAAAGATCAGACAGGCAATAAGTTTGCAGGAGTAATCTCAGGAGTTACAGAATGGGGAATGTATGTTGAAATAATTGAAAATAAATGTGAGGGAATGATACGTTTGAGAGATATGGATGATGATTTTTACATTCTTGATCAACCAAATTACTGTATAATAGGGCAGCGTAAGAAAAAGAAATTTCAACTCGGAGATGAAATACAAATTAGGGTAAAATCTGTTGACCTGGTTAAAAAACAAATTGATTTCACACTGATTGGCTAATTATTATGATGTATTCTGTTAAAGAAATTAGTGTGCTTGTTAATGAAGCCATCCAGAAGCGGAAGTTTCCGACTGAACCTGCTGAGCTTTATGAGCCACTAGAATACATCATGCAATTAGAGGGCAAACGGTTCAGACCCTGCTTGCTTCTTCTTGCGAAAAATCTTTTTTCTAACGAGATATCCGATTCTATCGATCTGGCAATTGCTGTAGAATACTTTCATACGTTTACCCTTATTCATGATGACATTATGGATGATGCCCCGTTGAGAAGGGGTAAGCCAACAATTCATGAAAAATGGAATAATAATATCGCCATTTTATCGGGTGATGTCATGTTTGTGGCCGCCTTTGAATTAATCTCATCGGCTCCCGACAAGCATTTATCACAGATTTTGCGTATTTTCAATAAAATGGCAAGGGAAGTTTGTGAAGGTCAGCAGTTTGACATGAATTTTGAAAGTCGTAAACATGTCACCATCGATGAATACCTAAAAATGATCAGCCTGAAAACAGCTGTGTTATTAGGGGCAAGTCTGGAAATTGGGGCGGTTCTTGGAAATGCGAGTGCTATTGATGCATCTCATCTATATCATTTTGGTTTGAACATGGGCATTGCATTTCAATTACGTGATGATATGCTTGATGTCTATGGTTCACCAGAAATTTTTGGAAAAAGAGTTGGTGGTGATATCCTGGCGAATAAGAAAACATACCTGCTACTCAAGGCGCTTGAAGAAGCAGATGCTTCAGTTAAAAATCAACTGGAAGGCTTTTTAACCAAAAATTATCTTGAACCTAGCTTAAAGATATCTCAGGTGAAATCAATTTACGATTCCCTTAATATCGATGAACTTGCAGCTGAAACAATAAACTTTTACTCATCTGAAGCTTTTAAACATCTGGCGGGTCTTAACTTGCCGGAAGAAAGAAAACAGATTTTGCTCAATTTTTGTGCTGAATTTTCTAAAAGGCAATCATGAGCCTAAGATGTAGATATAATCCTTTTTAGAGCATTATATCTGATGATCCCTCTTTTTGTGTATTTATTTCCTCAATAGGGTTTAAAATAGGTTGAACCATTTTAGCATCTGAAGTATGCAGATGCGTATGCCTTGCAAAAACGAGGAGGATAATAATGGTCATTAAGACTGCTATGATAGGAATCAGCATGATATTAGTTTTGCTCGGTTTACGTCGGTTATGTTGCTTTTGTTGTGGTTATTTTAATTGTATTATTATTATATATATAGTTAAACATTAAACCTGAATTTTGGTCAAAAATTGTCTATGTAGGTTATTATTTAAAAATAGTTTTAGAATTATTCTATCTCTGGATCTTTAGGGGCTTAATGCAGGGCTTGGGTGAGATGAATTAATTGGGAATTTCAATGGAATCGGAATTCACGCTGTTCTCAAGCAAAAAGAGAGTTGAAATGTTTTATTTTACCCATCACCCTAACCGGGTATCTGGACTGGGTTTATACATTACAAAAGAAACAGGATTTAAACTGGGGGCAGTATCGGGTCTGTTTCTGAAATAAGGAAATGTTCCTGTTTTATAATTTGCATCCCGATTAATAATTATTCTTTGTAGTAGTAATGCTATCATTAATATAAAACATAATTCAAGAGTATCCGTACAGACTGGCTAATCTGACTAGGCAAGGGTTCTCTAATTGAAAAACAAGATCTCAACAATTATTTCCAATAAGGCAAAAGTCAACTGGAAAACAATAAAATCAAATGGCTTCCCGATCTTGCTGGCATTGATTTTATCAGTCATTTTATCATGCACTTCCCTGATCATCGTTAATTATTATACGATAAAAACACTTTCAGCACTAAGAGCATTCATTAATGGAGAATCACAATACTCAAAAGCTCAAAAAGATGGATCTAGAAACCTCCTGCTATACCTAAATCAACACAACGAACATTTTTACACTTTCTACTCAGAAAATATAAAGATTAATAGTAGAGAAAGTCTTGCCCTGAATGGCCTTTTTAAGAGCCGGCCACAGTGGCAGTTAATGGATAATTTCATTACAGGAAACAATAATATTGAGGACGCTGACGATATGAATTGGCTCTTAAAAAATTTCAGCGAGGTTTCATTTTTCAAAAAGTGTATTTTTTATTGGCGTGATGCAAATAATATTATACGTATTATGGATGTCAGGGCCACTGGTATTCGGTTAAAGATTCTTAAAGGTACATATACAAGTTATCAGGCTATTGCTGATAGTGAAGACATAAATAATTGGGATAATGCATTAACCAAAATAGAGTCTGGGTTTTCTGATACCCTAGAAAATGCGTCACGATCGATCAGGCAGAAACTGCTGATATGTGATTTTACCATGATTTTATTAATCGTAGGCTTTACAGGTGCTTATTCAGCGATTACTGTAAAGCGGTTATTTTTCTCAGCAAAAGCATTAGCAACTAAAAACCAATACCTGATTGATACGAATGCAGAACTTGACAGATTCGTTTACAGTGCTTCACATGACCTTCGTGCTCCTATTACTTCTTTAAAAGGTTTAGTTCAAATTATCAAAGAAGAGGATGATCTGCAGCAAATCAGATATTACCTTGAATACATGGACAGAAGTCTTGACCAGCAAGATGACTTTATTCGTGAAATCATTAATTATTCACGAAATAAGCGCACAAATCTGACATTAGAGCAGCTTGACTTAAGTAAACTGATTGATTCAACAATTAATCAGCATTATTACATGTCAAACTTAAATGAAATTAAGTTTTTTAAAGATTTGTCTGTAGAAACTATTTATAGCGATCCTTTACGACTGAAGATTATTTTAAATAATCTCGTATCAAATGCTATAAAATTTAGCGACCCATTAAAATTTGAGCAAAAGATCAGCATTTATTGCAAAGTAGCTGACCAAATGCTAAAAATACAGGTAGAAGATAATGGAATCGGAATTCAACCTCATCAGAAAGATAAAATTTTTGATATGTTTTATGTCACCTTACATGAAAACAGGGGCTCGGGCCTTGGACTTTATATTACCAAAGAGACGGTAAGTAAACTTGGTGGCAGAATTGAAGTGTCTTCAGAAGTCGGAGAAGGAAGTTGTTTTACCCTGTATATCCCTGTGGCTATGAAATTGAAACAAAATGAAGCATTAAGCGGTTTATCGGCCTGAACAAGCAATAAAAGCTATTAAATAAATTACTTACCTGTACCTTTATCATCCGTCAATGTTGCTAATTCGTAATTTAAGCTTTTTTGAAAAACAAAATCTTCCCTTTTAATTTCCTGCCACCGAAAAACCTTTTTTCGAGTCGACTGACTGCTTTAATCATCTTACTCCTGCTTGTGATTTTGTCTTGTACTTCATTGATGGTGATCAATTACTATACAATCAAGACAATGTCTGCAGTAAGGTCATTCATAAACGGAGAATCTTTATTTTCAAAAGCACAAAAAGATGGCTCCAGGCATTTGCAGCTTTATCTGAGTAACCGTAATGAAGTTGATTATAAGTTATATACAAAAAACCTAAGCATAGAAGTAAATGATAGTCTTGCCTTACATAGTTTTCTGAGTAGTGGTGATGCTGCAATAGTAAAAAACTTTGTAGGAGGAGGAAATAATGTTGGGGATGCGCGTGATATGGTATGGCTGGTGAGGAATTTTAAAGATGTTAGTTTTCTACAACATATTTTTATTTACTGGAGGGGAGCAAATTCTCTTTTGCGAATAATGCATATCAGAGCGGTAAGTATTCATGATCAGATAGAGGCTGGAACATATACTATTGCAAGGCAACATATCGATAGCCGGGATATAAATTTCTGGGATGATACCCTTACTTCTATGGAACAGCATTTTTCTGATACGCTTGATGAAGCCTCCAGAGTGATCAGGCAGTATTTGCTAACAGCAGAGTTTCTGATGATTATGCTCATTCTTGGCTTAAATGGTGTTTACTCGGCTCTAACTATCAGAAGACTTTTCATATCTTCTAAAGTGCTTGAATTGAAGAATCAGAGTCTTACAGATACTAATTTTGAGCTTGATCGGTTTGTTTATAGCGCCTCACATGATCTGAGGGCACCATTAACATCTTTACAAGGTCTTTTAAAGATTATTAAAGATGAAAATGATTTGAATGTTATCAGGAAATATCATGAGCTGATGGAAAGAAGCCTTCAACAACAGGATGATTTTATTAGAGAAATTATTAACTATTCAAGAAATAAACGCACCGACCTGAATTTAGAGATATTCAGCATTTCTAATTTAATAGATACCGCTATCAAACAACAACAGGTTTTGCTGTATGATGAAAAAATCACTTTTAAGGTAGATTCTTATATGGGTGATATTTGTAGCGACCCATTAAGACTGACGATTATTTTGAATAACCTGCTTTCAAATGCAGTAAAATTTAGGGATGAATCAAAATATGATCATACCATCAAGATACGCTGTGCCATTGAAAAAAATCTTCTTAAGCTAATAGTTGAAGATAATGGTATAGGTATACAAGAAAAATACAAGCAAAAAATATTTGATATGTTTTTTGTCACGCTTCATAGTAAGCGGGGATCAGGCCTTGGGCTCTATATTACCCGTGAAACACTCACAAAATTAGGTGGCACTATAACTGTATCTTCTTCTCCTTTGGGTAGCTGTTTTTCAGTTTCTATACCACTACTAAATTAAAAGGATGCAGGGATTAAATACGGTAGTAATGCCATCGGTTAAAAATATTATTAAAGAAAATTCTGATTGGTTTTTGGCGATTGCTATTCTGAAGCATAAATACATCAATTCAGCTAAGGACGTATAATCGCTTTTTAATGAGAGAACTCCATTTGGTCAGATCTAGTTCTAGATTTATTTTAAATGGCTTAGCTGATTCTATATAATGATCTGTGCGTTTGCAGTTATGAAGGCAGCCTTTATTCTTTAAAATAACTATATTTTTTTAGAATTTTAATACCCAAAGGCAATTAAGCTTTTAACAAAAAATGGAGCTGAAATTCATTTCAGCTCCATTAAATATGATCAGCAATATTAAGCTACTGGCTCAGAATCTGATTCAGTAACTTTTGTATTTTCAGCTTCCTTTTTTATTGCTACAGGAGTAACAATAACTGGCTCAGGATTTACAGCTTCAACAGCTAGTTGCTTAGAGGCTGATGTGTGCATTGGTTCAGCTATTCCAACTGCAATTGGCAGAATAGAAACCCATGATTTATTATCTTGCTTTTTCCTGAATGTTACTGTACCATCAATTAAAGCAAATAGTGTATGGTCTTTTCCGATACCTACCCCTTTATCTGGATGATGTTTTGTACCACGCTGACGAACAATAATATTGCCGGCAATTGCAAACTGTCCACCGTATAATTTTATGCCAAGACGCTTGCTATGTGATTCCCGTCCGTTATTGGAGCTACCCGCTCCTTTCTTATGTGCCATGCTTTTTTTCTTCTAATGTTAGATCAAATACTGATGTTTTCTATCAGGATCTTGGTAAAATATTGACGGTGACCATTTTTCTTTTCGTATCCTTTTCTTCGCTTCTTTTTGAAGACGATGACTTTATCACCTTTTAAATGAGACAATATTTTAGCAGAAACTACAGAACCTTTCACAAGTGGCGAACCAATTGTGATTTTATCTCCTGAATCTACCAAGAGTACATTGTCAAATTCAATGATAGCGCCTTCATCTCCTTGTAAACGGTGTACAAAAAGGTGCTGGTCTTTTGCCACTTTAAACTGTTGGCCGGCTATATCTACTATTGCGTACATGAAATAACTTTAAATGAGCTGCAAAATTAATAAAAATACCCAGATTAAATAATAACAGCCTGAACTTTTAATAAAGAAAGCAGGAGGGTCTGAATAAGGCAGATACCTTCTGCTTAAGAAGTGTTTCTATTTAGCCTTTTTTATCATGGCATCTGTAGCTTCACCTTCAATACTACGAACCATCTCTGACATTCGATCATCTAGTTTTTGATCTTCATAATAATGTAGTTGCCACCATACTTTCTTACTTTTACGCTGGTAAACAGCATTTATCATATAAATTGGTACTTCTTTCCTGTGTTTGAGGGTTGTATCACCTGATACAGGCTCAATATTCCAAAACAGAATATCCATCATTTTCGTGTGAAGATCATGCAAGCTTTCATGACTGAGATCAATATGCTGATGAACGAGTGAATCTTTACTGTTATAGTAATTATACTCCCCGGTTTTAGTATTGATATACTCCCGTAATTGTCCGTTTCTAAATTTTTTTAGCTCAACGAACTCAAACTGGTCACCTCTGAAAGGTGCATTTTTGAAAATATTGTAATAATAATAACCGCAATAAACAAAAAATGGGACTACAATCATAAAAACGACAAATAGCTTTCGCCTATCTGTGAATATATCTTTAAAAGCTTCATTCATAATCTGGCTTCGTAATTTTCTATATATTTTGTGAGAGTGTTAAATTACTCATTTTAAAAATTCAACAGGTATATTTCTCCCTTGCTAGAATTACCACAGGCAACAGAAATAAAAACTGGAGGTGATTATTAATAATTTTTTTGAAACTTTAACCTTGATAAATTCTTTTCTCTGCGAATGAAAATTGCCTCAAAGCATAGGAAATGGATCAGACGAATACTCATCCTGCTGCTGATCAGACTGGCGATCAGTGGGGTTCTTTACTATGTAATTGTTTACCGATTTAAAGAACTTGTACAGATTGCAGTTCATAATCAGTCACGGGGCCTGTATTCATTTGACGCCTCTTATATTGATTTCTCTTTGTTTAAAAGGCATCTGATCATTAATGATGCAAGGGTATATTGTACAGATACTTCACATACGTCCCAACATTACGATGTTAACGTGCCTAAAATAAATCTTGCCATCAAGTCATGGAGAGCCCTGATCTTTCATCAGCGAGTGCTGGTTGACAGTCTGTTGGTAGAGGGTCCTGTCGTAAATGAACATGAACACTTGTTACCCAGTCATAAGTACTCAAAAGCAGGTATTGAGCCGAATGAAGTAATTTCTATGTTGAAATCAATGACCAGGCATCTGCAAATCACAAAGCTGAAGATTGTAGGTGGCATGTATACCTACAGCAACCTGCAAACAGTCAGACCTTTTATTGTATCCCATATAAATTTCTACCTTAGAAATTTCACGAAAAGGAATAATACAAGCCATCACTTTTTTTCATCTGAAGAAATAGAAATCAATATAGACCGGCAACGCTGGGAACTTCCTGATGGTAAGCATTACTTAAGCTTTAAACGCCTGCACTTTTCAGGTCGCAGTCAATTTGTTAAAATTGATTCCTGCGTTTACCATGAATACGGTGATATTCATCGGGGTGATATCAATTTTAAGGCTGATCGTTTACTTTTTAACTCAAGATCCCTGGCCGTAAATTATATCGGATCAAAGATTATTATCGATACGTTGATTTGTCAATATGTTTCTGTCGGGATATACTCACCCAAATCAGATAAGTTCAATCAGAAGGCTGCTTCATCAAACAATGCTGAGATATTTCAGTCGGGTAGGGCTGAAAATTTAGGTCAGCTGCTGCATATTGGCAAACCGGGGAATTCTGGTCAGTTGCCTCAATCGGGTAGACCAGTAGTTCATGCACTACCACCACAGCCGTCAAAGCCTGCTAATCAAAATCAGCTAAAGTCTGCAAATCAAAATCATCCCGGGAGGCTTGCAGTTACAGAACCACTCATTGACTTTACTGATAAAAAACAAGTTTTTGATCAGTCACTAATCCGGCTTTTTAAAAATATTCAATTTCGTTACATTGATATAAAAGGAGGTCAATTAAGATTCATATCAGCTGACAGACCGCTTGAATTTTCGAAGCATCTCAATTTAAAAGTCTATAATCTCTTCGTACCAAGTGACTCAAGTATGAGTTTATGCTATGACAGCATCAGTCCGAAAATCTTACAACTTAAATTTTATAGATAATCTATTTATTTAAGTAAACATATACAATATATTGATTATTAAATATATTTGATTATTATTTATATATACCTATTAATCAATTATGAATATTGTAATGGAAAAAAAGGCATACTTCCTTCATAATTCATCTAGTGTATTGTAATAACAGAGGCTCGTCCTGCAGGAATATTTAGCACAAAACCTTTTTCAGCAACTGAATAAGATAGGCTCACTTCAGAGGTAAATGTGGCGTCAGAAGTTACAGCATTTCCTGCAAAAGTAAGATTGCTGGTTGCCATCAGATCAGGAGCTGCAGAAATTTAGTACCTGACACTAGGGCTGCCTCACCGCTATTACCACCTATTCTAATTACACTTGTACCATCTGAAAGTTCCTGAATTATTTTTGAGAAAACATCTTTTGCATTTACGTTCAGAATATTGGGGTTATTAGCACCTTTATTCTCAGAATTAATAATATCTGTCAGACTGATTAGAAACCTGATAACCCGGGTAAAATCTAGATTTTTAAAAATATTTCGCTGAGTTGTCTCTAGTTATAACGTCTTTGTAATACTGAAATAAGCGCTTTTATTGTTTTACCTCAGGTTAAAGTTGGCATTAGGATAAGTCATAACACGTTGTTCATCGGCAAAATCAACCTTGACGACGGCTTTTATTGCTTTCAGATTATGCGATCAGTACTATTGCTAAAATTTGAGAGTCTTCATTGTATTATACCTATGCTCATCAGAAAATCCCAATCAAGCCTGATTGCCATACTAATTCAGATATTGGTTTGGATCGTATTTGCCATTAGCATTTTATTTTATAAACCGCTTACAGGTGATATCATCATCCCGTACCAGCTTTGGATCAAGCAGGTATTTGTATTAATAATATTAATGGGGGCTTATTATTTAAATGCGCTCGTACTTGTTCCCAGGTTTTTACTTCAAAACCGAGTGGGCTATTTTCTGGCCCTGATCATGTGTACCATAATTCTGATTGTGGAACTGAATAATTTTGCTGATGAATGGCTTAATCTGAGTAACTTAATGGATCAGGCTTTTCACCGTCATGGACCTCCAAAACCATACAATCAGAAACACCACCATTATGACTCTGTTATTCTTATAATTACGGCCTTGGTTCTTGGTATCAGCACCAGCATTACAACTATTCAGAAGTGGCAGGCTGAAAAACAGGTGCACCTGGCCCTCGAACAGGAAAATACCCTTTCAGAACTTGCAGTACTGAAAGCACAGATTAATCCACATTTTTTCTTCAATACACTCAATAATATTTATGCCCTGACAATAATCGATGTAGAAAAATCGAGAGTTGCGATTCATAAGCTATCCCGTATGATGCGCTATGTTCTTTATGATACTCAGCATACTTACACAAGACTCAGCCAGGAAATAGATTTTTTGAAAGATTATATCAGTCTGATGCAGCTTAGGCTTACCGATTCTGTAACACTTGAGTTTTCAGTGCCTGATACGATACAGGATTTTGAGGTTGCTCCGATGATCTTTTTACCATTTATTGAAAATGCTTTTAAACACGGTGTCAGCGTATCAAAGCCCAGTCATATCACAATCAAACTCATCCAGGTAAAAAACACCATTACTCTGCAGGTAAGCAATTTTATATTTTCTGATAAAATGCCAGGGCCTGAAGATAAATCTGGCATTGGACTAGCAAACACAAAAAGAAGACTTGACCTGATTTATGCTGACAGGTATTATCTTCATATTATTGAAAAAACAGAAAGTAATAAATTTACCGTGAATCTAAAGCTTGTTCTATCATGATCCTGAACTGTATTGCTGTTGACGATGAACCCCTAGCCTTGGGCCTGGTGTGTGCTTTTGTTGAACAAACCCCATTTTTGAATTTGAGAGGTCGGTTTTCCAGCGCTGTTGAGGCGCTTAAAATGCTGCATACTGAGTTTGTTGATCTTATCTTTCTTGATATTCAGATGCCTGATTTAAATGGTATTGAGCTGGCAAGAGTAATCGAAACGCGTACCGGGCAGCGTAAACCACGAATCGTTTTTACAACCGCTTATAATCAGTTTGCTATTGATGGTTTTAAGGTTGATGCGCTTGATTATCTGCTGAAGCCTTTTAACTACGAAGAATTTCTTCGTTCAGCAAATAAGGCACTTGTATATGCAGATCTTTTACATAAAGCTGATGAGTCTTTGGTCTTAACTGATGAATCAGCGTCTGCTGATTATATGTTTCTGAAAGTCGAGTATCAGCTTGTACGAATTGACTTTAATGATATTCTCTATATTGAAGGGCTTAAAGATTATGCAAAAATCTGGCGCAGGGGTTTGGAAAAGTCAACCTTATCACTCATTACCTTGAAGATGCTCGAAGAAAAACTCCCTTCCAAGCGCTTCATGCGCATTCATCGTTCTTATATTGTGTCACTTGATAAAATCAATTCAGTTACCAGGGGTGCTGTGCAAATTGGTGGAATTAACATCATGGTAGGGGACCAGTATAAAGAAGCTTTTAATCTTTTTATAGGAAGCTGAAATTCAAACTAGTAAAAAAATTACATTTGCAGGTTCGATTTTTACTGTTATACAGCTTTGTAACTTGCTATGTTAAGAGATTTTTTTCTGTTTATTACCAATCCACAAAGGGTTAATACTTCAAACCAGCCATTCGCTTCAAAAGTCAGGTACTTCATTTTCTTCTGGTTGGTGCTCTATTTGTCTGTATTCGTTTTAAGCCTTTTTTCCCGTATTGCCTGCAATATTGTATTGTTTGCTGATGGAACAGATTTACTCAAGCATTATGGTTCAAACTTTAATTCTATTCCCGATCGGTTTGGCTTTTCAATTCTTGTAGTTGGAATTTTAATTGCGCCCCTAACTGAGGAAATTGCTTTCCGCTTACCCTTACTCATAAACCGAAGTCTGATATTGCTCAGTGGCTGTTCATTTCTGGCTATTCTCACCTGGAACCTTATTATTTCGGGTAATCATATTGGCATTGGTACCGTAATTTTACCATTAATTGGTTTCTGCCTGCTTTATACGAATTATGTCATCACTGCTTCAAGAACCCTCAATGGATTTAAATATATGGTTTATATTTCCTGTTCTTTATTTGCCCTTATTCATATCCTGAATTATAGGCCGTTGTCAACTCTCTCAATTCTTCTTTCTCCTCTGATTGTTGCCCCCATTTTACTTATGGGCTTTGGTTTTGCCTTTATGCGGGTAAGATTTGGTTTTTTTTGGGGCCTAGCGGCCCATATGCTGATTAATATTCCTGGAATACTGGCCATTTACCAGAGTTCGCTACCTCCACATATATAACCTTATGGAATAGCCGTCACCTGAATATCTTATTTATGGATAAGATGATGAAGGGGTATAAAACCTGGTATTATTTCATACTTGAAACATATCACTCAAGGTATGAAGAGCTACTAACTCTTATTGATCATACTGCTTTCAAGAGTATGGATAATCGGCTTTTTTACCATCTGCGAATTCAGTTTAAAAAAAAACTTAAGACCTGCAAATTAAGCCTTACCCTCAATGATATAGCTATTGACTTGAATTCATTCCGGGAGGTTATTTTACGACTTCTGAAAAAGATGGAGTAACATAGTGATCTTGTCCTGCACCGTAATTTCCTTGAATTGTTAAAATAATAGTTGACTGTTGTCACCTGATATCAGTTTTAATGTTTCCACCTTTGTTTGACTACAGAAAATATGGAAACTTTCGCGTACCTGGCCGCAGCTTTTATTGGTATATCTCTAGGCCTGATTGGTGGAGGCGGTTCAATTATGACAGTACCCGTACTGGTTTATCTATTTGGCATTAGCCCTTTGCTGGCAACTTCTTACTCACTTTTTATAGTTGGCTCAACCAGTATGGTTGGGGCATTTAATAATTATAGAAAAGGATTTGTAAATATTAAAACTGCCTTATTATTTGGAATCAGTTCAATTTCTACTGTTTTCCTGACCCGAAAATTCATCATTCCTGCAATCCCTGCTCATATTGCAACGATAGGCCGATTTAATATTTCTCAAGATATGCTGACTATGGTCTTGTTTGCTATTTTGATGCTTCTAGCTGCGACAGCTATGATTCGCAATAGCAAGCAATCCTATAATAGCAAGCAACCGTATAATAGCAAGCAATCGCATAGTAGCAGAAGATCAAATAGTATCGGGCGATTATTACCAAAAACAGCTAATTTTAAACAGACTGACAATGCCGACCTAGCCCGTATACTTAGGGCTGTAGAAAGGCCAGTTAATCTGCCAAGACTCCTATTTTATGGAACTGGGATTGGCTTGACAACAGGAATCTTGGGAGCTGGTGGAGGTTTCCTGCTGATACCTACACTTGTCTTACTGGTAGGCTTACCGATGAAAGAGGCTGTCGGAACATCACTGCTCATTATTGCCTTGAATTCACTGATTGGTTTTACTGGTGATCTCGGACATTTTACGATAAACTGGTTTTTTCTGATAAAAATAACTTCGATCGCCATAATTGGAATTTTTGGTGGTGGCTATCTGAATGGAAAAATGCCTGCTGACAGTCTAAAGAAAGGATTTGGCATATTTGTGCTGGTCATGGGCTTTTACATAATTTTGCGAGAACTGGTCTTTAAGCCTTTATAAAACTAAAGTGATATTAATCACCTTACATATTTAACGATTTAACGAAATTTATAATCTAATTTTTCTATTATGATCATTGAACAAATTTATACCGGTTGTCTTTCCCAAGGTGCTTATTATATTGAATCTAAGGGTGAGGTCGCCATAATAGATCCACTTCGTGAAGTGCAGCCATATCTTGATAAAGCCAAGGCTGCAAAGGCAACCATAAAATATGTATTCGAAACCCATTTTCACGCTGACTTTGTCTCTGGCCATGTTGACCTGGCTAGAAAAACGGGTGCTGAAATTATCTATGGACCAGAAGCTAACCCGACCTTTGCAGCCTATATTGCCCGTGATAACGAAGAATTTCACCTTGGAGCAGCTCGTGTCAGGGTATTACATACTCCCGGACATACTAAAGAATCAACCTGTTATTTGCTGATAGACGAAGAAGGTAAAGAAACAGCACTTTTTTCTGGAGATACTTTATTCATAGGAGACGTAGGCCGTCCCGATCTGGCCCAGAAAGCTGCCGAAATCACCCAGGAAGATCTGGCAGGAATGCTGTTTGATTCATTACGGTCTAAAATTATGGTATTGCCAAATGATGTTACAGTTTATCCTGCTCATGGGGCAGGCTCAGCATGTGGCAAGAATATGAGTAAAGAAACCTCTGATAGCCTTATGCATCAGAAAGAGGTAAATTATGCTTTACGTGCTGATATGACCCGTAATGAATTTATAAGTGAAGTTACTGATGGCCTCACACCTCCACCTGCCTATTTCCCATTAAATGTAAAAATGAACAGGGAAGGCTCAGAAAGCTTTGATGCCGTATTTTTAAAGGGAAACAGGGGGCTGGATCCTGAAGCATTTGAAGCTATTGCTAATGAAACAGGTGCAATTTTACTAGATACCCGTGAGGCACAGACTTTTGCCCTAAGTTTTGTGCCTAATTCTATCAGTATTGGTATAGACGGCAATTTTGCGCCCTGGGTAGGAACATTAATTCCCGATATCAAGCATTTAATTCTGATCATTGCCGATCAGGGCAGAGAAGAAGAAGTAGTCACCCGTCTCGCCCGGGTAGGTTATGACCATGCTATAGGTTATCTGAAAGGAGGTCTTCAGGCATGGGTTAATGCAGGCAAGGAGATTGATCAGATTACTTCTATTTCGGCCGGTGAGCTCGAAAAAATTCAGCTTTCTGAAGGTTCAGTAAAAATTCTTGATGTTAGAAAACCATCAGAATATGCATCAGAACATATCAAAGGCGCTGAAAATATTCCTCTTGAGTATATCAATGAGCAAATGGCTAGTATCGACAAAGATCAAACTTACTATATTCATTGTGCGAGCGGGTACCGGTCAATGATCTTTAACTCTTTAATGAGGGCAAGAAGTTTTCATAATCTAATCGATATCAAAGGTGGGTTTAAATCGATTAAAGAGGCATCATATCCTAGCCTCACCGAATACGTCTGCCCGTCAACTATCGTATGAAAGCTTGACCGTTTATTAAATAAGCGGTTTAAGAAATTCTATTTTCTGGTTGATATTGAATTTAAACCATATTATGATTGAATTATTAAAACAACCCTGGCCTTGGTATACATCTGGTGCAGCAATTGCAGGTATCATGTTTCTAATGCTATTTTTTGGAAAATCTTTTGGTTTTTCTTCAAACCTGAGAGCAATCTGTACGATTGCCGGAGCTGGTAAGTCTGTTAAATTTTTTGATTTTGACTGGAAAGCCCAACAGTGGAATCTCCTATTTCTCGTAGGTGCTGTTTTGGGTGGAATACTTTCTGCCACTTTGCTCAAATCTGAAGCCCCTGTAAAACTGGCAACTTCAACTATAAGAGACCTTCAGACGATAGGTATTCATTTTGACGGTCAACTCAATCCGTCACAGCTCTTCGGTATGAATTTCTTAACTGTTAAAAACCTGGTTTTGCTGTTGAGTGGCGGTATGCTCGTTGGTTTTGGATCACGATATGCAGGTGGCTGCACATCAGGCCATGCTATCAGTGGTCTTTCTAATTTGCAGTTTCCTTCACTAATTGCCGTCATTGGATTTTTTGTCGGTGGTCTGATTATGACTCACCTGATCTTTCCGCTAATTTTCAGCCTATGAAATCCTTAAAATTTGTGCTAACTGGCATACTTTTCGGCGTGATCATGACTAAATCTGAAGCCGTTTCTTGGTACAGAATACAGGAGATGTTTAGGTTTCAGTCATTTCATATGTATGGCATTATTGGAACTGCCATTGTGCTCGGAACTCTGGGCGTTTTTCTGATCAAGCAGTTCAAGCTTAAAGATTCACAGGGTAATGCGATTGAGTTCAAAGACAAAGATAAAACCTGGGCAAAATATATAATTGGTGGTTCAATTTTCGGTTTAGGCTGGGCCTTAACCGGTGCATGCCCAGGACCCATGTTCGTTAGTCTCGGTTACGGCTACCTTAGCATGGGTATCGTTATAATAGGAGCCTTACTTGGTACCTATTTTTATGGTGTATTTGAAAAGAAGCTACCCCAATAATTATGGATAAGCAGAAAATGCTGAAACCGGTAAAGCAGGGCCTGGTTGAAAACTGGCAGCAGTTTACAATCTTACTCATGGTAAATGCCTTTGTTGGAGGTATGGTGGGGATGGAAAGAACCATCCTGCCAGAATTCGCCAGACATGATTTTGCCATGGTTGCCAAGTCTGTCATTCTTTCTTTCATTATCGTCTTTGGGTTTACCAAGGCTATCAGTAATTATTTTGCTGGCTTTTTGGCAAACAGGGTAGGACGTAAAAATCTTTTGGTAATTGGGTGGATTATTGCGCTGCCAATTCCCTTCCTTCTTATTTATGCTATTAGTTGGAACTGGGTGATTGCCGCTAATATCCTACTGGGATTTAATCAGGGCCTTTGCTGGTCGTCTACCGTGGTCATGAAAATTGACCTCGTTGGTGAGAAAGACCGGGGTTTTGCCATGGGTCTCAATGAATTTTCTGGTTACCTGGCTGTAGCACTCGTTGCATTACTCAGCGCTTACATTGCAAATCATTATGGGCTGAGACCATGGCCGTTTGTAATTGGAATTTTCCTATCAGTGGCTGGTTTACTGAGTAGCATCTTTTTGGTGAATGATACTGCAAAATTTAAGACTCAAGAGAACCTAACTTCAATTGTTAAGCCTTTAAACAATATATTCCTGGATACCAGTTTCAGGCAGGCTAATCTTTCGTCGGTGACTCAGGCAGGGATGATAAATAATCTGAATGATGGTATGATCTGGGGACTGCTTCCAGTTCTACTCATCAGTAAGGGGTATAATCTGACTCAGACAGGAATGATAGTTTTTATTTATCCGGCAGTCTGGGGCATAACCCAATTATTTACTGGCCGGCTAGCTGATCTTATTTGTAACAAGATCCTACTTTTTTGGGGCATGCTGATGCAGGCTATCGCCATTCTCTTTCTTATTTATGCCAGTCAGGAAATTCAATATATCTTGATATCAGTCGGTTTGGGTCTTGGTACAGCAATTGTCTACCCAACTTTTATCACCGCCATTGCAACCGATACCAACCCAGAACAGCGGGCTGAAAGTATTGGTATTTTTAGGCTTTGGCGTGATTCAGGTTATGCATTCGGTGCTATTCTGTCTGGTTTTCTTGCTGACCGTCTGGGTATAGGTTATGCGATCGGCGCAATAGGGGCATTGACTTTTATTTCTGCTGTTGTCATACTTATCAGAATGGCCTGTCCTGAAAAACCAGTACTGGCGACAGAGCTGATTTGAATGATTAAAGTGGAATATTGTGATTTTCCGAATTGCTGATTAGGGTGATTTAGTTAATGCGGTGATTTAAGCTAGATCTTACCTGTATCTTTATAGCTGATGGATAAATATAAAGTTATAAGATTTGTATGCCTGATGGTCATCAGTGCCAGCCTCGTATACGTCTGCTTGAATTTTAAAGACGTTTCGAATGAGATAAAAACCAATTATTTTGATAAGTTTTCTTCGAAAAAGTAAATTTATGTAGTTGATTTGTCACTTAGGCTCTTTAAGAATTATATTAAATTAAACGTCTTTACAGAAGCAGGACGATTTTCTTCATTTCAAATTTAATTAGCCAATAGTGTTGTGAAAAAGAAGTTCCAAGTCAAACCTCAGATAAAGATTGCATAATACAGGCAATAATTTACAGGGATCCGAGCCCAGGATAATCTATTTTACCTCAAGAAGTTGCTTTTAGGAGCAGTCGGGTCGATTTAACTAATATTTAGTCTACCTCTCTTGGGCAAAGTACCGTTTAATTGCACGCTCATTTTTACTTTTCCATTGCTCAATTTTTCGCGAAGGCTTCAGTCTAAGTGCTCAATTTAATTTTTCTTGCAGAATTCCATCAGCCTGCAGATCATATCAATTCTCTAGTAAATGATCACTTTTTTTATTTAGTCGTTATTTTTAACTAAGACCTTGTGTTTTTTATGAAGTAAGACGACAGTCAACAAAGCGATTTTGAACCCGACAGTAAATTAATAGGCAAAGAGATAATAGATTGCAAGGCAAATAATACCACCCAGCAACCCAAGCAACAAACCGGCTTGCCTTTTTTTCTTCATAAAAAAAATCATTGTTAGTCCACTGAGCGAGACCAGAGTCAAAAAGCCGGCTGAAACATCAATTACCCAACTCCAAGCGCTGCCACTGTCGCGCCCCTTGTGCAGGTCATTTAGTACAGCCACAAGCCCTAGGCGTAGTTCGGTAACGTGTAAACTGCCATCTTTACGGCTTACAAATGCGTCCGCGCTATACCCCGGGCCTTTAAAAGATATAGCGCATTGATCTGGCTGTATAAGGAACTCGCTCATGGAACCCTTAATACTATACTTTTTACGTAATAATTCTACAATCTCGAGTTTTCTTATGAGGCCTGTATCAGGTGTTTTCACCCATGCGATTGGCAGATTACCGGTAATCTTCTTTTCTACCTGCTTGCCGTCAAACCATTCAGCGTGATTGAGCGTTAAGCCAGTTATTGAAAAAAAAAGAACGATCAAAAAACTTAGCATTGAGAGGTAAATATGCAGCCACCGTGAAAAAGTAGCTGTCCTTTTTCTCCCTGGCAGTTTTGGCTTGCCCCTTTCCTGGACGGGCTGCAGTTGGTTAGTTTCCATTGCCTTTGATTCGATAGTCCAAAGATGCGGATGCAATTTCTGAATTGCCGGGTATGTCAATGTGCTGAGCCTTGCCCAAGGTGATTTTTTGGGTCATAAGCTGGTGCGAACCATGTTGACGCGCTGCTTCGATAAAAATTGTGTAAGAACCTGGTAAAACTGGGATTCCCTTGTCATCCTTACCATCCCATTTCAGTGTATATTTCCCTGCCCCGCGAGTAGCGCTGGTGGTTGAGCTGATATTTTCTTTCGGGTCAGCGAGTGCGTCGTGGTAGGCAGCATACCAAAATGGAATTTCATCAAGCCACCTGGATTTATTGTACCAGAGACTTATTAGCCTTACCGGCTTCTTATCTGTACCTGTAACCCAGACCGCTACAAACGGACGGTAAACCCTCATTCCTTCGATTGTTGCCAGCTCCAAATTTATGGCAATTTCAAAATTCGGATCGTGAAAGCCGCCAGTGGGATGCTGAGTAGGATTATTTATAAGGTTCGATTGAACATCTAATTTAGTTACCGTTTGCGGCTGCGTAGCGGACTGCTCAAACTTCATCCAACCTGGACTTTCAAATCGCTTGCCGCCTGTCGTGATCAGCATATATTCTGCTCCAGGTATGGAAGCGACAAGCTTTTTGCCTTCTTCAGGTGTAAGCACATTGAGTGCTGTTGCAAGGGCGCCGGCGTCGGTAGCGATACTAGCTATAACGGTTGCACTTATAATGGCATTGCCCGGTTGTCCTGTACGAGGATCGATGATGTGTGAATACCACTTTCCATTAATCTGCTCTCCTCTACGATAATTTCCACTTGTCGCTACTGTCTTGCCAGTAATTTCAAGCCTCGCTATAGGAGGATCGTTTTCAGCATCAGCCTTTGGATCGCTCACCTGTATTTGTTCAGTATGAAGACCTCGAACGAGGATATCGCCACCAATATTCACTACCAGGCCACTTACTCCTGGTGTAGCCATGGCGACTTTAGCTGCTTTGTCCATGATATAACTCTTTGCAAAAGAATTTAGCATCAAAGCAGCATCGCTGGTTCGGAGTGCAGTCTGGTTGTTTGGGTCAAGTATATAATGTCGCTGCTTTACGGTTGCTACCGCGTCTGCAATTTCTTCGGTTGACGGTAGACGCTTTTGTTTTGTTGCATTGCGCCAAACCTTGCCAATGGTTTCAGCCGAAGCGTCCAATGCGCCGCTGCTTTTTAAACGCCACTGCTCAAATAAAGAAAGCACTTCATAAAGCTCTGGTGAAACCTGAACTGGCTTTTTAGGAGCATTCATCCACCGGCTGAATTCGCTGGATGGGTCATATCCGCTCAGAATCTTATTAAGTCTGTCAATTTCGGCCAGGGCAACGAGCTCCGCCCTTCCGGCATTTTGCCCTGAAGCAGAAATGACCTTCAATTCGAGCGAAGTTCCCAATACATTTTCGTAGTTGGATATAAATATTTTATCTGTTTTCGGTGGGCCCGGCGCTGCGCTGCTAAGCGTTAACAACAACAATAATGACCCGGAAATTTTTTGTAGTACTTTCATTTGGTTATTTTGTTATTAAAAAATTTATCAGTTGTTACTGCTGGAGCCTTCTTGTTTTAGATCATCGTTGTTGATCGTCTTATTCGGCTTCGTTAGCTTTTCGTATAGAACTCCGAACTTACAGTTGAACGTAAGTCTTTTGATCGTATTTGGGTTCTTACTGCAAAGAAAACCGATTTAAACGGGCACGAAAATATGATAGACCAATAGAAAAAAGTGATAGACCAATGAGCATTTTAACTCGATGGAAACTCTAGGAGCATATAATTCAATCGAAAAAATCTGATTTGTCATTAAAGCTACCCGCATCGCCGGCCTCGTTTTCACAATTGAAGATCAGTATTCGATTTCTTTTTGTCTGTATGTATCATTGCTGTGTAATTGTATGAAATGAAATTTTTTAACCGGAATAGCATCATTGTCCCTGGCGAAATGCTATGCTAGTTTATTTTTTCCGTTGGGGTGTTGTATTAGCAGCCGTCGACATGGGGCATTGAGTTACCTGCGACATTTTGGATTAAGCAATCAATCCTTCTTGGCACATTAACACCCGTTTTTTATCAATTTTTATTTGCTCGTTCCACAGCTGCTAATTCAAAAAAAAATATTTATTTCTATTATTCAGTACGCTTAATACTAGTTATTCTCAAACGCCTTAAATCGCCCCCCTACTATTTTTGCCCTTTGTCGAAAACGCGTTCAAACAAGGCATTAGCACAATATGCGAAAATTAGCCTGTGACACTATAGAAATACGTTTGAAATGCTCGACAAACAACATTTTTAGCACTAAAATTTGTTCAATAAAACAAGCTCAAAGGCTAAATGCTATTCCTGAGATTACATACTTCAAATGACAAAAAATAAAGTAGAACTCAAGAATTACCTGATAGTTAAGACTTGTTGGTAGACGAAAAGAGCTTTCTAATCGACAAGGCTTGATTCTATGCCTTCTGGCTACCTTAAACTGTCTACTTTTAGGAAGAAAGGGCTTTCTGTCGTTTTACTTAGCCATATAGTCTATTGCATTTTAAGGGTTTACTCAAAGTTTGTTTATTTGAAAATCAAAATCAGTTTATTAATTCAAAACATAACTAAACTTAAGATAAAATGAAAAATTCAATCAGATTGACCGCAATGTTTTTATTATTAGGTACAGGCGCTTTTGCTAACGTACCAGGTAGAAAAATCATACCTGCAACCTTTTCTACAGAAGTTGCCATTAAAGGTCTGGGCTCTGGGATAGGAGTCAATATTTCAGTTGCAGAGAACCTTACTACGCGTCCTTTTGTAACCATTGTTGATGACAGAAATAATATCATCTATAATGGACTTTTGTCCAGTGAAGAAGGAACAAACAAATCCTTTAATCTATCTGATCTGGAAAGCGGTGATTATGCAGTCTCTGTTGTTTGGAACAACCATGAAGTAAAAAAAGTGGTTCATATCTACCAAGATGAAACTCAAAAAAAATATGTGATCAATTAAGCCGCTCACCTTAAAATTCCCTTATAATTCAGGCCACTGGTTTAATTCAGTGGTTTTTTTATGGTACGCCCGGCACAGCGTATTGTTAGGAGGTACAAGTTCTCTATGGGCCTGGTAAGGGGAACTGTAAGCTCCCCTAAAAACTGGACATTGAAACTTTAGAAAATCCTAGTTAAATTTAAACTAGGAATACATAAAAAAGACCACCTTCATAGAGAGCCAGATTATAGGAATTCTGAAGACCTATTAATAAGACGCAAAAGCCACAGAACTTACCCGGGAGCATGAAGTGAGTAATGCCTCACTGTATAACTGGCGCGCTAAATATGGCGGCATGGAAGCCAGTGAATTGAAACGGGTCAAAGAGCTAGAAGATGAAAACAGTCGTCTTAAGAACATGTATGTTGAGTTAAACCTGGATGCAATCAAAACAGCCAGCCGATTTCCCCGGGCTTGCCTATTCACACCTTTAACCCCGGCGTAGTATTTACTCAATATAAGCTCCACGGCTTTGCAGAGTTTATGCATTGCATAGTGCCCCTTCATTTCTTTTACTACTCGGTACCTTTCTTGGAGCGTCTTAGAAAGATACCAACCGCTTTTTTTAGGATTTCAACCCACTCGGCCTTTCTAGCTTTGTCCCTTCGAAGCTGTGATAATTCCTTCTCAATAGGGTTTCCGTTCCCTGGAAAGGCTTTTTCAGCATCTTGTTCCAGTTCTTTCTTCCACAAATAAATCATGTTGGGGTGTAACCCCAGGTACATAGCAACCTTGGTGCGGTTGCCAATTTTTTCAGCCAGCTTTAGGGCTTCAACTTTGAATTCTCGCGTGTAACGCTTTCTCTAAGACATGATTATAGAATTTAAGGATTTTACACCTTAACCCCATGTCCTCCAAACTTTGTCAAGTCCAGAGACCATCAAGCCTTATGAAAATTGATCTCAATATCTTACCGGCTTTTAAGAATATCTCTTCTGATTATTGGAATGATGTTTTTACAGCCAGTTCATATGTTGAAATTCAAAGACAAACCATTCTCGACCCAGATATAAACTCAAAAGATTAATTTCTAACTGGTCCTATAATGTTTAAAAACCCTTCCCTGTAGATATCGCCTATTGGTATCAACCTGCCCCCGATTAAAATTCTGCCTCGTTTTATAGACTCGATCTGTTTTAAAGCGATGATAAATGATTTATGTACCCGGCAGAATTGATGAGCCGGTAGCTGTGACAGGATGCTTTTCAATGTTTGAAGGCTTAATATCTTCCCCTGAATGGTATGAACAGCCAGGTAATTCTGTAAGCCTTCAATGAATAAAATATCATCCAGATTAATTTTCTTGATTTTTCCAGATGTTTTCAGGAAGATAAAGGTTTGAACCGGAGTTGAAGCAGAAATAAGTTGTTCTGATTGTATTGGCCCTGCAGATTGTTTCTGAGTGAATGCTTTTTCTGCTGCCCGGTAAAAACGTTCGAACGAAAAGGGTTTAAGTAAATAATCAAGCGCATTGTGTTCATAGCCTTCCAGGGCAAATTCGGAATATGCTGTAGTCAGGATTGTTATGCATGGCCTGCCAGCCATTCTGATAAATTCAAAGCCGCTTAGTTCAGGCATCTGGATATCAAGAAATACAAGATCTATATTTTCTTCTTTAATAATCTGCAAGCCTATAAGTGGTTTTCCGGTTGTTGCAACCAGTTCAAGAAACGGAGTCCTATGTACATAATTGACAATCAGGTCAATAGCTAGTGGTTTATCATCAACAATCAGGCAACGTAACTTCATGCTGTTACGTCTAAAATAAGCCTTACTTGATAGTAATCGGTATTATCCCGGATCAGAAGATTGTGTTTCAGAGGATAAATTAATTCAAGTCTGCGTTTTACATTCATTAAGCCAATTCCCCCTGTCTGATCTTTATGACCATAATTTTTCTTGTTGGTAACTGTTAAGCAAAGGGTAGCTACTGCAGCTATATGCGTAATAATTACAGGATTTTCCTGGTCATTTAAGACTCCATGCTTTAATGCATTTTCTAAAAAGGCAATATAAATTAAGGGGCTGATCTTTCGGGATTTACTATCTCCTTCTAAATTGATCTCTATCTGGGAACTTCCCTTTGAAGTTAGCTGATGCAGACTTACAACGTTTTGAAGGTATTCTAATTCGTCCTGAAGTTCTATGAACTGCTTGCCGCCAACCATGAGCATATAGCGCAGAATATCTGCAAGCTTTAGAAGGGCTACGGAAGCAGATTTAGATTTTGTATAGGTAAGTGAATAAATATCATTGATGCAATTAAACAGAAAATGCGGGCTTATCTGAGAGCGCAAAAGAGCAAGCTCTGCATCTGCGAGTGCGTTTTTAAGTTCGAGTTGTCGGCGTCTCGACTGATACCAGTTTTCAACAAAGAAATACATAAGCCCATAAACGAAATACGTGGGGAAATAATAAAAGAAAACATTCTGTATGTAGTGGGCTATTTTCCATTGATGCCCATTATAATTATCAAAACCAAAAACGGGTAAAAAGACATCATACTCAATTACATAGCGAAATATTACCATCACAATGAGTATAAGTATAGTTATTGCGGTAGCTTTTAAAAATTTCTTATCCAGCATCAATACAGGTGAAACCTTTAAGTAGCTTCCGTAAAAACAAATAACGGGTAGTATGAGATAAAGGCCATTTATAACACAAAAGCTAAAAATGGTATGTTCATACCATTTTTTACCTAAAACGATTGTATTATCTGCAACGTTTTTCCAGATCTCACTAAAAAGGAGCATGATCCAAACTGCTAGATGTAGTAATCTGATAAGACTCTGCTTCATAGCCTGAATTTAACTAAGTTCCTTAACCTTTATTTCTAAAATACACGAAATGGCAATTTTTGATGATGAACGCCTTTGATCCGGAATCTTGTCCATTTTGTAAAGCTGACAGGGCAACTCGTCAATAAATTTTTAAATATCAGGCCAGAAATGAAATATTTGAGAAACAAATAAAGGTTATGAAAATACTGATCTGCTTTTTTTTGATATTGTATTCCGCCTCTGTGATTGCTGCACCATCTGAACAACTTGAAGTAAATGTAAATCCTGGAATTGAACTCTTTACAATCATTCAACTTCTTGCAGGTAAATATCCCGCCCCGACTCCATCGCTTTATAGTCAGGAGGTAATGAGCTACTTTAGTCAGTACAAAAACCATCCGGCTGTAGTGAAAGTAGTAAACTTTAAGAAAGTATATACCGATTTACCAGAATTAGGGTGTTGTTTCAGCAATTTTCCTGAAATCAGCATATATGAACCAATAACTATAAGCTGGTATACACTGTATGGGAAAACAAATATCCTGGAATATATGCGCCTGTGCAGAGAGTTTTCACGGGACTCGCATTTTTGGCAGTTTTATAACCTGCATCAGAAAAGGTACAAGCAATGGGGTTTAACTTTGAAAGTTAAGATCGATTCCCAGCAGTTAGTTCAGAAACTTCAGGGTTTTTATAAGTACAATGTTGGTGTGCAATGGAATATTTGTATTGACCCGCTAAATTCATGGGGAGCGCATACGATTCTTATGTCTGAGCTAAATCCTGAATTTTCAAAATGCTTAGTTCATACTACTGGCTACTTTAACCCTGACGGAGATATAGATAAAGACCCGGTTTTTGAATACAGGAACTTTGCATATCTGGCATGGCATGAGGGGAGTCATTTTTATACCGATTCATTACAGAAGAAATATGCAGCTCAAATAAATAGCCTGAGCTATTTATTTGCTAATTCTGATGCAGAAGGAATGAAACGGGCAGAGATTAAAACCTGGGCGCATTGTTTTGATGAAACCCTGGTCAGAGCCATTACCTGTGCACTTTACAAAAAGTATCGGCCTGAAAATGAGTATAAAAAGCAACTTTCCGGTGATATAGCCCAGGATTTTATCTATGTAGAGGATTTGAATCTATTTATCTCAGAAAAGTATGTGAACACCAAACGGTATAAAAACTTTGCTTCTTTCTTTCCCGATCTGCTCAACTATCTGAAAAAGAAGTATCCTGAACAAATAAGGCATTGAACTATTTTAAGCGAAATATAAAGGCGTAGGTAAATGATGACAATCAACAATAGAACGTAAGGAATGTAATTCTTCCACGTTTAATAGGCCTGGACGTCACGTATATTCTCTTAATAATCTGGATTTAAGATTGATTTAACCCAAAATATATTATTGTTGCCAAATAATATAACAAAAAAATTCACCCAGGAGTCACGGAATCTTTACTTATTTTAATTGTACGCCGTATTGCATTTATACTAGTCCGGTAATATTTCTTTGCCCTTATTCTAAAAACATCATATACCAAAGTGAATAGTAAAATAATTACAGGAGCAAAAAATGAAGTAAATCCAAAACTGTGAAACAGGTAAGCACCTAAAATAGCACCTGCCATAAAAAAGAAGATAATGTAAACGCGTAATTTAATTTTTGACCTAAGAGAAGGCCGTGAATCTTTATCTCCCCAGAATATTTGTGCCAGGTCAATCCCTAAATCTGTGAAGGTTCCAGTTAGGTGCGTTGTTCTTACCACTGATCCTGAAACCATTGATACCAGCGCATTTTGAAGACCCATTGCGAACAAAAGACTCCCTGCAAAAAATTCTTTTGCCCCTACGGTACGGTTGTAAGTATGCCCATAAATAGCCGATATTATTAAAATTAACACTTCAACAAGCACAGGGATAAGATAGGAGAAGCGTTGGTTTTTTCCGGTGATAGAAAGAATAGTGCTGGTAAAAAATGCTCCTGTAAGAAAAAGAAACATCCAGAGAGCAACGACACTCGCTGTTTTCCAGTCCTGAAATGCAATCCTTTCAGCAAATAATGCTGCATGGCCTGTTACATTGGTCGTTAATACTGCAAATCCTAAAAATCCACCTGAATTGACAAATCCCGCCGTTAGGCCCAGTAGAGCGGCTAATCTAAGGTTATGTTGTGAGGTTCGCTTTTGACCTAAATGCCTGAGCATGCTTAATTTTAACGTAAGATACTATTGAACTGACCTTTTTATGACATTTTTCTGTACGATACCTGCTATACTTGGCAGGTCAGCGCGGAAGATATTTAAGTTTATTTCACTAAAAAAATCTTAACCCTGCAGATCAGTCATCTCCTGCCACCCTAAGATCCTGACTACTGCTTTTTCCTCTTTTGCAGTATTCATCATTGCTCTAGCAATATCTTGCCCGGTTAAGCCCCTATATTTCTTGAGAGATTTTCCTATCAGAATTGGATTTACATATGCCCAAATTTTAATCAGGATGCTTTCAACTGTTCGATTTTCTTTACGCTTACCCATAATAAGTGATGGGCGAAAAATACACGTATGCTCAAAATTTAGCGAAAGAATATCCCGCTCAATCTCGCCCTTGGTTTTACTATAAAAGATAGTAGAATTGGCATCAGCACCAACTGCTGTGACTACAAATACTGATTTAGCACCATTTTCCCTCGCGATTTTAGCAGCCTTTACTGGGTAGTCATGATCAATCTGATAATAATGAGCTCTATCAGGCGTATTTTTCCGTGTAGTTCCCAGGGTGATGAAAATTTCATCCGCTTCAATTTTTCCTTTTAATCCGTCGACAGTATTGTAATCACCTATGAGCTCAATTAATTTGGGTTTATTTAATCCAAGAGTCTTTCTAACAACAATAGTTACCTGATCATAATCGGTATTATTCAATAAATCAAGTAGCAGGTAAGATCCGATAAATCCGCTTGCACCGAAAAGTATTGCTTTTTTCATGTTAGGAAGATATCTCTTTGTGACGGAAGTCTGAAGATAATAAACTTAAAAGTTAAAAACTGAGTTTCTCCAAATCCTCTGGTGAATCGATTGCCTGAGTTTCAATCGTTGTTTCAGCAAGTCTGATGTTAATTCCATTTTCGAGCCAGCGCAATTGTTCCAGTGATTCAGAATGCTCAAGAAATGAGGGTTTCAACAAGCTGATTTTTTGAAGAATATCAAGTCTGTAACCATAAAGGCCAATATGCTTAAAGTATTTTTGTTTACTTAACCATTCAGTCTTTGCTGTACCCCGTAAAAACGGTATTGGTGAACGGCTGAAATAGATGGCCTCAGTATTTATATTTTGAACGACCTTGATAATATTGGCATTATCAAGATCTTCTGTATTGGTAATTCTCTTTATCAGGGTGGCTATTTCAATCAAGGGATCTTCAAAACAAAGAGCAAGCTGATCAATCTGACTTGGGTCAAGCATCGGTTCATCACCCTGAATATTAATGACCGCATCGATTTTGTCAAATGCCAGCATCGCTTCGGCACAACGGTCGGTTCCACTTTGATGATCTGAACGTGTCATGACCGCTTTGCCACCAAATGAAATGACATGATTGAAGATGCGTTCATCATCAGTTGCAACAACGGCAGCAAATAAGCGTTGAGCTTTATTTGCCTGCTCATATACCCGTTGAATCATCGTTTTACCCGCTATTAGCACCAGAGGCTTTCCGGGGAAACGGGTTGAAGTATAACGTGCAGGTATGATGCCTAGAATATTCATTGGTCTGATTCGATAATTTCTTAAAGGCAGAGTATTAACGTCAAGGGGTAAGTATACTGGCCCGCAATCCAGTAATCAAAATGCCAGGCCTTCGTCCAGATATTAAAAATGGAAGGCGATTCATTAAAAATGCCTGCCATATAGCCAGGCAAAATGGCAGACACCTAAACCTACCTAAACCCTTTTAATATCAGCTCCTAATGCCTGTAACCTGGTTTCTATATCCTGATATCCACGGTCAATCTGCTCAACATTATAAATGATAGATTTTCCTTTTGCTGATAATGCAGCAATTAGTAGGGATACACCGGCCCTGATATCAGGCGAGGTCATTGAAATACCCTTTAGTTGATACTTACGCTCAAGGCCAATTACTGTTGCACGGTGGGGGTCACATAAAATAATACGGGCACCCATATCTATCAGTTTGTCAACAAAGAAAAGCCTGCTTTCAAACATTTTTTGATGAATCAGAACTGAACCACGGGCCTGGGTAGCAACCACAAGCATGATACTGATTAGATCAGGCGTAAAGCCTGGCCATGGTGCATCAGCGATGGTCATTATTGAGCCGTCTATGAAGGTTTCTATTTCGTAAAGGTCCTGGGCAGGGATGAAAATATCATCACTACGTTGCTCAAATTTTATACCCAGGCGTCTGAACGTATCAGGTATTACTCCCAGATTCTGATAACTGACATTTTTAATTGTCAGTTCTGACTGTGTCATTGCCGCAAGACCAATGAAGCTACCTATCTCAATCATATCGGGCAATAAGCGGTGAGCTGTTCCTCCCAGCTTTTTAACACCTTCAATTTTTAACAGGTTTGAGCCTATACCCGTAATTTTCGCACCCATACGGTTAAGCATTCCACATAATTGTTGCAGGTAAGGCTCACAGGCTGCATTATAAATGGTAGTTTCGCCTTCAGCCATGCTTGCTGCCATAACAAGGTTGGCTGTTCCGGTTACTGATGCTTCATCAAGTAACATAAAGCAACCACGCAAATGCGAGGCATCAACCGAATAAAAACTTTCTCCTGCGTCGTAATTGAATTTCGCACCTAGTTTTTCAAAGCCGGTGAAATGGGTATCAAGGCGTCTGCGACCAATTTTGTCTCCTCCCGGTCTAGGCAGATAAGCCTCACCAAAACGTGCAAGAAGTGGGCCTACGATCATAATTGAGCCTCTAAGACTTCCACCTTTCTTCTTAAACTTTTCAGACCTCATGTAAGACAGGTCAATATTACGGGCTTCAAAGGTATAAGTGTCACGTGCATCACGGGTTACGGTGACACCAAAGTCTTCAAGCAGTTCGATGAGTTTTTTTACATCAACAATATCAGGAATATTGCTGATGGTAATCTTTTCTTCGGTTAATAAAACAGCAGATATAACCTGTAAGGCTTCGTTTTTTGCTCCCTGAGGTATAATTTCTCCTTTGAGGATTGTTCCCCCTCTTATTTCAAATGCATCCATCGAAAAATATTAATACCGTTTGCCGGGGTTTTGGTTATTATTACGTTTACGATTATCTGGCCCGAGTTTACCTTGTCTTTTGTTATTATTATTTCGGGTATTACCAACGACCGGGCGGGGAGCGCTGCGTACTTCAACTCTGTTAAGGTTGAGATTGCCGTTGATTTCAAGTTCACCTTTCGATAAAATTTTTAAATCATTGATGATCGTTTCATCTGCAACAGTGTCTTTGTTCCAGGTGACATACGCCATTTTCATAAAGTTGGCAATAGAAGCAATATAGAGTGACCGCTTTTCAGGATCTTCAAAGGTCTTTGCCTTGTCTATCATAATCTCTACCGTTTTGCCATAATGCTTGAACATGATTCTCTTACCCGGATACGGTACTGTACGTGGTTTTGAAATCAGGGTATCGGGTGATGGAATAGGATAGGGAGAGTCAACATCTAGCTTGAAATCAGAAATCACAAACAGGTGATCCCATAATTTATGCTTGAAGTCGGTAACATCTCTCAAATGCGGGTTTAAAAATCCCATCAATTCGATTACTGCCTGGGCATAAGTATTACGCTCTTCTTTTGTAGGAAGCGTGCTTATGTATTGAATCATATTCTGCACGTTACGGCCGTATTCAGCCAATAATAGATGGGGCCGTGTGCTGTTATAATCAAACTTGAGGTGTTCATTCATAGTAGTGCTTTTGTCAGGTTACCGCTATTTATTGGTAATCCTCAGCTTGGCAAATTTAAGTAAAAGTTGTTTGGTGCCAAGATCATTAAATAAGATAGTTGCTTTCAAGTCAGTCTTTGTTCCTTCTATCAAGGTAACAATTCCAAAACCAAATCTTTCATGTTCAATTTCCATACCTGATTCAAGTTGCGACGTATCATCAGGTCTGAAACCAGGTGTAGGAATATGGAGGGCAGCATGGGCAGACTTTTTTAAGATTGCCATTGGCGAAGGCGGCTTGAGTTTGGTTTCAGTGATACTTTTTGCTGTCCACTCAGAACGCTCATCGTCGAAATAAGTTCCAAAAGTTTTTGGAGCTGCTCTCAGATCAAGCTCAAGATACTGTGGGTCAATTTCATTCAAAAAACGACTTGGCTCATTACTAACCTGTGAGCCAAACTTGTAGCGGCTGGTGGCATAACTCAGTGTCAGTTTCTTTTTTGCCCTGGTTATAGCTACATAAAACAATCTTCGCTCTTCTTCAAGGTCATTTCTTGAATTGAGTGATAGTTGTGAGGGAAATAAATTTTCCTCTATACCTACAACATATACATTGCTATATTCGAGACCCTTTGATGAATGTATGGTCATCAGAGAAACAGTATCAATGGCTTCTTTTTCTTCCTTTTCATCACCTGTTAATAGGGCCACATCTTGTAAAAAGGCAGCAAGACTTCGGTTTTCCCGAACTTCAGAATCAGAAAACTCTTTTATACCATTCAGCAGTTCCTGTATATTATCATACCGTGACAAGCCTTCAATTGACTTATCGGCGTAAAGATCTTTTAATAGGTTGGTATGGGTAGCAATATGAGTAGCCAGCTCAAAGGCATTTTTTGTTTCCATCATGGCACCGAAACTTCGGATCATAATAGAAAAGGCCTCAAAATTCTCTGCTGATTTTCCAAGAATATATTTACTGCTGTTTGATATAATGGTCCACATAGAGACCTCATTTTCAGCTGCCGATACAATTACTTTATCAAGGCTGGTTTTGCCGATGCCCCTGACCGGATAGTTAATTACACGTTTAAGTGCTTCTTCATCATTTGGGTTTACTGTCAGGCGGAAATAGGCAATTAAATCTTTAATTTCTTTTCGCTGATAAAAAGAAAGCCCACCAAAGATTTTATAAGGGATGTTTAGTTTTCTCAATGATTCTTCCATTGAGCGTGACTGTGCATTGGTTCGGTATAAAATTACAAAATGTTTGTAATCAAGTGATTGATTAGCCCTATCCTGCATAATAGACTCAGCTACCAGTTTTCCTTCTTCATTGTCACTGAATGCACGAACAACCTTAATCTTTTCTCCCGATTCATTGTTTGAAAAAACCTTCTTTTCAAGCTGGTTCAAGTTTTTGGCAATGATCGAATTCGCAACATTTACAATATTCTGGGTCGAGCGGTAGTTTTCTTCTAGTTTATAAATTTTCAGGTCAGGATAATCTTTTTCAAAATTTAAAATATTTTGGATATTGGCGCCCCTGAAAGCATAAATACTCTGAGCATCATCACCAACCACACAAATATTTTCATGTATAGCTGCAAGTTTTTTCACAATCAGGTACTGGGAGAAATTCGTGTCCTGGTATTCATCAACCATTACATATTTGAACTTATTCTGGTATTTATACAATACATCAGGATGGTCTTTTAGCAAAAGGTTAGTAAGGTATAATAAATCGTCAAAATCCATCGCCCCTGCCATGAAACAGCGGTTTTTATACAAGCGGTAGATTTCACCAATTTGTTTTCTTCCACTTGCACTATCATCAGCTTGAATTTGTTCATTATGTGCATATTCTGCAGCAGAGATGAGGTTGTTTTTGGCTGATGAAATTCTATTCAACACAAAACCTGCATTATAAAGTTTATCGTCGAGGTTTTGTTCCTTGATCAGGGTTCTGATAAGGCTTTTACTATCATCGGTATCGTAAATTGTAAAGTTCGAAGGGTAACCTATTTTATCAGATTCAATTCTAAGAATCCTGGCAAATACCGAGTGAAAAGTACCCATCCAGATGTTTTTAGCCTCAGGGCCACTTAACAAAGAAATTCTCTGACGCATTTCTCTAGCCGCCTTGTTGGTGAAAGTAAGGGAAAGAATAGCAAAAGGTTCTACTCCTTGTTCAAGAAGGTGAATTATACGGTAGGTTATTACTCGCGTTTTGCCGGAACCAGCACCTGCAATAATCATTACAGGACCTTCGGTTTGTACTACCGCTGCGCGTTGTGCTTCGTTAAGCTGTTCAAGATATTTGGACACTAGTAGAGGGAATTTCAAGGAAATGATATTCAAATCTACCTTTTAAAGGGCTCATTCGCAAAACACCACTCATTCTTTATTATCTGATGTTTGAAACTTAGAAATTTTTGATGACTTACTGTAAGAATTACACTCACTCATATACCTATCTTTGAAAGAAAAAAGTATAATGAATGCAATGGAGGCTATTCTCAGATGTAAATGTCCCCGCTGCCGCAAAGGAGATATGTTCGCAACAAAATTTCATTTTTTCGCGCAACCGCAGATGAATATTAATTGCCCTGTTTGCGATTTCAGATTTGAAATAGAGCTTGGTTTCTTTTGGGCAGCCTTATATGTTAGTTATGCTTTGAATGTTGCCGAAAGCGTAACCCTTGCTGTGGCTATCAGTATTTTGACAGGTTCTTCAAACCCTTGGGTTTATAGCGGGGCACTTGTATTTGCCATTCTTATGTTGGTTTCTTTTAATATCAGGTATTCTAGGGTTTTATTATTATATATGGCAGGAGAAGTAACTTATCAACCTGAACTTGGAGAAAAATAAAGACCGGCATGTTATTGATCATCTTAAATAGTATTTTTTTTCTTGCTTTTCTTGGTTTCGCCTATGTAAACCTGAATGACCCAGATGCCTGGCTTTGGGTAAGTATTTACATGGCAGTAACAATTTGTTGTGGTCTGTTTGTGTTCAAGATGTACTTTCCAATTGTTTATCTGTTTCTGATTACATTCTATCTCATATACGCAATAATTCTTTTTTTTAAAAAAGATGGCGTGCGAGACTGGATTCTGAAATATAAAAGTCCAAGTCTGGTTGAAACCATGCAAGCCACCAAGCCTTATATTGAACAAACCCGAGAGTTTTTTGGTCTTTTAATCATCACAGGAGCCTTAATTATCGATTATCTGGCAGTTGTGATACGTTTTTAAAGTAGTTTGATATTCGGATTGAAAACAATGAGAGAATTACTCAAAAAGCTGGTAAGTTTAAATGCAAATAGTGAAGAAGGCTCCTGGATAGACTTGCATTTCACAGCATTTGAAACAGCAGCGATCTTTAATACCGTTTTTTCCCAGATAAGTCGAAAAATACGTAAAAACCCAATAACCGTTACAGATGAATTATTTCAACAGGTCGATAATGAATTTCCAGGTTTAATATTTAACGGATTTTCGCTTGATCGGCTTTGCCGGGTTTTCTGCCTGTCACTGCTGGTTGCGACTGATAAAAAAACGTATTTTACAGTCATTGAAGCATTGTTTTTAACGGCTGATTTAAATGAACAGGTAGGCATCTACTCAGCACTGCCTGTACTGGCCTGGCCAGAACTTTGGGAAAAACGCTGTGCTGAAGGAGTCAGGAGTAATATGAGCCCTGTATTAGAGGCCATTATGTATTTTAATCCATATCCTTTTCAAAACCTTGATGAGCAAGCTTGGAATCAGCTGGTCTTAAAAGCTTTTTTTACAGATAAAAAGCTCCAAAATATCACTGGCCTTTTCGCCAGAAATCACCGCGATCTGGCTTTAATCCTGGTTGATTATGCCCGTGAACGCCGCTCGGCCGAGCGTGAAGTTGACCCTATTTTATGGCGTTTGGTGGGGCCATTTGCCTGCGCTGGTCTGATGGCAGATTTTAACTTGGTTATAAATAGCGACAATAAGATGGCTAAGAAAATGCTTGCAGAAGGTATTTTTAAATCAAATTTTGAACCTGCAAGAATATTAGTCCGTGAAATGGGGTTCTCTGAAACAACAGACTAAAAATTACTGATTTGTTAAATCGGTTTATTCTTATTGGGTTATTCAAACATTGCCCATGTAAATAACCTTATTATAATCTAAAACAACAAGTTTACTTTATTCACGTATGTGCTGTAGTCATAATATCGAAAGAGCTTTAGATCCGGGATTAAATTCTGGTATTTTTGATAAAGAATTGATCAAAGGAATGCAGTTTTTTGATCCGCATGTTCATATGACCTCACGTACAACTGATGATTATCAGGCAATGACCGATGCTGGAATAGTTGCTCTTATTGAACCTTCTTTCTGGCTGGGTCAGCCAAGAACAGGTATAGATACATTTAGAGACTATTATAACAGTTTGATAGGCTGGGAACGCTTCAGGTCTGCTCAGTTTGGAATAAAACATTATTGTACCATAGGCCTGAATTCAAGAGAAGCAAATAATGAGATCCTGGCTGAACAGGTCATGGAACTTTTACCCTTATTTATTTTTAAAGAAGGAGTGGTAGGAATTGGTGAAATTGGTTTTGACGATCAGACAGCAGCTGAAGAAAAATATTATAGGGCTCAATTAGAACTTGCGAAACAAGCCGGCTTACCGGTACAGGTTCATACCCCTCACCGCGATAAAAGAAATGGCACGCTTCGTAGTATGGCTATTGCACTTGAGCATGGCCTTGACCCCTCAATGGTAATTATTGACCATAATAATGAAGAAACTGCCCGTGAAGTACTTGAAAAGGGGTTTTGGGCTGCTTTTACCATTTATCCATTCACAAAAATGGGTAACCAACGTATGGTTGATCTGGTGAAATTATATGGTTCATCAAAAATCATGGTTAACTCTGCTGCAGACTGGGGTATTTCTGATCCGCTTGCCGTACCCAAGACTGCTGCGCTGATGAAATTAAATAATATCAGTGATGATGATATTAAACTGGTCACTTATAGTAATGCCATAACAGCATTTGCTCAAAGCGGTCAGCTGAATCAAATTGATTTCGGTCAACCGCTCTTCGTTGATCAGGCAGAAAAATTTAATGGTAATTCAGTTTTAAGAGGAGGGCAGCAACCACGTATCGATAAATCTTCAATTTACATCAGCTAGTTTGAAAGCCATTCATGACTTTTTCAGACTGATACGCCCTGCAAATATTATAACATCTATTGCTGACGTACTTGCAGGTATTTCAATTGCAGGATACTTGCAGACTGCGGCAGTTCAGCAAATGAGGTGTTTACCAGTGCTTCTTTTGTCAGCATCAAGTGCCTGCCTATATGCAGGAGGTATTATATTTAATGATTTTTTTGATTATAAAACCGATCAGGTTGAACGCCCTGAAAGGGTCTTGCCAAAGGGAGATCTCAGTATTTATTTTGCCATTTGGGCGGGTATTTTTTTCTTAGGTACTGGAATTTTATTTGCTTTTTTATATAGTAATTTATCAGGTTTTATTGCTTTTCTGATAGCGATTGCTGCATTGGTTTATGACAGGTATGGCAAGCATCAGAAAATTACGGGCCCCCTGAATATGGGAATCTGCAGAGGTTTAAATCTCCTTCTTGGTCTTTCAATAATTTCATCAGCATTGCAATATTGGGCCCTGTTAGGGCTGGTACCGGTCTGTTATATTTATGCCATAACAATGATCAGCAGGGGAGAGGTTTCTGGTTCAAACCGATCAACGCTTTATATCGCTCTTTCTTTATACTTCGTAGTCATCAGTAGTATGCTCTACGTTTTATCAACAAAAGGTTGGCCCCCGCTAGCTCTGGTATTCATCCTTTCATTTGCCTATATGGTCAGTCGGCCGGTTTTCAAGGCAATCTTCAAACCAATTGGTAAAAATATTGGTTTAGCAGTAAAGGCTGGCATCCTGGGTCTTATCATAATGGATGCTGCCTGGGCAGCAACCTTCGGGCAGCTAATTCTGGCTGGGATAATTGTATGTCTTTTGCCGATATCTATCAGTCTTGCCAAATATTTTGCTGTAACCTAATTAAGTATTTATGTCAGTTTTAGAACAAGATTTTAGCGTGCGTTTTCGCTACAAAATATTTTTCACTCAGCATATTTTTAGTCTTTCTAACAGGCTCCTTGCAGACTTTCTTACTGAACAGGGTGAAGATGAGTTTAAGAGGAAGATTCTTTTTGTTATAGACGGTAATGTTGCAATTGCTCATCCAGGCTTATTATCAGATATTACTACTTATTTCAAGCAGTTTCAGATCGTTTCTCTTGTAAGTGAATTTATCATTCTTAGTGGTGGAGAGCAGGTTAAAAATGATCACAATTCTCTTGATACTGTTCTTGAAGCCATAAATCTTCATAAAATAGACAGGCATTCATACCTGGCTGTCATCGGTGGTGGGGCACTGCTTGATTTGGGAGGTTATGCTGCTTCAATTGCCCACAGGGGTATCAGGCTCCTGAGATTTCCGACCACCGTGCTATCACAAAATGATTCTGGGGTGGGTGTTAAAAATGGAATCAATTATTTTAAAAAGAAAAACTTCTTGGGTACCTTTTCTACCCCGGTAGCTGTTTTTAATGATGCTGGTTTCTTATTGACCCTTGATACCCGTAACTGGCGCTCAGGTATAGCAGAGGCTGTTAAAGTAGCGCTTATAAAAGATGCATCTTTTTTTTATTGGATCCACAAGCATACCCAGTCATTGGTAGAAAGAGATGTCGAGCGTATGCAAATCCTGATTCATACCTGTGCCAGGTTGCATCTTGAACATATATCCGGACCTGATCCATTTGAAAATGGCTCTTCAAGACCCCTTGATTTTGGTCATTGGGCCGCACATAAAATTGAATATCTGACTGACTTTTCATTACTTCATGGTGAGGCGGTGGCTGTAGGAATTGCACTTGATAGTATTTACTCAAATTTAGCAGGTTTCCTTTCTGAAGATAAAATGATACAAATTATTAACCTCTTGCGGGCAATAGGATTTGATCTTGGCCATGCCGTTTTGGATAAGGAAAAAGAAATTTTTGAAGGGCTGAATGAATTTCGGGAGCATCTTGGAGGAAGACTGACAATTATGTTACTAAGCGATATCGGCACAGGTATAAATGTCAATGCAATCGATAAGGTGCTATTTGAAAAATCAATGAGGATGTTAAAAGAGTTCAGTCTTATAGAAAAATTATGAATCCGACTGATTTAAAGTTAACCTACTGCTCTAATATACATGCTGGTGACAGCTGGGATAATCATTTTGCTGCCCTGAAACAGAATTTTCACCTGATTAAAGAAGAATTCAGCCCCTTTGAACCCCTGTCAATTGGTCTGCGTATTTCAAACGCGGCTAGTATTACGCTTTTAGAACCAACTTTTTTGAAGCAGTTTAAGATCTGGCTGGGTGAAAATAAGTCATATGTATTCACCTTGAATGGGTTTCCCTACGGAGAGTTCCATTATTCCAGAGTAAAAGATCAGGTGCATTTTCCTGACTGGACAACCGAGGCACGACTTGATTATACCCTGAGGCTCATAAATATTCTTGCCGCATTACTACCTGTTGGTATTGATGGGGGTATCTCGACCTCACCACTCAGCTATAAGTACTGGTTTATTACCCGGGAAGCGCTTTTGTCGGCAAGGAAATCAGCAACACATAATATTATTCTAGTAGCTGCATCATTAATCAGGCTGAAAGAGCGAACAGGGCAGATTATTCACCTTGATCTCGAGCCTGAGCCTGATGGTTTACTGGAAACAGGACCTGAATTTATAGACTGGTATTTGTTTGAGCTTTTACCCGCAGCTAAAATTTATTTTGGAGCAAACTCAAAAGCAGAAATTTCAATTTTGGAAGCCCAAATTCGCGAACATATCTGCCTTTGTTATGATATATGTCATTTTGCTATCGGCTTTGAAAATCATGCATCCTGTTTAGCAGAGCTTAAAAAGTACAAAATCAAGGTGGGAAAGTTGCAGATTTCTGCTGCTCTGAAAGTAGTTTTTAGCCCGGAGTCTGAGAATTCATCTAGCAGAAATGAAGAAATAAAAAGGCTCCTGAATATCTATAATGAGCCGGTATACCTGCATCAGGTGGTAGCGAAAAAAAATACCGGTGAACTCATCCGTTACCGTGATCTGCCTGATGCCTTGACTTCAGTAGACGATGTAGCTTTTGATGAATGGCGCATCCATTTTCATGTTCCTGTTTTTTGTGAAGTGCTTGCTCCAGGTATTTACGCTACTCAATCTGATATCACAGAGGTCTTAAATTTACTAAATCAAACTTTTTTTACAACCCATCTTGAGGTCGAAACCTATACGTGGGAGGTTTTGCCAGAGGGGTTGAAACTTCCGGTTGAACAGTCAATCATAAGGGAACTAGCCTGGGTTAAAACGCAATTAGTAACACAGGGCCATGAATAAAACTGTTGTCTTAGATGTTGTAGGTTTAACTGCTGGTTTAATTGGAGAGCATACACCTTTTTTATCATCCTATATAAAACACAAAAACATTACAAATATACAGCCGGTGTTTCCGGCCCTGACTACTACGGCCCAATCAACCTATCTGACAGGTAAATTACCCACCGCGCATGGTATAGTTGGTAATGGCTGGTATGATCACCAGGAATGTGATATTAAGTTTTGGAAACAATCAAATCAGCTTGTGCAGGTACAAAAAATCTGGGAACTGGCAAAAAGTATTGATTCTGAATTTACCTGCGCTAATTTATTCTGGTGGTATAATATGTATTCATCAGTTGAGTATTCAGTAACACCACGGCCAAATTATTTGGCTGATGGTCGAAAAATGCCTGACTGTTATACCCAGCCAGCTGATCTTAGAGATTTTTTACAGCAGGAACTAGGTGTATTTCCGCTTTTTCAATTCTGGGGCCCTGGGGCAGGTATTGCTTCAAGCACCTGGATAGTGGATGCCTCAATTCTGACAGAAAAAAAACACAATCCGACCCTTACACTTATCTATTTGCCGCATCTTGATTACTGTCTTCAAAAGTATGGGCCTGATTTACCACTGATTGCAAGCGATCTTCGGGCAATCGATAGGGAGGTAGAAAAACTTGTACTTTTCTATGAATCCAGGCAGGCAGAAATAATCATATTATCAGAATACGCGGTTACACCCGTAAATAAAGTGGTATATCCGAATAGAGTTCTAAGAAATGCAGGCTACCTCGGCATACGCAATGAAAGAGGTCTTGAGCTTTTAGATGCTGGTGCATCCCGGGCTTTTGCGGTAGCTGATCATCAGATTGCCCATATTTATGTCAATGATAAATCAGTTCTTGCTACGCTGAAAGCCTTGTTTTCTTTTGATAAAAATATAGCGCTGGTACTCGATAAACAGCAGCAGCAGCCTTATGGTATCTGTCACGAGCGATCAGGAGATTTAGTGCTAGTGTCGGCAAGTAATGCCTGGTTTAGCTATTATTTCTGGCTTGATGATTCCCTTGCTCCAGATTACGCCCGAACAGTTGATATCTTTAAAAAGCCAGGCTATGATCCGGTAGAAATGTTCATGTCTTCAAAAGTCAAGGCAGTTTTTAAACTTTTGCAAAAAAAATTAGGCTTCAGGTATGTAATGAACGTTATTCCCCTGAATTCTGATCTGATCAAAGGGTCTCATGGCCATATTCCTGACGGCAATACAGCAAGACCTGTCTTAATCAGTTCAGTCAGGCAAACCGAAGAACTGATTCAGGCAAGCGATATCTTTTCTGTGATCATGCAGTCCCTGACTGGTGATAAAACGCTGAAATAAAGTATCTATCTCAGACTGTGCCATTTTACTCAAGACATATACTCATGGCAGGCAACTCTGTGAAGACCTGAAGTGACAAAAAAAAGCAAACAACTTGTATCGGAACTTCTATAAAAAAAATATGTTCACAAAAGAATCTGGAGATACCGAAAGCATACCGAAAATAATACATACTTTTAGAGTGTTAACATTTCTTCTTATTTAATCCGGCCGTCTGAAAAGTTCAGTCATCCGGGCCGGATAGTAACCATTGCGCCCATATTGGGACCTGGTTTTTAAAACTTAATACAACTCATTTGACTTTCGAACAGTTAAACCTGATTGAGCCTATTTTAAGGGCACTTCAGCATGAAGGATATGAAAATCCTACTCCAATTCAAGCGGAATCAATCCCTGGTATACTAAGGGGAAATGACCTGTTGGGCTGTGCCCAAACCGGAACCGGTAAAACGGCAGCTTTTGCTATTCCCGTACTACAGTTACTTTGCAATCAGGGCCCCCCAGCTAAGGTTAACAGACCTATCCGTGCGCTAATACTTACCCCTACCCGTGAACTGGCAATTCAAATTGATGAAAGTTTTGGAGCATATGGCAAACATACAGGCTTAAGGCATTCTGTCATATTTGGTGGTGTGTCACAGCACAAACAAACAACCATTCTTCAGTACGGAATAGATATTCTAACGGCAACACCTGGTCGTTTACTCGATCTAATGAACCAGCGTTTTGTACACCTTGAACATGTGCGTCATTTTGTACTTGATGAAGCTGACCGTATGCTTGATATGGGATTTCTAAATGATGTCAAGAAAATTATTCAAAAACTACCGCAAAAACGTCAGACTTTATTCTTTTCTGCAACAATGCCTCCTGAAATTTCAAGACTTGCAGACACAATCTTATCAAACCCTCAGCGTGTTGAAGTAAGCCCTGTATCATCAACAGCAGAAAAAGTCAAACAGGCGCTTTATTTTGTAGATCAGAAAAATAAAAGAAATCTCCTGGTTCATTTACTGGCAGATAAAAATATTACCAGCGCACTGGTGTTTACACGTACCAAGCATGGTGCTGATCGTCTTGTAAAAGAACTTACAAAAGCAAACATTAAGGCTGAAGCTATTCACGGTAATAAAAGCCAGGCTGCCCGTCAAAAAGCGCTTGCAAATTTCAAAGCTGGTGTTTGCCGTGTACTTGTGGCTACAGATATAGCTGCACGCGGTATTGACGTTGATAATTTGTCGCATGTCGTGAATTACGAACTGCCAAATGTACCTGAAACCTATGTTCACCGTATTGGTAGAACAGGAAGAGCCGGAGCCAGTGGTGTTGCTTTTTCGTTCTGTGACCAGGAAGAACAAGAATACCTGCATGATATTGTAAAACTTACAGGCCTTGATATAGAGGTAGTCGAAAACCAACCCTTTCACCTTGTAATGCCACCTTATTCACCAATGAAAAAGAAAAAACCAGGTGCTCCAAAAGGATCCCGCGGTGGTGGTGGTGCAAACCTGAGTGGGCGCCCACATGCACCAAGCCGGTTTGCAAGTACCAGAACCCGTCGTGACTAGCCATTTTTCTTCATTTATAGGTACAGCAGCATTCAGGGGCAGCACTCAGTTTTTCGATTTGAATTAATTAAAACAGGTTTCGTTTTATAGCCCGATAAAGGTTTAATTTGTTTTGAGAGGATGACCGTATTTTTTGAGAAAAATTAGCCTTCATTCTGATCATTCTGCCCCATGAATAATTCTATTCATGGGTGGTGTCTAAAATTAATACAAAAACATGCTTTCACTTACCAATATCCAGCAGGAAATATTTTATAATAAACAGCGCTTCCTCGATGAACTTTTCGAGTTACTGCGTATTCCATCTGTCAGCGCTGATCCTAAGCATCAGGGCGATCTGTTAAAAGCGGCAGAACTGATTGCCTTGAAATTAAAAGAATCAGGTGCAGAAAATATCAGTCTATATCCTACAGCAGGCAATCCCATTGTTTACGGAGATAAAATCACAGATCGTTCAAAACCAACGGTATTAGTTTATGGTCATTATGATGTTCAACCTGCAGATCCCCTTGATTTATGGCATTCTCCGCCTTTTGAACCAGTCATTAAAGATGAAAAGATTTATGCCAGGGGTTCATGTGATGATAAAGGTCAGATGTTTATGCACATAAAGGCCTTTGAACTGATGAATCGACTTGGTGAATTACCCTGTAATATCAAGTTCATGATTGAAGGTGAAGAGGAAATAGGGTCATCAAATCTTGAAACTTTTGTCAAATCAAATACAGCTTTACTCGCTGCAGATGTGGTGCTAATTTCTGATACCAGCATGATTGCTAATGATATTCCTTCTATTAATACAGGCCTGAGAGGACTGAGTTATATGGAAGTGGAAGTTACTGGTCCCAATCGTGATTTGCATTCAGGTGTTTATGGGGGAGCAGTTACAAACCCAATTAATGCCCTGTGTACTATGATTGCCTCTTTAACTGACCATGATGGTCGCATAACCATTCCTGGCTTTTATGATCATGTCCAGGAAGTAAGCCTGGCTGAACGTGCAGAAATGGCCAAAGCTCCTTTTGACTTGAAAAAGTACGAGGCTGACCTTGATATAGCTGATGTTTCAGGAGAAAAGGGTTTTTCAGTAAATGAACGAACTTCTATCAGGCCAACTCTAGATGTTAATGGTATCTGGGGTGGATACACGGGTGAAGGGGCTAAAACGGTTTTACCTTCTAAAGCTTTTGCCAAGATTTCAATGAGACTGGTACCAGGGCAGATATCAGCATCTATTAGTTCACTGTTTAAAAAGCATTTTGAAAGTATTACTCCTGCCGGAGTAACAGTCAAAGTCAAAGAACATCACGGAGGAGAGGCTTGTATAACACCAACTGATTCCAAGGCCTACCTTGCAGCTGCCAAAGCAATGGCAGAAACTTTTGGAAAACCAGCATTACCACAGAGAAGCGGGGGCAGTATTCCTGTTGTAGCACTTTTTCAGCGTGAACTGAATATCAATTCAATATTACTTGGTTTTGGGCTTGATTCAGATGCCATACATTCACCAAATGAGCATTACGGGCTTTTTAATTTTTATAAAGGAATTGAGACCATTCCACTTTTCTATAAGTATTATGCTGAAACTCCTAATTGATTTAAACTGAATGTTATCCAGAGATTATATCGGTAAATCAATTGATGCAATGGCAAGAGCTATTGCATTAATTACCGGCTTTAAAGCTAAGGGACTCTATGAAGACGGGATTAAGGTACTTAAACAGGTTAGCCAGCAACATCTGAATATTGATCTGACTCTTTTAGCCGATGTGCCTTATTCGGGGTTGGTAAATAAACTCAAAGAAACTGCAGGTATGAATATGGCTATTTTTGCCTCAACAGCTACCTGTTTGTCAGCTCTTGGTGATCTTGAAATCTTAAAATCAGAGCCAAAGGCCGCTCAGGTCCATTATAAACAAGCCTTGGTTATTCTCAGGTATCTTCAGGAAAACGATTTAAAAAATTACTACCTCGCACGGGATGCAGAAATCAGGCGGCTTGAAGAAAGTATCAGGCAGCTTTAATGCTCATGCATTCGCATACCTTATTATATGTCCTTGACTGAAAAAACGAATTCCCTTATACATGAAACTTCGCCCTACCTGCTGCAGCATGCCCATAACCCAGTAAACTGGTTACCTTGGGGCAGTGAGGCACTTGAACTTGCCAAAAAGACTAATAGGCTGCTTTTAGTAAGCATAGGTTATTCAGCCTGTCACTGGTGCCATGTCATGGAACATGAGTCATTTGAAGATAAAGCAGTAGCAGAACTCATGAATACCCATTTTATTTGCATTAAAATTGATCGGGAAGAGCGCCCTGACATAGATCAGGTTTATATGGATGCCTTACAACTGATGACAGGGCAGGGGGGATGGCCCCTTAATTGTATCTGTTTGCCTGATCAACGGCCTATTTACGGGGGTACCTATTTCAGGAAGAACGACTGGATGGCATTATTACAGAACCTTGCAGATTTTTGGCAAAATACACCAGATGAAGCAATCGAGTATGCTTCCAAGCTAACTGCCGGGATCAATGAAAATGGTTCTTTTTCATCTCCAGTGATTCAAGAGCAAATAGCGCGAGAAGAATACCTGGGCTTTCAAAAAAAGCTTGATGGTATTTGGATGCGTCATATTGATAAGGTCAATGGAGGGTTTGGGGGCGCTCCTAAATTTCCTCTTCCTGGCAGCTGGGTTTTTTTGATGCGTAAGGCATATCTAAAAGCAGATGATGACTTGATGCAGATGGTTGACCTAACCTTACATAAAATGGCATACGGGGGCATTTACGATCAGTTAGGTGGAGGCTTTTCAAGGTATTCTACCGATGCGATCTGGTTTGCGCCTCATTTTGAGAAAATGCTTTATGATAATGCCCAGTTGATCAGTTTATACGCCGAAGCCTGGCAACGAACAGGACTTGTGCTTTACAAACAGGTCGTTTACGAAAGCCTGAAGTTTGTGAAGTTTGAGCTAAGTGCCCCTGAAGGCGGGTTTTATGCTGCCCTAGATGCAGATAGCGAGGGTATTGAAGGAAAATTTTATACCTGGTTTGGTCAGGAAATTAATTCCTTACTTGGCAGTGATGCAGATCTGATCAAAACTGTGTTTCACATAAAAGATGCAGGCAACTGGGAATCAACAAATATTCTTTTTCGTGAGGGACATGAAATGGGACTTGCAGCAAAAATCGGACTCACTGAACATGAATTTTCTGTTCTGCTGAACCGATGTAAAACCAGACTAATGATTCACCGTGCCACCAGGATAAGACCAGGACTTGATGATAAAATGCTTGCATCCTGGAATGCGCTTATGATCAAAGCATATGCTGATGCCTATATTACTTTTTCAGCCCCTGAATATCTGACATTATCAGTGTTAAATATGAATTTTCTGCTTGAAAATTTTATTTCTCATGACCAGTTATACCGTACCTGTAAAGATGGTAAAGTAAAGATCCCTGCTTTTTTAGATGACTACGTGTTTACAGCAGATGCATGTCTTGCACTTTACAAGGCTACTTATGATGAAAAATGGCTATTCACTTCAGAAAAATTGATGATCAGGGCGTTGCAAGATTTTTATGATCCGCAGAGCGGGATGTTTTACTATACGTCTGCTGAAGAAACACTGATAGCAAGAAAGCAGGAGGTATTTGATACCGTTATTCCATCTTCCTCATCTGTCGGGGCCAGGGTTTTATATCATCTGGGTTCTTATTTTGCGAACGATACCTATATTGATTATGCAATCAGGATGTTAGAGGCTGTTAAAACGCAGATGGCATCTTATGCTCCCTCGTTTTCAAACTGGAGTCTGCTTATGCTTGAAGCAGGACAAGGGCTTACAGAGATAGCGGTTTGCGGGCCAAATGCTGAAAAAATAGCAGCCGGTTTTAGAGATTTCTATTTACCATTCACCATTGTGTTAGTTGAAAGTAAGAATGGCAATAAATTACCCCTATTTGAAGGTAAAAATGGCTTTCTTTATGATCAGATTTATGTCTGCAAAGATAAAATATGTCAATTACCAGTTACAAATACTGCAGATGCAATTAATCTTATTTCTGCACTTAAGGAATAATGTTCTAAGATTCTGATTTTACTTTTAGTATTAAATTTAGATAATATTTGAGAATTAATAGAAGTTTTGATAATAAAATTTGTGTAACATATTAGATGTTTTAAGATTTTAATTTTTCTGTTTTATTGAAACTAAATTGATACATAGATTACTAAACATAAGATATGTTATCTAGTTATATTGCTAATTCAGAAATCAAAAACTTAAAAAAATCATGAATAACATGTTACTTGAAATTCATCAAATTGCACCCAACAACTACGTAGCTTTTACATTTTTTGTAGGTTGCATGGCTATGCTCGGAGCTTCTGTATTCTTCTTCTTTGAAGTTGGTAATACAGACAAAAAATGGAGAACCTCTGTACTGGTCTCTGGTTTAATTACTTTTATTGCAGCCGTGCATTACTTTTACATGCGCGATTATTACCTGGTAACAGGACAATCACCTACTTTCTTCAGGTATGTTGACTGGCTTTTAACTGTACCGCTAATGTGTGTTGAATTTTACCTTATTACCAAGAAATCTGGTGCTACAATCGGACTTCTCTGGAAACTGATTATTGCGTCTGTATTTATGCTTGCAACTGGTTACATCGGTGAAGCATTACACGGCACTGAAACAATAAGTTGGGTTTGGGGGCTTGCCAGCGGTGTAGCTTACTTCTACATTGTTTATCTTGTATGGTTTGGAGAAGTTAACACGTTAGCTAAAAATTCAGGTCCTGTTGTTGCAAGAGCGAATAAGGCATTAGGCTGGTTTGTTTTGGCAGGTTGGTCAATTTATCCACTTGGTTATATTGCAGGAACCGCAGGTGGATTATTTGGTGTAAGAGTACTGGAAGGTTTATCTCTGGATGCTGTTTATAATCTTGGAGATGCAATTAACAAAATTGGTTTCGGTCTTGTGATTTATGCATTAGCCCAATCAGATAAACCATCTATTGGAGTACCAACACCAGAACCTTCTTACGCAAACAGGTAATAGTATAATTAAAAAATAAATTTCAATTAGCGGGTGAATGTATGACTCTATGTCTGACATTTGCCCGTTGTTATTAAAGGCTAAATGCACAAATCAATACTTTTGTTCGTTGGGCTGATCTTGTTGGTTCTTCAGCACTTTCTGGCTAATTTTTCTAATTCAGTACAGTTTGTTTTATTTTTGGGTGGAATAATTTTGCTAGGTATTCCGCACGGGGCGGCCGACCTTATGGTTGCTACACAGAATAAAATAAACCGAAAAAGAGTATTCTCAGTGAGTAAATTTTTTGCTGCTTACCTGGCTAGACTTGTTTTATCGGCGGTTATCATATACTTTTTTCCCCTGACTGGGATTTCCCTTTTTGTATTGCTTGCAGCCTACCATTTTGGACAGACCGACCTTGAAAAAATTCCTTCAGATCATTTCTCAAAACATTTGTTTACGATTGCTTACGGATTACTTGTTCTAAGTGCAATCCTGCTACACCATTTCGATGAAGTAAAACCGCTTTATCATCTATTTTATTCAGGCGGCAATATTCCATTTATTTTGACCTTTATTGACCTTAATAGGCTGTATCTACAGGTTGCTATTTTATTGCTCTTTCTGACTTCAGCATTACTGTACATTGTTTTTAATCTCTCTCAGTTAAGACTGATCACTGGTACATTATGGAAATTAATGCTACTGGTCGTTATTGTATACAATCTGCCCATGCTTCTTGGTTTTACATTCTATTTTATCATGTGGCATTCTCTCTCATCGCTAAGCAATATCATTGTTTATCTAGAGCGCTCGGGTACATATACTATACATCAAATAACCCGACAGATTCTCGTTTACAGCCTGTTGGCCATTGCAGGTATAGTCTTAGGAGGTTTTGCCGGATATATGTTTATCGATGACAAGTCAATTATCATTTACACCCTGCTAGGATTAGCCGTTTTAACGACTCCACATATGCAGGTAATGAATGAAATGTATGTCGCAATTGCATCACCTGAAACTCCTCATTGGGGATAATCTTCTTGCTGGCCTCTAAAATTAATGTTCAGGTTCTAATCTTCCGTCTTTTAATGCTGTTTTAAATTCTTTAAAATCAGCAATCACTTGATCTTTATAATTGCTGGCGAATGTATAAAGGCCCTTACGCCAGTCATGAGTTGATCCAAAATCAATAAGTTCGTCTATTGTTGATGAGCCCATCCAACCACTACTCCTCAGATAGGCAGATGCTGCCATTTCAGCCATAGTTCCAATAACCTCATTTAGTTTTCCTTTTTTCGCATCAAGAATAGAGAAGTCAAGTTTATCTTCAAGTGGCTGAAGCTCGCGCATGACATATGAATTACCGTCTATGACAACCCTTTGTAAAAGCGCTGGAGAAACATGCTGGGTCATTTTCTGGACATTAATAATTCTTTCGGCATTATTATTCCATATTATTTTAGGCTCAACATAAAGATCAATTGAAGCTTGCTGGGCAAACTTAAAATCAAGAAAAAAGTATTCAGATTTTTTTTTCGCCAGCACTACATATCGCTCCAGGCCCATACTCCCTGTGCCTGCAAGCCTGTAGGCAATATCGAGTAACTTATATCTCTCTTCACCCAGACCCTCATTCCATTTTTCAATAAAGCCCATAACCCGGTCGCTGGTATCTTTATTTAGTAGTAGCCAGTGATCCTTGGTTTTGATCAGCTGTAGCTGGCCTTTAACCAAAACCGTCTTCTCGGCTATAAAATTCTTTCTTGTGCGCTCAGATAGTTGGCTGAAAAATGTCTTTATTACTCCGGTTGACGTAGGGGCCTCAACTGTTTTTGATTTACCAGCTTTTAGAATTTCATGAAAGGTATTCAGAAAAACACTACTCAACACATGGATTTCTTTCATGTCAACACCAATACTGGCTGTTGATAATTGCAGGCTTACCAGAAAGCGGGCCAGATCCCAGGTTAATGGAGCTCTCGTTGATTCATCAAAGTCATTGATATCAAAATAGCCCAGATTATTATCACCCTGATAAGCACCGAAATTTTCAATATGCATATCCCCACATAGCCAGACTGAAGTGGGGTCGGTAGTCATGGCTGGCCTTGTTGAATAATCTTTATAAAATAAATGACAGGTTCCTCTCAGAAAACGGAATGGGCTTGCTGACATCGCTTTATACTTAAATCTGAGTATTTCTGGATGTCTGTCAGAATTATACTCCTTGATTATTTTAACAGCCGATCTTTGCATATGAATAACTAAAATTCAAATTCTTTAATAAGTGGGTCTGATAGAATCAGATTTATGACAGTTTCGTGCTTGTGCCCGGTACCACTTACTACCCAGCAACTTTCAAAAAGTTCTTCTTTTTTTAGTTGTTTCATTCTTCTTGCCTCCAGTTTATGTTTTCTAAATAGCTGCTCATAAGATTGAACCAGACCAGGCTGGTAGGGTAATACTATGCGGTAATGCCTGATCTGATGTCTTTTGTCAATCAATACCTGCAGGTACAGAAATGCGAGCAGTACAATCAAAATTGCGGCTGTTGTACCGATTGCCCAGATATAATGACCACTACCTATGGCCATCCCAAGGGCGGCAACAACCCATATAGTGGTCGCTGTTGTTAAACCAGTAATACGGTTATCATCTTTAAAGATCACCCCGGCACCTAAAAACCCTAAACCGGTAAGTATATTTGAAGCTATCCTGTCAGGATTTCTCACTCCACCGATGCTTATTGATAACATTGTGAACAGAGTAGATGCAACACAAATGATGATCATTGTTCTCAGACCAGCAGATTTGTTTTTATACTCTCTTTCGGCACCAATTAGCCCACCTATAAATAAAGCAAGCAATATTTTTAATACGAAAATAGTATCCATATTAATTAACTAAAATTATATTAACCTATCTAATAATCTACGCTCAAAAAAATTCCTGATTTTTGATGCGCTTGTATCTTTGAGCTTCGAAACCTAAATTGTCAATTTCCTTTCTGTAACTTGAATAGTTTGTGTGTAAGAAAGAATACCTGCTTCAAGTGGTTGATGTGAAGTAATTAAAAAATTAATACCTATTGTTTTATAGCTTTCTGCGATCCATTGGTAAAGAGTATCAACTGATTTTTTGTCAAGTGTAATCAGTGGTTCATCCAGCAATATCAAGTCTGGCTTTCCTAGAAATGCAAGAACAAGTGATAATTTTTTAAGCATTCCAGATGAATACGTCCTGATCGGATGGTCAATATAATCCGACATTTGCATATCCTCTAAAAGGCTGTTTTCCTGACCTTTCATAGCCTTCTTAGATGTTGAGAAAAGTTTAACAAGATCTCTTCCCTTCAAAAAATCAGGAAAAATTGGTTCTGCTTCAGCAAAATTTACCAATCGACGATAGGCTACCGAATGCTTGTTTACGCTGATTTTTTCGTTTAATAGTATTTCTCCTTTAAAACTGATAATACCTGCTACTGATTTTAACAACGTACTTTTACCAGATCCATTAATACCTTTAACCCAGTAAACACCTTCACCAAGGAACTGATTTTCTATTTCCAGTATGCAGATATTGTTATAAAATTTATTAAAGTTTTTAAAACTGAGCATATTTTCACTTTCGTCCTGAAGTATCACCACTTACTGGTTTCAGCCCTATAATATTTTCAGCAAACGCATATGTGGCTTTTCTAACCCCAGGTAAGTCTTTTGACCTTAAATAAGAGCCTATGACATGGTCTCCTGCATTTGGAAAAATTATTAGTGGTTTAATGCGGCTATTACTTCCAAGCTTAGCCACCATCCAGCGTATTGAGCTTGTCTTTACCGTCGAATCCTGGTGTACAAGATCTTTATAATACATACAGGTAAGTACCGGAATTTTTATTTCTTTGAAAGTTGCCGGTATCATTTCTTTCTCGATGAACTGTTCGAGGGCAATTGCTCCTTCAATTCTGTATCGGGTATACCAGTATTTTGCTGTAAGAGTGTCTTTACGGTTACTATAAAGGTAATTTCCACCTATTATTTTGTGTGCTAGAAAAAGACCCCATGGCCCCCCTAGTACCCATGCATTCGGATCAAAAATGCGTATGCAGGGTGAATACAGGATTAGCGCCTTGATAGGCGTATGTTTTTCTCGGGCCGCCAGTTCAAGAGCCAAAGCTCCACCTGCTGATGTTGCCATTAAAACAACAGAGTCGCCCAATCGGCAACCGATGGCTAGAGCCATCTTTGCAGAGTTATACAAGCTGTCAGCTGTTAAATATTCGAATGGTTCGCTTGACTTCAAACCATGACCTGAAAGCCGGCTCAGATATAAGTTCATGCCATAACGAGCAGCAAACTGTTCATGCAAGGGCATTCCTTCTTCATGTGAGGCAGTAAAGCCATGCAGGTATACAAGAGCAAGATGTGTTTTTACTTTTATTCCTTTCCCGGACCAAATAATCTCAGCCTGGTCACCTTTTTTGACAGGTAAACCCGCTTCTACCCTAGACAGACTATCGTCAAGTTTCATTAAATTGACCTGAACAACAGGCATTATTTCATCAATAACAGGTGTTGGCGGTTTGGGACCAAAATGATAAATGAAAAGAATCACAATCATGCCGCTCAAAACGATTAGAAAAATGCGCGTGAGTAATTTCAAAATAAGCTAACTTTGCTAGGTTTATTATTTTAAATATAAGAAAGTAATTTAATAAGTTTCCGGCAAGAATCATTTACATGGACTATAAAGATTATTATAAAATTTTGGGTCTCAACAAAACAGCCACAGCGGCTGACATAAAAAAGACTTACAAGAAACTTGCCCTTAAATTTCATCCCGACCGAAATGCAGGTGATAAAACCGCCGAAGCAAAATTTAAAGAAATTAATGAAGCAAATCAGGTTTTAGGAAACGTTGAAAAGCGAAAAAAGTACGACGAGCTTGGTGATAACTGGGATCAATACCAGCCTCATGGCAATTCACAAGGTGGTTTTAACAGACAGCAGTCATCACAAGGAACAGGTGCGGCAGGATACGGCGGTTTTCAGCAGGATGAGAGTCAGTTCGCTGATTTCTTTGAATCATTTTTTGGAGGTAATGCTAGCTTCGGGGGCCAACAAAGGGGTAGGTCCAGAGCCGTTAAGGGAAACGATTTGCTGGCAGAGATCACAGTAACATTGAACGATGCATTTAGTGGCGCTGATTATCCAGTTAATATTAATGGATCAAAAATCAATATGAAACTCAAACCAGGTCTGACTGAAGGGCAGCGCCTGCGCTTAAAAGAAAAAGGAGACCCCGGACGCGATGGAGGAGCTAATGGAGATCTGATCATTACTGTTCATATAAAAGCAGATAATCGGTTTGAAAGAAAAGGAAATGACCTTTATTTCGATCAGGCCATTGACCTTTATACAGCTATTCTGGGGGGTAAAATAGAAGTTGTTGCTCTTGATAAAACAGTACGGATTGATGTTCCCTCAGGAACAGATAGCAATAAAACCATCAGGCTAAAAAAGATGGGAATGACTGTTTATGGCAAACCCGATGAGCGTGGTGATTCATTTGTACGTCTTGTGATTACTGTACCAAAGAATCTTACAGTAGAACAGCTAAAGCTTATTGAACAGTTAAGAAGTAGCGATATACTATCTTCCCAGAAAGATTCGGCTATCGACGTTTGATCTGACCGGTAATTTCATAAAACTTTGATCCCAGCAGATTGATCCGTTGCCTTCTTTTTATGGTGTACAGGGAATCTGTATAATAAAAAAGCTCTTCATTCAGGGAATAAAGAAAATTTTTAACTCTAATATTAATTTTTACTACGCTTATAGGGTGCAATGCTGAGAATTGATTTTTTTTAATCTCTATCCTTCGAACTTTTAGATTGCTATCAAGCGCAGTATAGGTTATATTATTAGCAGTGCTGTCTATTCTGTATTTACCAATCCAGGCTGGTTTATTTATATCTGAGGCCGTAAATAGGCTTAATTCATTTATCCAGTTAATTGAATCCAGTCTTTTGGTCTGCAATTTTCCATTGACAGAGATTGTTTTCACTAAAACTGGATTGAGCCTGGCCAAAATCGAAGCCTCTTTCCTGAAATATCCCTGTATACTGAAATACTGAGAATAGCGCTTTGCTGGTTCAGAAGAATGCCTGATACAAGATGAAAACAGAACTGCCGGAAAAACTAGCACAGCAAAAAATACGGGTATTATTATGGCAGATGTTTTTAAAAAAATCATGGTTAGACAGATACTAATATATTGCCAGTCATTTGTGAGGGTACAGGAATACCCATGAGCGTTAAAATACTTGGAGCCACATCACCAAGTTTCCCACTATCTATATGTTTAAACTGCTCATCAATTAAAATACAGGGAACAAGATTGGATGTATGTGCCGTATTAGGGCTCATGTCAGCATTTTTCATGAATTCAGAATTGCCATGATCAGCAAGGATGATAAATGAGTAACCATGTTCTAAACCAGTTTCTACAACCTGTTTCAAACAGGTATCGACTGTTTCAACTGCCTTGATGACTGCTTCAAAAACACCGGTATGTCCGACCATATCTGGATTGGCAAAGTTCAGACAGATAAAGTCAGCCCACTCTTTTTTTAATTCAGGTAGAATGGCGGCTGTTATTTCCAGCGCACTCATCTCGGGTTGTAAATCGTAGGTAGCTACTTTGGCAGATGGAATTAAAAGTCGCTTTTCAGCCATAAATTCTTTTTCACGGCCACCTGAAAAGAAAAAGGTTACATGAGGGTATTTTTCTGTTTCTGCAATTCGTATCTGATTTTTTCCTGCAGCTTCAAGTACTTCACCCATTGTTTGTATAAGATCATCTTTCTGATACAAGATTCTGACATTGGTAAAACTCTGGTCATAACTTACCATCGTTACAAAATAAAGGGATAAAGGTGTCATTTCCTGCTCAGGAATAGCGCGCTGGGTGAGCACTAAACTTAATTCACGGCCCCGGTCAGTTCTGAAATTGAAGAAAATAACAACCTCATCAGCTTGAATTGTTTTAAATGGCTTATCATGCTCATCTACCAAAATCAAAGGCATGATAAACTCATCGGTAATATTCTCATTATAAGAGTCAAGAACCGACTGCATCATGTTTCTGGTATGCTTGCCAATACCGTTTATCAACAGATCATAGGCTTTACGTACACGTTCCCATCGGTTATCACGATCCATGGCATAGTATCTGCCAATCAGGCTTGATAAAGTTGCACCTGTTTTTTTTAGTATTGGTGTCAGCTGACTGATATATCCAGCGCCTCCTTTTGGGTCAGTATCACGCCCATCTAAAAAAGCATGAACGAATATTTCTTTCAAACCTGCAGAAGCGGTGATCTCAAGAAGAGCCTCAAGATGTAAGATATGTGAATGAACGCCTCCGTCAGAAAGCAGACCCATAAAGTGTACGGCCTTTTTATGTTCCTTGGCGTATTCTATTGCTTTGATTAATTCAGGGTTTGTATCTATTATATGCTCCCGAACATCAATATTAATCCTGGTAAGCTCCTGATAAACCACTCTTCCTGCCCCAAGATTCATATGCCCGACTTCTGAATTACCCATTTGTCCGGCTGGCAAGCCCACATCTTCACCAGAAGCTTGAAGATTTGAGTTTGGATAGGTCTTTAGAAGTTCTCGAAAATAAGGAACGTTTGCATGGTATATGGCATTTGTTTCATCTTCCTTACCGTATCCCCAACCGTCCAAAATAAGCAGCACTGCTTTCTTTAAAATATGCATAGTAGATTTAGCAAAAATTTTAAACAGCCTATTGAATTACAAGAGGCCTGTTTTTGAAATATTAGTTTAAGAAGCTAAATTATGGCATTATTTTTTTAATATAGAGTCAGAATTTACTGAGGTGAAAAAAATAGTCTATTTTCTATTCTTGTTAGTCATTTCAACTTTGACCCTTCATGCTCAGGGCCAGCGTGCTGACGAAATAGTGAGGGCCATCCAAAAAGGGAATGCTGATGAGCTTGGTAGTTACTTTAATGCTAATCTTGATCTTAATCTCCTGGATGAAGACAATAGTTATAGTAAAGTACAGGCTACCATGGTTATGAAAGACTTTTTTGCAAAATATGTTCCTGGTATGGTAAGCCTGAAACATAGTGGATCACAAAAAGATGGTTCATGCTATGCTATACTTGATTACCGGTCTGTAAATAAAGATAATATGCGTGTTGTTTTCTACCTAAAGCCGTATGAAGGGATTTTATTGATAAATGAGCTGCGATTCGATTTGATTCATTGAATATTCATTTGTAAATACTACTTTTAATTTCCCCTGTCTGGGTAGTTTAACCTGGGCGAAATTAATTTCGCATGAAAATAGCGTTTATCGAAATCGCAAGATTTATCTATATTTTCATACAGGTATTTGCTTCTATACATTTTTTAATTCCTTTGTTACTTGTTTTGTTTTTTTTTATAAAAAAAGCACTTGATAAGGGAAAAAAACTTGAGACAGTCTTATCTGACAACCTTCTCTTTAAGTTTGGAGTTATTATTACCGCCTACAAAGAATCAATCTTTCTGCCGCCAATAATTGATTCATTATTAAAACAGACGTATACTAATATTGAAATCTATGTTGTTGCTGACCGTTGTGACGTGTCTGGACTGATTTATACTGATGCAAGAATTCATATTTTAAGTCCGCCTGAACCCCTGAACTCAAATGTTAGATCTATTCAGTATGCCATTGACCACTTTACCGATGATATCGAAGTTTTGACTCTTTTTGACCCAGATAATCTGGTTCACGCTGAGTTCTTTGCTGTTCAAAATCAGTATTTTAATAGGGGATATCAGGCAGTTCAAGCCGCTATCTGGCCTAAAAATACAGCGGGGTATTATGCTAGAATGGACAGTATAGGTTCTAAGTTTTATGGCTTTATAGACAGAAGTGCTAGGTCTCTATTAGGGCTGTCAGTAAATATCTGGGGTTGTGGATTTTCCGTTCTTACCCAGGTTTACAAAAACATAGATTTTGATGACAGAAGTGATATGGGCGGTTTTGACAAGCATATGCAGGTTGAAATTGCCTTAAATGTTCCACAGATTGCCTATGCTCCTGATTCAATTCTCTACGATGAAAAAATTACTGATCACCAGAATTTAGAGAATCAACGCATTAGATGGATAAATTCGTATTTTAAATTTTTCAGAAATAGCTGGGATTTGCTTGCAACAGGAATTAAAAGGAAAAATTTCAATTTATTCTTCTTTGGCTTTAACCTTCTGCGCCCCCCTTATTTCATACAACTGATAGCTGGGATAGTATGTATGCTAATAAATTTGGTTTTTTTCCCCTTAATGTTTGTTTATTGGATTATTTGCTTCCTTTTATTTCTTATTTCCATTTTTCTGATTCTGCTAACTGATCATTCTGTCAAAATAATAGATGGTCTTATTTATTTACCCCTATTTTTATATTATCAAATAAAGTCTTTATTGAAGTTGAAAATCAATAAAGGTTCAGTGCTTCAAACTTCACATTATCAGGTGCTTTATATTGAAGATATGTTGAAGCAATGAGTCTTATTAAATCAATTTCCTTTCCAGTCATTAATTTGCTAGATACAGCTTTTCTAGAACGTATCACCAGACCTTCCTTATTTATTCCATATCATCATTTAGTCAGTGACTCGCCGGCACCTCATATAGAGCCCTTATATAAGTTTAAGAATACCCGGCAATTTGAAGATGATCTTGACTACCTACTCAGAAACTTTAAATCCATTACTCCCTCAGAATTACTTGAATCTGTGACAAAGGGGATTCCACTTCAACAAAATTCATTTTTACTGACTTTCGATGACGGTCTGAGGCAGGCTTATGAAGAAGCTGCACCTATATTACTGCGTAAAGGAGTAGAAGCGGTGTTTTTTATTGTGCCCTCGTTTCTTGACAATAATGAATTATTTTATGATTTCAAAAAAGGACTTATTCTTGACAAACTATCAAGTCATGACCCTGGGCGAATGATTAGGTTAGAAATCTGTAAAGTTTTACTGCTTCCAGAAAAAAGCCTGGCAGAATTAAGAATAAAAATCAGGGCAATAAATTTCCTTAACAGGGATATCACTGATAATATAGGCCAGCTTTTAAATCTTGACTTTGAGAGTTTCCTTAAAAGTAGCAGACCCTTTATGACTGGTAATCAGGTTACAGATCTGATCAGACAAGGTTTTAAAGTGGGTGCCCATAGTATGAATCATCCATTTTACAGTTTGATTACAGAGATTAGTCAGGTTGTAGAAACAAGAACTTCTATTAGTTATATCTCAGAAAAATTTAACCTGGATTATAAATTTTTTGCTTTTCCTCATCGTGATACAGGAGTCAGGGCCTCATTTTTCAATGAACTTGAAAAGAACGAAATTAAGACCAGACCTGATTTAATATTTGGTAACCAGACCGGAAAAATTGAAAAATATGCGAATGTTTTTCATCGTTTTATTGGTGAAAACCCGTACATACCCCTACAACATCTTATAAAAGCTATACAGGTTTATCAGCTTGCAAATAAGGTGCTTGGCAGAAATCACCTCTGCCGTAGCTAGTTTTAATATTGGCTTTTTCAATAACTTATGATTTTTTGGCCATTTTTCTATTCGTTATCTCGTCACGCAGGCAATGAATAATTCACTGTAAATTTTCAGGTCTTTTATATATTTGGATTATGTTAGCCACTCATAAGCCCGAGATTCATCGTTTTATTCAGAATGCCTTAATGGAAGATATCGGTGATGGTGATCATACCTCTCTGGCAACTATTCCCCCAGGCCTGGAAGGTAAAGCCAGGCTTCTTGTAAAGGATAATGGCATTATTGCCGGAGTTGAACTTGCACTTGAAATATTCAGAGAAGTTGACCCTCATTTATATGTAGATCTGATTATTCCTGAAGGCGCTGATGTTACACAAAATGACACTATTTTCATCGTTCAGGGCAGCGTACAAGCCATTCTAAGAGCAGAAAGACTGGTACTTAACTGTATGCAGCGAATGAGTGCAATTGCTACATCTACCAATTCGATTGTTAAAAAAATTGCACATACCGGCTGTCAGGTATTGGATACCAGAAAAACTACCCCTGGTTTCAGATTAGCCGAAAAATGGGCCGTTGCTACTGGTGGTGGTGTTAATCACCGTTTCGGCTTGTACGATATGATTTTGATTAAGGATAATCATATTGATTTTGCCGGAGGTATAAAACCCGCTCTTGATGCAGTCAGACTTTATCTTGCTAGTACAGGTAAAAACCTTAAAGTGGTGATCGAAGTCAGGTCTATGCATGAACTTGCCCAGGTTATTGAAAATGGGCCGGTTGAACGAATTCTGCTAGATAATTTTAAGACTGATCAATTAATAGAAGCTGTTAGATTTATTAACAGGAGGTATAAAACAGAGGCAAGTGGAAATATTACTGCTGAAAATGCCCTAAGTTATGCTGAAACAAGAGTTGACTTTATTTCTCTTGGTGCCATTACCCATTCTGTTCCAAATTTTGATCTAAGTTTAAAAGCGTGTTCATGAGTTTAATTTATACCGGGCTTTTATTCATTACGGCTTACCTGCTTGGCTCGATTCCTACAGCCGTCTGGCTGGGCAAAGCAATCTATGGTATTGATGTTAGAGAACATGGCTCAGGAAACGCAGGAGCCACCAATACATTCAGAGTTTTAGGAAAAAAAGCAGCCATTCCTGTTATGCTGATAGATATTGCCAAAGCCTACATTGCCTGCAATCTTATATGGTTACTGCCGGATGCGGTTCCGAATTCTTCATCATTCTTATATCTTCAGATTGGTCTGGGTATTGTAGCTGTTGCCGGTCATATCTACCCTGTTTTTGCAGGTTTTAGAGGTGGCAAGGGGATTGCCAGTCTTTTCGGAATGATTCTGGCCATACACACTCCAACAGCATTAATATGTCTTCTGATTTTTGTGCTGATTTTACTAACTACCCATTACGTTTCTCTAGGGTCAATGCTCGCAGCTCTGGCATATCCTTTCCTTGTTTTCTTTATTTTTACGCGTGTAAACTCTTCACTTGTTTTCTTTGGGATTCTGGTATGCTTTTTGGTTTTTTATACTCACAGGAAAAATATTACCCGTTTACTTGCAGGTACTGAGTCAAAAATCTATTTGTTTAAATAAAAATCATGAAACGCTTATTCAACGCTTTATTTTGTCTTACCCTACTTTTAACTGCTTGCGACACTGTACCATTGACCGGCCGCCGTCAGCTAACATTATTATCTGATGATCAGGTAAATTCTATGGCCTTGGTTCAATACAACCAGTTTCTTACGTCAAACAAAGTTGAACCAGCTTCAAGCAGCAATACAGAGAAAGTAAAAAGAGTAGGCAACAGACTTGCAGCTTCTATAACTCAGTATCTGAATGATAAAGGACTGGGCGATAGGGTTTCTGGCTATAAATGGGAATTCAATCTCGTCGAAAGTAAGGAAGTTAATGCCTGGTGTATGCCAGGAGGTAAAGTAGTGGTGTATTCAGGTATTTTACCGCTTTGTCAGGATGATGCGGGCCTGGCAACGGTAATGGCTCATGAAATCGGTCATGCTATTGCCCGCCATGGTAATGAACGGATGTCTCAGCAGATGGTTGCACAGGGAATTGAGCAGGTTGGCGATATTGCGCTGAATACCAATTCCCAATACGTCAATATTTTTAACACAGCTTTTGGGTTAGGTGCCCAGTATGGAGTTATCCTTCCCCATTCCCGACTCCAGGAATCAGAAGCAGATCATCTTGGACTTATTTTTATGTCAATGGCTGGATATGATCCACATACATCACTTTACTTCTGGCAGCGTATGGCTGTTGCTTCAAAAAATAACGAGAGTCCTTTTTTTAGCGATCACCCAAGTGACCAGCAGCGTATCAATGATATACAGAAGCTGATGCCAGAGGCTATGAAATTTTACCGGCATTAATAGTTACATCCTGAGCTAAAACCTTAAAAAAAGTAAATTGTAAATTGATACATAAAATTCTAAATCTGTATCATTAATGATGTTTAAAGCTGTTTTAAGCATGATAAATAAAGTAGATTACTAACCTAACCTGTTTGTCTTTTCTAATTTTTAAAACAATTTATTAAATTAGCTCTGTAGAGCCGCTCCTAGGCAGAGTTCGCTTGTCTAGATCAAAAAGATTCATTATCCTAAATGTTTTCAGATTAATATTAAATTCAAATGCCAGAACTAATCACAAGCAACCAAGTAACTGATATTGATCAGTTATCTATTGAAACAATTCGCCTACTTTCTGTTGATATGGTTCAAAAAGCAAATTCGGGTCACCCGGGTCTGCCACTTGGAGCTGCGCCTATGGCATATGTATTGTTTACCCGGTTTCTTAAATATAATCCCAAAGATCCAAAATGGCTAAATAGAGACCGTTTTATTTTATCTGCAGGTCATGGATCTGCACTTCTTTACAGCATGTTACATCTTACAGGTTATGACCTGTCAATGGATGAGCTTAAGAAATTTCGCCAGATGGGTTCTAAAACACCTGGACATCCTGAATCAACTCTTACACCAGGGGTTGAAGTAACCACAGGCCCCCTGGGCCAGGGTTTCGGCAACAGTATAGGTGCAGCTATTACTGAAGCTTTTCTTGGTGCCACCTATAATAAACCAGACCAGCAGTTAATTGATCATTATACCTATATGATTGCTAGTGATGGAGATTTGATGGAAGGTGTTGCTTCTGAGGCAGCCTCTCTTGGTGGTCACCTTCAACTGGGCAAAATTATCTGCCTGTATGATGACAACCATATTTCACTTGATGGCCCAACAAGTCTATCATTTACTGAAGACAGGTTAAAGCGTTTTGACGCATATGGCTGGCATATTCAGCAGGTTGAAGATGGTAATGACCTGGATGAAATTGAGACTGCCATTAAAGCCGCACAACAAGTAAAAAACAGACCTTCTATTGTCGCAATCAGAACCATCATAGGTTTTGGTAGTCCGTTACAGAATACCAGTAAATCGCATGGTAGCCCGTTGGGAGTTGAAAATATTGTTAAAACAAAAGAATTCTTTGGAGCTGATCCCAAAAAAGCATTTTTTGTACCAGATGGTGTTTATGAACATATGCAGGCAAAAGGTATAGAAGGCAGTAAATTACAAGTCCAGTGGAACAGTCAGCTTGAATCTTATACCCGTTCATATGCTAAAGAAGCAGCTGAAATAAAGCTGATAGAATCATTTACACTTCCACAAAATTGGGATGCAAAATTACCAGTAATAAAAGCTTCAGAAGGCCCTCTTGCAACACGTCAGGCATCGGGAACTGCACTAAATATTCTTAAAGACAATATTCCATTTTTAATAGGAGGATCTGCTGATCTGGCAAGTTCAAATGAAATGCCTACAAAAAGTGATCTGAGTTTTCAGCCAGGCCATTATGAAGATAGAAATATCTGGTTCGGGGTTCGTGAGCATGCGATGGGAGCAATCTTAAATGGTATGATTGCCAAAATAGGGATTAAAGCCTACGGTGGTACATTTCTTACGTTTTCTGATTATATGCGTGGGGCAATCAGAATTGCAGCATTATCAGATGCCCCTGTAATTTATGTCTTTACCCATGATAGTATTGGTATGGGAGAAGACGGCCCAACTCATCAAAGTATTGAGCAGATAGCGGCTTTGAGGGCTATTCCTAACCTGGTAGTAATTCGCCCAGGTGATGCCAATGAGACCATTGAAGCTTGGAGAGTAGCCATTGCAAGTAAAAAAAGTCCTGTAGCCCTGATTCTATCACGTCAAAAAATGGCAGTTATAGATCAGGATAAATATGCTTCTGCCAGAAATGTTGAAAAGGGTGCTTATATCGTTAGTCCTGCTAAAGGTGAAGCTCAGTTAATATTGGTCGCAACTGGTTCAGAGCTTGAACTTGCCATTAGTGCCCAAACTGAGCTTGCTGCCGAAGGTATCATTGCAAGTGTTGTCAGTATGCCATCATTTGAATTGTTTGAACGTCAGTCTGAGTCTTATAAAGAATCTGTATTACCAGTTGCAATTCAAAAGCGAATTTCAATTGAGGCTGGTACTTCATTCGGCTGGCACCGATACATTGGACGTGAAGGCATTGTAATTAGTATTGATACGTTTGGTGAGTCTGCTCCTGGTGAAGAATTGATGAAGAAATTCGGATTTTCTGTAGAAAATGTTGTTGGTAAAGCAAAAGAGTTGGTAAAGCAGATAAAATAAGCAGTATGGAGCTGATTGGAATTGCTGCTGATCATGGCGGATTTGAATTAAAAGAAATTCTGAAGCCATTATTGGTCAAGGCAGGTTTTCAGGTTAAAGATTACGGCGCTGTTCGATTTGATGGCGAAGATGACTATCCTGATCTGATAGCACTTCTTGCTGCCGGAATTGAAAAGGGGGAAGTTAAAAAGGGGCTTGCTGTTTGCGGTAGTGGGGTAGGAGCTTCTATTGTAGCCAATAAGTTTAAAGGTGTCAGAGCAGCCCTGATCACTGAAACCTATTCTGCCCACCAGGGTGTTGAACACGACGATATGAACGTATTATGTTTGGGCGGGCGTGTGATTGGAATTGCCCTTGCCTGGGAAATGGTTGAAGCCTTTCTGGCAGCAAACTATATTGGAGGTGGCCGTTTTCAACGGAGACTTGATAAACTAATTGAATTTGAACAACACAATTTTAAAAAAATTGAATCATGAATAATCCGCTAAAACAAATTCCTGAAATGGGCCAGAGTATCTGGCTTGATTATATACGCCGTGGTTTCCTGTTAAATGGAGACCTGAAAGCATTAATTGATAACGACGCTTTACGCGGTGTAACCTCTAACCCTGCCATATTTGAAGAGGCGATTGCCCATAGTGATGATTATAAAGAAACGATCATGCAACTAGCGAGAACAAGTCTTACCAATAAGCAGATTTTTCTAAATCTGGCTATCGAAGATGTTCGTACTGCGGCTGATATTTTTAAGGGCGTATATGATGCAACTGCAGGCCTTGACGGTTATGTTAGTCTTGAAGTATCACCAGATATCGCGCTTGATACCACGGCTACCATTTCTGAGGCCCTGTCATTGTGGAAAGAACTTGATCGTCCCAATGTGATGATTAAGATTCCGGCTACATTTGAAGGCCTTGCAGCGATCAAAAAGAGCATTTCAGAAGGTCTAAATGTCAATGTAACGTTATTATTTGGTCTGCAGCGTTATAGAGAAGTTGCGGAAGCATATATTGAAGGTCTTGAAGAGCGGGTTAAAGCTGGTAAACCTGTTGATCATATATACTCTGTAGCCAGTTTCTTTTTGAGTCGCATTGACACAATGGTTGACCCTATGCTTGAAAAAATAATTACACAAGGTGGACAGCAAGCTGATCTTGCCAAAACGCTACTTGGTAAAGCGGCAATAGCCAGTGCAAAAATGGCATATCAGATTTATAAAGAATTATTTTTTTCTGAGCGTTTCAATGCTTTACGAGAAAAAGGTGCTAATCCACAGCGTCTGCTTTGGGCCAGTACGGGCACAAAAAATAAAGCATACAGTGATGTTAAATATATTGAAGCCTTAATTGGCCCAGATACAGTAAATACAGTTCCTCAGGATACTCTTAAAGCTTACCGCGACCACGGTAAGCCAGCTATCCGTATTGAACAGGATATTGCTGATGCAGCTTCGGCCATGAAAGATCTTGAAAAAGTTGGTTTAAGTATTGACTCCATAACCAAGACTCTGGTAGATGAGGGAATTGAAAAGTTTGTCAAGCCGTTCCAGAGTCTGATGAATGTGCTTGCTGGAAAACGTAAAGAAGCTACTGATCTTGCACATTAATTTATAAAATCAGATTATGGAAAACACAAATGCCTTTGATTTCGGAATGATAGGCCTTGGAGTGATGGGTCGTAACTTTTTGTTAAATCTGGCTGATCACGGTTTTGCTGTTGCAGGTCTTGATCTGGATGAAGCAAAGGTGAAAACCCTTGCGGCTGAAGCAAAAGAAGGCATCAGGGTTAGTGCCACTCAATCAGACAGAGAATTTATTGCCATGCTGAAGAAGCCAAGGGTAATCATGATGCTCGTACCTGCAGGTAAACCTGTAGATGCCGTTGTAGACGGATTACTTCCGTATATTGAATCAGGTGATATCATCATCGATGGTGGCAATAGTTTGTTTAGCGATACCAATAGACGGGTAGCTGAACTTGCAGAAAAAAATATACATTTTTTAGGTGTTGGTGTTTCTGGAGGTGAAAAGGGAGCACGTTATGGGCCCAGTATTATGCCTGGAGGAAATAAAGAAGCTTACGAACTCGTTCGTCCAATGTTTGAAGCAGTTGCAGCTAAGGTTAATGGCGAGCCATGTGTCACATGGCTGGGAGAAAACTCAGCTGGCAACTATGTAAAAATGGTTCATAACGGCATTGAATATGGTTTGATGCAATTAATTTCAGAGGCTTATGATGTGCTTAAAAAAGGTATGGGTTTAAACGACGAAAATATTCGTACAACGTTTGCTGCATGGGATCAGGGTGAACTAAAATCCTTTTTACTTGAAATAACGGCTGAAATTTTCGGTTATAAAGATGAGATAACAGGTGATTTGCTTGTAAATTTAATTTCTGACCGTGCACGTCAGAAAGGTACCGGTAAATGGACTTCACAGAATGCCATGGATCTGCAGGTACCTTTACAAACCATTGATATGGCAGTAACCTTGCGCGATACGTCTGCTTATAAAGAATTGAGGCAGGAAATTTCAGGAGTTTATAAAAACATAACCGATAAAAGTAGATCTGAAGTTTCTATTACAACCGAACAGCTGAGAAAAGCATTTTACACGTCTTCACTTATTACCTATGCTCAGGGAATGGCTATGCTTGCTACCGCTGATAAAGAATATACCTATGACTATAAGCTGAGTGAAATTGCACGTATCTGGCGCGGGGGTTGTATTATACGTTCAGCTTGTCTTGAAGATATTAAAAATGCTTTCAAAATAAATCCAGCACTTGGCAATTTATTACTTGATCCACAGCTTTCAAAAAAATTGACTGACTATCAGGCTGATTTGCGTCAGACAATTGTCTTTGCGGTTAATAGAGGTATTCCTGCTGCTGCCTTGATGGCATCGGTTTCTTACCTTGATTCATTTAGGTCGGCTAAGCTACCAACCAATTTAATCCAGGCCCAGCGTGATTATTTTGGGTCTCATACATATGAAAGAATTGATCAGGGAGGTATTTTTCATACCCAGTGGTCAGGTGCTTCTACTGTTAAAAACCCAGCTTGATCTGTACGCCCAAATCCTATTCTAAATTTTAATTAAAAATGAGCACAGAAATTTCTAATGCAAATAATGCAGATCAGACACAGTCTAATCCTAATGCCACGCTGAAATCGGAACCTACTGTAATGGTTGTTTTTGGTGGCACTGGTGATCTGGCAGAACGTAAGCTGGCTCCTGCATTTTTTAATCTGTTCATTGATGGTATGTTGCCTTCAAATTTTGAATTTATTGGATTAGGAAGATCTGAATATAGTGATGAAAAATATAGAAAACATTTAGAAGACGGAGTCAACCAGTTTTCACGACGCAAACCTGAAAAAGGCCAGTGGGAAAGTTTTTCACCTTGTATTTCTTACTTTAGATCTGATATTTCCGACATAAAATCTTTTAATGAATTACACGATAAACTCAATGCACTTGATACGAAATGGGGGGTTCGTGCGAACAGAATATTTTATCTGTCAGTTTCACCTCGTTTTATTGAGCCCGTTACCAAAAATCTAAGTGTGGCTGGTCTGACATCTGATCCTGGGCATGATCGTATAATCATAGAAAAGCCTTTCGGTCATGATCTTGAAAGTGCTAAGGAGCTAAATGCGTTGCTGGCTAAAAATTTTAAAGAAAGTCAAATTTACCGCATAGATCATTATTTGGGTAAAGAGACGGTTCAGAATATATTGGCAATGCGCTTCGCAAATACACTTTTTGAGCCTTTATGGAATAGAAATTATATCGATTGCATTAAGATTACAGTTTCAGAACAGGTTGGCGTTGAAAATCGCGGTGATTACTACGATGGAGCCGGTGCTTTTCGCGATATGATTCAGAATCACCTGCTACAACTTCTTTGCATGATTGCCATGGAACCTCCTATTTCTTTTGATGCAGATGAAATCAGAAGTAAAAAGGTAGATGTTCTTCGGGCCATCAGACCATTTACCCCCGAAGAAGTTAGAAAACAAGTTATCAGAGCTCAATATGGTCCGGGTTTAGTAAATGGTAAAGAGGTAAAAGGCTACCGTCAGGAAGATAAAGTTAATCCTAGTTCTACTACTGAAACCTATGCAGCCATAAAGCTATTTGTTGATAACTGGCGCTGGCAGGATGTTCCTTTTTATCTTCAGACAGGAAAACAACTGAAAGACAAAGAATCGATGATTACTGTCCAGTATCACCCGGTTCCACATCTTCCTTTTCCAAAAGAAGTTGCAGAAAACATGCATGCAAATCAATTATTGATTCATATACAGCCAGAGATGGATATTGTATATAAGTTTCAGGCAAAAGTGCCAGGTTTGAAGATGCTAATCAGTCCAGTACAGATGGTATTTGATTATGAAGCCCAGGGAACCGGCCAGCCTCCTGAAGCATATGAAACACTACTACTTGATGTGATGCTCGGCGATGCAACGCTATTCATGCGTGTAGATCAGGTTGAAGCAGCATGGGCGGCAGTTATGCCAATTCTAAATACTTGGAAAAGAGATCACACAACTGAGCTCCTGACATATCCTGCAGGCTCTACAATTGAAGATGTTGCCAAGATTCTAATCCAGCATAGTGATAACAACCTCAAAGAACTGGTGGCCTTTGAAGATAATCGTGAAGCACAGATGAGAGTATGATATTTGTTTATGATAATCCTACACTACTGAGCCAGGCCCTGGCTCAGTTCTTTATTGATAAATGCAAAGAATCAATAAAGGAAAGGGGTAAATTTACTGTTTGCCTGACTGGTGGCAGTTCACCTAAAGAATTATACAAATTATTGTCTTCACCTCCAATCAGCAATCAGATTGATTGGCAAAAAGTATTTGTTTTTTGGGGTGATGAACGTATGGTTGCAGATAACGATGTCCAGAATAACGGGCAGATGACATTCGATGCCTTATTGAACAATGTGCCTGTTCCTGCAAATCAGATTTTTAGAATGAACGGCAATCTTTCCCCAGATGTAGCAGCAGAAGCTTATGATAAAATTTTAAAAGAGTTTTTTCAAGTTGAAGGGCCAGGATTTGATCTTATCCTGCTTGGTATGGGTGAAAATGCGCATACAGCTTCTTTGTTTCCATATACTTCTGCGCTCACTGAACATACTGCTTGGGTAAAAGGTCTCTATATTGAAGAAGTAAAAATGAACAGGCTTACACTGACTGCGCCATTCATAAATATGGCAAGAGAAATTGTATTTATTGTTTTTGGTGCTAATAAAGCTCAAACCCTGCATGAAGTTCTTGAGGGTGATCGCGATATACAGCTAAAACCAGCACAACTAATCGTACCTGTCGATGGTAATCTTCGCTGGTTTTTAGATACAAAGGCTTCTTCAGATCTTTCAACTGCCATGCTTAGCGCGATCGTTTAGGCTGGCAGTTTTGCAACAGGCAAATCATAGCAGAATTTGAATCCTTTGATCCATGAGATATATTGCTTATTTCAAGATGCATTATTAGTAATAACCGATAAAAATTTAAACCTGTGTAACTAAAATTCCGGAGGTTCTGTTTTTTTATCCCGCTCTATCACCTCCATATTAGCAATTCTTGTTTTTTCATCAACAGTAAAGCGCAGCATGGTTCTTTTTTGATGAAAACCTTCAAGTCCGGCTGCACCAGGATTAAGGTGTAGGAATTTTAATTCCTTATCATAGATTATTTTTAGAATATGTGAATGCCCGCAAATAAAAAGGTCAGGTTTCTCACGTTTCAACATGTCTTTTGTTGTCACAGAATATCTACCTGGATAACCACCAATATGGGTCATTATAACCCGAACGCCTTCAATTACAAATCCAATTATTTCTGGAGCCATCTTCCTTATTTCCTGACCGTCAATATTTCCATAAACAAGCCTAAGCGGTTTTCCTGTAGATTCTAACTTATCAAGTACTTCTTTGCTTCCAATATCACCTGCATGCCAGATCTCATCTGCCTCCTGGATATACTTCATAATGAATTGATCAATAATTGAATGCGTATCAGAAAGCAATAATATCTTTATCATTTTTTGCGTTTATTAATTAATTTAAACTGACAGCCCTCTTTATTGTTATCTCCGGATGAAGAAAGTTTTAATTGCCGGCGCCAGCTCAGGAATTGGTTTTGCTATTGCAGATAAATTGATAGCAGGTGGTAACCACGTCTTATCAATCTCAAGAAATCGTCCTGATTTAAACATCGCTGAACATACTACCTATGATGTACGCGCTGACGAAAAACCACCAGTCATTGAAGGACCGCTTGATGGTCTGGTTTATTGTCCGGGTTCATTAAACCTGAAACCCTTTAAAAGCTTAAAAGTACAAGACTTTCTTGCTGATTTCGAAATTAACCTATTGGGGGCAGTAAAACTTATTCAGGCTTATTTACCAAACCTGTTATTAGCTGAAAATGCTTCGATTGTACTTTTTAGTTCTGTAGCAGCTGGGACAGGTATGAATTATCATAGCTCTATTGCAGCTTCCAAGGGTGCAATTGAAGGGTTTGCGAAATCACTGGCAGCTGAGTTTGCCCCAAAAATAAGAGTAAATGCAATTGCACCCTCCTTGGTCAAAACCCAGATGACAGTAAGGCTTACAGATAATGACGTAAAAGTCGCTCAGTCGGCTGAACGCCATCCGTTGAAGCGAATCGGAATGCCCAATGATATCGCAAGTCTTGCCGTTTATCTACTCGGTGATGATGCGTCATGGATAAGCGGACAGGTTCTACATATTGACGGTGGTATGTCTAGCTTGAAAATGTAATGGAAATGCTTAAACTGGGTAGTAATGATATTGCTGGTCTTGAAGACAGATACAGGGCTGTGTTTATTAACTCCTTGGGAGGTTTTAAAAGCGTGGTTCTGGTTGGTACAGAAAATAATGAACATAAGACAAATCTTGCAATCTTTAGCTCCTTATTTCATATCGGGTCAAACCCACCAGTATATGGTATGATCATCAGACCCGATAAAGTTTACAGGCATACACTTGAAAATATTATTCAAACAGGATATTATACAATTAATCACCTGAATGAGCAAATCTATAAGCAAGGGCATCAGACTTCTGCGCGTTATGACCGGGAAATTTCAGAATTTGAGGTGACCTTTCTTGAAACTGAATATTCTGGTACGTTCAAGGCCCCATATGTAAAAGCAAGTAAGGTCAAAATCGGAATGCAATTTCTAGAACGTATTGATCTTGCTGTTAATGGTACAATCCTGATAATTGGAAAGGTTATGGAATGCTTTATTCCCGAAGTCAGTCTCAGGCCCGATGGTTTCATAGATCTTGAAGCAGCTGGTACCGTAACTCTGTCGGGCCTAGACAGCTATCATCTTACACAAAAACTTAGCCGGCTCACGTATGCTAAACCTGGAACCCTTCCTGAAGAATTTACCAAATGATATTTTTTGATTGTGAACGAACGTATTCAATAAAGTATACCCGACATGAATAAAACGGCGGTTACCCTGATTTTTCCGCATCAGTTATTTAAAGTACATCCTGCCATTACTGTTACCAGGGTAATTTATTTAATAGAAGAACATCTTTTTTTCAGGCAGTTCAATTATAATAAGCAAAAACTGATTCTTCACAGGGCCAGTATGAAATTTTATGAACGCTATTTAAGTTCAAAAGGCTTCAATGTAAATTATATTGAAAGTATTTCTGAACTATCAGTTATTTCAAAACTGATAATGCATCTAAGCTCCAATGATATAAAAGAAATACATTTTGCTAACCCAGTTGATACGTTCCTTCAAAATAAAATTAGTGAAACTGCTGAAAAAGAAGATATCAAACCTGTTCAATATGAAACTCCCTACTTTATAAATCCCCTGGCCGAAGCAGATGCCTTTTTTTCAAGTAAAAAATCTTATTTTCAATCTGATTTTTATCTCTGGCAACGTAAAAAACAACGGATTCTGGTAGAAGCAGATGGAAAACCACTAGGTGGTAAATGGAGTTTTGATGCAGAAAACAGAGAGCGATTTCCACCAAAAGAAGTGGTTCCGCCCCTAAGTATTTTTGAACCTGACGAACTTATTTTTGAAGCCCGTCAGTATATTGAAACTAACTTTAAAACAAATTATGGTTCTGTAAATGCCCCTTTTAGTGAATCTTCACATAAAATTGAAACACCAGAAAATGCCAGATTTTATGCTGTAACCTTTGACCAGGCTGAACAAGCCCTCAAAAGTTTTTTCGAAGAGCGTTTTGCTAAGTTTGGCATTTATGAAGATGCAATGGTCAAGACAGCTCCCGTATTATATCATTCGATGTTAAGTGCGATGATCAATATCGGTCTCTTGACTCCGGCTCAGGTAATAACTGAGGCTCTAGAATATGCTTCAATGAATGAGATTCCACTAAATTCTTTAGAAGGCTTTATTCGTCAGATTATGGGCTGGCGAGAATTTATTCGAATTGTATATGAAAAGGAAGGCCTATTTCAGCGCACCCGTAATTACTGGGGTTTTACCCGAAAGATTCCTGTTTCTTTCTGGACAGGCGACACAGGAATTCATCCTGTAGATTTGGTAATCAAAAAAACGCTGACAAGCGGCTATGCTCATCATATTGAGCGGTTAATGGTTATAGGAAACTTCTTCTTATTATGTGAATTTGACCCTGATGAAGTATTTCGTTGGTTTATGGAAATGCATATAGATGCCTATGACTGGGTGATGGTACCCAATGTATATGGCATGACTCAGTTTGCTGATGGTGGTCTGATGACAACAAAACCTTATATCAGTGGCAGTAATTACCTGATGAAAATGGGTAACTGGGATAAGGGTTCCTGGCAATTAATCTGGGATGGACTTTTCTGGCGTTTCATGCATGTTCATCGCCTATTTTTTTTGAACAACCCCAGACTTGGAATGCTGGTTCACATGTTTGACAAAATGGATGAACAAAAGCAAAAAACTCATTTAAAGCATGCCAATGACTATCTGACAACACTAGAACCCGGGCAATGAATTTCATGACAGCCAGATGGCAAAACCTGATTATGGCAAATTATGCTGTATCTCCAGAAATTTTAAAACCATTTTTACCTGCAGGTACCGAACTTGATTATTTTGAAGGCCAGACTTATGTAAGCCTGGTAGGTTTTCTTTTTACAAATATCCAGTTATTTGGAGTTTCAGCTGGTCCTTTTGATACGTTTGAAGAAATCAATCTGAGGTTTTATGTAATCCGCAGAGATGGTAAAAATGTGAAAAGGGGAGTCGTATTTATCAATGAAACAGTGCCATATAAAGTAGTTGCCTGGATGGCAAATAAATTATATAAAGAGCATTATACGGCTATACCTACCAAGAGACACTGGGAAATTAATGAGTCTGAAAAAAAGATCGAATATTTTTGGAAAATAAAAGGTGCGTGGAACTTTATTAAAGTTAAAGCTACTCCCAAAGAAACTGTTATGGTGAAAGGAAGTATTGAAGAATTTATTTTTGAGCATTATTATGGATATACCCAGATCTCTAAAAATATTTCTCAGGAATATATGATAGCCCATATTAGCTGGATGATTAATAAAATTGACTATTCAAGTATAGTCTGTGATTTTTCAGCCATGTATGGTGAGGCATTTGCTTCACTTTCTACGACCCTTCCAAACTCAATCATGCTTGCTATAGGGTCTGATATTGCTGTTAAATGGAAAAGAACCAAATTTTAATTTGCCATTTTTTTATAGAATTCCAAAACTGACAGGGCTGTCTTTTCCCAGCTAAAAAAGCGACTTCTAATCAGACCCGCTTCTATACGTTCAGCGTAAAGTTTGGTATTGCTATCAAGCTTTAAGATAGCCATTGTTATCTCTTCAATACTAAATGGGTCTATGAGTTCAGCTGCATCAGCTGCTACTTCAGGCATAGAAGATGTATTTGAGGTAATCACGGGAGTACCGCATGCCATAGCTTCGATAATGGGCATTCCAAAACTTTCCCGGATTGAAGGATAAAGGAAAATTTTAGCCAGATTATAGAAGACCGGTATTTCTTCATGAGGAATATGACCCAAAACGCAGATTTTACGCAATACGGGTAGATATTTTGGCTCGTGAAGCAGTTTATGTATGAGTTCTTCAGAATAGTCGGTTATAACCAGGTCTCCCAGTCCTGGGTATTCAAGGCAGGCAGCAGCATAGCCCAGGATCAGTCGCTCTGTATTTTTTTTTGGTGCCGTATTGCCAAAGAATAAATAGAAATTTTCAGGCAGTTTATATTTCTCGCTGATATTGTCTTTTAAGTACGCTTGATCAATGAGCCTGAAAACAGGATTAACTCCATTATAAACGACATGAAGGTGGTCTCTTGAGAAGGGTAATTTTTCAGCAATTACCTGCTTTTCATATTCTGAGACCGTTAGTATATACCTGCATTTTTTTAAGAGCCCTGGAACAACTGATCTTCTATACAGGTTCCCGAAGTTCTGGTAGGCTGAGCCTTTAAACTCAACCTGCTCAAGATAAATGATATCATGTAAGGTAAGCATTACCGGTATTTTCGTGTATAAAGGCCCTGTATTACTGGTACAATGCAGAAAATCGATATGCTGATTTCTTAACGCTCTCGGTAATCTGATTTGTTCCCAAACCGGGTATGATCCCTTAAGGTACTCAATATGAAAATTTGGGGTTTCTGATATCACAATATCACAATCAGGCTTTATAAATAAAACATATTCGTTTTGCTGATCAACCAGCTGTAGTTGTTTGATCAGTTCCTGGGTCACGATTTCCATCCCGTGTTTATCAGGCCTGAATAAACGCTGGGCTTCGATTCCTATTCTCATCCTGTTTGAATTGTTAATTAAATACTCAGAGTGTAGTAGCCTGGATTTTGAAAAGTACCCGGTTTATCATGGCCTAAAATTTTATATCCAGAGATTAACTGTTTTAATAATTTATAATTTTGTGGTTTTCTGAATCTGATCACATCAACAGGGTAAATTACATCATTACTTAAGTATACGTTCCTTTTTTTACTTAGGGTTTGGTTCACTAGTTGTTTAAATGCTGATAAATCATCATTGGCATTTATGACTTTTGCCTGTGAATAATATTGCAGGTAATAAAATTCGGTGTAAGAACCGAAGCAAATAATAACATCATTTTTAGTTGCCTTTGAAATAATCTGCCTACCCTGGTTATTATTATAATCTGAATTTTTATTCATATTTGGAATGACAGCTGCAGCAAGGTTATGTAAAATTAAAAAACCGAGCAAAATATAACAGGCACGATAGGCATATGAGCTGGCATTAACCTCAAATTTATAAATCAGATCAAAACCGATGATAAAAAAGAAAGGTGGCACAAGCATCATCCAGGGTTCTGGAGAATTAGGGTCAAGAATTGAAAGAATCAGACAGTAAATTATTAACCAGATAAATATTACGGTTTTCAGCCCGTTTAACTCATTGCTTTTTTTACTATTTGTTTTTAATCTAAACCTTCGGTAAACCAGGTATATGCCAGTAATTATTAAACTGATAGTAGTAAAAACAGCAATTAAATTTAACAAGGGGTAGAAAGAAGCTGTCATGATTTCTTCAACTATCATATTAGCAGGAAATCGCTGATGTATTAAATTTTTAATTAAGGTAAACCCATACAGGTAGTTTGTTGATGCGATATCGGACAGATAAACAAAAATACTCATTAAAAAATTTCCTTTATTTCCATCCCCACCTGAAAATAAATATGACAAATAAGTTGTCTGGCTTACTTTAACGCTAAAAAAAATCACAAGGTAGCCCAGCAGTATAAAAAATGCACCCGTTAGTAGAAATAGGATATACTGCTTATAGGCTTTCATAACCAGGAAATAGCATGGAAACGCAAGAAAAAGAGGAATGAAATTAGGCTTATAAAATAAAACAGCAACGGAGGCAATAAAACTTGCCTGAACAATCCTGAATGTTTTTTCTTTTACCGTGCTGCTTAATAAATAAAGTGTGGTAAAGATCAGGAAATGTGAGATCGAATAAAGTTCGGCTTCAACTGCATAGCGCCAGAAACCATAACTAAAAGCTAATAGCAGCATGGCCAGTAATGAACTTTGATGGCTTATCATAAATCGCCTTCTTGCAATCAGATAAAACATGAATAATGCTGCGGCTGCAAATATACTACTCACCCAGATCATACTTTTATATGGGTCAACTGCTATATGGCAGCTGTAAAAAACATTGACTATAAGTTTCTCAAAAGGCAGGAACAAAGGGAATCTTGACTGATATAGCTGTTCACTATTACCGTGAAGAAGCAAGTAGGCATAATGATAACCATCATCATTTTCAGTTCTATTAACGGGCATGAGTATGACATAGATTGCCCATACCAGTATGGTAGAAAGTGTAGCCCTTATATATATGGCTTGTGCCCTGATACCTTCAGTATTAATCATTTTGGTCAAGTTATTACCGCCAAAATTGATTATGATTTTGTCTGATCAATATTTTTTGTCTTCTGGCGAATCTACCACGTTGTCGGAAATAACCCGCTCAAGTCTGACACCGATAAGTCTTTCAAGATCTGATTTCGAAACTGCCAGATTTTTGTCGAGAACAATTTTTTGTAAGAGGATATCGCTGTATCTGATCAGTGAGGTATTATACATAGCCAGGGTTATCTTACCGCTTTTAAATTTCTTTTCATTACTTAAAAAATCAGCATAAGCATTTTCATTGATTTGCTGTTGAATGGTCATCGTACGATGATACATCCTGTATATTTCCCAGGCATCAGTAACTTTATTTCTAATTTCCATTTTCTGGCTGTTAATACGGTCAAGAGACTCATGATAAGCAGCTTTTGCCTGTTTGGTGGCATAAGGAGAGGTAAAAAATATTCCCAGGGGTATTGTTACCCCTATATTGTATCGCGGAAAATATAAACCAGAGGTATTTGATCCATTAATAGTGTATTCATTTAAGTTGCCCTGAATTGCAACCTGATTCAGCCATTCCCAGCTTTGTTTTTTCTGGGCATATTTAAAGGTTTCAGCATTATTATAACGCTGATGGTTGTCAGGATTGTTTTGCCAAGCTAAAAAAACCAGCCTCTCAATAATATTTTTCTTTTTAGTAGTGTCTCCGGGTATGACCTGATTATACTGAACATCTTGTGCTTTTGCGAGCGTAGAAACCAGCATGAAAGTGCA
>JANLVJ010000076.1:0-4303 GCA_031363945.1 bacterium | reverse complement strand
TGAACTCCCCCACCCTGAAGATATCGATCGTATTCAGGCAATTGGGGCTATGGCAATCATGCAACCAATTTTCATTCATGAGTTAGGATTGAATTTCAGACAGAGTCTTGATACTTCTTATTTGAATTTGCTTTTGCCGATAAAAACGTTGATCAGGCGTAATATTGTAACAGCCTTTTCAACAGATGCCCCGGTTGTAAAAGACTTGAATCCATTTCAGAATATGGCAACAGCCATTACACGTCAGGATCAGGCAGGTTATTTATTTTCTCCTGAACAAGGGGTGACTTTAAAAGAAGCAATAACTGCCTATACTGTTGGATCGGCTGCGGCCGAGTATAGTAATGGTATGAAAGGAGCGCTCGAAGTGGGTATGTACGCTGATATGGCCTTTCTTGATAAAAACCCATTAAATATAGGAATTTCAGACTTAGTTAATATTCATGTTACATCAACCTATATTGGCGGAATTTGTGTCTATTCAATTTGAACATTGTAGATACATCAATGATTGTAACATATACTGATAAGGGTTGGGAGATTATAACTCAACGTACCCATGGATTGCTTGCCGCCCAGATAGCATCGAACTGGAGGGTCAAAGACCGATCACGCCGATGGCTTGAAACGATGCTTGCAATTGCTGAGCATGATGATGCTCAGATTGAATTAGAACGTGATGATCTGTTAACAGAACTTGGTGGCCCTTTCAACTTTGATATGCGCAGATTTGATCTTGATCATTGTAAGCGTACATATGAATTTTCAATTAGCAAGAGCCGCTATATTGCCGTACTTAATTTGATGCATTTGCAATTTGTTTATGGCAAAGAAGTTAAGAATGATCTTAGCGCATTGAAACTGATGACCAGAGTTTCGAGAGATATCAGACAGTTCAGAGGTTCTGACAGGGCCGTTACCGCCGAGTACGTACCGTTTTATGATTCGATGGCGATATCCGAAAGTCTGGCGGGCATCCGAAGCATGCCAGAAGGGGCGGCCATGATCATCGGCAATGAAAGAGCCGGTTTTATGAAAACGGGCGCTAAGGTTATATGCCCGTTTGCGTGCCTGACCACCGTAAAGGGCTGGATCAAGTGTGACCAATACGTTTACATTTTTATTTGTTCTTGGGTTAGGTTTCCATCCATACCATTCGTTGATGCAATGAACTTGTTTGGCATATGCCGGGTTACCGGATGATGATTGTCATCAACAATCATTTTTGCAGGTAGGGAGTGCCAATTGTTATCAAAAAAAACGGCACCACCAAGAAATTGTACAAACCATGGCCACTTTGTATCCGTATCATTATAGGCTGAAACATGAAAACCCAACCATGCACCCCCATGTTCCATATAATTCTCAAACCCACTGCGCTGAACTGCTAATTGTGGGAAGTCATCGAGCCACATTACAAGCTGGCAGTTTTTTAGCGCTGGTTCAGTCAGTTTTTTCCAGTTTGAACTGGTATCAAAACTAAAATTACGCTGGTTTGCAAGGGCCGAAAAAAAGTGAATAGCCGTATTTGCAAAATCTACATGGTCATCTTCCACGTTTTTAGAGTAGAGTGCCAAAACGCTAAAAAGTGGCTTTTCAATTTTAACTAACTTAATTCAAGCTTTAAGCGAACTTTCAAGTCTGTTTACTTCAGACTGCAGACCCTGAAAAACTTGCTGGTCATCTCTAGTCCAGGGTTTCAGATGTGAATAATCCCAGTATCTGTATTCAAGTTTAGAGTAATCGTTTGTCCTATCTCAATTGGCTTTTCATAGATATCGGTTATACCAAACGAATAGTTGCTGTCTTTAGCAGCCAGATTATAATGAAATCTTAACCAGTAATAGTCAGAATTATATCCCGTTAATATTTTTATTCTTGCATCACCCACATAGATGCTATTATGCTGCTGGTCATAAATGCTTTTTATAGGCGTTCCGGCAAATGTTTCCGTTAGCCAGTTATGGGCAGCCTGCTGAACCTGACATTTCCGTATTAAACTATTTTTCTGAAATACGCTATCAAAGCACAATTTTCTGTTCTAATACTTAAAAATCACTAAAGCCGGTTTTGTCTGGCAAAAACTGCTTTGGATGATCAAAGAAAACAGACATATCAGTAGAAGTGCTCCCTGATTTTTAAGTACTGTTTTAAATAGCTTCATAGAGCATAAATATACTGTCAACCAGGGTCAAACCTTAATTTCAATACATTACATTATCTCTATAAACTGCCATATCTCAGTATTGCTACGCATTGTTTTGCTATCAAATTTTCTTTAAAAGAATTAATAAGCACCTAAAAGCAAATTTCTGGATGGTACTTTTATATCAGTGCGCCTGACATTTATGTCAAGTAATTTGTAAATCATTCAAAAATTTTCCCTAAATCGTATTTTTAGACTTCCAATAGCGGCAAGTTACGGTCTCTTTTGTAGGTGAATTACACTGGTACAATATAGCTTTGAATTGAAATAGGTTTAACCATGGATATTGTAAGGGAAATTACACCATTAACTCAAAACGATTGCTTTACTGTTTTTTCACGCGAAAAGACCGAGTTTAATTTTCCTCTTCATAATCATGAAGATATGGAGATCAATCTTATTTTAAATGCTGCAGGTGCTCAGCGAATCGTGGGTGATCATATTGGTGAATTAGATGATAGTGAGCTGGTCTGCGTAGGTTCAAATCTTGCCCATGGCTGGTTTACTCATCATTGCAAAAGCAAGCATATCAAGGAGGTGACTATTCAGTTTCATAAAGATCTGTTTGACGAACGGTTTCTAAGTCGTAATGAACTTGTTAACATCAGAAACATGTTTGAAAATTCAAAACGTGGGTTAATGTTCCAGAAGGCTGCCATAGAAAGTATCGCTCCACGTATTCTTGCTCTCGAACATAAAAATGGGTTTGATTCAATACTTGAATTACTCTCGATCATTCATGATATGTCGCTTTATAGAGATGTCAGGTTACTATCTGATCTGTCTTTTACAGTAGACCAGTTCAATTCAAATAGCCGGCGCATTGAGAATGTTTTTAAATACATGAATACTAATTTTTCAAAGCAAATTACTTTATGCGATGTTGCCGCAATTGCACATATGACAAAAACATCTTTCAGCCGTTTTATAAAACAGAGAACAGGATTTAGTTTTGTAGAAAGCAGGGATGAAATACGCCTTGGCCATGTTTCGAAAATGCTGATTGATACATCTAATTCAGTAGCGGAAATAGCTTTTAAATGTGGCTTTAATAATATGGCAAATTTTAACAGGCTGTTTAAAAGTAAAAAAGGTCTTACTCCAAAAGAATTTCGTGAAAACTATGTCGGCAAAAGAATTTTTGTTTGAAAAAATCAAATCTTGAGTTTTCAATTTTTTCAGATAAATAAACATACCAGGTTCCGTTTTTAAAAGGATCAAAGTAATTTTTAACTAGCTCTATTTGCAATTTTTCAGACCTTTCGATTTTATTAAAAAAATGAAAAAATTTGTCATTGCTTTTTTCCTGATGCTGGGTACCGGGAATTTTATTTTTGCCCAGATCAGTGATTTTAAGCTGCTTGGACCAGCACCTGTTCGGTATGGTAAATCAGAATGGGTAATACTGATCTCAGAGAAGGTTAAAAACCCTTTTTTGCAGGAAGAAATCACGCTGAACATGTTACTGACCAGCCCAACAGGTAAAAAGATTTACTTGCCTTGCTATTGGCAGTCAGACGAATCAATAACGCCAAAGTCTGAATCGGTCAGGATATTAGCTGTATTAAATGATCGTTCTGGCTGGCATGCCCGCTTTACACCTCAGGAGGCAGGCAGATACAAGTATCAGTTCCAACTAAATAGAAAAGGTAAAGCTTTAGTAAATTCTATTAGGGGCCAATTTTTTGCTGCGCAGTCTAAGGGTAAAGGATTTTTGCATCTTAGGAAAAAAAATGACTGGATTCTGGCATTTGATAACGGTCAGGCTTTCAGGGGTATTGGCGAGAATCTTGCCTGGGAGTCAAGACAGAATGATGATTCTAAATTCTTTAAAGCCCTACATGAAAACCCTAAATATAACTATGAATTCATGCTGCCTTCATTGTCGGCACATGGTGGCAATTTCTTTCGTACCTGGATTTGTTCATGGAATCTGCCCATAGACTGGAACAAAAGCTTTAATTCAACGCGGTACACTGCATCTGATGAGTATTTTAATCCAAGTGCTTGTAAACAAATGGACCGACTGGTAAATTTATCTGACTCACTCGGAGTATATATGATGTTAACCCTTGGAATGGGTGCCTATGAACTGCG
>JANLVJ010000034.1:0-2472 GCA_031363945.1 bacterium | reverse complement strand
GGAACAGTATAAATAATTGACCCCCCAAGCGCATTTACACCACTGCTCAGGCCTATCATTTTACCATCAAAAGAAAGTACATGATCATTATTGTTGTTAGTAACGGTACCCGTATTAATAGGGGTAGCAATATGATCTTTTATACTATAGGCTGAAAGAATACCCTTATTATCATTAAAAATAATTTTCTGCCCGTCTTTTGTCCAGTTCGGACCTTGAATAGAGTAGGGTACGGTATACATAATTTCACGATGCCCACTGGCAACTTCTAAAGACTCAAGATTGCTACCCAGATTCATTGGTGTGGTATTGTCTGAAATACCTGCAAATGGCAAGGTAAGACGCACATCACTAAAAATACCTGTTTCATTCACATCAGCATTATGCGAGGCAGCAAACAGGCCAATATAAACGTCATCACCCAGATTCAGGTCGCCCACGTCAACTGTTACAAATGGGTCTCCAAACTTTGCAACACGCATGGTATAAGTAGTTCCCTTTCTTTCAAGCTGTATGATATTGGCATGGGTGATAACAGCTTTAATTTCATCTGTCATGGCTCCTGCAGTTTTACGGTATTGAAGCGAGGTCAGCCCGTCTCCATGAACTACTGCATTAACCTGGGCCGAATTACCATCTAGAGATTTTCTGACCATGATACCAACTTTTCGATGCTGCTCAATACCTTCAAACCCAGACAGCTCTGCCTTGCAAGAAAGAATGAAATCACCTTTGATTTTTTTATAGACATAATGAAACTCATCATGATCAAACCAGACATTATAACCGGCACCGGTAATAATATATTGCTGGGTTTGGGCAATATAGGTTGCATGCCCAGGTTTGGTGGCTATGCCAATATCAGACTGGGCATCGAAAATACCTATCGCCTGCTGGGCAAATACCGAGGCAGGAATAAAGAAAGCCCCAAGTAGAATAACTAATAAAATAACGTACTTCATATTAATTGATTTACAGGTTGGTAATGATACTTTTTGTTGATTGAATATAAAAATTATAATTCATTTCAGGGCTCTGCATAGATAGGCATAAAAGTATCTGTATTAATGTAAATACATGGGAAAATATGCCAGGTATAGGAGTAACGAAGCGGCTTCATATCCTGAATAACCAGCCAAATAATAAAGAAGTATGTCTTGGCGGAGATAAATTTTGTGATTTACTACTCAAGCATTCATAGCTATTGATCAGAAGAAAAACGAGGTCAAACCACAACAAATTCCAGGCTTCGGTTCCTGTTATACCCAAATCTGTTCAAGGAACTGCTTATAAAGTGTCTTGATCTGTAGGGGGTTAGGAAGAATATACTTGTCAACGTGTACAGGATTTTATTACCTGAGTCTAATTACTGATGCCTACCCCACAGGAAAGTAGGTTTTCAAATTTATCATAAATGACGACTTCCGGCCCTTTAACAACAGTAAAAATGACATAGAATACAGTAGAACCTGGAAACATCAACGAGCTATTTTATTATTCACTGCGATTAGCTTTCTTGTGGTAAAGTCGGGGTTGCTTGACGATTAATTTTTTTCCGCAACTAACAATTCATCAATACGTGGATATATACTTTTTACAACTGATCACCGTTTTACACAATTGTTTTTTGACCATGATGATATAAAATTAACAATTTCTTCCAAGTGATATGATACTAATCTAGATCAGTCAAAAATAGTTAAATACCTGTCATCTTGAATGATACTACAACTATTAGTTGTAGTTTAGTTAACCGCTTTATTGGTTTACTAGTAATAAACAGCTATGATTTACTTTACCAAAAAAATTATCAGACCAGCTCTCTGCCTCCTGGTATTTTTATACAGTAATAAAGTTGAGGCGCAAATCTCGTCGATTCAACATCTCATTGATAGGCTTGAAGGCTTTAAAAACTTTAGCTATCAGTCTGTTCATAAAAAAAGGGATATGAGCCCTGATACCACTATTGCTCTCAACAAGGAATTATTTTCAAAAGACCAAAATGATAAGCTGTTTGGATATCACTACAGGATAGAAACCAATCATACGACAGAAACCTTTCATACTATTCAAATTTATACTGAAAAAGGTTTATTTATCTTATCACCTTCAGACAGTACATTTTTTGCTGAGACGGACACTCATTCAGACTATTATGAATCTCTGATCGGTGAGCTCAAATCGCTAAAAGAGTTTTATAACAAAAAACCATTCAAAATATCAATGCTTCGTGACACGATTGTCAATGGTGTAGCCCATTCACATCTTATTGCAAATAGGTATGATAAGCTAGAAAATAAATAGCATTTATATGCAAATGATGATTATTACATTGATAAACAGACAGGCTTACCCAGTTTGATAACCATTAAGGCTAGATATGAGTTAAATGGGCTATTATTCGATTACTATGATGAGAAAAAGTATTTTGATTTTAAGATAGACAGATCAGATATTACGCAAGCAGACTTC
>JANLVJ010000055.1:0-134446 GCA_031363945.1 bacterium | reverse complement strand
GTACGCCACTTTAACCTAAAACGAAATCAGGAACAGACAGCCTCCAGATTCTTGTCTCCGACGTCAATGTATCCCAAACTCCTGCATTATCAAGATTGATGTGAACTGGGAAAGAAAAACCAAATCTATGCGGAATCGCCTTGAAATCCTTTATTTTATCTTCATTGGCTAATGCAATTGTGTCCAGATCTGGCATTTTTATAACTTGAATCTTTGAAAGATCGCGAATTACCGAGCCTGAAAGAGACAAATCATCACTTGAAGTTGGCTTTTCATGTGTGCTAATTTGTGCTTAAATAGAAATTGTAAAAAAACACATTAAACAACTACAGGCAAAAAGTAAACACGTTTTAAGTAGAGACATTTTCATAATTTATGGGTTTTTGTTAAACTTCAAATTATAACTAGGATTGCTTGAAATAAATGTCAAAGTGTCTTTGGATTGCTTAAACGACACAGTTTTTTGTAATAAATTAATAAATCGTGTTTCCCACTCTCCATAATAAGCCGCAAAGACCATAGTTCCAACGATAGATTTAATAGTCATACCATCATTATTATGAATATGGTAGGCAGCAAAATAGCCATTAACTGGCGAACTAACATATATCGTATCAGTAACTATTCTCATTTTAATAGGATAGGCGGTTGGAAAATGTCCACTTGAAACCGAATCAGATATTGCTGACAGAGACCACAGGCCTTTTAAGTTAGAAGATGCTAAAGATTCTGTCTTTTGGCAAGAACCCAAAATTGAATAATAAATCAAAATCACAAGGGTGGGTATAAAAATTTTGGTTCTCATATAACTTTAAGTTTAACAGTTTAAAAAATTAACAACTGCCTAAGTTTAATAGAAAAATCTATGAAGATGTAGAGTGTACCCAATTTAGTTGACATGGTGTAAAAACTTTCTTACGAATTAAAGAACGATAATAAATGTTTTTAACAACCTTAATATTAGTATTATAACTGTTACATTATTTGGTTTGTTGGAATTTTGTATTTAAAACAATATCTGATATGCTTGTTAAACTGATTAAGGATTGTTTAAGATATATTCGATTAACGTAAGGCGTCACATTCTGGCAGTCAAAAACCTCTAGTGACGGTATACCACCTTTAAGCATGGGAGGTATATCAGCGTTTAATACACAACTCAATCAGGCAATGTCGTTAAGTTAAGCTAACAACCAATGTCGTTAATTTAAGCTAACAACCTTTATAATTCATGTTGTAGATCCGTTTCTGCTTATGACTCCGGGTGAAAGTTCGATTGGGCCGGAAGATCTCGGTGGTTCGTTCAACTAGTTGGTCAAAAGCCTCGATTGTTCGTTCAAAGTTCTTTCTGATAAGCATAGCAACAACAACAACAACATCTTTGAATGAACCCAGTGTAAGCTCCCCGAAAAACTGGACTTTTATTTTTAGGAATTCCTGGTTAAATTTAAACTAGGAACTGATGAAAAAGACCAACTTTACCGAGAGCCAAATTGTTGGGATTCTGAAGTCCCATAAAAATGGCGTCAAAGCCACAGACCTTGCCCGGGAGCACGGCGTGAGCACAGCAACCCTGTATAACTGGCGCCCAAAGTATGGCGGCATGGACGCCAGCGAGCTAAAACGTATAAAGGAGCTGGAAGATGAGAGCCGGCGGCTGAAAAGCATGTATGCTGAATTGAACCTGGATCATCAGATGCTAAAAATTGTACTGGGAAAAAAGTAATCAGCCCTTTCGAAAAGCGTGTGAAGGCTCATGAACTTATCAGTGACCTGGGATCTAGCGTTGGCAGGGCTTGCAGGGTATTAAATCTTGCCCGGTCCGTATTTTACTACCAGTATCAGCTGGATGACAGTTTGGTGATGGATGTATTGCGCCAAAAGGGGGAAGAGCATCCTACCAGGGGTTTTTAGAAATTGTACGGTTATATTCGAAAAGAGGGGCATTTCTGGAATCATAAACGGGTTCACCGGGTATATATGAAGTTAAAAATGAACCTGAAGCGCAAACATAAGCGACGGTTGCCATGCATAATAAAAGAGCCATATCAGTACCAAAGGAGATAAATGAATCCTGGAGTATGGATTTTATGAGCGATAGTTTACCCTGCGGCAGGAAGTTCCTCACACTAAATATAATTGATGATCATAACAGAGAAGCGCTGGCCATTGAGATAGATACATCTTTACCTGCTCGCAGAGTGATGCGCACATTGAGTCAGGTACTGGAAGAACGAGGGGCACCCAATCAGATCCGGGTAGATAACGGTACGGGTACACCAGTCAGGAATTAGTCGAATGGTGCACAAAAAAGGGCATAATGCTTAAATACATTCAACCAGGAAGGTCGATGAAAAACGTGTATATCGAGCGGTTCAACGGAACTTACCACCGTGATATTCTGGATGCATATATGTTTAACAGCCTGGATGAAGTGAGAGAGCTAACCTGGAAGTGGATAGAGGAGTAGAACAGCTGCCGACCTCATTATTCATTAAAGGGTTTATCGCCAAAGGAATATTTAGCCAGGCAGCTGATTACGTAATAAATAAGAATGTAGTATTTTCTAAAATTTCACTTGTACTGAAAAAGGTAAGCTCCCAGGAGTATGGAACCTCCCAAACTTTATATCTCTGATTGTTATTAAAAAAACAATACTTTTACAGTGCAATTGGTTTCCAGGTACAACTGGAATTAATAGGGAATCTAGTGTAATTCTAGAACAGTCCCGCTGCTGTAAGCTCTTTTAACTTAAGGTCAATATGTCACTGTAGTGAAAGCTATGGGAAGACGGCCTTAGGGGAGTAAGTCAGAAGACCTGCCTGCTGCATTATAATTCATAGCTTTCGGGAATTTTTAAAGCTTTGATAAGAGGTATGCTCCTGTGTACTTCCTGTCTGCCTTTCTTAACTGTTTGCTGTGGGAATTTAACCTCACACCAAGAAAATGAATAATTTCTACCAAAAAAACTACAAAAAAAGTATTATCAACCAGCTGGCCAGTGTTGCCGCTATGCTCTCAGTTTTTGGCATTCAATCTATAGCTTTTGCCCAGCAAACAGCTCCTGAAACAAACAAGAATCTAACGGAAGTAGTCGTAACAGCCACAAAATTTCCAAAGAAAATTTCTGAAATAGGAAAAGTAGTGCGTGTCATCAGTGCTGCTGAAATTGAAAGAAGTAAAGGTAAAACCTTATATGAATTATTAAACGAGCAGGCTGGTATCGTCGTTATCGGTTCTAATAGCAACCCAGGTAAAGATAAGAGTCTTTCTTTACGTGGTGCTGGTGCTGGCTATACGCTGATTTTGATGGATGGTGTGCCCCTGACTGACCCGTCTGATGTAGCAGGTGTTTATGATCTGAGACTGTTAAATCTTGACCAGATTGAACGAATTGAAATATTAAAAGGTGGTCAGTCTACTTTATACGGTTCAGATGCAGTTGCAGGTGTCATCAATCTGATTACTAAAAAGGCTGGCAAGAATCCTGTAAACGCAGGTCTGACCCTGGCTGCAGGTAGTTTAAGTGCTAAAAGAGTTGCCTTGAATATCGATGGCAAAATCACTAAAAAACTAAGTTATTATACTTCCTATTCGCATTTTGAAACCGAAGGTATTGCTGAAGCAGTCGACAACGGATCTGATTCAGCCAATCATGGTCATTTTCACCGCAATGGCTATATTCAGAATGCAGTACTAGCAAAATTAAATTACCAGCCAACGACTGGTATTACATTGAGCCCATACTTTAGACTGAGTGCCAATCAGGGTACTTATCCTTCTGATGCATTTATGGATGGGGCCTATGTATATAAGTTAAGATCTTTAAGCGGTGGATTCAATAGTTCATTCAACATTCCTTCAGCAGGAACCCTGCATGTGACCGATTTATATACCTATACACAGCGCTATTACAATAGCGCATATGGTGCATATGGCTATACCGGAAGATTTAACCAGGCTGACGTTTACTATAATCAGGAACTGAACTCTCATTTACAGTTTATAGCCGGTGTTAGTTACCAGCATGCAGCCACCTTAGATTCTGTTAGTAAAACAAGCCAGGCATCTTTATCAATGGTTAGCCCTTATGTCTCTTTATTCCTTAAAAACCTGGGTGGTTTTAACCTTGATCTTGGCGGCCGGTATAATCACCATTCAGCCTATGGTAATAATGTAACCTGGAACATTAATCCTTCATATACCATTGCTGAAGCGGTTAAACTATTTGTGAATGCATCCACAGCTTTTAAGGCGCCGACTATTAGTAATTTATATGGCCCATTTGGTGCTAATAAATCATTGAAGCCAGAACATTCATCGACTTATGAGGCTGGATTAACACTTTTTCCTGGTCAAAACTTCAACCTTGATGCGGTAATCTATCACCGTGACATCAAGAATGAAATAACGTATTATAATAACAGCTATCAGAATCAGGCCCGTCAGAATAATAAGGGAATAGAAATAGAGCCTAACTTCAAGCCAGCCGAAGGCCTGACTATTAAAGGTTTTTATGCCCTTGTTGTCGGTAAAGTCACCAATAAGGCTCCTTCTGGCAGAGATACTACCTATGATAACGTAATTCGAATTCCAAAGCATAGCTTTGGGCTTTCTGCAGGTTATCAGGTAAATAAAGCTCTGTACATGAGTTTGAATTTTCGTTCATACCAGCACCGTATCGATCAGAACTTTGCTGATTACACAAAGATCGATCTGGTTAACCTGAAAGGATATTCTCAGTTAGACGGTTATGCTGAATACAGTTTGTTCAATCATAAATTAAAGGTTTTTGCTCAATTATTTAATATCCTGAATAAGCGCTTTACAGAGGTCTATGGTTACAGTACGCTGAGATTTCATACTGAAATTGGCATTCACCTTAGCATCTAGGCTGATATGATGCAGTTGACCAAGCCCTTAAAGCCGATCATGTTTGTAGGTACAGCCTCTGATGTAGGTAAAAGTGTGCTGGCGACTGCTTTCTGCCGAATTTTTTTACAAGACGGGCTTGCTCCAGCCCCTTTCAAAGGGCAAAATATGTCGCTAAATAGTTATGCCACACCTGAAGGTCATGAGATTGGAAGAGCCCAAGCCGTTCAGGCTGAAGCAGCTGGTATTAATTGTCATACTGATATGAATCCGGTATTGCTCAAACCAACGAGCGATATAGGTTCTCAGGTAATCTTAAATGGCAGGGTTTATGGCAACATGTCTGCCGCTGCTTATTTTTCTGCTGGCAATAGAGAAGTCTTATTTAATGAAGTTAAAAAAGCATTTCATCGATTACATTCCCGGTACCAGCCCATTGTAATGGAAGGTGCCGGCAGTATTTCTGAACTCAATTTAAAAGCGCTTGATATTACGAATCTGAGCATGGCCATCGAAGCCAGCGCTGCTACCTATTTGGTTGCTGATATTGATAAAGGCGGGGTGTTCGCAAGTTTATATGGAACTATTTCTTTACTTAGCCCTGAAGAAAAAGCCTGTATAAAGGGCCTGATCATTAATAAATTCAGGGGTGACCCACTACTATTTGCATCAGGTAAAAAGTTGATAGAGGAATTATGCGAAATTCCTGTAGTGGGTATAATTCCTTTTTATCACGATATTTCAATCGAAGAAGAAGATTCTGTTTCCCTTAGAAAAAAAACTTCTGACCCCGTTGCTGGTAAAATTAATATAGCAGTGATTCTGCTAGACCATATCTCGAACTTTACAGACTTTGACCGGCTTGAACAACATAGCCGGATAAATCTATATTATACTTCGACTGCTACCGCTATTGCGGCGGCCGATATTATTATATTACCTGGAACAAAAAATACCATTGATGACCTGATTTCTTTACGAAAAAAGAAACTTGATGTAGTTATACGATTAGCCGTAAAAAGCGGTAAAACAGTTATTGGCATTTGTGGTGGGTTTCAGATGATGGGTGAAACCCTGTCTGATCCTTACTACGTTGAAAGGCTTAATCAGGCTAACATTTTAAACCCGGTGACCGGGATTGGCATTCTGCCTGTACATACTGTTTTTAACCCTATTAAACTTAGCCGTCAATGTTCCTTTAAATTCAGAAATCAATCTGAATTAGCTGAAGGCTATGAAATTCATATGGGTGAAACTTCATCATCTTCCCATAATCCGGTGAATGAATTTACAGACGGCAGTTTTGATGGCTATTTCTTAAATAACCAGTGTTGGGGATCCTATATTCATGGTATCCTTGACAATGACTCAATCATAGAGTCAATCATTGGTTCAATTTTAAATGGGCTTAGAGATCAAAAGACCAATAATGCTAATCAGGAAGTAGAAAAGCCTATAATTCCAAAGCAAACTTACAAACAGTTCAAAAACGAACAATACGATAAACTTGCTGCCCATATCAGGCAGCATATTGATATTCAGAAAATTTATCTTGACCTAACCAACTGATTATGCTTGAAGGCCATGGAGATGATCGTCAACTTTATAAACAGCAAATCATTGCTGATTTTAGCACGAATGTCTGGTATGGTCCTGAACCTGTGGGGTTAAAAGAGCATATTTTTAATAAATGGGAGGTTATAAACAGGTATCCCGATGTTTCAGGTGACAACTTGTCCCGAACTATAAGTAGGCATCATGACGTGCAGCCAGATAATGTGCTGGTTACTAATGGGAGTACTGAAAGTATCTACCTGATCGCTGAAGCATTTTTTGGCTCAAAAACGACAATTATCACCCCAACCTTTTCAGAGTATGAAGATGCTTGCAGGCGTCATAATCATAAAATTTTATTTATTGCTAAACCCGAATTAGACGATCAACAAAAACTTCAGGCTGATCTGATCTTTATTTGCAACCCTAATAACCCGGATGGTTCTGTTTTTCATTCAATTGAGATTTTACTCAGGTTAAACCCATTTACCACTTTCATCATTGATGAAGCATTCATAGACTTCACCCTTGAAATAGAATCACTCGTACCATTAATTGGGCAATACCAGAATCTTATTATTTTACGCTCACTTACCAAGACCTGGTCAATACCAGGCCTGAGACTGGGTTATATACTGGCTTCAAAAATACTCATTGAAGGCTTCAAAAAGCATAAGCAGCCTTGGTCAGTAAATGCCCTGGCACTTGAGGCTGGTGAGTTTATTTTTACAAAGCCAGCAGAGGCTGGTTTCTCAGTTAACAGTCTTCTAGCTGATAAAAAGCGATTTATTGTGGCCCTTGCCAAAATGTCTGTCAAAATCACTCCCGGTTTTACGCATTACTTTCTAGCTGAACTCAAAGATAGATCAGCTGCAGAACTTAAATTATTCCTGCTTGAAAATTTTGGTATTTTGATCCGGGATGCATCAAACTTCAGAGGTCTTGGCCCCAGACATTTTCGTCTTGCCACCCTGACAGAAAATAAAAACAGGTTATTATTAAACGCTTTAGCTGAATATAAATGAGCCAGAATAATCTGATCAGTTTGTTTTCTTCCAGGATGTTCCTGATTATACCCCTAATTGCTGGATATATTCTTGATCAGCTATTCGGCGACCCTGCTTGGTTTCCAAATCCTGTAATTTTTTTTGGTAAGCTCATAAAGATCAATGAAAACCAGTTAAATCAGGGGAAAGGGCGATTTGTAAAGGGAAGTCTGCAATCCATTATACTTTGCATAGCCTGTTATGCATTTTTTTTGGTTTTTACTCCTGAGTTTGCTTGTTTTTATTTGCAGATACCGCCAATAATTTACCTACTGATAGCCACGCCAATTGTTTTTTCTGGCCTGGCCGCCAGGGGCCTGATTAACGAATGCCGTCAGGTTTTTAATGTTTTTGAAATTCTTGGGCTCGATGCTGCAAGATTACAACTCTCAAGGATTGTCGGCCGTGATACAAGCGGGCTAGATATAAGCCAGGTTCATACTGCTACCTTAGAAACCCTGTCTGAAAATTTATGTGATGGTGTTATTGCGCCACTTTTCTATTATGCAATAGCCGGCTTACCCGGTATGATGACCTACAAAATGATAAATACCCTTGATTCAATGATTGGGCACAGGAGTAAAAGATTTGAAAAATATGGCAAATTTTCAGCCCACTTAGATGATATTGCCAATTTTATTCCTGCCCGGCTGACATCATTGCTAATGGTAATCGTCTCTGTAGATTTTAAAGTTTTTTCTTTCATTTATAAATACGGTAACCGCCATAAGAGTTTAAATTCTGGTTATCCTGAGGCTGCTATGGCCGGAATCCTTAATTTGAAATTTGGAGGGCCCTCATTCTATCAGGGGGTTCTTATAGACAAGCCTTTTATCGGTAATAGTTTAATGTTACCTGATAAAGAAAAGTTCATGCGTGGCTGTACTATCAATCAGTTAACAAGTTTGTCAATGCTGCTGCTAGTCATCGTATTTATATGGTTTACTTATGCCTGAGAAAAATAAAATGCTGATAAGCTCAAATTATAGGAAGTAAGAATATGCCTAGATATATTATAACAGGGGGGCCGGGGGCAGGAAAAACCACGCTTATTGAAGTTTTAAATAATCAGGGTTATAACACCGTACCCGAGGCATCCCGTGGGCTTATAAAAGAGGAAGTACTACGTGCTTCTACTTGTCTGCCCTGGGCAGATGTTTCCTGTTACACCCGACTGGCTTTAAAGAGAATGACAGATGCTTATGACAATGGGGGAGAGAGTGATTTAATTTTTTATGATCGTGGTATTCCCGATCTTGTCAGTTATCTAAAACTGGCAAATGTGCCTGTACATACATCGATTACCGATGCCCTGTTAAGCTATACTTATAACCGGATTGCTTTCATTTTGCCCCCATGGCAAGAAATTTACAGGCTTGATGCTGAGCGGTGGCAAACATTTGAAGAAGCAGAAGTAATATATTCGTATCTGGTCGAAATTTATACCAAACTAAATTTTAAGTTGATTACGCTACCGAAAATAACTGCAGATAAACGTGCTGGTTTCATCCTGAATATCCTTAAAAATAATAGCTTATGAAAACCTGCTCACAAAGTTCATCACTACCGGCCACGTATAATAAAATGATGCTGTTCGTTATTATTATTCCTCTGGCGTTATTTCTTTCAAGTCTTACAGTAATAAACACAACAGATAAGACCCCAACAGATTTATTTCCAGATAAAGCAACAATAAAATATGCCCGAAATTTTAATATACAGTACCATAAGACGTATAAGGTTGTAAATATTTTGAATTTTAAAGGCAATAGGGCTGATACAATCCAGTATCTGTTGGTTGAAAGGGGAACAAAAGTACCTGCTGGTTACCCGGAAGCCGAAAAAATCATGATACCTGTTAAGTCTGTGATAGCTTTATCCTCACTGCATATCGCATTACTTGATTATACAGCCTGTCTTGACAAACTTGTTGGATTGGGCAGTTTTAACTATGTAAATTCTCCAATTGTCAGACAGATGATTAAAGCCCATAGGTTAAAAGAGGTGGGAACAGACGGTGGTATGAATAATGAAACAATCGTTTCAATTCATCCCGACATGATTATGGTTGATGCCAATCCTGATTCTAAATTCAGCAAGTTTCAGACATTGAAAGATGCTGGTATTCCGGTGATGATCAATGCTGAATGGCTTGAAAATTCACCTTTGGCCCGAACTGAATGGGTTAAACTCATGGCTGCCTTTGTCGATAAAGAAGGGCTGGTCAATAAAAAGTTTGAGCAACTAGACCATCATTATCATGAACTGTTAAGGCTGTCTGCCAGAACAACATCAAGACCAACGGCAATGATAGGCATGCCCTATAAAGGGGTTTGGTTTGTACCTGCCGGTAAGAGTTATATGGCAGCATTTCTAAGTGATGCAGGCATGAACTATAAATGGGCTCATACCAAGGGTACAGGTAGCCTGTCTTATAATTTTGAGAGTGTTGCTCCAATAGCCCTTACTACCCAGCTATGGCTGAATATAGGATATGTAAATTCTAAAAATGAAATTCTGGCTTCAGACAGTAGATATGCTGATTTCAAGGCTATGAAGACTGGGAATCTCTTCAACAATAATAAAAAGGTAAATGATATAGGTTCAAATGATTACTGGGAATCTGGAGCTGTAAATCCTGATATCGTCCTTCAGGATTTAATAAAAATTGCACATCCTGATCTTTTGCCGAATTATCAGCTGGTTTACTATAAAAAACTTCAATGACTCACGCCTCAGTAAATTCCGGATACAATAAAATCAGGCTGCTATTTGTTTGTTTATGTTTGCTTGTCCTGGTTTTTTTCTTCCTTGACATCACCATAGGAACGATTTCCATACCTGTGAAATCTGTTTTTCAAATTTTATTCAGTAAGGGCACAGATAATTCTGCCTGGCTATATATTGTACAAAAAATCAGACTCCCTAAGGCCTGCACAGCAATAATAGTAGGTTGTGGCCTCTCAGTTTGTGGGCTTCAGATGCAGACACTTTTTAGAAATCCACTGGCTGATCCATCAATTCTGGGTATCTCTTCAGGCGCAAGCCTGGGCGTTGCCCTGGTTATGTTTTATTCAGGTAGTATTACAAGTTTATATACCATTCAGGAATTAGGTATAAGTGGCAGCTGGCTAATCATTGTCGCCGGAGCTTCTGGGGCTGCCATGATAATGCTCATCGTAATTTTTATTTCGGCAAGGTTAAAAGATAATATAGTTGTTTTAATAATCGGGGTGATGATTGCCACCTTGGTCACCTCAATTATAAGTATCTGGCAATATTTCAGTGCACCGGAACAGATAAAAGAATTTCTGATCTGGACTTTTGGTTCCTTGGGAGGAGTAACAGGAGATCATTTAAAAGTGCTGGCACTGGTAGTATGTATCGGCCTTATCATTTCTTTTGCAAGCTCTAAAATGTTAAATGTTTTACTTCTTGGTGAAAATTATGCCCGCAGTATGGGGCTTACTGTCAGGCGCGCAAGATTTTTGATTATTTGTAGCACGAGTATACTTGCTGGCTCCATAACAGCCTTTTGTGGTCCTATCAGTTTTATCGGACTGGCTGTTCCCCCGTTAACACGTTCGCTATTAAATACAGCTGATCATAAAATATTGATACCTGGGTGCTGCCTGATGGGCACTTCAATCATGCTTATTTGCGATGTGATCTCACAGATTACTGGCAGTCAGACTTCTTTACCCATTAATATTATTACTGGTCTGGTTGGTGCTCCGGTTGTTGTATTGATAATTATTAGCAGAAATAGATCCCGGCTTGTATGAGGTTGACTATAAATGAGCCAGTTTTAGATTATTATTCTGAAGAGAATAGATTCAGTCACCAAAAACCATTATTACTGACTAAGAATCTGTGTATTGGCTATCATGGCAGGGCTAATAACCTTATTAACAGGGTGGAAGCAAAAAAAATTGCGGGCCCAATTAACCTGGAATTATATGCTGGAAAACTTGTCTGCCTTTTAGGAGCAAATGGTGCTGGTAAATCAACCTTGATAAAAACACTGTCAGGAATTCAGGTACCTCTTTCAGGGCAGGTATTTATTGAAGACAAGCCAATCAGCAAATTGAGCCCACAAGAGTTGGCAACAAAGCTAAGTCTGGTTCTCACGGAAACTGTCAGGTCATGGAATCTAGACGTTTATTCCCTGATTTCTTTGGGCCGGTTTCCTTATACGGGGTGGCTGGGAAACCTGTCTGATGAAGATCTGGCAATAATTAATTTTGCCATCGAGGCGGTAAATCTTCTAGATTTCATTAACAGGAAGGTAGACGAATTAAGCGATGGTGAAAAGCAAAGGGTGATGCTTGCCAGAGCTCTGGTACAGGATACGGGTCTGATTATACTGGATGAACCTACTGCTCATCTCGATATTCCCAATAGAATTTCATTAATGGGGTTATTACATACTCTGTCAAGAGAACAGCATAAAGCTATTTTAATATCAACCCATGAACTTGATCTGGCGCTGCAAATTGCAGATGAAATCTGGCTCTTTGATGGCAATGGTAATCTCATCACGGGAACACCTGAAGAACTGGTTATGAATGACCATTTTTCTTCAGTCTTTGATAAGAAAGGAACCCTGTACGATAAAAGTACAGGAGTATTTAAAATGAATGCCCCCACAGGTCCTGTCATTGAAATGTTGGGTGAAGGTATTCCTGCTTTTTGGACACGCCGGGCACTTGAACGAATTGGATACCGGGTAAGTCAGAAGTCAGAAAATCAAGCTACTTCCGATTTATCAACGGTTATGGAAATAACAACTTCTGATGTCTCTTTGTCAGGTGTTTGCATCGCCCCAACTAATCAGCCTGAACCAGAAACAAACAAAATACTTAAGGTAAGTATTCAAAAGGAAGGTGGAAATAATTACTGGATTTTATGCAGAACCGAAATTGACGGCACTGTGAATTACACATTTAACTCAATCAATGAGCTGCTGATTAAACTAGAAAACTCTGGTATTAGAAAATAATCAGGATCATACCGATTGCCCATTTAGTTTGGTAAGCAATTTTTTGAATCAATAAAATTTCCAGTTTACGCATACAAAAAAATAAACTTATGAAAATATATACAAAAACAGGTGATAAAGGTATGACGGGCTTATTTGGAGGTACCCGGGTTTTTAAAGATGATATCCGTATTGAGTGTGTAGGTACGCTAGATGAAGTAAACTCAACGATAGGTCTTTTAAGAGTAAAATTAGGTGATGAGCATGAGTGGCAGGGAAATCTACACCGCATTCAAAAAGATATGATGGATATGATGTCACATCTGTCCCGACCCTCTGATACGGTAAGATTAAATTCAAATCCGATGCCAGTTGACGGTCCTTTATTTTGCGAGACCTGGATCGATAGTTTGGAAGGTGCCATGACTACAGCTTCTGACTATTTTTTGCTTCCCGGCGGTAATGAAATTTCTGCCCTTTGCCATGTCGTCAGAACCCAGATGCGAAGGGCTGAACGCCTATTGGTAAGTCTGATGAAAGTTGATCTGGTTGATGATACTATACTAACCTATATCAACCGCCTGTCTGATCTGTTCTTTACCCTTTGTCGTGCTGAAATGGATAAAAGTGGCTTGGCTGAAGAAAAATGGAAATTATTTCTTTACAAAAAATTTAAAGTTTAGCGCTATGTTCATCTATGTAAGTGGAGGGGTAAGAAGCGGAAAGAGCAGGTATGCCCAGACTGAAGCATTGAAACTAGCTCCTGATCCTGTCTATATTGCCACTGCCCGAATCTGGGATGAAGATTTTGCTGAACGTGTTGCCAGGCACAAAAATGACAGGGGTCAAGAATGGACAACATTTGAAGCTTATAAAGACATTTCCGCTTTACCGCTTACCGGAAGGGTGATCGTTGTTGACTGTGTTACGCTCTGGCTGAGTAGTTTCTTTGTTGATACAAATTCTGATCTCGAGGCTGCCTTAAACTTATTTAAGGCTGAGATCGATGCACTGTATCAGATTGATGCCGTATTCATTTTTATTTCGAATGAGCTCGGTATGGGTATGCATGCCGATACTGAACTCGGCCGAAAATTTGCAGACCTGCAAGGCTGGGCAAACCAGTACCTGGCAAATCTGGCCGATCAGGCATATTTTATGGTTTCAGGTATTCCACTAAAAATTAGATAATTACCTTGTCACAGAAGATGGCTGGCATAATCTGTGAGTTCACTTCCTTTATTTCCCCAGGTAGTCAGAATTTTGAGGGCGTCATGTTCATAATAGTTTTCTTCAAGCTTATTATTTCCAAGTGCTCTTGCCTGATTAATCCATCTTCCCAATAGAAATGTTTTGACTGTAGCAAGTAGTAAATCTTTATCATTAATTATTTCAATCATCATTTCTCAATTATGCCTGAGCGCTATCCGATCTTTTTTATTATAAGCTACCGTAAAACTATCGCGAACGGCATTAAAATAATTGCCCATTAATTGTGTTCCCGTATTAACAAGATCAAAAAGATACGCTAAAGATAATATTCTATGACTATTAGCAAGTTGTAAGTGCCATGACTGATATCTTGCAATAATGCTTAAGATAGAATTTAAAGCCTACTGCCATAGAATTACTTCCATTACCAGGAATAATAATAGTCTGGCCCTGTTGCTCAACCTCAAACAGATCCATGCCATTTGCGTCAGCTATTAATTCAAACTTAATATGCTGGTTATATTTGAGTGGCATCACTCCCTTGACAAGGCCCTTTGCTGCCATAATCGCAATAGAATCTTGATTGTCGGCATACATGATTTGCGTGCCTGACATAAAAGTAATGACAAGAAATAGTGTTTTAATCAACTTTTTTTAAGGAAGAGGAGAATTGAATCGGCGTGAGAGATGAAGATTAGTTTTCTAATCAGATTACAAATAAACTCTTTCACCCAATTATAATTTTAATTTTTCAGTCTTATATTTTGTTTTTTCCAAACGAAAGATTAGTTAAGTTTTTTTAGTCAGACAATCTTTATAATCTTATTTATCTGTCAGGGCTGATTCAGGTGATTTAATGCCCACTATAAATAGGTTAGTATTGGCTGCAAGCCTTCAATTATTTCAAGTTTAAATATATCCCCGTAAGAAACGGTTAGATTGAACGAATCATATAGACTGATATTAAGCAAGGTTGAGATAAGCGCCCGTATCGGGCCGGCATGACAAATCAGTAAATATTTTCTACCTGAAAACTGATTTAATTCAGCAATAAATTCAAGTACTCTAGACTGCAATTCGAGATAAGATTCACCTGAGGGCACCTTATTTACAACGAAATTATCCATCCATGCAAGCAGTGGTTCCTGAGCAATTTTGTCCCAGGCTATTCCTTCCCATTCGCCAAATGCCATCTCATATAGTCTCGGCTCGATATCAAATGATCTGTTAAATTTTTCAGCAAGAATTGTACAACGTAATGCCGGGCTGGCATAAATTTTATGAGAATTGAAGGCCACACACTTTCCAAGAATCAACTTTGCTTCAGCCTCAAATGTTGAAGTTAATGGCATTTCAGTCTGCCCGTAGCAAAACTTGTCAGGGTTTAAAATTTCACTATGTCTGATAAGAATCAGTTCCATGGAAGAAATCTCAGAATAATAATTGCAGACAGGTAGAATACAACTTCTGTTATTTGCTGGGTTGCTCCAAGACAATCACCGGTAAAGCCACCTATCCATTTTACGAACATGCTACCCAGTAAAACCCTGCTTATATAAACAGGAATGATAGCCAGAAAAATCCAGGGATTTAAAAAACAGAGCAGGGGCATGATGCCAAAGACTGCCGCAATACCAAGATCAGTATTTGTGATTTTTTTCGTGATAGACTCACTTTTTGTTGCCTTGCCAGTACTGCTGTAATCATGCGTATACAAGAAACTGATGGCTGCAAACCTACTTATTGCATGCCCGCAAATTATCATGAAAGGTATATCAAGCAATGCAAATTCATTTAGAGCTGCAATTTTTATACTAATTGCCAGCAATAAACCCATGAACCCGTAAGTACCAATTCTTGAGTCCCGCATGATTTCAAGAATTTTGTCCTTGGTATATCCTCCTCCAAACCCATCGCATACATCAGCCAGACCGTCTTCATGTAAGGCGCCAGTTAATAAAACGGAAACAAATAAACTCAGTAGTAAGGCAAGAAGTGGATGAAAAGCAAGCGTAAAAAGATAGAATGATAAAGCTGATAAGACTCCGATTATAATTCCAATCAGCGGGAAATACCTTGACGAATGAGATAAATTTTCTTCCGTAAACTGTACCGTAGAAGGTATCGGGATCCGGGTATAAAATTGAAGAGCCGTATAAAAATAGGCTGTCTCACTTTTGAAAAAACTCATTGATTACAGGATATCATCTGATATCAGACGAAAATACTTTAATATATCTTCAATAGTAAGGCAACTTAAATTTTGTCTGTTTTAAGGGGGATAACTGTGCAGATAAATGCACCAAATAATATTTTGTTAACATATATATGTTGCATATAGTCAGGTATTTATATTTATTCAATTGAATATTAAATTTAATTAACTCTACTGATAATAAATTTAATATTTACCCTTACGTATTTGTCACAGAATTTTATTTCGTCTAGTCATTTATTATAAATTAAATTACTACAGATCAGTTAATTAATTACATTCATATGATTAATAGATACAACTAATTCGATTATTCTTCTGACTGAATTTTATTCTAGCTGAATAAGAAGGCAGATTTCAACTGTGATATTTTTGCACCTCATGCGAATAATTAAGAAAATATTCTCTTAACCAGTATCGAATGTTTAGCCGCCTACAAAAAACAGTTCGCTTGATTACAATTGTTGATCATCAGATTCATGCCCAAAATCATGATTGAGTCAAAAAATACAGAGCTGTTTTTGTCAGTCATTGCAGCACATAAGGGAATCATCTATAAAATTGCAAATGCGTATTGCAAAAGTGAAGATGACCGCCTTGATCTGGTTCAGGAAATAATTGCCCAGATCTGGATATCCTTTTTAACCTATGATAACAGATATAAATATTCTACCTGGATTTATCGTATTTCTTTAAATGTATCGATATCATATTACCGTAAAGACCGCCGCAGAAAAGAGATTTCAAATTCACTTGAAGATAGCAATATGCTGTATCTGTCAGAGAGCAGCTATGACGATGAAACAGATATAAAGCTCGGGCAGCTAAACAGGTTTATTGCCGGGCTAAGTCAGCTTGATAAAGCGCTCATGCTGCTATACCTAGATGACAGAAGCCATAAAGAAATCTCTGAAATAATGGATATCTCAATATCAATCGTTGCCACAAAAATTGCAAGACTAAGGGCCTCAACGCTGTTGAACGTGCGATTAATTTTCCTGGTGATTCCGGTCTTTACGACCTTTTACTCGACTTCAGACATGTTTACTAAAGAAAACACCTTATTATGGGTAGTACAAAGTGCAGTGACTATGTCATTTATATTTACCGGGATCTGGCTGTTTATTCATATTAATTATGATAACCGGGATAAGAAATGGTTTAAGTTACTATTTAGCGGTAGAGAATGGAATCCAATTATCAAATCTGTTGAACTATTGGACGAGATAAAAGAATATAGAATAGAATAATGGAAGAATAATTTTACACGCACAGGCTCAGGCTCAACTTTCAAGAAGCAAAGAAAATTCTTCATCAAGTTGCTGAAAAGAAGAAAGCACAATGTCTATAAAATGAGTTGTAATTTTAGCTTTGAAAGATTCAAGATCTCCTGTATCGCTTTCGCTGGCTTTAAAGGTTTGCTCCATCTGACCCATTTCAAATTTTAAAAAAAACTTTCCATTCCAACTCAAAATACTAATACGGCAGGAAGGATGGGGAATCTGAGCAACTAAACGCATATAATAAACTTAAAAAATCGAGGTAAAAGAATTACTGATAGACCTTCAATGATAATAATGCTGACAGACCTTAAACAAAGACCTTATCACACTTAAAAAATTCCCAGTAAGAGCTTAAAATTAATTCAAAAAAAATTATAAGCAAAAAAAAGGCTTTCCAATTTGGAAAGCCTTGAATGATTCATAGGGGTCTATCTACTTAGTAGCAGGTAAATTTGATGGGCTTGTAAGCTGATCAGTAGGGGCCGGGCTAGTCGTGGTTGTTTTAGATTTTTTAGTCTTTTTTGGTTTATCCCAGCTATTTGGAGTATTAGTTTTCTCTGTACCTGCTGTTTTTGCTGGATCAATACCCAAAGTATTGTTAGAATTTCCAGATTGATTACCATTTACTGTACCGTTACCATTCAAATCATTTGTAGAACCTGAACCTGTAGCAGGACTATTGATGGGTGCAGTTGGTGAAGGTGCAACTGTTAAAGGTGCTGTTGTTGAAGGTGCTGTTGTTGAAGGATAATTAGCACCTGGGACAGTGGTAGCTGGCATTGTTTGTGGCAATGGACTCGTTGTTGCTGGTTTTGGAGATGAAGGTGTAGTTGATTGATTAGAAGGAATTGTGGAAGTTTGCGCCTGAACGGAGTTTATTCCGGCTACGATAAGTGAAGCTCCTAATAAAAAAAATAATTTTTTCATAATTGATCTTTTTTTGTTTGGTTTTACTGTTTCACTAATAGTTGAACAAGTAATGTACCGTAAAATATTTCCAAATTAGCAGGTATGACAGTCAGACTATAAAAAGCCATTTTTCTAATCAGACGGGCAGGAAAGCTTGATTTTAAGACCTTAAATTAAATGCTGAGAAAATAAAACAATTTTGATTTTGGGTTTAATTGGGTAATACTATCACCACAGTTGGAAAATGGTTCAACACAAAACAAGTGAAAGCGGTTAAATAGTGTTGAGTTCTAATTGCTAATTTTGACAAATACTTCAATATGGCAGAAGACCTTAAAATAAACGGAGAAACAAGAGAAGAAATTTATAAATCACTTTATCCGCAGATACAGGCATTACTTGAAGCAGAGCCAGATATGATTGCAAACATGGCTAACTTTTGTGCTGCGATTAAAGAAGCCTTTAATTTCCTCTGGGTCGGATTCTATCTTGTTAATGATAAACAACTTATTCTTGGCCCTTTTCAAGGCCCTGTTGCCTGTACAAGAATTGATTTTGGCAGGGGTGTGTGTGGCACTTCCTGGAAATCGGAAAAAGCAATAATTGTTGATGATGTTGATTCATATCCCGGGCATATCGCCTGCAGCTCATCATCTCGGTCAGAAATTGTCATTCCTCTCTTCTTTGGCGGTTCTGTTTGGGCAGTCCTGGATGTTGATTCGGCCATCCTGGCTGATTTTACAAAGATCGATCTTGATTGGTTAATTAAAATGCTGTTTTTTATTCAGCCAGTAGGGACCACTCTGCTTAAGTGATCTAAGCTTCCTGAATGTTTCTGGAAGTTTTTCCTGGCCTGATAATCAACATGAGACTACGCAAATGAAAGTACCACCTGAATTTTATGTCAGTAATGATGTTGTTAGCCTTAGCAAACTCGTCTTGGGGATGTACCTTTTTACCAATATTAATGGCATAATTACCGGTGGTAAAATCGTAGAAACAGAGGCCTACTGTGGGGCTATTGACAGAGGAAGTCATGCTTATAAAAACAGGAATACCCCTCGCACACGTATTCTATTTGAAAATGGAGGCTTTTCCTATGTTTATCTCTGTTACGGAATACACTATTTATTTAACCTTGTGACAGGTGACCAGGATCATCCCCATGCAGTTCTTATCAGAGGGTTAGAGCCAGTTACGGGTTTGTCATTCATGCTTAAAAGAAGAAATTTTTCAACGCTTACACCAGCACTAACTGCCGGACCAGGTTCATTGGCCACAGCTCTGGGAATTAAAAAAGAGCATAATGCACTTTCACTCTTTGGTAATACAATCTGGCTTGAAGAGCTTGATGAGAGCAAACCCAAGGATGAGGAGATTCTGGAAAGTCCAAGGGTCGGGATGAATTTTGATGGTCCCTGGCATACTGCACCGCTAAGGTTTAGTATCAGGAATAACCCCTATGTAAGTAAGGCAAAATAGAAAATAGATTAAGGATTGGAAAAGGGTAAAAGAACTATTTCACCTGGGTAGGGGCAACCTGATTCTTACCAGCAGGTGAACTTTGATTTTTAGTAGCAGGAGATGCCTGGTTTTTAGGATTACCCGGAGCTGACTGAATTTTAGAAGCAGATTCTGTTAGAGCTTCTGGTTTAACCATATCTGCTTTAACAATGGCAGCACTTGTTAAACCACTCAACTGAGGCGTATCTGTATATACCTTAAACTGCTTTGGCGTTAAAATTTTACTGTATCCATCAACCCGGCTATGGTCTGCTTCCTGAAGTCCTAGTTGAAACTCAGCGGTATTTTTCGATGACTTACTGAGTTTATCAATCTGCTGAATCAGTGCCGTATTTATTTCTATCATTTTATGACTCTGGTCGTCACTCAGATTTAGCACTTGTTTTAATGCATTCGTATATTCTTTTGAGCGTTCAATTGCCGTTGTCAGTGGAATAGCAGACCCATTGTTAGCGCCAGCATTACTACGATTATTATTTTCGGCCCCAACTGTAGATTTTATTCCTGTTTTTGGTTTATTGTTTCCTTGCTCGGTGTTACCTAGTGTGTTTGGGTTAGAAATGGGGCTAGAACCCCCAATTTGCCGCTGTTCGTTCACCGGGTTTTGTAGGGGTATCTGGGCTAATACCAGACCCGTAGAAACAGTAAAAAAATAAGAGGTTAATAGGATTATTTTCATGAGAGGGTTGTAAACAAGATCTGGTTTCTCAATTTCTGTACCATTTGGTATAAAATTAAGCTTAAAAGTTGTGATTTTGCAAAATTACAAATGTTGACGACTTTTCCATTGAAAACGTTTAAAAAGCAAAATTGCTGCGAAGGCAAGACCAAGTAACAAACCTATCCAAATTCCATTCGGACCCAAATGAAAATTAAAACCCAATACGTAACCTATTGGAAGGCCAATTACCCAGTATGCTATGAAGGTAATCAGTGTTGGCACTTTTACATCAGACATACCTCTTAAAATACCAAGCCCTACCACCTGAAAACCATCAAAAAGCTGGAATAACCCTGCTATGACCAGTAATGGAGAGGCAATACGAATAACATTCAGATCATGCAGGTATAAAAGTGGCAAAACATGATTCAGGCTTATGAAAAATAAACCGGTCAGGCCCATAAAAATAAATACCAGATGATAGCTTGAGATAGCAAACTCACGTAGGTGAAGAAAATCACCCTTGCCAAAAGAATGTCCTGTTTGAATCGTGGCAGCAGCAGAAAGGCCACTAGCCATCATATAGGTGATTGCGGCCAGACTTAATGCGATTTGGTGTGCTGCCAGCTGGTTAGTTCCCATCCATCCTACCATAATGGCAGCTCCGGTAAATGCACTTACTTCAAAAAGATACTGCATGGCAACTGGAACACCAATTCTGAGAATATTTCTAATACGTTCGAAAGAGAGTCTGGCGGCCCTGAATTTCACCAGGTAATTTTTGAATCTTCTGGCACAAAGTACATATATCGCCATAGTCAGGCCCATTAACGTTCTATCGGTCAGAGTACTGATACCTACGCCAATCACACCAAATGACCTGAAACCAAATAGTCCGAATACGAGTGTAATACCCAAAAAAATATTCAGCACATTTCCGATTATACTGATTCGCATTGCTTGTTTGGTAAAACCAAGACCTTCGGCAAATTGCTTGAATGTTAAAAACAGCATCAGTGGTATCACAGAAATACCCAGTAAATTCATAAACGGCTGTGCCAGCAAAACTACTTCCGCCGGCTCACCCAGGTAACCTAAAAAATGACTTGCTGTAAGGGTCAGGGCACAGAGAAACAGGCTTGTAAGCATATTAATAAACAGACTGTTTTTAAGTAGTTTTCCTGTTTTATCCAAGTTGTTTCTTCCGTTTTCCTGGGCAATCAAAGGTGTTAGCCCAAATGATATTCCAATGCCAATCATCATGATTACGGTAAAAACTGCATTTCCCAGAGAAACTGCTGCAAGGGCAACACTACTCTTATGACCCACAATAAGACTGTCAGAAAGAGCTACAAGGGTATGTCCAAGCTGAGAAATAACTACTGGGTAAGCTAATTTAATATTTGAACGATAATGACTGCGGTACTTTTTGAGCATGTAATAGGTTAAACTGCCCGGTAAATTTCGCTCTTTTCTGTGGTATGTGCCTTAATTATTCCCATCAGAATCATATTAACCAGTATCCGTGAAGCCAGTTTACGTGGTACCCTGATCAATTTTGCATATGCTTCAAGGCTTATTGATTCGTTTTTATCAAGAAATGCCAGTAAAGCTTGTTCTTTAGGCGTATACTGGAGAACCACATTTTCGCCTTTGGTTTCTTTTTTAAGAACTTCAACGATAATAGGGCTTGCTAGAACACTTTTATCCTTAATTCTTACGTACACCCACCATTTATTATCTTCACCAAGTGCATAATGTGGTTTGGTATCACTTTCAGAAATATCAACCACAACAACGGTTTTATCATCTACAGTCACATCTGTAAAAATGGGTTCAATCTGCGGTCTGCAAAAGAAATGGGCAGCCCGGGTAATCATATATCTTTCTTCCTCCTCAGACTTGACCCCTTTAATTTTTCCATCATCTTCAACCCCGATCAATAAGCGACCACCTTTATTATTTGAAAAGGCAACCAGGGTCTTTGAAATCTTCTCAAAGCTGGTGATGGTTTTTTTGAAATCAAGTATAACGTTTTCACCGGCGAGTATCTGCCTCTTTATATTCATAATTTACCCCGATATTTCTTGCGTAAACTTCTGTATTCATTTGAGCGCATACTATTCCATTCACATCCTTTACATCAATGGAAAAAGACTGAATATATTTTCCATATTCCAGTAGATCTTTTTCAGCCTTATTAACCTCGTCAGGAGTAATTCTAAATTCAACAAAGAGGTCAGTATGTGCAGGTTTTAGAAATTTAATGGTGGCGCTTTTTAGCCAGACCTTCACCTTATAATTTTTTTTATTGAAGATACCCCAAACCAGCAAGGCAAAAAACGGATCGCCGGCAGAATAAATAGTACCTCCAAAAATTGATCTGTTGAAATTTGAGTTTAAGAAACTCTTTGCTATTTTCACCCTTGCATGCGTAAAATCATCACTTATTGTAATAACCCATATTCGGTTTATTAGTAAAGGTGGATAAAAACGCATGAGCCACTTCAGGCTTTTTGCCGACAAACGCATGTGCTATAATAAGCTAATTAATCAATAGATTCACAGTTAAAAAAAATGAAATCTACTTCAGGACGCTTAACCCCAGCTGTATTTTTTATCGTCCTGGTAGCCGCACTTGGTTATTTTGTAGACATCTACGATCTGGTACTATTTTCAATAATCCGAATTAAAAGTCTTCAGGGTATCGGTATCACGAATCCTTCGGAGCTTACAAGCCTGGGTTTACTACTGCTGAATATTCAGATGGGAGGCATGCTTATAGGTGGATTTGTCTGGGGCATCATTGCAGATAAAAAAGGCCGGCTAACAGTTTTGTTTGGATCTATTCTATTATATTCTGTAGCCAATATTTTAAACGGGCTTGTACATGACATCTACAGCTTTGGCGTACTAAGGTTTATTGCAGGTTTTGGACTTGCGGGTGAACTTGGAGCAGGTATTACCCTGGTTAGTGAAACTATGTCAAAAGAAAACAGGGGATACGGTACCATGCTCGTTGCAGGTGTCGGTTTACTGGGAGCTGTTGCAGCTTCACTGATAGCAGGGCATTTTAACTGGCAGATTTCATTTTTTGTGGGTGGCGGTCTGGGTATTTTTTTATTGATCATGCGTATTGGTGTTGCAGAATCAGGAATGTATAAAAACCTCAGTAATGAAAAAATCAGTAAGGGAAATCTGGGTTTGTTATTTAGCTCAAAAGAGCGGGTTAAAAAATACCTCTGTTGCTGTAGCATTGCTCTTCCTTTATGGTTTATGGTAGGAATTTTAATAACACTTGGTCCTGAATTTGGAAAGGTTCTGCACATTCAGGGTTTAGTTTCAGCTGGAAAAGGTATTCTGTGGACGTATATGGGAATTACTGTTGGCGATATACTGACCGGTTTATTAAGCCAGTTTATGAAAAGCAGGAAAAAGGTTGTCGCCCTGTTTCTTATTTTTACGCTCCTAGGTTTCATTCTATACGTAAATGCGTTCAATCAAACCCTCGAAGTTTACTACTGGATCTGCTTTGCGATGGGTGTTTCTACTGGATTCTGGGTGATTTTTGTTACCCTGGCAGCTGAGCAGTTTGGTACTAATCTTCGGGGAACAGTTACCACCAGTGTACCTAATGTCATAAGAGGTTCAGTTATACCCTTAACAGCAGGATTTCAATTATTGAAAACCTGGTTACCATTTCAACAAGCAGCATTAGCTATTGGTATGCTAACCATCGTGTTAGCATTTCTGGGACTGAGTGGTTTAAAAGAATCGTTTGGAAAAGACCTGGATTATGTGGAAGTTTAGGAATGAAGACACCAGATAAGAATTCTATTTCCAGGTATTTTCAAAGCCTACAAGATTCAATTTCTACTGAACTTCAGCAACTTGACGGTAAGTCATTATTTAAAGAAGAAATCTGGGAACGCAAAGAAGGTGGGGGTGGGCGCTCGAGAACAATTCTTGATGGGTTAATCTTTGAAAAAGGCGGTGTTAACTTCTCTGAAGTTTCGGGTCCTTTGCCTGATAAACTCAAGCAATCATTTCAGGTTGACCAGGATGATTTCTATGCAACAGGTATTAGCCTTGTACTTCATCCTCAAAACCCACATGTTCCTATTGTTCATATGAATCTGCGTTACTTTGAAGTAGGTGAGCAACATCGATGGTTTGGAGGTGGTATTGATTTAACGCCTCATTACGTCGTTGATCAGGATGCACGTGCTTTTCATGCCAAATTAAAAGAGGTATGTAACCGGCATCATCCCCGGTTTTATCCGGATTTCAAAAAATGGGCTGACAATTATTTTTACATTGGCCATCGAAATGAAACACGAGGTATAGGGGGCATTTTTTTTGATCAGTTAAAAGATTCTCCAGAAACGAGTCTTGATGCGATTTATCTCTTTGTCAAAGACATCGGCGATGCATTTACAAAAACATATATACCTCTGGTTGAAAAAAATAATTTCTTGCCGTTTACACCTGAAGAAAAAGATTGGCAATTACACCGCAGAAGTCGGTATGTAGAATTTAATCTTGTTTATGATGCTGGTACCAGGTTTGGTCTTGAAACAAACGGTCGTATAGAATCTATTCTGATGAGCCTGCCACCACTGGCAAGTTGGAGACCTGATCGTTTACCAATTGCAGGTAGCAGAGAAGAATATACGCTTTCTATGCTCAAAAAAGGCCTTGACTGGAGTTAGCAAGAAATCTGGTAATAATTAGTTAAAATCGCTTAAATCGAGCCAAAAGGCTAAAAGACGACAAATCATCGTAAAATTTCTTAAATTCGACTCTTTACAAAAAGTTTATGGCAGAAGGAGAAAGAATAATTCCTATTAATTTAGAGGAAGAAATGAAATCAGCCTACATCGATTATTCGATGTCGGTGATTGTTTCAAGAGCCTTACCAGATGTACGTGACGGCTTGAAGCCTGTTCACCGCCGGGTTTTGTTCGGTATGCTTGAACTTGGTGTAAGTAGTAGCAGACCGCCTAAAAAATCGGCTCGTATTGTCGGTGAAGTAATGGGAAAGTTTCACCCTCATGGTGATTCATCTGTGTATGAAGCGATGGTTCGAATGGCACAAAGCTGGTCACTCAGGTATCCAATGGTTGAGGGTCAGGGTAATTTTGGTTCAGTTGACGGTGATAATCCTGCCGCAATGCGTTATACTGAGGCTAGATTAAATAAACTGGCTGAAGAAATGCTGGCTGATATTAATAAAGATACGATTGATTTTCAGTCAAACTTTGATGATTCACTTGAAGAACCAACAGTTCTGCCTGCAAAAATACCAAACCTGCTGGTCAATGGAGCTTCTGGTATTGCTGTAGGTATGGCAACCAATATGGCCCCCCATAATCTGGGCGAAGTCATAGATGGTATTATACAATATATTGAAAATAAAGATATTACTATAGCTGAATTAATGCATTGGGTTAAGGCGCCTGATTTTCCTACAGGTGGTATTATCTACGGTTATGAGGGGGTGAAATCAGCTTTCGAAACTGGTCGTGGTCGCATAGTAATCAGGGCCAAGGCTGAAATTGAGACTCTTGGTAATGATCGTGAGGTAATAATTGTAACTGAGATTCCATATCAGGTAAATAAGGCATTAATGATTGAGCGTACTGCTGAACTCATTAATGATAAAAAAATTGAAGGTATTTCTGCTTTACGTGATGAATCAGACAGGGATGGTATGCGGGTGGTTTATGAAATCAAACGAGATGCCAATGCAGCCATTGTGCTTAATAATCTCTACAAGTATACCGCTCTTCAAACATCATTCAGTGTAAATAATATCGCCCTGGTTAAGGGAAGGCCGATGTTATTAAATTTAAAAGAACTTATACATTATTTTGTAGAGCATCGTCATGAAGTAGTCGTTCGCAGAACAAAATACGAACTTCGGGAAGCTGAGAAACGGGCACATATACTTGAAGGCTTATTAATAGCGCTTGATCATCTTGATGAAGTCATTGCACTTATTAGAAGGTCAAAAACTCCAGAAGAAGCTCGCGAGGGCCTGATTACAAATTTCGGGCTCTCAGAAATTCAATCAAAAGCAATTCTTGAATTACGTTTACAGCGCCTTACAGGTCTTGAACGTGATAAAATACGGGAAGAGTTTGCAGAAATAATGAAGACTGTTGAACGTCTGCGTGAGATTCTGGCCAATGAGGGTTTACAACTTGCCATGGTGAAAACCGAATTACTTGAAATCAGGGAAAAGTATGGTGATAAACGCCGTACAGAAATTGTGATGTCAGGTGACGATATGCGTATGGAAGACTTCATTGTTGATGAAGATGTCGTCATTACTATATCACATGAAGGGTATATTAAGAGAACTGTAGCTACAGAATATAGAAGGCAGGGTAGAGGAGGAAAGGGTGCTATGGGTAGTTCTTCGAGAGATAAAGATTTTATTGAACATCTCTTTGTTGCCTCAACCCATAATTATATGCTATTCTTCACCGAACAGGGGCGATGCTTCTGGTTACGGGTGTATGAAATTCCTGAAGGTAGCCGCACCTCAAAGGGACGGGCAATTCAGAATATGATCCAGATACCGAAAGAAGATAAGGTAAAAGCATATATCAACGTGACCAGTTTAAGTGATGAGGCATATCTGCAAGAAAATTATATTGTAATGTGTACCCGTCAGGGAACAATTAAGAAAACCAGCCTCGAGGCTTATTCAAGACCAAGGGCAAACGGAATAAATGCCATCACTATTCATGAAGGAGATACACTACTTGAAGCTATTCTCACGAATGGAACAAGTGAATTACTCATGGGTTTGAAATCTGGGAGGGCCATCAGGTTTAATGAAAGCACTGTCAGACCTATGGGTCGTACTGCAGCTGGTGTTCGCGGTGTGAGACTTGCAAATGCTGAAGATGAGGTGATTGGTATGATTTCTGTTCGTGATAATTTATCAACGGTACTGGTAGTTTCGGAACAGGGATTTGGCAAGCGTTCTGAAATTGAAGACTACCGTGTTACCAATAGGGGCGGCAAGGGTGTCAAGACGATTAACATTACTGAAAAAACAGGAAATCTAATAGCCATTAAAGACGTAACGAATACCGATGATTTAATGATCATTAATCGTTCTGGAATCACGATTCGAATTTCAGTCAATGAAATGCGTGTCATGGGCCGGGCAACACAAGGTGTTAGATTAATTCGTCTGGGTGATACAGATAAAATAGCTTCAATTACCAAACTTACAGAAGGTGAAGAAGTGCCTGATACCGATAGTGAGGGTAATTTGATAGACAGTGATGGTAATGTCATTGTAGCTGGTAATAATGAAACAGGAATAGAAGCTTCTGGTACTGCTCAGACAGTAGCAATGCTTGAAGATGCAAATTCACACGAGGAGCTTTCTGATAATTATGAAGATGAAGAGGGAGAAGATGAAGCAGACGATGATGATGCCGAAGACCCCGCCGATGATGATGCAGAAGATGAAAAATAGAAATTAATACAGGCGGACCTGATAACAGGCCAATTTGTAGTATAATTCAGAGATTTTCATGCCGCCAAAAATTATTGCACACTATAATTTATAAATAACAACCTCAATTTAGAATTACCATTATGAATAAGAGAGTCGCTCTAATAAGCTTTATGCTGGCAGGAACCTTTTCAGCATTCGCTCAAAACTCTGAACTCACAAATGCTTTTAACCTGTTTAATATTCGCCAGGTTGATAAGGCAAAGGAGTCTATCGATAAGGCTACTGCCAATGAGAAAACTAAGAATGACCCTAAGACATGGGCCTATAGAAGTTTGATCTATTCAAGTCTTGCGGTTGACAGTACGAAGAAAGCAAATCTTGAAGTGAATCTTAATGTTGCCAAAACGGCAATCGAAACTGGAAAGGTATTAGATAAAAAGAATGAATATAAAGTAGATTTCGAAAACGCTGGTCGCAATCTTGCCCAGGTGTATGCCAATAGAGGCATAAAAATGTTCAATGAGAAAAATTTCAAGGGTGCTGAAGAAAGTTTCAAATTTGTATCAGCACAGCTACCTTCGGATACAACATGGATGACTAATACAGCTGTGGCAGCTACTAGCGCCATGGATTATAAGCAGGCTGCAGAGTCATATACTTCATTGCTGAAAATCAAACAAACACCACGTTACTACCAGCTACTAGCTGAAGCACAGCTTGCTCAGAAAGATTCGGCAGCTTATTTAAAGACAGTGCAGGATGCAAGGGTAAAATATCCTACTGATAATGCCTTGATTACAGATGAGATAAACTATTACCTTGCAAAGGGTAGAGCCAGTTTTATCGTTGACAAGCTTAAAAATGCTATCGATAAAGATCCTAAAAACTCAAGCCTGTATGTTGTGCTTGGATCTACTTATGAAGGACTTAAACAAATTGACAGTGCAGAGGCAGCCTACAAAAAAGGAATTGCGCTGGATCCCAAAAACTTCCCTGCCAATTTCAATCTTGGAGCCATCTATTACAATAAAGCGGCCTTGATTTTATCTAAAGCCAATGCATTACCCCGTACCCAGGTCGCTAAATACAATCTTGAAGTAGCTAAGTTCAAAAAGACATTTGAATCATCAACCCCATACCTGGAAGCAGCGCTGGCAATACATCCAGACGATGTTTCTGCACTGACCTCTTTAAAAGAAATTTATGTTCGCCTTAATAAAACAGATAAGGCTGCAGAAATGCAAAAAAGACTTGCTGCTTTAAAAGCAAAATAATAAAAATATACCTTAAGGAAGCCGCCGTATATCATGGCGGCTTTTTTAGTTTAACTATTAAAAAATTCAATGAAATTTTCAATATATGCTGGCGTTCTGTATACTGGCGAGCAAGTCTTAGTTGATCAGATTTTAATTATTGAAAATAATCGTATTCACTCTTTTAGAAATGCGAATAATAGTGAACGTCGTGATTCATTAAACAAAAATACTGGTAAAGTAAGGGTCAATGATGATTTATCTTTAAATTCTGGAATGCCTGGTCAGCAAGGTGTTGACTTTGATGCATCATTACTGATTGTTGCTCCTGCTTTTATTGATCTTCAGGTTTATGGTGCAGGCGGTAAGCTTTTCAATAATACCCAGGATTTAGAAACACTCGAAGCCATTCATACTCATAACCTGGCAGGTGGCACTGCCAGTTATCAGGTAACCATCCCAACGAGTTCAGTTCCGATCATTTTTAAGGCAATTGATGTTGTAAGGGAAGCACTTGCCAAGAAGATGCCTGGTCTTCTTGGTTTACATCTTGAAGGGCCGTTTATTAATGCTGAAAGGCGGGGAGCTCATCTGGCTGAATTTGTTCTTGACCCAAACACTGATGAATTTGAGCATATTATCTCATACGGTAAGGGTGTAGTTAAAATGATGACTATTGCACCTGAATTTTTCAATCCTGAACTTATATCAAGGCTCCTAGCAGCTGGCATTATATGTTCTGCCGGACATAGTAATGCAACTTATGAGCAGGCTACCCTTGGTTTTAATTCGGGGATAACTGCTACCACCCACCTTTACAACGCCATGTCTCAGCTTGGTAGCCGGGCACCAGGTTTAACAGGAGCAGCCATGAACCATAGTACTGTTAACGCAAGTATTATTGCAGATGGTATTCACTGTTGCTTTCAGAGTTTAGAAATTGCCCATAAAGTTATGGGTAAAAGACTATTCCTGATTACCGACTCAGTAACTGCCTCTACAGATGGCCCGTATAAGTTTTTTGCCGCTGAAAATAGCTATGTTACTGAAACTGGTATCTTATCAGGATCAGCTCTTACAATGTTAGGCGCCGTAAAAAATTGTGTGCACGAAGGCAAAATTAATATTGAAGATGCGTTAAGTATGGCATCGACCATACCCGCCAATCTCATGAAACTTTCCGATATAGGCCGTATCAAGGCAGGCGCTCTTGCTAACCTGGTAGTTCTTGATAAAGACCTGCAATTAAAGCAACTGTTTATTGAAGGGGTAGTGCAGAATGCAAATCAAAAATTTTGAAATTTGTATTGATTTGTTTTGACCCCTTAATATCCCATTAATTTTTAGAAATGATTTTACTCACTTTTTTTCTTGGAATTTTAGCGAATTTTTTAGGCTATATCCCACCAGGAAATATAAATCTCACTGTAGTTCAACTCTCAATAAACAGAGGTTCAAAACAGACAAATAATTTCATCGCTTCATTTTGCCTGATAGAACTTTTATTAACTTTCTTAATTGTCAGAGGGGCCCAATGGTTGTCTCATACAGTAAAACTTACCCTTTATATAGATTGGGTGATGGTTTTTTTATTCCTGACTCTTGGAATCATTACCTGGATTAATAGAAATAAACAAGCTGAATCACATTATTCAGGGGGTAAAGCGATAAAACTTGGAATCATCATGGGATTTATGAACCCTATGCAAATCCCTTTTTGGGGGGTCATGGGTACATACCTGATATCACATGGGTGGATAGTGACAGGTTGGTTCGGAATTTTAATTTTCAGTATTGGATCATCAATCGGAGCTGGAATTTGTTTGTTGGCTTACTCAAAATTTGCTGGTTTTGTTTTTAAAAAATTTACTCTGAGTAACCAGCTTATCAATAAAGGTATAGCCGTATTATTTTTTACACTTGCAGCTTTTCAACTCGGAAAATTGATTTTTCTTGGTTTTAAATAATTTATAACGAGTAAAAGAAGATTTCTGGGCAGAATGATGTTATGCTCAATTGTTTTTAGATATATGAATAAACTGATGCTGAATATCTATAATGAGCCTTCGAGAAAATTCATGGTTGGCTTTAGCTTTGGCTGTTCAGGAATTTGATTTTCACTGAGCCACTGTAGAAAAATCTCAGGACCTTTAGCCTCATAATGAATTACTGCATTATTCTTTAACCTCAGGGTGAAAACACCAGCTGATTTTGAATATGTAAAAGAAATAATGTCTTCAGCACCGTTTTTAAAGCGTTTGTGTATCATAGCAGTGATATTAATTACTGATACGGAATTATTAAAAAAGATGTTGCCTTTTTTTATTGATTTGTAGTTGATCTGTATTGTTTAGGGAAAGGTTTTGTTCGAGCTTTGAAATATTGATAACCAGCGTTTTTTTTTACTATTTTACTACCATAAGGGTCTTAAAATGCCTAATCTCAAATTTTACTCATGACTTTATATAAGCAGATTTCAGAAAATAATAAAATATGGGTTGATTCAAAGATCTCAATGGATCCAGACTTTTTCACTAAACTGGTAGCTGGCCAAAGCCCTGAGTACCTTTATATTGGCTGTTCAGATAGCCGGATTCCGCCTAATGAGATTATGGGCATGGAAGCAGGTGAACTCTTTGTTCATAGAAATCTAGGTAATATGGTCATTAATAATGATTTGAATGCACTATCAGTAATTAACTATGCAGTTATTCACCTGGAAATAAAGCATATTATTATTTGTGGCCATTATAATTGTGGGGCCATACTTGCGGCAATGCAAAGTAAAGATCTTGGTCTTCTCAACCCATGGCTTAGAAATATCAGGGACGTTTATAGGATACATCAGGAAGAGTTAGACGCGATTGCAAATCAAGAAGAGCGTTACCGCAGATTGGTTGAAGTTAATGTTATTGAACAATGTATTAATGTAACCAAGACTGCAGAGGTACAAACATCCTATGCCAAGGGTGGGTTTCCAATTGTACATGGTTGGGTATTCGATTTTAGTACAGGCTTCTTGACAGACCTTGATTTTAATTTTGACGAAAAATTGAAAGAAATTCAAAAGATCTATAACCTAAGCACAACTAAATGGTATTAATAGATTATTCTTTTTGATAAGGGTTACGCTTTTGATCATCTGACTCTAATTGAGTTTGAACAGGTGCTACAGTAAGTTTACTAATTATGAACTTAAGTCCAAATTTAAAAGTCAGAATAATAATTTTGGAAGTCAGAACAAGTGTTTTCCTAACAATCCAGCCCAGGGTATGAACTAATTTATGCGATGAATTATCTCTGGAATTTTCCATAATACCGTTTCGGAAACCTAAGCAAATTCTGCACCAAAAAAGGTTTATCTATTTCCCCAGAGCGTTGCTGTAAAATTTCGGCCTTCGGCCTGATTGCGATGCTCACCAAGGTATATTCCCTGCCAGATACCGAGTTTCAGTTTACCATCCTGTATAGGAACTAACACTGAACAGCCAAGCAGACTACTTTTTAAGTGAGCTGGCATATCGTCACTACCTTCATCATTGTGCAGATAATAAGGTTGGTTTTCAGGTGCAAGCTTGTTAAAATGTGTTTCGAAATCTAATCTTACTGACGAATCTGTATTTTCATTAATACTAATGCTTGCTGAAGTATGTAGGATAAATAGTTGAAGAACTCCAGCTGTAAATTCAGGAAGAAACTTTATTTCTTGTGTTATTTCATGGGTTATTAAATGAAAGCCACGGCGATAAGGGGGTAAACTGAAATTTACTTGCTGTAGTTCCATCCTGTTTTAATAAGAGTTTAGATATTTTGGGCAATTACATAACCACTTGCCCAGGCCCATTGAAAATTGTAACCACCCAGCCATCCAGTTACATCAACACATTCACCACCAAAATATAATCCAGGAATCTTCTTTGCTTCAAGCGTTTTAGAAGATAATTCATCTGTAGAAACCCCACCACGCATTACTTCAGCCTTGTCATACCCTTTATCTCCTGCAGGTTTGATGCTAAACTGATGAATGAAAGATTCAATTGTATCCAGGTCTTCATTTGTTAAAGATGCCAGGTTTTTTTCTGTTGGAAGATACCTTCCCAATGCTTCAGCAAATTTTCGTGTGAAGCATTCAGCCAGAATGTGTAATAATAATCTTTTCCCATTTTTATTTTTCTCAATGCGTATCAGTTCGCTGATTGAATCATTCGGCAACAGATTAATCCAGATTTGTTCTCCCGGGCGCCAATAAGATGAAATTTGAAGAATAGCAGGCCCACTTAAACCCCAGTGGGTAAATAAAATATTTTCTTCAAAACTGATGAATTCATTTGATACCCTTGAGAAAACAGTTGTTCCTGAAAGAAGGGCATACCATTCTTCATCTTTGCCAGTAATGGTAAGCGGTACAAGGCCAGGTGCAGTTTCTGTTAATTCGAGCCCAAACTGTCTGGCAATTTTCAAACCGAAATCAGTAGCACCCATCTTTTTAATGGGTAGACCACCTGAAGCTATGACAACTGACCGGGAGTTTACGGTTGATACCTTACCGTTTTTGACGTAACTAACTTCAAAAACGCCTCTTTCATTTTTATTGATAGCAGTGACTTCTGCGTCAAGTTGTAATTTCTGATCCATGTCTTGACACAGATCAATAAAGATATTTATGATATCAATCGCCTTATTACTTTCAGGGAACAATTGACCTAATGTTTTTTCCTGACCTATAATTCCATAAGTAGCAAAAAAATTAATTGTATCATCAACTGTCCATTGAGAAAAGGCTGATTTAGAAAAATGGGTATTTGAAGAAAGGAAATTTTCGGGGCCTGAATTCAGATTTGTATAGTTGCACCTGCCACCACCAGAAATTAAAATCTTTGCACCAGCAACTTCATTTTTTTCAAGAATCAATACCCTTTTGCCCAAAAATCCAGCCTGAACAGCACACATAAGCCCACAAGCACCGGCCCCAATTATAATTGCGTCCAAATCTTCCATCAGGGCGAAATTAATAATGTTTTACGGCAAATTTTAATTCAATTAACCTTTTGACAATGCACTTAATATAGCCTGTAGCGGGGTGGTACCACTATTTGAATATAAGCATTTACCTACTGCTGAGTAGACAAAAATACCAGGATAACGTAGAGGCTTGAATTTGGGAATAAACTCCATATTTTTATCCTGAAGTAGTATGACATTCGGCTTATCCTTTAAAAATCTGCCATACGAAAGCATGAATTTATCGATTTCCTGCTTTCTATCCATGGTTACCAGATAGAAACTGACATTTTTAAAAGATGAATAGTGTTTCCCTATATCAACAAGTTCACGCTGGCAATGCTCACAACCACAATCATATAGAATAAAGATTGTATGCTCTCCTTTTGTGAGTTGCTGTCGGTTAAATACAGTACCATCAAGTTTGAAAAAAGTAAAATCCGGGATAAAATCTGGAGTTTTTTGGGCTAACAGCGTGTCGCTATTAAATACCCCCAATACAAATAAACTTGCAGTGGCGAGCTCTTTAAAGGTTTTTAGAATAAAAGATCTCATATGATGGATAATTGAATATGCCTAGTGTACAAGTAACTAAAATTAATTTGTTATTAAACCATTGAAACAATATAAAGTTGTCGACAGAAAGTTGTTTAAACAATGAAATTGCCAAAGGGTCTTGTCCGCATTTTATTTTACCGACCAAACCAGCATTTGTGAAGATAGCAGTCAACCCTGCCAAATCAAATAGTCTTAAAGTTTTCTGTTAACCCGGCGAAATCAACTGCAGACGGAATAGATCCAGGATTAGAACTAAGCTCAATGGCAGAAGTCAGTATTACAGGAATTTCAACTGATCAGTCAGTTCAGCACTTGAAAAATTGAGTTCTTACAGCATAATCATAAAAAACCCCAACAAATAGATTAAATAATCTGTTGATGAAAAGATCTTAAATTATTTCTAAGTCTATCGAAGAGTAATTTTTAACCTCAAAATTTCAAAGGTCACAAAAGAGATTTAAAACAATTAATTAAAAGGGTGAGCGTTTCATAATTGGTTTCAAAAAAATAATGACATATTATTAAAATAGTCTGAAAAAGGCATAAATTGAAATAATAAATGGAAAGTAAACCTGGAAACAGAATGCTCACATCACCGAAAACATTTTTTAAGAAATTTTCAATCAATACGAAAAATAATCCTGTAGAAATTGCAATCCAATTAAGAAAATTACTTGAACAACCAGCACTTTCAGTTGCCGAACGCGAGTTTGCTCATTTTTTATTAACTGAAACTAATCTTGCTGGTTGACAAAATAAAAAATTATATTTTCTCGTCTAAACTATACTTAGAGGCCAATTAATTTGGCCTTTCTTGTGCCATTCAACTATTCAACAATAAGTCTATTGTATGATCCTTGGATGAAGAGAATTAACATATCTGGTATTAAGGAACTGAAAATCAGCCCGACATTGCAAGGTTTATGTGTTAATACTACCTGCTACGGATCTACTGATATGGTAACGTCGGTAGGTTATGTAGGAAACTAGCAGAAGCATACAAAATAATATTGGTGACAAATGATAAGACAAGGGTATATCAGTGACCGCATGAGCAATTATGGCTGATACAAAAATATACGAAAACCCTGCATAGGTCCATTCTTTTACTCTGCCTGTTATTGGTGCAAGAAGCAATAGTACACCAATCAATTTTGCAATTGCTAGTTCAATTCTGAAATACGTGGGAAATCCAAGATGAGCAAATAATTTTCCTTCAATCGGGCTGTAAAAATAGCCGTAGGACGAGTATATCATCATTGCACTAACCATAATCGTAGAAATCCAATAAACAATTTTTGTGCTGAGCATTAGGGCTGCGATTGTTTAAAATTAATTCAATACTAACCCTGGTTTTAAAATTTAAATATTTAACTGAACTTTCGGCGTAATTTCTTTCCAGGTGATCTACCATAAATTTCTACATTTATTTTACTGATTAATACCGTGTTTTAACTTCAATTTAAAAACATAAAAAAACGGCTATTAGAAGTTTCATGCTTCTAATAGCCCGTAGTATTGTAAGCATACTCTTTACAACTGAAGAAATTTATGAACGTAGAAACAGTTTCTCACATTTCTAAAATGCCTTTTAAGCAAGATTAGCTACCATATAGGTTACCCAAATTGAAAACCAAAAATTCAGACTTTTATTTAATAACCTGAACCATTAAAAAATTTGCATTTATATGGGCAGTCATTCCAGAATTCTGTAAATTCTGACTACGAAACAATTTTTCTAGTTCCTGCTGTAATTCCTGGCTTTTATTATTTTTTCCTGCAGCTTCAAAAGCATTCATAGTAGGACCGTAAAAATTTTTAAAGACCTTTACATACTCATCAGTACTATAATCAGTTTCAAAACTGAACGTTTCTTTCGTGAAAGAAATATTTTCTTTTGTTATGCCTGCTTTTGTAAAGCGTTCAATAACGTTTGCCTCGATACCCCATAGCATCGGACTTAAAAAGTTTTCAGGTGGGGGAGGCATATAGGCAGAACTAATTTTAAGTATTTGGGCCACCAATGTTGGGTCTCCAGGTATCCAGTTGCCCATAACAATTCTACCGCCAGGAACGGTAACACGCACCATTTCTTTTGCTACATCAAAAGGTCTTGGGGCAAACATAGCCCCAAAAATGCTGACTACCAGGTCAAATGAATCATTTTTTAGCGCATGAAGATCAGATGCATCACCCTCACTAAAAACACATTGAGTCAGGCCTTCGGCATTTGCCCGGATATTTCCAGCTTTCACCAGATTTGAAGAGATATCAACTCCTGAAACAATTGCACCAAGTCTGGCTGCAGGTATTGCCGTTGTACCATCACCGCAACCCAGGTCAAGTACCTTTAACCCTTTGGTTACAAATAATTTACCAACCAGGTCTTCACCGCTTTTACGCATGGTTGCTGCAATTTGGGTGAAATCACCCTTTTCCCATAGTTCTTTATTTGGATTCATTTTCTTGGAATTAAATTTTTAACTAGTTGTTTAGTTTATTAATTTTAATTACCTTAAAATTAGGAACTTGAGAATCTAACCGTTTGTCTGTAATGTTCAGAATTATGACTAAAAAGTCCAAAATATTTATGCTTTAGCATTGGAAATGGTATGATCAATCTATATGAGAGTATACTGCAGCACCCCAATTATTACAGGCAGTTTAACTGCAACAATTCGCTGATCACCGTATTTAGTTGTCCGGTAGAAGCCCGCCTGATGAAAAATAAATTTTCATCTCTTTGGAGCCAATACAATTATCTTTTTTATGTAGTAGAAGGGAGAAAAATATGGCATACTACCGAAGGTTCTTATGACATTAACACAGGCGATTGCATATTCGTTAAAAAAGGTGCCTTTGTTCTCGAGCAATTTTTTGATATAGGCTTTTGTCTTGTTTTATTTTTTATAACTGATGATTTTATCTGTCAGACACTAGGCAAAAAATTTACGTTCCCCGTTAAACAAACCGGAATCAGGCAGGTAATTGCCTTAAAGGCAAGTGAGACACTGGCAGGTTTCTTTATTTCGATGGCTTCTTATTTTAGCGAGACTAAAGAGCCCGGCCAACTTCTACTAGAATTAAAGTTTAAAGAACTTATCCTGACAATAGCAGATAATACAGGAAATGGAGAGCTGTTATCCTATTTTTGCTCACTATTAAATGAGCCTGTTAAAGTAGCTCTGGAGAGAATCATGAATGAAAATTACTGCTATAACCTTAAAATTGAACAATTTGCGGCATTAAGCAATCGTAGCATTTCCGCATTTAAAAGAGATTTTGAAGCAATATTCAAAACAACTCCCGGTAAATGGTTATTGGAAAAACGTTTATTACATGCTCAGGCGCTTTTATATAATCATTCGAAAAAAGCAATAAGTGATATTTCCTCTGATAGCGGTTTTGAATCACTAGCTCACTTTAGCAGATCATTTAAACAACGCTTTGGGTTAAGCCCATCAATAGGGAGAAATAAAGAACTAGGTGATAGTTAAAGAAAAAATGAACCTTCCACTATTCTATTTAACATAATATTAATTATAGGACAAATAGCTTCATATTTTTAGCCAGGTCATTTGAGCTATGAGTAACTTTAAGTGTATTATGAGCTAAACAAATTACAACCTAATTTCTGATAGAAAGTAAGGCTATGTTTTTCTAAATTACCTGATCAATATATAATGAGCATTAAATAATGAAGTAATTTTTTATTTATTATTAAATTATCAACAATTTATTATTAATTCTGTCAAGTTATTCCATAATTACCTTCCTATCTTCTACATCGTTGGATAAATCATATAAGAATTTCTTAACGGATATATTATTAAACAATTATTTTCATTATTATTACATTAACTAACATTGTAAACGATATGAAGAAAATTTTACTTTGTCTTTTTTTGGTTCTTTTCAGTTTATCGCTCTCTTTTGCACAAAATAGCATGATAACTGGTAAGGTCACAGATCAAAAAGACGGATCTCCTATAACAGGGGTTAATGTTGTTGCCAAAGGAAACGTCTCAGTTGGTGTTCAAACAGATCTAAATGGCAATTATCGCTTATCTGTGCCTGCAGGTACCAGATTCCTGGTCTTTAAGTATATTGGTTATACTCTAAAGGAAGCAAATATTACCGGCTCTACGGTAAATATTCAGATGACACCTGAACTTAAGCAACTTACGGAAGTTGTTATTGTTGGCTATGGAACACAAAAACGCGCCAATATTACTGGGGCAATTGCTACAATTTCAGGTAAAGAAATTGAAGGCAGGCCTGTTACTACGTTTGAACAGGGATTACAAGGAATCAGTCCAGGGGTAAATATCCAGGCTGGCAACGGGAAACTCGGGCAGGCAATTAAAATCAGCATCCGTGGCTCATCTTCCATTGCTGGCAGTAATCAGCCCTTAATTATTATTGATGGAATTGTCATCAATAATGATAATCTTTCAAATAATGGAGCCCCAACGGATCCATTAGCAGACATTAATTTTAATGATATCGAATCATATGATATTTTAAAGGATGCATCTGCCACGGCAATTTATGGTTCCCGGGCTTCTAATGGCGTTATATTAATAACTACTAAAAAAGGTAAAGCGGGTACCAGCAAAATTAGTTTTAATGCTCAGTACGGTTTCAGTGAGCCTTCAAGACACAGGCAGTTTTTAAATTCAACGCAGTGGTTGCAGCTTGAAGAACGTGCTGCCCAGGGTGCAGCTACTCAAGATTTTAAGAATGGGTATCAACCGACTCTTGCAGCGGCCCAGCTAAATAGTCAGACATATATTGAAAATCAGTTTACCAATCTTGCCGCAGGAAATACCAATTGGAGTAAATACAATACAAATTGGGATAAACAGGCATTTCAACCTGCCCCACAGCAAATGTATGACCTGAACTTTTCCGGAGGTACTGAAAAGACGACGTATTATATTGGTGGCCAGGTACTTAATCAAGATGGTATTTTAAAAGGAAATGCTTTTGAACGTTATAGTGGCAGGGTTAATGTTGACTCAAAAATTTTCAAAAATCTGGATGTTGGAATAAATATGAATTTTGCTCATACTTATAATAAGCGTTTGAGCAATGACAATGCTTTTTCAAGTAATCTTCAAATTGTTGCCTTGTCACCAATTACACCCGTAATTGATCCAAGAACTAATTTAATAAGCGGAACGCCACCCGGACTAAGCGGTAATTTCCCTCTGTACTATAACCCCTTAATTGGTACAAGAAATGCATATTATCACACGAAAACTTTCAGAACTCTGGGTAATGTTTTTGCTAATTGGGAAATAGTTAAAAAACTGACATTTCATACTGAGTTTGGTATTGATCAGAGCAATCAGAATGAAGATAGTTACGCAAATAGCCTCACTGCCAGAAACTCTGGAACACCTCATGGTCAGGGTGAAAATTCAAATGCGACTGATGTGCACTATACAATTAATAATTTTCTTACCTATAAAAATGATTTAGGCAAAGATAACGCTCTTGATATTACAGCAGGTACGAGTTATGAATTCAGAAATCTATCAAAAAACGATATACAGGGGCAGCAGTTTCCGTCAGACTCGTACAAAGAAATTTCTTCGGCTGCGGTAAAATCAGGAGGATTATCTTCCCAATCACAGCTAACATTGAACTCCTATTTTGCGAAGGCTAATTATGCATACAAAGGCAAATATCTGTTGCAGGTTAGTGCACGGTCAGACGGTTCTTCTAATTTTGGCACAAATAACAGATATGGTGTTTTTCCGGCTGCCTCAGTTGGCTGGATTCTGACAGAAGAGAAATTTCTGAAGGAATCACAAACATTGAACCTGTTAAAAATCAGAGCCAGCTATGGTTTAACTGGTAATAACGCAATCAGCGACTATGGATCTCTGGGCCTATATTCAGGAGATGCAGGTTATAATGGTGTTGGCGGTCAACGATTTTCACAATTAGCAAATCCAAATTTAAAATGGGAAAAGACCATACAGTCTGATCTTGGACTCGACTGGGCTTTTTTCAATAACCGGCTTTCTGGTGGTTTAGATATTTATAGTAAGAACACCAGGGATCTTTTACTTAATGTAAATATACCCCAGACACTTGGTATAAGTTCTCAATTACAAAACCTGGGTAAATTAACAAATAAGGGAATTGAACTAACACTCTCATCTGAAAATTTAGTTGGAAAATTCAGATGGAGTACTAATTTCAATATGGCATATAATAAAAACAAAGTAACCTTTGTGGCCGGCCAAATTATTAATGATGGAGCTGATCTTAACCGGGTGATTGAAGGACAACCGGTAGGTGTATTTTATGGCCGTGAATATGCAGGTGTGAATCCAGATAATGGTGATGCCCTCTATTTTTTGAATACAAAGAATACAAACGGAACAATAAACCGAGGTACCACTGCTGATTATAATGCAGCCCAAAATGTGCCACTAGGTAATCCTACACCTAAACTTACAAGCGGTTTTACCAATAATTTTTCTTTTAAAGGTTTTGATCTTTCCTTTACATTTTATGGTGCCTTCGGCAATAAAATTTATAATGGTGGTGGCCAATATATGAGCACTTCAGCTGGAAATGGTCTTGACAACCAGACAATCGATCAAATGGGATATTGGAATAAGCCAGGTGATAAAACAAATATTCCTGAGCCTAGAATGTTCTATGGAAACGGAACTAATCCATCAAGCCGATACCTTTCTGATGGCTCTTACATCCGGTTAAAAACCTTATCGTTTGGTTATAGTTTTCCAAAAGAATTACTGGCTAAATTCAAGATTGACCGCTTAAGACTGTTTGTAAATGCCTATAATCTATTTTTAATTACCAAATACAAAGGCTGGGATCCAGAAGTAAACGCTGATTTTTACACAAGCACCATTAACGCCGGCGAAACCAGTAATATTAATTTAGGTACTGACTTTTACTCAGCCCCTCAACCCCGAACAATTACTTTTGGATTAAGACTTGGATTGTAACTCACCGTATAGACATGAAATTACTGACTAATAAATACTTTTACACAATAAGCATATTTCTGATTCTGGGAGCCTGTAATAAGCAGCTTAACCAGCAACCCTATCAGCAAATTCAGCAAAGTCAAGCAATTCAAACTGCAGCTGATGTTCAAATAACATTGGTAGGTGCTTATAATCGTGCTGGATTAAGTGATGTTTACGGTGGTGGTGCCTACCTGTATCCAGACTTAATGGCGACTCAAACTGTTATCAACTGGCAGGGAACATATCAAGGACTAACACAGCTGGTGGGTCAAACTATTCCAAATGATAATGGCTTCATTAATGGCCTTTGGGCCGGGGCATATCAAGTTATAAATCAGGCAAACAATGTACTGGCAAATATCAAAAAAGTAGCTCCTGCTGACAGTAGCCGCACAGCTGGGGAAGCCAGATTTTTAAGAGGAATGGTTTATTTTGACCTTGTCAGGTTGTTTGGAAGATCATGGAATGATGGCGACCCAACAAAAAACCTTGGTGTTCCAATCGTGCTCACTCCGACAGTTGATATTAATTCGGGCTCTTATGTTGTACGTGCAACAGTTGCTCAAGGCTACCAGCAGTCAATTACTGATTTGACAATTGCAGAAAACGAACTGCCATTAAAAAACAATTTCTACGCCAGCAGTTATGCTGCATCGGCCCTTTTAGCACGCCTGTATTTACAGAAAGGCGATTTCGCCAATGCTGCAAGCGAAGCAACCAAAGTAATAGGCTCAGGAATCTATTCACTAAACGCGAATTACACCGACGAATTTCCATATCCAGGCGGGATAGCGGTGCATGTTGATAATACCCCGGAAGATATATTTGCCTTCCAGGTTACCAATCAACTGGGGAATAATTACCTGCATACGTTTTACGGTTCTGCTGATTTTGCAGGCCGTGGCGATATCGTAGTTCAGGATACTTTTGCCCATGAATTCGAAACAGGAGACACCCGGTTAAATATATATATCCATGATAGTGGAAATATATTACGCTGTGACAAATTCGATAATAATTATGGCAATGTTCATATAGTGCGTCTGGCAGAATTGTACCTGATTCGAGCAGAGTCAAACTTACAGCTGTCAGCAGGTTCGGCCATTGGCGACCTGCCCCTTAATGATATTAATATAATCAGGAAAAGGGCTGGGATTTCCCCTCTTTTGGTAGCAACTGTTGCTAATGTTCTTACTGAAAGAAGGCATGAGTTAACGTTTGAGGGCGGCCTATTTTTTCACGATGCTAAAAGATTGGGGCAGAATATCACTCCCCTATCTTATTCCTCTCCTAAACTGGTTTTCCCAATACCCTTACAGGATATCAATGCGAATCCAAAACTTATCCAAAACCCTGGATATTAAATAGGGACTATTTATTTTTAACATAATCAAGAAGCCGGCCGGAATAGATTTTCCGGCTCTTTGGTTTAATAGAATTTCATCATTTATTTATCCTGCCAATCAAACTAATTATGAAAAAGAGTTTTCTAGTGCTGATAACATGTACTATTTCAGTAGTATTATTCGGTCAGGGAGTAAAAAAAATATTTAAACCTGCCGATTTCCTTAAAATAAAGAATCTTAGTGAGGCATCAATTTCTCCAGACAATAAATGGGTCGCTTATAGTCTCTCAGAAGTAGATACTGCTGAAGACAAGCGTGTATCTCATTTATACATGCAAAGTACATCAGATAGCCAGTCAATTGAACTCTCACATGGTCCTGATCCTGCATCATTACCAAAATGGAGTCCGGATGGTAAATATCTGGCATTTTTATCCTCCAGGGAATCAAAAACAGGTTCACAGGTATGGATTCTTGATCGTCGGGGTGGAGAGGCTAAAAAATTAACTACGGTAAAAGGTGATTTAAGCGAATATGCCTGGTCGCCTGATTCTAAAAGATTAGTCTTGCTAATTCAGGATCCCGAAAACAAGGGTCTTAAAGAACCCAAAACACCTTTGCCTGTCGTTATTGATCGTTATCATTTTAAACAGGATATAGAAGGCTATATACAACATTTGCAAAAGCATTTATACCTTTTTGATCTTGCTGCAAAGCGTCTTGATACTTTAACGAAAGGCAATACAGATGAAACTGCACCAGCATGGTCACCTGATGGCAGTAAAATAGCTTATGTAAGCAATATCAGTCCAGATCCTGACAGAAATTCCAATACAGATATTTTTACGATTGAAACCAAAATTCACGGTGCTGTAAAACAATTAACTACCTGGAAAGGGCATGATAATGAGCCTAAATGGAGCCCTGATGGTAAATATATAGCGTACCTGCGTTCAACCAGTGATGCAGAATACCTGATGTACGATCAGGACATTTTATGTATGATGGATGAAAACGGTCAAAATAACCGAACCATTACTCAGCAATTAGACAGGCCAGCTTCGGCACCATGCTGGAGCAATGACGGTAAAACTGTTGGATTTCTGGTTGCTGATGATCGCCAGGTTTACCTGGCGCAATACGTAATGAACACAAAGAAAATTATGACATTGAACAGGGGGAACTATGGTTTTTCTGCTATTCTCCCGTTTGCAGCCAGTAGTTGGATAGTTGCATTCAGCAACCCATACATTCCTGCTGAATTATATGCTGTAGAAAATGGGATTTCCAGAAAACTAACCCATCATCAAGACTGGTTGAATGGCTATCAACTTTCGCATGTCGAAGGCTTCAGATCTTTAAGTAAAGATGGAACCTCAGTCTCAGGCATCCTTTACACGCCAGACAGTACACATGCAAAAAAATTACCCCTAATTGTATTTATCCACGGTGGCCCTGTGGCCCAGGATGAATTTGTATTTGATGAAACACGTCAGGTTCTTTCAAATGCGGGTTACGCAGTAGCAGCCGTAAATTATAGAGGAAGTAATGGCCGTGGTATCGGTTATTGTAAGGCGATATTCGCCGATTGGGGAAATAAAGAGGTCTCAGATTTGCTTGGTGCAGTTGATGAACTTGTAAAGAAGAATATTGCCGATTCAGCACATTTAGGTATTGGTGGCTGGAGTTATGGGGGCATTTTAACAGATTATACTATTGCTTCTGACTCACGCTTTAAAGCTGGAGCTGCTGGTGCCAGCAGTGCGTTACAAACAAGTATGTACGGTGCCGACCAGTATGTTTTGCAATACGATAATGAACTGGGCCCACCCTGGAAGAGCCAGGATAAATGGATCAGCCTGTCATATCCATTTTTTCATGCCGATAGAATAAAAACTCCAGTATTATTTATGTCAGGTCTAAAAGATTTCAATGTGCCTACTGTTGGCAGCGAACAAATGTATATGGCATTAAAATCTCAAAATATTCCAACACAATTAATTCTATATCCTGATCAGACACATGGTATAAGCACTCCCAGCTATCAGACAGATATTCTTAAACGCTATATTATCTGGTTTGATAAATATTTAAAATAGAACAGAATCATTTTCAGGGCAAAACACTAAGGTTTAAACAACATAGTTTTTGTAGCATTCTGGTCAATACTTCACGTTTTAAATATCAAAAACTAAGTGTAGACTTATACCGCAGGCACAAAAAATAAAAATGCCTCAATAGCATAACCCTTTTTGGGCGTTATACTAGAGAAGCATTTTTTCATAGATTAAAAATATCCTTTCGGCGTTAATTGCTTAAGAGGTATTAGAAACCCGCATAATCAATTAATAACTCATTGTCTACTTTAGATACTCCAGGAGCATTCCAAGCCATTCTTTCTGCTTCTCCCCTTTCATAAAATGACGTTACCGTACCATTAAGAGTTACCTTATTGCCAGAAACTTCGACATGTATATCTTCACTGTCAACTGTTCTATTTCTAAAAAGAGCCTTTTCAATTTCTACCTTTTCTATCTGGTCAGCAAATTCAGATTTTATTCTGATATTATTGGTGACCCCTTTTACCCCAACCAGATGATTTACTACTCTTTTTGCGGCTTCTTTTTGGTAATTCCAGCTCAATTCGCCTTCAAGTGTTACAAATCCGTTTTCAACTTTAACCTGAACAAGATTTTCTGGAATTTCAAAATTTGAAGTCAGCGCTGTCACAATTTCTGTTGCTACTTCAGCATCATTTTTTTTATTTGAATTTGCAAATCTGATCTCTATTTCCTGAGCAATCGCTCTGACACCAGCAACTTTTTTGGCAGCATCTTCTGCCTCCAGTTTTTTTGCATAACTATCTACAATCCCCGTTAAAGTTATCACCCCATCTTTGGCTGTGACTCCTATTTCTGCTGCACTTAAAAGTGGCTCCCATCTGATGGCATCCTGAACATCGCGTTGCAAATCTTCATTCCTTTTCATAACAATCGGATTTAATTTTAAGAATTCATTTACTCAACCAACCTGATAAATACTCCTGGTTGATTTTGTAAAATTGAATGAATTGACCATCAAAAAGAATGATGACGCTCACTTTTTGGCTTTTTTTATTGAACAAATTCTCAAAACCAATAAACGGCAGCTATGGTTAACCTGTTCCTGCCGCTTTATTAGTTACGTAAAGAAAATATTACTGCCTTAGAACTGTTAAAAGGGCATTTTAAAAGAATTTTTAACAACCAGATACCGATGGTTACCGTAAACAAAAGATCAAGCCTGTATAATAAATTCAGTACTGGCATCATTCCGTTTCTGTAATCTAATTATGAAAATAGATAATCTTTATCTTCAATACCGGTGTGTCCTGGTCTTTTTTACTTTTTTTGTCGTTTTCCTGATTACGTCTGATCAATCGTACTCAAGAACCTATTTTAATTCTAATAAAGCTATCAGGAATTACAAGCACAGCAGCATCAGATCTGAACCGATTGATCCTGAACCAATAAGTTTTAAAATTTTAAATGCTACCAGCAGCGATCAACTTGAAACCAGGGTGCAATTTACAAGTCAGTCGCAAAAAAATATTAGCGGAAGCCTTACATGGAAGGTTCTTGACTCATTAAACGGCGTTATTCAATCTGTAACCCGCCCGGTATTAATTCCTTCAATAAGTAAGAAAAAACTGAATGCCGAGGTATTTACGTTAATCTTGCCAAAGGGTATATACCGGGTAATATGCCTTTTCCAAAATAAACTGTTGCATATAAAGCAGGTTCACGAGACCTATTATTCAACAATTAATCAAATAGAAATCCCGGTTCAGGATGCACTGGCTCCTAAAATAAATTTTGTAATTCCTGATCTGTATAAAAACGTTTCACCTCAAAACCAGCATCTTCAAGGCTTTATAAAAGATCATTTAAAAGTGTATCTGCATGCAAGGTTCAATACCGTCAATGGTAAAGCCTTACTCACTGAAGAAGCAGCTGGTATTGAGAAAAATGGCACGTTTACCATTTCTCTGGGTAAATACCTGGCCGATGCGAGTCTGGTATGGAAATTTACTCAGGATGCACAGTTAAAAAAACAAATTGATTCAATTGCTTATGCGTTTTCACATACCCAGGAAACAGATGGATTTATGGGAATTCGCAGTTCACCTTCAGTCTGGGTGCAGGAAGATATAATTACCCTGAGAAACAATATTCAGGGACTGTTAATGTATTATCAGACTACTGGATATGTTCCTGCTTTAAATTCATGCATTGCTGCCGGTAATCTGGTGAATAAGACTTTCAATTCTAAAACTGGGTTAACAGCTTTATTTAGTATCGGTAAACTTACTTCAAGTAGTATCATCGACCCAATGGTTGATTTATATGTACAGACCGGAGAGCCAAAATACCTGAGTTTTTGTCAAAATCTGCTGATAGAAATGGAAATGCCCGGTGAGCCAAAACTTATAAGTTCATTGACAACAGAAGGAAAATTCGATCTGACCGATACCCGTATGGAAGACGTTCTGGCAAATCTTACGGCAATTTTGAAGCTCTATAGAATTACAGGTAGTAATGCATACCTGAACCCCTGCACAGCTGCCTGGGAAGGAATTGTAAACGATCCTGCACTGTTATCAATCAGTACTATTCGCGAAGAAAATCTTGATGCCCTGAATTTATGGACCCAGTTTAATGCACAGTTTGCCCTCTCAACAGGTGAAGTATCATATTTCAATCAGGTTGATAAGGCTGTTTACCTAAGTAAATCTTCGGCAATACTACCTTATTATCCTATTGGTGTTATGGATAATCATCCAGTCATTATAAATTATGAAACGGGAAATTTTAAAGAAGAAATACTTACTTATGATGGAAAAAATACTTCTTTAAGTGTAAGCCAAAGTAGTAATTATCCTCAGGATGGAAAAGTTTCTTTAATTATTAATCCAGCTAAAAATGCAAGTTTCACCCTGTCATTGAGAAGACCGGCACGCTCAATTTATTACAGGGCAACAATTGCAGGTAAGGTTTATACCGTACAACCAAATCATTTTCTAAATATCCAGCGTTTCTGGAAACAAGGTGACCAGATCGATATCCAGTTCGAAATGCTACCAAACTATGTGACAAATTCTCAGGAAACCGATGCTTACCAAAAAGAGGAAACCCAGCAGAATGCAGCGGATAAAACCATTAAAATCAAACATCAGATCAGGCGTAGCTGGTAATGTTAAAACCAAACACTATTTGTTGTATCTTATTTTGAATAACATAAAATGATAAAAAACTATTTTCTTAAATGTGCCCTTTTATTGATGAGCTTATTTTGCTTTTCCAATTGCCATTCTAATACCATGCATAAAACCAGCGATTCAGCAGCAAAATTCAATTATGTAAATCTTGCCGAAAATCTACTTTATAATGTAAGAACGAATGAGCCTTATCATGAAATGCTTGATGCCCTTCAAACAGCTGATGAACCAGTGTTACTACAGCAATTGAATACAGATGATAAGCGAAAAGCTTTCTGGCTGAATATTTACAATGCATTTATACAACTTAAACTAAAAGTTGCGCCCGAGCAATATAAAGACCGTAACTCTTTTTTTGCTAAAGACCTCATCACTATTGCAGGTCATAGTTTAAGTTTTGATGATATTGAAAATGGCATCCTGCGGCATTCTAAAATTAAGATTTCAATGGGTTATCTGGGCAAAATCTTCGTTGGTGATTTTGAAAAGAAGTTCAGGGTAGATACCCTTGACAACCGTGTTCATTTTGCTCTCAACTGCGGTGCTAAAAGCTGCCCTCCTATTGCTTATTACTCGGCAGATAAAATTGATGTCCAACTTAACCTTGCAGCGTCATCCTATCTTTTAAATGAATGTAAAGTAGAAGGTAATACTGTTATTGTTCCAAAGACATTATCGTGGTTTAGTGGCGATTTTGGAGGTAAAACTGGAGTCATCGTTTTGTTAAAAAAGTATAAAGTTATTCCTGCCGCTATGCAGCCTGATATAAAATACCTTGAATATAATTGGCAACTTACCCTGGGGAGTTTTGAAGATTAAATTTGAGTTTATCTAGGGAAATTCTTTAACTATCTGCCAGCAAGTCAAAATATCCATCATCTTCATTTTCACCACCGTAACCTTTTCCAATATGGGCTGGGGATTAAACGAATTAAATTTTATTAATCTGTTTAACCATTTTGTATCCCAATTGATTTTCTATCCGTAATCTCAGCGGGGCGCCATATTCTTCAGGTAATGGATGATAATTCATTTCCAAGGCTATAATAGATGCTGGTTTCAGGCAGTTATTCAAACTATGGGTATCATAATAAGTTCCTCCATCTAACCCATTACCAAAAGAATAAAACACTACAGTTTTAACAGCTGATTCAGGTTTGGCAAGTTCTATCAGTGCTTTAAGCGGTAAGCATCCCCATTCTTCAATGCCCTACCATCCCTGTATACAATGGTGCATGGTAATATTCTGTTCCAAACGTATTACTCTAAGTTCTTAAAGTGATAGCAATACTGGGTTTTTTACCATACCACCGATCGATAGTTTAAAATCTTTAAATTTATTAACAGCTAACTTTTTCCACTCTTCTGATTCTGGTATTTTTCCATAAGCCCAAAAATAGGGTGAAATATCTTTTGGTTTATAATAATGTATTAATATGATAATAAGCGTTAGCTTCAATAGGCATGTGAAAACGCAGCAAAAATTAAACTATTAAGCAGAAAAAAAGGAACAGTTATAAAATGCCACGACCGGGGAGATCCCTACAGAATGCCGATACCCAGGAAGCCCAAGTATGGGATTTATATAGCGACTATCTACTTTTATGGTATAAATTCGGTCAGATGGAACACTTATAGGTGTAAATCTTACTTATTCCGAGTTTATTTAATAACCCCTGTTCCAATAAAGGCGGGGGTGATCAGATAAAATAGAAAGTCCGCTTCTTATGATCAGCATTAAAAAAAAGAAATTAACCCAGTGACTGATACTTACCCGTTTCGGAAATTCTCTGTGATCTGAAAGAGACAAAACAGGAAGCTTTATAGATGTGTCAGCTGGTAAACCAAACACTATAAATTGCAACCAGGCAAGGCCAACCGTTAACAATAATAAGATTATGATGAAGCCTGCCGCATACGGGTTAAAACCAATAAACCGTCTTCTATCTTCAGGGGAGACTATTTTCTGTTCTTCTTTACTAAAATTGGTGAACATGACCAATTGATTTAACTGAGAGAATCATTAATTTCCTTCATTCTCTATAATAATATGATTTACCGTAAATAAAATTTTATCTTATTAAATTTTTACAATCATTTTACCTTCATTCTTTCCTTCAAACAGATCAAGAAATGTCTGGGGAATATTATCAAATCCATCTACAATAGTTTCAGAAAAAGTTAGTTTGCCTTCATTTAACCAGTTCATTAACTGCCTGATTGCCTGAGGAAATTTATCTGAAAAATCAGAAATAATAAAACCACGCATTAGAGAACTTTTAACAAGAAGTAGTGGTTGTATGCTAAGTCCAGATGGTGGCTTTACTTCATTGTAAAGAGATATTGTACCGCAAAGTGGTATGCGCGCATATTTATTTAGGTTTTCTAAAACAGCATAAGATATATCCCCTCCTACATTATCAAAATACACATCAACCCCTAGAGGGCATGCATTTCCAATTGCGTCTTTTAAATTTTCTTCCGTTTTATAATTAACAGCCTGATCAAATTTAAACTTTGTTTTCAAGAGCTGAACTTTTTCATCAGTTCCTGTTATTCCAACTACTCTGCAACCCAGAATTTTACCAATCTGCCCTACTACACTTCCAACAGCACCTGCTGCTCCTGATACAACAATAGTTTCTCCAGCTTTTGGAACTCCTATTTCTGTCAAACCACAATATGCGGTTAGACCTGTCATTCCTAAAATACCCAGGTATTTACTTAGATTGCCGGCGATGTCATCAACTCTTGTTATGCCTTTCCCTTCAGAAAGCTGATATTCTTTCCATTCTAAAATTCCAGAAACGAAATCACCAGATTTAAAATCAGTTTGATTTGAACTGACAACTTCGGCTATAATGCCTGATTGTATTGGTTTTGTTAATTGGAATGGAGGTATATATGACCTGTTATCATTCATTCTTCCTCGCAAATAAGGATCTACTGAAACATATAATGTTTTTAATAGTAGCTGCCCTTCACCGGGAACTGGAACTTCCTCGGCGTCGAACTTAAAATCGCTTAAAAGTGGTTTTCCAAGAGGTCTTTTATCTAATAGAATTACCTTATTCATAATACAAATTTTAAAACAAAATTTTTCAAATAAGTATAATCTTTAAAGGCAGATTATAATTATATATTCTACATGCTATTGTATAAGACCAAAATCGATTTTCTAAAAACTAGCTGTAAATTCTTTTTTTAATCTTTACTATAATAGTGCCAGTATCGCTTGAGTAAAAAAATGAATATCTGTTTATAGGCTGGGATTACATGTAGCTATATAATTGAAAATGAATTGACTGAAAAATAGTTTGAAATGTCTTAGAGAGTATGTTTTACCACTTAAAACTGATTATAAATAAGCTGCGATAACGAATTCTTATCTGATTTTGCTAAGGTAATTCTTATAAAAAATAGCAATTTTAACAGGATTTTCACCTTTCGAAAACATACGAATCGCCCTGTAGTTGGCCAGACTTACTTTTAAATAGTTATTGTCAGCATACTTGCGGGTACTAACCTTTACGGGCTTGGGAATAATGCTAAAAGAGGTAACTCTTAAAATTCTTCTGATCAGATCGTATTCTTCCATGATGTTAAAATGTTCATCATAACCTTTAAGACGTTGAAAAAGCATCACCTCAATGAAAAGTGACTGGTCTCCTCCCCTGAAAGCCATGCCTTGAAAACGAGTGAAAAAGGCATTTAAGCGTAATAGCCAGGGCCCTCCGATAAATTGTAACCTGAATGAACCTGCTAGAGATCCATTTTTAACACTTTTTTCAAGATCATCTAAATAGGAAACCGGTGGTATAGAATCTGCGTGCAGAAAATACAAAAAGCCAGACGCTATATGACGAGCGCCCAGATTCATCTGTGATGCTCTGTTTTTTTTCTCAGATTGCAGGACCAAAACGTCGAATCTTTTAGATATTTCAATTGTCTGATCGGTACTACCCCCATCTACAATAATGATTTTATTAAGCCGCCTGTCATGCCTTTCACATAGAAAGGTTAGTAAGCCTTCAATTGTAGCCTCTTCATTTAACACAGGAATGATAACGGTAACAGAAAGGTTTTCTATAAATCTCATTTTTAATTTATCTGGAGCAGGGTATAAAAGCTAGGATAAAAGTTTTAAATGGTTGAAATACTTGAGATCGTCTTCATTATCAAGATCACGTAAGACAGGCATCAAGGAAAATGATAATCCTAATTTAGAAATGATATCAACTGTCTGCCCGTAGACTTCTGAAGTACTCCATTCTACACCTTCAAATAACTCGGGATATAATTTTGACATTCCTAAGAGGTAATACCCTCCATCAGCTGCTGGTCCAATGACTATATCATGGCTTTCCAGTGCATTAAATGCATTTAATAAAAGTTCTGAGTTTAAATCAGGACAGTCAGTACCAATAATGATGAGTCTTGAATATCCCATTTTGAACTGGTCACTGAAAGAATTTAACATGCGCGCTCCAAGGTCATTTCCATACTGAACCAAAACAAGGGTTTTTGCAGTAGTTTCAATTTCTTTATCCTCAATATCTAGTGGAATAAATTCAGAATAGTAAATAAGCTTGTCAAAAGGCAGGTTTATCAATACATTTGTCGTTATTAATATGAGCTGTTTATAGACTAATAATGCCTTTTCATTTCCAATCGTTGCGGCTAGCCTGGTTTTGGTTCTACCAGCAATCAAGTTTTTTTGAAAAACCAGGATTGCTTTATTTGTCAAACTGTTGTTCCCCCACAACTAGAACCTGCACCGGCTGTACAGCCAAAACAGTGCTGATTTATTACAATATTTCGATCTGCCAGCAATAGCTCACTAAACTGGCCGATATGTCTGTGAGATTGATCAATTTCAACTTCTAATGCAAGCATTTGATTGAAGTCACAATCATATAGTTTACCATCATAACCAATAGAAATCATGTTACGGCACATAACCCCTGTTGCCGCAATTGGATTATATGCATCGATTAGTTTATGCATATAACTTTCAAAATTTTGAGTCTTTATAAGGTAATCTAAAAAGCGACTAACCGGCAGGTTGGTAATGGTAAACAGATTGTTAAAACTGATTTGATAACTCGTTGACAAACGCTGCTTAAATTCTTTCTCCAGCGCATGTTGCTCAGGTGGAAGAAATGCTCCTGCCGGATTATAAACAAGGTTGAGAATCAAGCCAGAACCCTCGATTCCATAACCCTCTTTATTTAACAACTTCAAAGCCTCAATGGAGCTCTTAAAAACCCCATCTCCACGCTGTGAATCTGTTTTTGCAGAAGTGTAAAAGGGCAAGGAAGATACTACCTCAACTTTGTTTTTTCTGAAAAAAGCAGGCAGATCATGGTATTTTTTATTCGCCATAATAATAGTCAGATTACACCTGACGATCACTTTAATCTTTCGCTGACTTAATTGCTCAACCAGATACCTGAATTCAGGATTCATTTCAGGCGCCCCACCTGTTAAATCGGCGGTATGTACCTGGCTTTGATCAATCGCCAGTAAGCATAAATCAATTACCTCCCGGGTCATAATTTCTTTTCGGTCAGGGCCGGCATCAACATGACAGTGTTTACAAACCTGATTACACATCTTTCCAAGATTGAGTTGAAAAACTTCAAGCTTAATAGGTTTGAGCGGAAAAAGATTGGTTTTTGTCAGGTGTGCCGCAAATGAAGCTGCTCCATTATCCCAGGAAGAAGAAATTGCCAACTCTAATAATTGTACCCTTTCAGATGATAATGGTTCGTTTAAAGCATATAATGACTTCATATAAAGCTAGGTAAGAAATTATTAAAGGGCTGAATCTATAATTTTAGCTGATTACATCGAAAGTTCCTTGTACTTATTCATCATCTGTATACTATGTACCAGGACTGCACCACCTTTTATAGCTGCAGCAACATGTACTGCTTCCATCATCTGAGCTTCATCGCAACCTTTTTCAAGTGAATCAGTCGTGTAAGCTTCAATACAATATGGGCATTGTACTGCATGAGCCACTGCAAGAGCAATTAATGATTTTTCACGGGCTGTTAGAGCACCCTCTTTAAAAACTTCACCATAGTAATCGAAGAATTTATCGGCTAATGGTTTTTGAAAATCCGCAATATTTCCAAATTTTTTCAAATCTGCAGGATTGTAGTAGTTTTCCATATAGTAAGTTTAGTTTTAAAGAATTACGTTTCAGGTAAGAATTAGTACAATAAAATACAGAAAAGGTTTAGTCAAACACTTCAGTTGATCAGCTTTTCAGCATTTAACCAGTCAATGGTAATTTTCATACCTTGAGCCAAGGTATGATATGAATAACCAAGATCATTAATGGCTTTTGTACTGCATACCCCCCAATTATATTTATACTTTTCGACCCATTCTGGAGTAATTAATGGTTGTTGATTGAAGGTTTTAGCTTTTAATACTTCAATTATTGCTAATACTTTTAAGAGCGACATAGGGAATTTAAATAAGCGGATATCTTTACCGGATATATTTGACAAGAGCCTGAAAAATTCACTATAAGTACAATCCTCACCCCCGAGTAAATACTTTTCTCCTGGTTTACCCCGTTCCATGGCTGCTATCAAGCCATTAACGACATCATCGATAAAAACATAATTTCCTAAAAATTGCCCATTTCCGGGCATAATTCTCCATTTTCCTTGAAGGTATAATCGCATTAGGCGTGTAAATGGATTACTTTCAGAAAGTAATCCAGGTCCATAAACGCGGGTAGGGTTAACTGTTACAATTTTCAGACCCTGTAAATTATAATAGAGAGCCCTTTCTTCTGCCATGAACTTAGAAGTTTCATAAGAATTGAAAAAATCAACTGTTCTTATACTTTTTTCAGTAACAGACTTGTTTACTGATGGCCCAAAGGTGCCAGCTGTCGAAGAGAAGACGATTTTGCTAATATTATTTATAAGCGCAGTATGAAAAAGAAGATCCGTTCCCTTGCAATTAGTTTCATAAAACAGACTGTTATCTGTATTCCAAACGCTTGCAAGGGCCGCAAGATGATAAATTTGCTCACACCCCTGCATGGCAAGATTCAGCGAATTTTGATCAAGTATATCTCCCTGAAAAACGGTAATCTGCTGGTTTACCTGACAATGATGAATGTTTTGACCGCGAATCAATAAATGAATCGTATGACCGGCGGTGAGAAGTTCTTTAGTTAAGTGCGAGCCGATAAAACCAGTTGAACCGGTTACCATTATTTTCATCGCTGAATATAATGATAAACGGTATCTGGGTCAAAATTTTAATATTTCCTTTACACAAAATTTTTCTATGTTATTTTAAGTGATACTTTTATGCAGTGACATTAAAGCTTGATTTTAATTTGTGTAGTATCAGTAACGATAATTTCTTTTTTTCCTTTATAAATAACTTGTTTCCCTGTTACACAAACTAATTTATTTGCGAAGGCGGTTTCTGGTGCTATTTTAAATTTAGCGCGATCTGCTCCTTTTATTACTATTGACATGGTTTGATTTGGATACTCGGCACCCATATTTAAAAGCGTAAGATCTGATTTCTCAAAAAATTTGCCACTAAATACCTTATCACAGATTGTTATTGTACTATCTGATACTACAGTTAATGGCAAAACAAAAGTTGTAGTCTTTAATACTATCCCTTGATTGATTTGTTTATTGCTAAAAATCGTATTTAAAACACCCGCCAGTCTGATACCCGCTTTTTCAATACGCTCTCCTACCAGGGTTATATGTTCATCATAATATTTATCACCTAAAGAACGGCTTTTCATTGAGTCAACCTCTTTATAAAGTTGTGAGCTTACCTGATAACTTTCATATAACCATTTAATTATTGGTTCTGACTGCCATTTTTTAATTTCAGCCGGAGTTGCCTTATCATTACTGGCAGCGAGCTGCTCATAGGTCATTCCTTGTTTTTCAATCAGCCCACTATCCCAGACACGGTGTAAGTTACTGCCCTGACCATTAAAATTTAATTGTATAGTATTTCCACCCTTATCCTCTTCTCTTGAAACATGCATGGGCTGATGCAGATCACCAACCAGATGCACAATAAATTTTAGCGCAAAGATTTTTTGGTCTTTATTTGTGGTTTTACTTTGCAAATCCTGTTCACATTGCATGAGTGCTGAGTAAACATTACCCTGAACCATTGTACCAACTTTCAGGTTAAACTGATCCTGGTTTAAACCAGGTGGTAGGTTTATATAATGCCATGTACCAGTAATTTTAAATTCAGGCTTGGACCTGATTTCATCTGCATAGGTACTTACATCTGACAGACTTTGTTCTCCCAAAATTTCATTCACAGCTGTATTTGCCTGAGAACTCAGGTGGTTTTCTGCAATTTTACCAATAGCCCGATGTGCGATAACACCCCATGAGACTAATGTAAATGCAACAAATAACGTAAAAGTAAATAAATAGTATTTTTTCATCAGTTACATTAGTTTCTTAACAAATATAACTGACTGAGGTTAACACAGTATTAAATTAACGATGCTTAAAGATTGATCAAAGAGAATGTTTACTGGCATTAATTTGCGGCTGCAAAACTAATGAAAAGCACAGGAGGCAAATACTACTTGGTAGACTTTTCTGGAAAGACTTTCTAAAGTGTTTTAGTTAAAATATTTTACGCCCAAATAAATTTTGGGCAAAAAAAATGGGTACCATTCGGCTACCCATTCTTATATCTACACAAAAATAGATTTAGTTCTTTATCTTTCTAGCTGGAGCAAATGTTGGAATTAACAATACACATAAAAATGCTGCAACTTCTAGGGCAATTAGCATAACGATTAATTTAATTTTAGGTTAGTAAATTATTTATAGATAGCAGGTTATAAACAAAACAATAACTGCAATTCCAAATCAATATGTCTAATAATATGCCATAATTACAGAGGTAATGCTTCATTTCTTAAAAGGATACTTTTATGAATTTTGGGATTCTTTATTTCGGCAAATTAGCTCCGGAATTGTTATCAGCTGCTGTAATGATTACTCAAAAGCATTATTTCGTGACAAGAATTTATTTAAAAGTTAAGATTTATGATAAAACATTTTTTTTTGAGATAAAGACCATATAATTAAATCTGTTTTATAAGTTTTTGTATCATTTTAAAAAATATAAAAATCCAAAGAGTGAAAAATTTCGTTTAGGAGAGCTCAAAATGAAAAGTCCTGTATTTAATTTTGGTTTACAAAACAAAAAAAGACAATAAATATGATCTAAAAGGCTCAAAAATTAATATACTGACATCTTGTCAATGGTACTGACAAAACACAGATATACTGACAAATTATACAAATTAATTCTGCCAAATCTCTATTTATTGAGTAAACGGCATCTTTTAGGTCACAGCAGGATATGCCAATATTAATCAGTCAAATCAATAAAAAGGAAACCCCTCATTGTTTAACGAATGAAGGGTTTCCTGACCAGAAATTTGTTTTAACCAGTTACAATTTTTATATCAGTTTTAAATAAGTAATCCTACTTACGCTGATTTCTGAATAAAAGGTATTTCTTATTTGATAATTATTTCTTGACTACATAGAACGACTGTGACTCTTGCTGTTTTTCAACCTTTAAGATATATGTCGCATTATCTAAATTTGTAATGTTAATGCTAATCGTCTGTCCATTCTTAACTCTACCAATTGTCTGAAGTTTGATCCCCTGAGTATTGTAAAGGGTCATATAAACGTCTCCAACTTCAACTGGAACGAAAACCTTGAATAAACCCACATTTGGATTTGAAAAAACCTTTATTTTGGTTAAAACTGATAAAGGATGTATCTCTCCGGTTCCTGGATACCCTTTAAATTTTACTTGGACTATATTCGAGAAAGCAGAATTGCTATCTATTCCTAAAGCATTCACTCTATAATAATAATCGTTTTTCCTGTCAAATTTATTAAGATCCTGATAGGTTGTTACTCCCCCATCTACTAACGTGACTTTCGTAAAATGAATACCATCAATTGAGCGTTCAATTTTAAATGCTCGTTCATTTGTTGAATTACTTACCCATGATAAATCGATTTCCGCATCATTCACTATACTTGCTATAAGTTTGGTTGGTGCTGCTGGTGGAGTAACATGTGAAGCACTACCATACAGAAAGAATGACAAGTCATAATTGGCAGTTGTATCAGCATTTAGCAATGATGCCATTGGATCACTGATCCAACCGCTGACACCAGACTGGGCATCTTTAACTCGCTTAAACAGAAATCTCGAACCAACTTCATGCATTTGTGTTGCCCAGCCCCATAATTGTGGTGTTGATAAAGTAGAACTGATTATATTTAAATCAGGATATACAGAGATCCAGTAATGACCACCCATTAACGCAAGTGGTTTACCAAGCTTTACATTTAAATTTGTGCTTGTTGTATCATCTATCGGGAATAATCCCTTCTCAGTTCTCAGAATTTTACCTGGTTTACCCATGCTATCTGCATAGATAATAACATTTATTGATTTAAAAATAGTTCCAGCATTCGATTCTGCTCCTACCGCAAGAACATGATCAATATTCCAGGTTTGTCCTTTTGGAACAAAGAAATCGTCTGATGACTGCCATGTCGTATTTATATCAGGAAAATTTTGAGAATAAGCGTAATTGATCCCTGGATTGTTATACTGGCTATACAGTAAATTAGCACTGGCCAGGCCAGCAACTGAAATATCAAAGCCTGTTGAAACAACCTCTTTGCCCCTGGATGCAATCATTCCTATTGTAGCTGTTCCTAATTTTCTGCCTTTGAACCTGATATATGCATAATGCCCTTCCTGACGTACTGTAATCAGAGAGGTATCTGAATCATAAAAATCAACATGAAAAGGTTTATTATCAGTTGTTTTAAATATTGTATTCAGGTCATAAATTATTGGTGGCCCACCTACGATTTCTGCAAGATCATATAAATTTCTTTCAAGTATCAGTGTTGGTGATGGAATTTTGGTAACCGGTAGCTTTGCATCAAACATACCATTACCATGGGCTGCAAGAGCAATATAACCATCATCACGGGTTTTTATATAGGGTATGATATCATCACCGATCGTATTTTTACTATCTTGAATCCACTTAGTGCCATCACCAGCCAATTTAGTAGTATAATATAAACCTGTTGAAGTTCCTACAATATAACGGTCGCTGTTTCCTAAAATAGAAATCCATCTCACCGACGGACCATCACCACTGCCATCAGGAAATTCTTCAAGATTTCCACTGATAGATATCCAAGACTTACCTGCATTTTTGCTGTAAAAAACACTTTTTATACCATAATTAGAAAAAACAGCAAATACCCGGTCTCCATCTGCAGGATCAACGATTAACGAACTAACATAACCTGCAGGTAAATTTTTACCAGTTGAAATATCTTCAGCAGGTTTATCACCAATATTACTATTATCAATTTTGAAAATCCCTCCTGAACTACTCCCAAAATAAAGTCTGTTTGATGGAGCCGTTCTTGAAGTTACAACAGCAGTAACATACGAATTAGAGTCTTTCAGGATAGTACCTTTCAGCTTTGTCCAATAAATTGAAGTTGGGTTAGGATTTCCTACTGGTATCTTATCAAGATGCAGATTCCTCCATAAAAAATTTGCCTGTGGCAGATACATCACCTGTTTATTGTTCTCATCGAAAGTATAAAATGGAATCTGGGCAAAACCTGTGGTTGAACCTGTAGCAGTAGGACTGAGATAGGTTACAGTTGCAGGCTGCCCCCCATCAGTGCTTCCGGCTGGATAGGTTAGTCGGTAGATATTTCCATAATTAAATGATACATACCTGGTTTTTCCACCATCATATAACCCTGCGAAGCCACCGTCACCAGGGCCAGTTTCAGACCACGGACTAATACTTGCCTCACCTGATGATGACCACGAACCATTATCCTGAAAACCTGCAATTAAATTAGTAGAAGTTCCAAAGGGATCAAATGTTACCTGGTAAGGTTGTGATGTATAGTATCCATTATCAAGTGATGTCCAGCTGACAGATTCAATTTTTCCGCTGTTACCAAGAATATCGCTCGTAACCTGCACACCTCCATCATTACTAGTTAGAACTTTTTTAGGATCAGAAGGGAAAAAGATCAATTGATGCTGGTCTGGATGGTGATTTGTGTATTTACTGACATCATTTGCTGAAGAGTAACCGCCTATCCAATCTGATAAAGCAATTGGTTTGCTAAAACCAGTATTAGAGCGGTAAATATTGGTACCGCATATAAAAACTTCGTTTGTATCGGTTGGAAAAACTTTAACAACCATATCATACCCTGTTTGTACATCGAGATTACCTACATTACCGCCAAGCTTTGGAAGATTGGCAGTATAATCATACCAGTTATCACTGGTATTTATTTTTCTATTAAAATTGTATTTAAATAGAAAAGCACTGTCAATTGTAGGGTTATAGCCGTAGAAATAAACAATTTCTTCTTTTTGAGGAGCATAACCCATCACAATTCTCCCATAGGATGATGGGAAATTTACTGGTGTTATATTTTTGAAACTATCACCTCCATCAAGGGACTGAAATACTCCGCGATTTGGGTGACCACCATGTGAGACCGAAGCATAAAGAACGCCTTTAGGTGTAAAAATCACTTCAGCTATATGAAGTAAATTATCAGATGCCGCATCGAGTAATTGAGTAAAAGAATCACCACCATCTGTACTTCTGAAAATCCCTTTGGCACTACCTACTAAAAGATCACCGTTTAACGGGTTTACAGCAAGGCTGAAAATAAATGAAAAAGGAGTAGCCACTGTCGGGCTACCGTAAACAGTTGAACTTAAGACGCTGAATGAATGCCCACCATCTGTTGATTTAAAAATACCATTTCCTTGAATTATAGAGGTGGAGTTTCCGCTTTCCGAACTTCCGATTAATTCACCAGTGCCGTAATACCAGATGTTTCTATGTCCTGGCCTTGGATCCTGTACAACATAGGTCACACTTGAAATATCATTTCTTCGGGTTACCCTTACCCATTTCTGACCACTGTCATCGGTACGCCAGATCCCCCCGGTGATACCTCCGGCGAGAATAATTTTTTCATTGTTCAGATCAATTGCAAGTGCTCTTGTTCTACCCCCGACATTATATGGTCCTCTTTCTTTCCAAACCTGAGTTTGACCACCACTTGATTTTGCATTTGCTGAAGCTGCCATCATTAGCCTTGGACCGCCCAGATTACCACTAATACCTTTCGTGAAATTAAGTTCGCGCATCCGCATCATGGCTGGCATTTTTTTTGTTTCTGGATTCAAGAGCATATCACGTTCATGCTTTATAAAATCGCTTAATCCATTTCCTCTATCATTACCTGCATCAGAAGCAGTTAACTTAGTTTTCGGGTTTTCAATCCGGGTTTGAAAATTTTCACCATTGCCTGCATGGGCCGTCATGATAACTTGTTTTTGTAAAATTTGCCAGTACGGATCATTCGCTTGGCTTTTGTTTTGGGCTTTGGCGTCACCGTTCATTAAAAAGCAGGTTAGCGCGAATGCGAACGCCAAAAACTTACTACAATTCCTGGCAACAGTGAGTAAAATTGTGTTCATATGAAAATATTTACGGTGAGAGCTAATCAAACAGTTAAAACAGTAGCATTTTTGACAACACTATTTTTATTTTACTATTCATTCTAAAAATATCATTAAGAAATTTAATATTATTTCCGTGAGGTAATATTGTTATTGTATTGTAATAATTTTACAATCAGTGGTTTGGTAAAACTCAAGTTATAGAACGATTGCTATTGATTGATTTATTTATTTTTACAACATGATAGAAACAAAAGGATATGCAGCCCAAAATCCAGAAACAGATCTTGCGGTATGGAAATTTGAACGTAGGGAAGTAGGTCCAAGTGATGTTCAAATAGCCATTTTATTTTGTGGAGTATGCCATTCAGATTTGCATCAACTCAAAAATGAATGGTTCCCGGGTCTTTTTCCAATGGTACCAGGCCATGAAATTGTTGGTAAAATTATCAAGATCGGTAGTTCAGTCAAAAAATTTAAAGTTGGAGATTTGGCCGGTGTAGGTTGTATGGTCGATTCGTGCCGCACCTGTTCAAATTGTCAAAAAGGTCTTGAACAATACTGCCTGAATGGAAATGTAGGTACTTATAATAGTGTTGGTAAAGATGGAATAAGAACTTATGGGGGTTATTCAAATAACATTGTAGTAGCTGAAGATTTCACCCTGCATATTTCTAATAAACTTTCACTTGCTGCAGTTGCACCTTTATTATGCGCAGGTATAACTACGTATTCTCCGCTCAGACATTGGAAAGTTGGAAAGGGTCATAAACTTGCGGTCCTTGGCCTGGGTGGCCTGGGACATATGGCTGTGAAATTTGGTGTTTCATTTGGAGCTGAAGTAACAGTATTAAGTACCTCTCCATCTAAAGAAGCCGCAGCTAAAGCTTTAGGGGCACATAAATTTATTGTGACCAATGATCCGGATCAGCTTGAAGCTATTAAAGGTTCATTTGATTTTATCCTTGATACAGTTTCAGCAACACATGATGTGGCAATGTATCTTTCTTTTTTAAAAACTGATGGTGTACATATTTGTGTTGGTGCGCCAACAGAACCCCATGAAATACCTGTATTTGCACTTCTTGCAGGCAGAAAAAGTGTAGCGGGTTCAGGTATTGGGGGTATTCCTGAAACCCAGGAAATGCTTGATTACTGTGCAGCTCATAACATAGTATCAGATATTGAACTGATAGATATTAAAGACGTTCAAGCCAGTTATACCCGCTTACTAAAAGGAGATGTTCGTTACCGTTTTGTAATTGATATGGCTAGTTTGTAGCTTTCTTTCTCTTTAATAAGATTCTTTACTATGGTCGGCTGACTTAACATGACCTTAAATCAATTAATAAGAAAAGTGGAAATTTTAGAATAAAACTGAAGTTTCTGCTTTTTGTAACATATTTAACTGGCTATAAGAGAAGGAATTTTTGTAAATGCATCTATCATACCCATTACAACAATAGCATCTTCAATTGAGCAAGGGTTATTACCTTCATGCTGAAAGAAACTAACGACCTTTTCAATCATTGGCTGCTGTATATGTTTAGGGTGTTCAAATGGAATAACCTGTACGTCTTCAGTATCTGCATTCTGCCAGAGAACTGTTTTACCAAAAAAAGGAAAAGTAATTGACCCTTTGCTACCTACGATCAGACATTCATCAACCTCTTCTTCTTCTTCAACATTGAAACTCCAGGAGCCGTTCAAAACTTTGTTTTCTGAGAATAGTGCAAGTCCTGCTACATGGTCATCAGCAGCTGATTCTTTCGACTGATTTAGTGAAAAGCCGCTTACTAAGATTGGCTTGCCGAAAAAATAGTACATAAGATCTAACTGGTGTGGAGCCAGATCGTGAAAATATCCCCCACCAGATAGTACGGGATTTAGTCTCCAGTTATCATCGGTTTCAGCCACAAGTGAAGGCTTGAGTGGCTGCCACATTCTGATTTGTATGGCACGCACGTCTCCTATTTTCTGTCTGTCAAGTAACTCTTTTATATATAGAAACATTGGAACGGCACGGCGATAATGTGCAATGGTGAGTTTACCAGTAGATTGTGAGGCAGCCTCGGCGATTTCTCTGGCTTCTTGTTGATTTAGCGTAACCGGCTTTTCTATATAAACGTTAAGACCAAGTTTTAGGGCTTTTATGGCATAATCTTTATGAAATGCTGGCGGGGTCGCAATATATATTGAGTTAATTTCAGCATCATGCAAAAGTTCGTCGGCATTATCATACCATTTACCAATGCCATGTCTTGATGCATAATCAGCTGCCTTATCACCATTTCGGCGCATTACTGCAATAATCTTACTAGTGGAAACAAGATTAAATGCCGGCCCGCTTTTTATTTCTGTTACATCACCACAACCAATTATTCCCCAGTTTATTGTTTTTTTTTGATCCATTCGTGTCTTGAGTTCCTAATAATTTTATTGGCCCTTAAGGGCCGCTGTAAATATCAGAAAAGGAAGCGGCATTAAAAATCTGGTTTAAACAATCAAGCCTATCGTTATCAGTGGCAGGCCTGATATGAAGTAAAATAAAGTCAAATAGAAATATCAGGCCCGATAGATGATACTCCTTTTCTTAGTTAGATTTTACCATATCAGGAACAGGCAGTAGTTTGATAACTTTTAATCCGGTTTATGCCTTAAGTAGCTTGGCGTAAGCCAGGGTATGAACACCACCTCCAATGAGTAAATAACCCAGCACCTTTATTACTGTATACCAATGTTAGAACGCCTTCGTTTTATTATCCCCTAATTTTCACCCTGATATTTCAGTCTATGTATGAGACTACTCAGGTTCTGATAGCTATAAAAGAATGACTAATTCAGAATTTTCATTAATTCATTTTTTTCTAGTGACTTTAATAAGGAATACTGATTTTGAATGAGGTTATCAGCTAATATTTGTTTAGAAGACTGAAGGTTCAGTATTTTTTCCTCAACTGTTCCAGGGCAGATTAGTCTTACAGCAACTATATTTTTATTCTGACCAATTCTGTGAGACCGGTCGATGGCCTGGTTTTCAACAGCGGGGTTCCACCAGGGATCAACAAGGTATACGTAATCAGCCTCAGTTAAATTTAAGCCGGTACCCCCAGCCTTTAAGCTGATTAGAAAAATCCGTATTTCGGGGTTCGTTTGAAATTCATCAACGATAGGTCCCCTGTTTTTTGATGCTCCTGTGAGATAGGTATGCTTATGTCCCCTGACAATTAGTTCCGATCTTATAAGATCAAGCATGGTCACGAACTGAGAAAAAATTAGAATTTTATGTTGTCCCATTTTTCCTTCAATTTGTTCCAGCAGGGTATCAATCTTTGCTGATCCAGTACCATTTAACGCATCATTTTTTAATAAACGGGGTGAATCACATATTTGCCTGAGTCTGGTAAGACCACGCAAGACACTCATCGGGGTCTTACGAATCTCTTCATTCGTTGTAGCAGAAATATAGTCGCGAAGTTCTTTTTCTGCCGCATCATAAATATTCTTCTGCTCTTCACCCATTTCGCAGTATAAAACCATTTCAGTTTTTTCAGGCAGTTCAGGCGCTACATCTTGTTTAGATCTATGCAAAATAAATGGCCTGACTTTTTCTTTTAACTCTGCCAGCTTCTTATTGCTTTTGAACCTATCTATAGGAATAGAATAGAGATCTTTAAAGGTCTGTCTGGTTCCCAGTAAACCCGGACAGGTAAATGATAACTGCCCGTAAATATCAGTTGTAAAGTTTTCAATGGGTGTACCTGTAATTGCAATCCGGTTTCTGGCTTTTAATAATTTAACAGCTCTGTTGCGCTGTGATTCAGCATTTTTTATGTTTTGTGACTCATCTAAAAAGATATAGTTGAATGTATATTCTTTAAGGAAAGTGATATCTGTAATTAAAGTTCCATATGATGTAAGAATTATTTCGTAGTTATTAAAATCAAGACAATTCTTTACTCTACTAGAACCATAAATAGTTTTTAATGTGGCTGATGGGGCAAACTTATTTATTTCTGATTGCCAGTTTTGAATTAATGAGGTTGGAACAATTAATAAATTTGTGTTTGTTATAACCTTTTCTCTTTGTAAAAGAATAAAGGCGATGATTTGTATTGTTTTTCCCAGACCCATATCATCAGCCAGGCAGCCTCCAAAATTATTATCATCTAGAAAGTTCAGCCAGTTTAGCCCATCATGTTGATAATTACGTAAAGTGCCTTTAAATTCAGCTGGAATTATTATCTCTTTCATGGGCTGACCTTGTACCAAAAACTTTTGATATTGATGAATTTCCTTCTGAACAGTACTGTCAATTTCATCCTGCCTGAATAATACATCAATACCTGAGAAATTCACTTTGGGAATCTTCAGCATTTCATCATTTACAATTTCTGATGAACGAAACCAAAGAGTAAATCGCTCTATCCACTCATCTGGCAATATGCCCAGTGTACCATCATCGAGCTGTACATATTTACTTTTATTCTTTATCGCTTTTTGGACTTGTTTTAAAGCCGCTTTTCGTTTACCGAAACGTACTCTTACCAAGGCATTGAACCAGTTAATGCCGCTTAAAACAGTAACTGAAATTGAAACCTTAGTTGAATTCAACCTGTTTCCTTCCAGATCATTAAAACCTAATATGGTAATTTCCTGCCTTGCCCACTCATCAAAAACTGTTAAAAACCAGTTTTCATCAAGAAATCTTTTTTTATGGAGGTAAAAATATTCAAGCCCATTTTTAAGCTGTTCTGTAAAAAAATTATGCTTACTGATGATCAGCGAAGTAAAATTTAACTCTGCGTCGGTATCACGTTTTACATAAAAGTCTTTACCATTAATATCCTGTTCGAAAATTTGCCTTTTTGTTCTAACGGGTATTTCTATTTCTCCATACCTGCATACTGGGATTATCATGACGAATTCTCCAAAATCTGAGAGGTAGATAATTTTTTCAAGCGCATTGGCAAAGCCATAATCTAATAGCTGCTGACCAGTGGCGGCCTGGATATAATTATAGTTGATCTTGAAATTATCTTCAAGTGGAAGAAGAACTTCAGCTTTAAACTTTTTATAAACTGACTTATGAACCAACAGATTTTCGGCCCTTTTCTTAAACAAGTCTGTCAGGCTATTTAATTCAGTTTTAGGAATTAAGTAAAATTTTCCTCCCGCCAGTAAAAACCAGGAAAATAATATACTTATATCTTTTAATTCATAACAGATGTTTTCAATTTCTACAACTGCCCCAAGTTCAAAGAACTGATCTTTTTGACCAATACGTAAGTCTAACTTTACAGGAGCAAGGCTGATCTCAATTGAGACAACAGAATTTGCAGATATGTTTTCACTTTTAGCAGCGTCATGATAATAAAAACTAAAGCCTAATGGATTCTTAATAACAGCGCGAAGTGCAGCTAGTTCAATCTCTGGATTAATACCTTTTACTGGAGATTGAAATTTATTTATGGCCGTGTAAAACTTCACTATCTGCGTATCCTGTTCATCCCAGATATAGTCAAGGGCAGTAACTTCGACCATTGGATTTTTGATCTTACCATTTCTGGTAATTGCAACCTGAAATAATTCAATTACCAGATGTTTATAATACTTATGCTGCCTGAGTACAATAATTGTAGGGCCTTCTGGCGATGATTTGATAACTTCTATTTTGCGACCCAACTGTTTCTTCAGACTATTCAGGCTCTCGCTGGTAACTGCTAGAATTGATGCCTGCCTGATAATAATTGAAAGCCTGCGATCGAGATATTCCAATCTGAAAAAACTATCCAGATCTGCCTCATTTTGCAGACCGTAATCAAGAGCTATCTGCTTTAATTTCACCTGTCTTAAAGTAAAATCAAAAAACAGAGAATAATCATTATTTGTGATTAACGCTAGTAAAACCGATGCCTGATGAATACAAAGCATATTATTTCCTGCCTGACACGTACAGGAAAGCTGCAAGCCGTCTATATCTTGAAAAAGACTCACTTCAGGAAATTTTATCAGACTGTTCTGACTAATAAAGACAGCAGTATTTATTTCGATATATGCCGGGCATAGATGTTGATATTTTAAATCATAAAACCCAAGTTTTGCGTTATATTCGATTAGTTGACGCTCGGTTAAAACCTGAAGGTCAAAATTTTCATAAATTACACAGTGTGTATTTTTTGAAGAAGGAAGGTTATGAATAATAGGGTTCATTGCTGCCAATTTTAGCTTATTTTTTCTAAAATCAGACAGTCTTAAAGAACAAAAACCCAAAGGCGTTCAAAAGGGTGAATTGAACAGGGTTGACTGACCTAAAGCATTAGTAGCGTGCTTATCAATATTTTTTGTGCCAATGCGTAAGATCAACAAGGCAATAAGCGAGGTCAAGGCCATTATTGCAGCCATAGGCATTGCTGAACCTGCACTAAACATGCCTACAGCAATAGAGGCGATTGCTCCTACACCTAGCTGCATCGCACCCATCAAAGATGATGCAGTACCTGCATTACGTGAAAATGGGGCTAGAGACAAGGCCGCTGTATTTGGATTCGTCAAACCAACACAGCATAAAAAAAGAAATATAAATCCTATAGTTCCATAGAGATTAAAGTAATTCAAGCTTGCTCCGATGTAAAAAAAAGCAGCAATAATTACCTGCCCTACCAGTGCCATTAGAATGATCTCATCGCTCTTATATTTTTTTAATAAAACAGAATTTACCTGACTTGAACCAATGAATCCGATTGATAACAGCGCGAATATCCAGCCATAAGTTTTCCCATCAACTTTATACACATCCATAAATACAAGTGGGGAAGCTGCAACATAGGCAAATAGGCCTGAGAAGGCAAAAGCACCTGATACGGCATAAGTATAAAACTGAGGTTTAATAATTACTGAGCTAAAGTTTCTCAAAATAGGTCTGGGTTTTAACGAGAACGTTGGATCTGGGGCATAGCTTTCAGGAAGAGTAAATATTACAACTATTAGAATAATGAATGCAATTGCAGCCAGAATTAGAAATACTGATTGCCAGCCGAGTGAAGCGGTAACATAACCACCAACTGCAGGGGCAATCATTGGAGAGGCACCTACAACAAGCATCAATAAGGCAAAAACTTTGGCATTATCCTTAACTGGAAATAGATCACGTACCATTGCCACAGAAGCAACAGCGGCAGCACAGCTACCAATTGCCTGCACGAATCTAAGTATGATAAGAGCATCAAGCGTTTTTACAAAAACACAACCAAAGGAAGCCAGAATATAAATTGTAAGACCCACATACAGTGGCTTTTTACGCCCGAACCTGTCGAGTAACGGCCCGTAAAGTAGTTGGCCTGCTGAAATACCTATAAAAAAACTTGATAAAGAAAGAGATACTGCAGCCGTTGTAGTATGAAGATAAGTGGCTATAGCCGGAAATCCTGGTAGATACATATCAATTGAGAAAGGGCCAAGTGTAGTAAGCGTACCAAGAATCAGGATATAAAAGAAATAGCGATTTTTTGTCATTAAACTATCGGGGGTAATTCAAATAAGTTGCAAAGATCAAATTTAAATCAGACAATAAGTCGCATATTTCTGGTAAATCAGCATCTCTGTTCACAAAAAAAGCAGCTGCAAAAAACAAAGACCGCATAATTGTAGAAAAATATTAAAGGCTACTGTGATGCTTGATTAAAATTAGCATGAGCTACCAACAAGCAACTTTCCAAGAATCAAACATTGGTTTTGTTAGAAATGACCAGGCGAGAATCCTGCTGACTTTTTGGCCCTGAGTCATATCAATCGTTTTAACAGTCTGGGCTCCTACCCTTTCAAGGGCATTGTATAACTCAGGAAGATTTTTTTTTCTTGAAACCAGACTTGAAAACCAGCAACAATTAGTGCTGTATGCTTTACTTTCAATAATCATACGGGAAATAAACGCAGCCTCACCCCCAGGGCACCACAATTCGGCATTTTTCCCCCCAAAATTAAGCACCTCAAATTTATGCTTTGTTATTCCGAGGTTTTTCCATTTCAGGATTGATCCGGCTTGAGCCTTTTCAGCTGAAACATGAAACGGAGGGTTGCAAATCGTTAGATCAAATTTTTCTTTTTTATCAAAAATTCCTTCAAAAATGTGGGTTGTTTCGATTTGCTGACGGCATTGAATCTTCTGATCAAGCCCGTTGTAACTGATTATACGCTGGGCTGATTCAATTGAAACAGGATCAATATCGGTTCCAATAAAATTCCAATCATAGATACGGCTACCAAGCAGGGGGTAAACACAGTTTGCACCCATCCCTATATCCAGAACCCTTATTTTATTTCCATCTGTTAGCATACCACCGTTGGTAGAATCGAGAAGATCAGCCGCATAATGTATATAATCTGCACGTCCCGGAATAGGCGGGCAAAGAAAGCCTGAAGGAAAATCCCATTCTTTTATCCCATAATAATGCTGTATGACCGCCTTATTTAAGGCAAGAACAGCTTGTCTATTACTAAAATCAATGGTCTCATAACCAAATTTATTAATCTTGAGAAAATTTGAAAGTTTAGGCGCAGTTTTCAGAAGGAGCTCAAAATCATACCTTCCTCTATGTAAATTTCTTGGGTGTAGGTTTTCCTTTTCAGTTGCATCAGCAGGGTATCTTTTTAACATTTAGACCAGCTGGGTGTCGATTTGTTTGCCATGTTTTTCTGCCAGGTAAATCGTAAGCCTGTCAAGGGTCTGGTTGCCACTCTTAAGTGCACCATAGTTATCTATCGCGTTGTGAAGTTCAGCAGCTGATTCAAATATTAACCGCATCAAAAGATTTGAATTGTCTCCAATGACAGTAAATAGTACAATTGTCTGAAGACCGCCGGGTAAAGTATATCGAATTTGTTCTGGGCTAATTATTTCATCATATTGAATCACATTGGAAAATTCACCATATGGGCTATTCATGGTCAGGTGCCAGCTACCACCATTTCTGAGATCAAACTTATCCGTTGAAGTTTGAAAGTTCTCTGGCCCCCACCAATTGTCTAAATGAACAGGATCAGTCCAGGCTTCAAAAAGTAAATTCCGACTAATTTCAAAATCACGTGAAATAATAAGCTCACGATCAGCTAATTGATTTGGGGCAACAGAGGTCTTTTCCATGCTTAATGATTTAATTGGTTGGTTTAACAAATTTAATCGTTTAAATCAATTTAAGTTCTAAAGATTATAGGAAGGTGATTTTTGGATAATATTTAAAATAATCCAATAAAATGAGACTCAATCTAATGCTGACAGCTAGCTTTTTTTGCTAAAATATTAATACCCCTACGTTTTATAAATTTCTCCATAGTTTAATTTAATGCCCGGGTAAATACTCTCGATTTGGTATTGTACCTTGTAATTACAAAAATTCAATTATGAAGCTATTCGCTATTTCCTGTTTTCTGTGCATGTCTTTTTGTGCTAAAACAAATACTGCAAGTGCCCAGACGATTGATATCAGCGGAAAAGCTGTAACTGGAGTTAACCAGGGTGAATTAAAAAGAATTGATAAACTGATGCAGGATTATATTAGCAGTAACTGGTTGAATGGCGCAGTTACAATTGTCGTAAAAGACAATCAGGTTATTCAATATAAAGGATATGGTTACCTCGATTTTGAAACCAAGAAGCCAATGCCCAAAGATGCAATCTTCAGGATCATGAGCCAGACCAAGGCTATTACCAGCGTTGGCATCATGATGCTCTATGAGCAGGGCAAAATAGTTCTTGACGAGCCTATTTCTGACTTTATCCCTGAATTTAAACATCAAGTTGTAATCGATAAATATCATGCGGCAGATACTACCTATACAACTATTCCTGCCAAAAGAGAGATCACCTTCAGAGATTTACTTTCTCACAGTGGGGGCCTGGACTATGCCGGTATTGGTAGCCCAACAGGCAAAGCAATTTATGCCAAGGCTGGAGTTTCTTCAGGTTTGGGTAATATCAAGGGGTCTTTGCTTGAAAAAATGAAAATTCTGGGTAAACTGCCTTTAATGTACCAGCCAGGAGAAAAATGGCAATACAGCTTAAGTTCTGATTTACTGGGCTGTCTGATTGAAGTAATAAGTGGCAATAGTCTGGATGAATTCTTTCATAAAAATATTTTCATGCCGCTTGACATGAAAGACACTTATTTTACCCTCCCGGTAGCAAAATTTAGTCGACTTGCTTCGGTTTATACCGAAGATTCGTTAAATCACGTCATTAAATGGTCACATACTTTTCGCAGTCTTGATCCTGACTATCCGATGTTTGAAAAACACTATTTTTCTGGTGGTGCTGGTTTATCTTCAACTGCATTTGATTATGCCGTATTTATGCAGATGTTATTAAACGGAGGAGTTTATAATGGGCACCGTATTCTTTCACCCCGAACTGTAAAGATGATGATTTCAAACCAGCTTGATTTTACGTATAACGGGTCAGATTATTTTGGTCTTGGGTTTGCAATAACCAGTGCAAAATCAGCCAATAAAAATCCACGCAATGAAGGATCATTTGCCTGGGGTGGTTATTATGGCACTACCTATTGGGCTGATCCTAAGGCTCACTTGGTTTGTCTTATCATGACACAACAGACCCCAAATAGTCATGGTGAAATTTCAACCAAGGTTGAAAACATTATCTATTCGAGTCTGGAAAAATAACGTTTTGGCTGGGGACAATTTACCCCCCCCCCACAGCTTGACTTTAACCAGTACTAATTATCGAATGATTGAAAGTGTAAAGTCAAGCCGTGAATCTATACCCATGGCGATATCCTGCTATGTTGTCTTGATTTCAAAATCAGGCTTTATGCCAGTATCATGTTTACCTGGATGGTAATTAAAAATTTAGGGCAGGTCAATTTCAAATTCGAATTCTGTGCCTTAAGTCCCTGATAAAAAAAGATTGGCCCATAAAGATTTCTAAATCCAGATATCTATTAATTAAAAAGAAATTAGAATTTAAAATACTAACAATACGAGACGGTGCAGGGTCCTTAGCATCTGCTAAAAACCGTATTCATTCACTTATTTCGATTTATCAGCGATCAGATAAATGACAGACCGCGCAGGTGCATTCACCTTAATGCTTCCGGTAAATGTGGAAGAAAATGGTGCTATCTGAAGATAATTAGCGGGCCCTCCTGACGGCATTGCCGGTCCTGCACCATTGATAAATACCTGTCGTGAAAAATCTCCATTATCACTGCCCCCTACCAGGGTATAATAATAGAACCGGTTTCCTGCAGCGAAATTTGTGATTTTTATGCTTATAACCTGAGCGGTAGTTCCTTTATTGACCACAATAACTCCTGCTTCTCCTGAACTGAATGAAGATGCATAGGTTAAAATATCAGCGTTGCCACTAACGGTCGAGCCAACCATACGGTCGCCAAAATATTTTTGAAACAGATACATATGGTAAAAAGCAGGACGTGGACTCCATTTAGTGGTATTATCAGGCTCATCACCTTTGCTGAACATCCCATGATCATCGCCATTTCCATAACCATTTGACAGATCCCAGCGACTTGCCATTCCAAACTTATTTTTTAGCAGTTCTCCTAAAACCATATCAGCATGAATACCTGCAATATTTGAAACCATTTGCTTAGAACCTGAAGCAAATATATTCCACTCCGTGAGAGCAATTGGCTTTAGCAATACCCTTCCCTGTTGGGTGGTGATGCCCATAAAATCCATGATAGCCTTTGTCTCTGCAACCGGTGTGTTTAAAATAGTGGCTGCATCGACATTTGTTTGTGCCGTATAATAATCGTGCACAATATAATAATCAGGATAATCACCTGCTGAAGAAAAAAGTCCCGAATTCCATGTTCGATCAACATTGTTCCATGAATTTGTTGGATCAGTCTGTACAAGCTGGGCACCAATTTTAATTACAGCCCCGACTTCAAGAGCTGCCTTACGCATTGAATCAGCAAAAACTTTGAAATGCTTGCCATATAAAAATCCTGTAATGATCTGTGGCTGCCCATCTTGGTTTTTAGTCGTATCTATACGCCATCCTGCCTGCCAGGGCCCATCACTTTCATTTCCGATTTCCCAATATTTTGTTCTTCCCTTATCATACCTTACCCAGTCAGCAGCCAGATGGGCAGCAGACTGATCAGGATGCTTACCCGTGCCGTAACGGGCATAACTGTAGTTGATAGTTATTATACCAGTACTACCTGTCTGGACTAAAGCTGCGTAGTAATTATCAACTGAGAGTGTCCAGTTTGCTGTATTACTACCGTACCAATAATTTGCGGGTGTACTGGCACCTGTTGCATCATTAATGTTCACTGGCGCATCTGCTGGTGGTTGACCAACCAGGCCATTCCAGATAAAGACACTACTGATATTACCACCAGGAAAACGAATGATATTTGGAGAAAGGTTTTTAACATAATTCATCAGTACCGGCTCTGTAACAAGCTGTCCCATATAGGGGTTACTATTGTTACCAAAAAGATATTTTGGTACTTTTGTTATAACATTGCTATAATCAACATTTACCGTCACTGTTGCATCTGTTGTAATAGAAGCAGCATCCATAAAGGTTGGTTTAACAAATGATTTTGGTGCCCAATCATTGAGAAAGAAGCCTTCCGATTTAGCAATTCCCGGATCAGTTTGGGGCAGAATTACCGTTTGATTCGTAAGAGGAACAACAAGTGAAACAACTGAATCTCCTGGAGTAACCTTTTTACAGCCAACTAATAACAGTAAAATGAAAGAACAATATTTAAGACTAAAATTTAACTTCATTTATTTCTTTTATTTAAAATCAGTGACAACAAATGCTCCCGATATTGGGTCAGCATCTTTTAAGCCAGAGATTTAATATTTCAAGCTAATAAATATAAGGTATACAGGCAATCATTTAACTTTTACAATTCTAAAGTTATCAGAGCCAAAGATGAAGTCCCGGGTTACTCCGACCGTACGGTTTACGTAAAATATTTCCTTTGGTTACCCAACTTTATCTCACTGGATAGAAATACAAGGAAACATCGGTAATGTAAGCATAAGTGTCTGGCAACCCTTATTACAGTTTCCCTTGTTGGACTATTAATCCAGTGGATATAAGCATATGCATAACCTGAATAAAAAAAGTAATGGTTTTTGAGCTCATATCCAGGATTATATTTACTTCAACTTTCATTGCCAGATTAGCATCCGGTTCAGTTATCTGAATGGTAGCAGGATAAGAAAGTTTGTTACCATCCGCGAGGTTAAGAAGATCCCCAACCCAATATGTTCTAGTAGTTTTACCTTTGGCTTATCAATAATGGAACTTAACCCTGTTACCTTGAATCGGGTGTTATTCAATTGAAGAATCAAGTTTTTGCAGCGGCCTCCAGGGTAATGAATATATGTGAATATGAAATTAGTTATGGAATTGCTCTAGCTTAAAACAGGTATTCTAATCAAAAAATTATTAAGTCAGTAATTAAATAGCAGATTGGTAAATGCCTCATTATTAATTAAAAATTGATTTCTATACTGTTAATTGGACTACGATTTGTGTTATTATTGATGTTATCAATAATCTACCAAATACATGAATTTTAATCACTAGTAGGCTATAACGTTATTTAACAGGTAATAATCGTAATATCATGGATAAACTCAAAGACAAAACAGTTTTTATAACCGGTGGATTATCTGGTATTGGAAAGGCATGTGCAATTTCTGCTGCTGCTGAGGGAGGTAATATTGCAATTATTGACCTTGTTTCTCCTCAGACTGATCCAACTATGGCCGAAATCAGAAAAATAAACCCCAGGGCAATATTTATTAATTGTACTGTTTCTTCATTCGTAGCGGTACAAAATGCCATTGAGAAGACTATTTTAACTTTTGGATCTCTTGATATTGCATTGAATAATGCAGGAATTGGAGGTGCAGCTAGTAAAATTGGAGAGATGACAGAAGAAGCCTGGTTACAGGTAATTAATATAAATTTAAATGGTGTTTTTAATTGCATGAAACATGAGTTGAGCTATATGTCAAATCAGAAATCCGGAGTAATTATCAACATGTCGTCTATTCTGGGTAAGGTCGGATTTGCCGGGGCCTCCCATTACGTTGCTGCTAAGCATGGAATTATCGGCCTAACCCAAACAGCTGCATTAGAATATGCAACCCAGGGTATCCGTATCAATGCTATTTGTCCTGGATTTATCGATACCCCCTTGCTTACAAAAGGAGGCCTGACCACAGATAAAGAAATAGAAGATTCAATTGTAGCCAGGCATCCTATGAAAAGGCTTGGGAGCTCAGCTGAAATAGCTGCTGGTTTTATTTTTCTGGCATCTTCAGAAAGTTCATTTATTACAGGTACCGCATTAGAAATTGATGGAGGTTACCTTGCTCAATGAATTTTATTTCCTGGTAATTATGCATCAACATAACAACTAAATAAACAATGCAGGTAGAAATGCAAAAAAACCTTTGGCAAAGATTCTATCTGGCTACCCTTTTTACAGATTATAACAATTTAATATGCGGGTAAAAGCCGGGATAATGATTGCTATGAAGAATTACTGGCAAGAATATTAAATCTCCTTCCTATTTCTTTGGCACCCTGTATTTTTTTGAGATTACCAGATACGCTTTTTATGCCAACGTCTTTAAATAAATCAAAAAGTAGGACCTGTTCAATTCGGGTTACTTGGGTTTTATCCTTATTTTAAAGCATGTTTTCATCCTCCAGGTTTATATTGCCACTATTGATCTTCTTGTGCCTGTTATGTTGCTTTTTTAAACCATTGCAAAAGGCAGACCGCATTTATATACACACCAGGATATGGACAGGTGATCAGGAAAACCCATGGGCTGAAGCTATTGCCATCAGTGGTAATAAAATCTTATTTGTCGGTAAAACGTACCAGCCCTTTGTATCTGAAAAAACGGTGATTATTGATTTACATCAGAAATTAATGGTTCCAGGTTTTATCGATAATCATACACATTTTCTTGCAGGTGGTTATTCATTGGCAAATTTAAATCTGCATCCTGCAACGACCATTCAATCATTCATTGTCTTGTTTAAAACTTTTATAATTACCCATGATGGGAATAAATCAGATACCCGTTGGATCGAAAATGGTAACTGGGATAATGAGCTTTGGGGCGGTGAATTGCCCAGAAAAGAATGGATAGACAGTATAAGTTTTAATCATCCTGTCTTCATCAAAAGATATGATATTCATATGGGTCTTGCCAATTCTCTGGCATTGAAACTTGCACATATTACAAGAAATACCCCCGACCCAACCGGTGGTCAGATTTTAAAAGATAAGCTCACAGGTGAACCCACTGGTATTCTGAAAGACAATGCCATGTCACTCGTTTTAGATATCATTCCAACACCTGATAAAAAACAACTTGATCATTATCTAAATCTTGCCTTAAAAGAAGCTTCTTCTCATGGCCTGACCGGAGTTAATGATATGAGTAGCTTTGGTGGTTGGGCAGATCTAGCAACTTATCAGCGTGCACATTTATCAACGAAACTGCCCCTTAGAATTTATTCATTTGTTCCGATTTTAAGCTGGAAGAAGCTTAGCGAATACATCAAAGTTAATGGACGGGGAGACCAGCTTTTACATTGGGGAGGTTTAAAAGCTTTTGTAGATGGCTCACTAGGCTCAACTACAGCTTGGTTAAATAAACCCTACCTGGATGCACCCAATACGACTGGTTTGCAAACCACTGATACCATACTTCTGAAACAACTTGTCATTAAGGCTGATTCAGCGGGTTTACAAGTTGCCTCACATGCAATCGGAGATAAGGCCAATGACTTTATTCTAAATATATATAAAGAGGTGGAAGAAAAAACTGGTAATAACCGTCAACGCTTTAGAATAGAACATGCACAGCATCTGACAGCTTCTGCTATTCCCAAATTTGCAAGCCTTCATGTGATTGCCTCTATGCAACCTTATCACTTGATTGATGATGGTAAATGGGCAGGGAAGAGACTTGACAGCATGCGCCTGATGACTTCGTATGCTTTTAACAGTCTTATTCATGCAGGTGCGACAGTTACCTTTGGATCTGACTGGACAGTTGCTCCCCTTGAACCCTTAAAAGGAATTTATGCAGCCGTCACCAGAAGAACACTTGATAAAAAAAACCCAGCTGGCTGGTATCCAGCTCAAAAAATTACTGTTGAACAGGCTTTAATATGCTATACCGCAAGCAATGCGTATGCTGGCTTCCAGGAAAAGTTGGTTGGTAAACTTAAAGCTGGTATGCTGGCTGATATGGTTGTCCTATCTGCTGATCTATTTAAAATTAGGCCTGATAAAATTGAAGAAACTCAGGTTTTAAGAACAATCTGCGACGGAAATGAAGTTTTTAAAGTCAAAGATTAAATATAAAAGGCGATCACCCTTAAGATAATACCATCAGAATTTAATACACACCTCCCTTCGTACGCGATAGACCCTATGCCAACAGCTATTTTTATGCTTAGACTAACTTTACTTTTTACCTATTAATTTTTATTAAACCAGCAAATTAGTTGAACACTTTTAAATAGCGCTAACCTTATATCAATAAGGATTAGCTGATAGCTGTCACACATGAATATTTCTGCATCTAAGGGTTAAGCCACCTATGATTTCAAAAGTATTTCAGTTCTTTTTACTAAGTTTTTCTTTCTAAAACACCAAGCATTGTAAACTGCCTTATGTCACCGGTTATTACAGCATAATCTTTATTCTTTATGATCAAATTTGAGTGCTGTTATAAGATCATGCTTTTATCACCTTTGTAGATGAAATTAGTGTTTTATCGAATTGCCAAAACTCTTTTTTAGAGATTAACTAAGTTTGACCTGATCAAAAAATGTAAAAAAGGGAATTGCGGTATCATAGGTTAAAAGTATTTCCGTTAGAAAAACACTTGAAACAACAAGATGTTCATCAAAGCGACGATGAACAATATATTGTTTCAATTTTAAAAGTTCAAGGTTAGGATTATCAGGCTCATAGCCTTTGGGTACTCTCAAGAGTTTATCACCAGTAAGTTCTTGAAAGTACTTTATGAATTTTTTATTTTCAATGATTTCATGTAAAACTGAACCGTTGTAGTCAATCTCCTGCCGGACTCTTTTCAAAAGATCAGGTTCTGGTTGCCAGATACCTCCACCAAGAAAACAATTGTCAGGCTCTAAATGCAAATATAGGGGGCACTTTTTCCCGTCTCCCCCACGTTCAATTAATGCATTAAAATAGGAGTGGTAAGGAGTTTTATCTTTTGAAAAACGAAGATCACGATAAATACGGCCAACATATTTTTTCGCGTCTTTTTCAACAATTGGCTCGAAGGTCTTGATTTCAGCAACTAGAGATCCAATAAAAGAAATCATATTCGCTCTTGATTTTTCATACCAGCTTTTATTAGCTTCAAACCAGGGCTTATTATTATTGAGTTTTAATTCACGGAGGAAGGCAAATAAATCAGCAGTAATTGTTTCCATTTTTAGATCAAATAGTTTCGTGGATCTAACCAAGCCTGGGTAAACATTGTTTTAATAATTAAAAACAGGTGGAAATAATAAACTGAGTAGATAAACTAATTTTTTAGCAACTAAACTTAGAATTTTTAAAACCGGTATATAAATTTAGATTTGTTAAACTATTATTGATTTATTTTAAGTATTTGTAATTGAAACAAAATAATTATGAGAAAAGTATTACTATTGATGCTACTGTTTACAATTATTATCAAATTGCCAAGTTTATTTGCTCAATCTACTGCAGCAACACCAACTTATCCAAGAGCGGTAGCCTATTTAAGCCTTATTTTACCAATAATTAAACTCAACCGCTCACAAACCACGTATGATTTCACAACTGCTACAACAATTGGCTTCCCGGTTGGAGTAAATATATTATACAGTGACAGTTTTGGATTCAGTTATGAGGTTACTCCTTTTGTAGTAGCCCAAAAAGGAATTAGTAAAGTAAGCAATCTGGTGTTTGACCCAGGCCCAATGTTCAGGTTTAAACATGGTCTGACATTAATAACCCGTCTGGCATTCGAGACTCAGGGAAGATATGGTTTTACTCCTGTTTTAAATAAGGTTTATTTGCGTACGAAAGCTGTAAATTACTTTATTGCCGCTTCTTTGCCAACACGTTTCGGTAATAATCAGTTACCCTCTATTGGTGGTAGTTTACAGTTTGGTTTTATCTTCAATTAAACAACGTTCATTCCAGTAAAAGTTTACAAAAAGAAGTTGTCTTAAATGCCTATAATGGTAGAAACTTAAATATACTTACTATTCCTGCCGGGGTTAACGAATACGTATTAAGCCAATCCAAAATATAACCTGTCAAAAGGAGAAAAAGAAGTTCTGAAGACAAAACTGCTATTACTATTTTATTATCCCAGGTGTTTTAAATATCATAAATTAATGCTGAAACAGCTTATTAGGCGTATAGAATATCCAGAGGATGTTTCAGCATTAATTTGTTTAAATATAGTTTTAGCACACCATATTGCCTGTCAGAATACCAGGATTCTAGAATATTTGCTAAATACTTATAGTTTAAAAGGCTTAGTTTGATATGAATACAAAATTAATTTTCGTTATTTCCTGCCTTCTGTTGTGTCTGGCAATATAATTCCAGTCTCTTTACTTTTTTATAACTGGATTCCTGTCATTGGTCTCATCAATATTCCTATTTCAAAAAACAAAAAAAAATAGTCAGTGGCAAATTTAGTATATCAATATTAATGATACAAATACCACTATGGCTTAAGAATTGCACGCACATTATTAAATCAATCTTATAGTTAATCAATTCTTATTCAATGCACTATTGTTTATTACTAACAGCTTGTATTAAACCGGAGCAGGTAACAATAAACCCAATTATTAGAATTGATCCTGCCATACGTATGCAGGATTATTTTTCAGCCTTGAAATTCTGGCTTGGGTATGAACAAACTTATTTTGATTCAATTGTTTTTGTTGAAAATTCAAGTTCAGATCTTTTTTTACTCAGAAATCTGGTAGCCAAGGAAAATAAATTTAATTTGAAAGTAGAATTTCTACAGTTTCAATCATCTCCTGTTCCAGATGGCGTGCATTATGGATATTCAGAACTTGAGATGATAGATTTTGCATTTGATCATAGTAAGCTTATTGCGAACACTACTCATATCATAAAAGTTACCGGCAGATTATACTTTCCTCAATTAATCAGGCTGTTAAAATGGATTCCAAAAGGTATTGAATTTGCATCAGACAGTAGAGATTATACCATCGCTAGTCGAGATGAACATTATATAGTGACAACGTTATTTATCGTTGAAAAAAGATTTTACGCCAGTCTGTTATACGATGCCAAAAGTACAATGAATACAATATTTGAATACAGTCTGGAAGAAACTTTGTATTTTCAAATTTTAAAACCATTATATATCAAAGGCATACATCATATCATTTTAAGACTTCCCTTTACATTAAGCCCCGTTGGCTTTGGAGCCCATTGGAATGTTAACTATAATTCATTCAAAAAGCAAACAGCTACCCTTTTAAGAGATTTCGCCAGGATTATTATTCCAGCTTTTTGGATCTAATTTTTTTTACTACTCTAAATAATTTTTGATAAATTATAGATTAAAGTAACTGCCAGTTATTGATAAGTTCCTTAATTGGAACAATAGTTGAATATTTAGTTACTACCTCTTTCTAAATTTTTTTATTTTCCTGTTTGAATTTTTTACCAATAAGAATAAGCCAATGAAAATTGATTACAAATCATTTTTTGAACAATCGTCAGAATCATTAATTATTTTCGATACAGATTATAAAATTGTTGCAGTTTCAGACAAGTATTTAAAATCAACAGTAACAAAAAGGGATAAAATTATAGGGCGGGATATCTTCGAAGTTTTCCCCGATAATCCAAATGATTTGACCGCAATTGGAGAAAGTAGCATTAAGGCATCTATTAAAAGAGTTCTTGCAACTAAAACAGCTGATTCAATAGCTTTAATAAAATATGATATTCCTAAACCGATCTCAGAAGGAGGCGGATTCTCAATTAAATATTGGCGACCATCTCATTCCCCTGTTCTGGATGAGTTTAATAATGTAAAATATATCATACAAAAGGTCGAAGATGTAACTGAAAATGCTTCACTGGCACTATCCCTTAAAAATGAAAAACAATTATTAAAAGAAGTCAGCGACAGTGAAAAAAGGTATAGCATGTTGCTCCTAAAATCACCCTTTTCAATTGCAATTTTTAAGGGTAAAGAAATGGTGATTTCTCTTGCCAATGATAGTATAAAAAAAATATGGGGTAAAAGTGGTCAGATCGAAGGAAGACCTTTGTTTGAAGTCTTGCCCGAGCTTCAAAACACACCTTTTCCTGGTCTACTAGATAATGTATTTACAACTGGTTTGCCTTATTATGGCGATGAAGTTCTAGCTCAGTTTCAGCGTGGAGATTTACTTGAAGACTCTTATTTTAATTTCATTTACCAGCCTTACCTAGAAGCAGATGAAACGATTTCAGGTGTTACTGTAATTGTTTACGATGTTACTGATCAGGTAATGTTGAAAAAAAAGCTGGCTGAACAGCGGGAAGCAGAAAAAAATATCTCCAAGATTATTGAAGAAACTAATAAACGTTTCTATTCGATGCTAATGCAATCACCATTTGCTTTTTCAATTATGAAAGGGAAAGAGCTTGTGGTGACCCTTGCAAATGATCTGATGAAAGATTTCTGGGGTAAAGGGAATGATATAGAAGGAAAACCATTACTTGAAATTTTACCTGAACTTATAGATCAACCATTTCCAGCGATGATTTCTCAAGTGTATGCAACTGGAGTACCTGTATATGCCAATGAAATTCTGGCTCAGTTAACACATAAAGGAAAGCTTCAAGACCGATATTTTAATATCGTTTATCAGACAGATCTTGAAGCAGATCAACGAATATCAGGAGTTATTACGATTGCTTATGAGGTTACTGAAATGGTGCTTGCCCGAAAGAGAGTTGAAGAGAGTGAGTATAGATTTCAAGCTGCTATAGCTGCTGTTCAGGGTATATTATGGACAAATAATGCCAAAGGTGAGATGGAGGGAGTCCAGGCAGGATGGTCTGCATTAACTGGTCAGACCTTTAAAGAATACCAGCAATTTGGATGGTCTGATGTTATTCATCCCGATGATAAACAAGCAACCCTCTCAACATGGAAAACCACTGTAAAATCAAGGAAAAAGATTTCATTTGAGCATCGTCTTAGATTAAAAGATGGAACTTGGGGCCGGTTTTCTATCAATGCCATTCCTTTATTAAATGAAAACGGTCTGGTTAGGGAATGGGTCGGTGTGCATACTGACATTACAAAGCAGCGTCAGGCAGAAGATGCCTTGAGAGAAAGTGAGAAAAAATTCAAACAATTGGTTGATTCCATGCCTCAAAAAATATATACCGCTGATAACCATGGTAATATATATTTTTTCAACCAGCAGTGGGTCGATGAAACAGGTAAAGGCTACAATGAACTAAAAGGCCTTGGATGGCAAAATTCGATTTATGAAGCAGATTTAGAAAATGTTAAGGAAAATTGGTCCAACGCAATCCAGTCTGGAAAAATATTCGACATAGAATGCCGGATAAAAAATAAAAATGGAGAATACAGATGGAATTTATGCCGGGCTGTTCCCGTAAAAGATGAAAATGGGTACATTACTATTTGGATTTGCAGTCATACAGATATACATCAACAAAAAGAAGAGGAAACACAACGTATAATAAACAGAACAAAGGCCCTGACCGAAAGTGAACACCGGTTTAGAAGCATGATGGAAACCCTGCCTCAGATTGCCTGGACAAATACGATGGAAACAGGAGTTGACTTTTTTAACAACCGCTGGTATGAATATACTGGACTTCCATTTCAGGAAATTAAATTGCTTGAATGGCAAAAAGTAATTCATCCTGAAGATCTTTCTCAAACCCTGTCTCAATTTGATAAGATCTTTAAATCAATAATAGGAGGCGGTTTTGAAACTCGTATTCAGGCAGAATCTGGTGAGTATCGGTGGCATCTGGTAAGAGTAATGCCAATTAAAGATCAGGAGGGTAAAATGCAATTATGGGTTGGTACTGCGACAGATATTCAGGAGCTGAAAATAATACAGCAGCAAAAGGATGACTTTATTAGTATTGCCAGTCATGAATTAAAAACTCCTATTACAAGCCTTAAACTTTCACTTGAACTGTTAAGTAAAATGAAAGAAAATCTGTCAGAGGCAATGATTACCAAACTGATAACTCAGGCAAATAAAAGTCTTGATAAATTTATTGTTTTAATCGATGATCTTTTAAATGCAAGCAGAGCAAATGAAGGACAGCTTCACTTAACTAAAAGCTTCTTTAATGTTTCAAGAGTTATTGATAACTGCTGTTATTATGTTCGGCTAGAGGGTATTTATGAAATAAAAACAGAAGGAGATCTTAGTGTTAAAGTAAATGCAGATGAGGCTAGAATTGAGCAAATTATAATCAATTTTATTAATAATTCCATTAAATATGCACCTGAATCAAAAAAAATCAGAATTAAGATTGAAAAGCTACCTAACGAGGTAAAAGTTTCAGTAATAGACAAAGGTCCAGGCATTCCAACTGAGAATATACCCCATCTATTTAGCAGGTATTACCGGGTTGATAGTGGTGGAACTCAATATTCTGGCCTTGGGCTTGGACTTTATATTTCATCAGAGATTATAAAAAAGCATAATGGGCATATTGGGGTTGAAAGTAACATAGGAAAAGGTAGTATATTCTGGTTCACATTGCCATTATAATGCTTTATAGCTGTGCAAACTGATTTTAGAAATAAGCTTTTCTAACAGGATAAACTGATATTTTGCGATAAACTGAAATTACTTATTAAGCTGAAAAATTTAGGTAAGATCAATGCCCGAACACTTTAGACTAAAGGCATGTTCGCAGGGCTTTTGATCAGGGAGAACTACTTTCAGCCCTTCTCTATCACGGGTAAATTCAAGCTTTCCATATCCTAAAAGTTCAATATGATCAATCCTGCCGGTTTTTAATGAATTATCTAAGGCCAGACTACTTATCGTTAATTGCTTATTCTCAGGCCAACCCATAAAAAAAACATACAGGCACTTATCTTTTGTTGTGAATCGAATATTTGCAGTTGTGAAATTTTTTCTGCTTCCTTCATTAAATGAAGATCCGCCACTGGCAACAAGTGTTGTCGGATTTTCACCAAAAACCTTAAAGGGCCTGGTACCATAAATACCATCACTATTAACGGCCATCCATTTGCTGATTCCATCGAGTACTTTTAATTCATAATTATCAAGCATACCGCTGGCTGGTAATGGGAAATTAAGCATAAGATTACCATTTCTGCTCACGATATCAACCAGCATATCAATCACTGTTTTGGGTGTTTTATAGTGACCGACGGCGGCTTTACTGTAATGCCAGTCACCAATGCAGGTATCCGTTTGCCATGGCCTGGGCCAGATATTTTCTACTACTCCCCGTTCAACATCATAAACACAGGTTCCAATCTGTGAGTCTTCTGCTCTTTTACTAGTATAAACCGCCTGGGTTTTACCCCCATTTTTAGAAGCACTCTTATTATACAGGTGTGCCAGGGTTTGTAATCCGTATTCTTCAAAAGGGATATGACCGTCGCAGTATATTAAGTCTGGTTCGTACTGATCGATGAGGTCTTTCATGCGCTCAAACCATTTCTGCTTCCATGCCAAAGAAATACCTTTTTCATCCCATGGAAGATTTGAGAAGACCTCCAGTGAGTCACCATATAAATCTTTAAATGCAGGATCAGCTCCATCATAGGGGATATTTGCGAACGGTCCGTCTTTATCTGCTCCTTTACTGACTGAAAACCATTTAGGACTAATCCATAAGTGGTCACTTATGGCAAATTTAATTCCATGAGTTTGTGCGGCCTTTTTAAACATAGCGACTATGTCTATTTTAGGCCCCATTTTTAAAGAATTCCAGTTACTTTTTGAATTCCAGAGATCAAAATTATCATGATGAGCACCCATGGTCATAAAATACCTGGCACCAGCTTTCTTATATAATCCCATCAGGTAATCAGGATCGAATCGCTCAGCTTTCCAGTCTTGAATAGTGTCTTTATAACCAGTTTTTGAAGGATGGCCATAGTGAGCTATAAAATGCTTGTTTTGATTAGATCCCTGCATATACATATTACGGGCATACCAGTCTCCTTCTTCAATAGCAGACTGTGGGCCCCAGTGAGCCCAGATTCCAAATTTAGCGTCACGAAACCAATCAGGTATCAGGTAAGACTTTAAAGATTCTCTGCTACCAGTAAACGGCCCACTGTCAATCTGAGAAAGAGGCTGTCTGTTTTGTTCAGCCGATATTGAGGCATTTTGAAGTTTCTTAGATCCTGATAAACTATATGCAAATCCCGGTAAATAATTTAGTGCCGGTACTGATAATAAGATTGCCCTGATTGCCTTTCGTCTTGAAACTGACATAGATGATAATGCTTGGTTTAAATGCTAACGTATTGATTACCTACCTAAATATAACAGCTAGCCTTAAATAACACAATAGAAAATGAAATTCATTTAATGGTTTTAAAATACTATGTATGCCTCATTCAACAATGAAAAATCTGACCGATACACTTCTGCTACAGTGGATGTTCTATTTCCCCCAATAGAACAACATTACAACAGGCTTCAGCTTATTTTATGCAAAAAGCATATATCTTTGAAATTGAATTTTACAATAAATTTTTCATGGCAAAAGCATCAGAAATCAAAGTAGGCAATATTTTACGGTTCAATGGAGAACTGGTAACTGTTACAGAAGTACTTCACCGTACCCCAGGAAAAGGTGGAGCCTTTTATTTAGATAAGTTTCGGAATATTAAAACAGGGAAGATTGTCGAGGCCCGTTTGGCAACCGATGAACAGGTTGAAGTTTGTCGTGTAGAAACAAATGATTATCAATATTTATATGAAGAAGGAGATGCATTCGTAGTAATGGATAATACCACCTTTGAGCAGTTTAATATTCTAAAATCATTATTTGGGCAATCTGCAAAGTTTTTAAAGGAAGGAATGAATGTGATCATCTCCTTTGAAAGTGAAGAGCCTATTATGGCTCAAGCACCCAATACCGTAGATCTAGAAGTTACTTATGCAGAACCTGCAGTCAAAGGCGATACATCATCTGGTGCAATGAAAACTGTCACTACTGAAAATGGCATAGAAATTAAAGTGCCCCTGTTCGTTAACCAAGGCGACAAAATTAAGATAGATACCCGTACAGGTGAATACCTCGAACGGGTTAAATAATAAAAAGAATTTAAAGAAACACTCGATTAAAGGGTTATATGAGTTATACTAATGGCCCATTTTGACCAGTATCGAATTAATTTCTTAAATCTTCTACTGCAAATTGGTCAAATCCTGTTTCATCCATGCTCTTTTTAACGTAATTATTTTCTCATCTTTTTATTAATATTTCTGTGAGTTTATTTTTCTGGACCAAGCATATACTGCAACCTGCCAGAATTAAAAGAATGTGAGTCTGAATGTTTTTAGAGAATCTATCGTGGTTATTGAAAAGTATTAATCATTTTGATAGTTCCATCAGTATTATGAAATAATTCAGTAACCTTTACATTTCTCAGGTGAGTTTTACCCGACAGCTGGGTATCATGATAAAAAATGTACCATTTACCCTTGATTTCAATAATTGAGTGATGAGTTGTCCAGCCTTGTACAGGTTTCATAAATTGACCTTTATAGATAAACGGGCCTACAGGACTGGAACCTATAGCGTAGCATAGAAAATGAGTATCTCCGGTAGAATAAGTAAAATAGTATTTGCCCTGAAACTTATGCATCCATGAACCTTCAAAATACCGTCTTTCATGATCACTGGTAAGTAATGGTTTTTTCAGACTATCAATAATCACAGCTTCTTTTACAGCCCCATCAATATTTTTCATATCGGGAGTTAATAATGCAACCCTGCAGTTTATCGATGGGGCATTCTCATGTTTAGAATCTGTTTTTGAACCATTGGCATCATATTTATCATTCATCCAACGCTGAAGCTGACCACCCCAGATGCCACCAAAATACATATAGGTCTTGCCATCTGTATCGGTAAAAACAGCTGGGTCAATACTGTAACTCCCCTTTATGGGGGTAGGCTCAGCTTTAAAGGGGCCTATTGGGGTTTTAGCCGTTGCAACGCCAATGTAAAATACAGCATTTTTGTCTTTAACCGGGAAATAGAGGTAATAGACCCCGTTTTTAAAGGCTACATCTGGAGCCCAGAGCTGACGGCCGGCCCAGGGAATATCTTTAATATCAAGTGCAATACCATTATCCGTTACCTTACCACCTATACTATCCATAGATAGGATGTGATAGTCCTGCATGGCAAAATGATCACCGTTATCATTTTCCAGGATTCCGGCATTAATATCATGGGAAGGGTAAATATAAATTTTACCATTAAAGACATGCGCCGACGGATCAGCCGTATAAATAGAGCTGATCAGTGGTTGAGAAAGGTATGTAATCTTCCTTGCTAGTTTGGATTTACCCGTTTCGGTAGCAGTTGTTTTAGTTGTGTCGTTACCAACCGTTTTAGTCGCTGCAGAATTACATGCACTCAGCAGACTGACAGAAATCAGTACCACAATAAGTAATTTCACAGGGTCAATTAGTTTCTTGATCATTGTTAATTAATTAGTCTTTAATTAGTCATACAGTTATTTCCGCCAATGCCCAGAACACAATATTTTTTGAGTTCTTTACTATAAGATAAGGGATGTTCAAGTTTAGCGTAATCGAATTCATGAGAATACTGACCCTGAAAAGTAACAGGTTCAACAACTACCTTTTCAGTATTATGACCCAGAATCAAACAGATAAAATCGTAATTTTATGTTGAAACGCACCAGTAAATCAATGTAGTTTCATATAAATCTAGTGTAACAGGATCATATCTGCTACCTAAAAGAATAGACATTAAAATTTTCAGAAAGCTGAGGAGCAAACCTCTTTTTATTCAAATGCAATCGATTGCTAATAAATAAACCTTTCTCTATATTTAAAAAGTCAACTATCATTTGCCCCTCAATTTTTTGATTAGTTTCCAGAGAAATATTTTTTTAGTCACTTGCAATCACACCGAATCGATGAAATTAACTGCACCGTTTATTCTGCTCACCGTATCAATCGGGATACTCTATCTGCTTTTCTGTGTACCTACTACCCAAGCTCAATCTTCACTAAAACTTGATGATGGAAAGGGTGCATTTGCCAGCACTGTACAACAGCCGCTCAAAATTGATGATGGAAAGGGTGCATTTGCCAGCACTGTACAACAGCCGCTCAAACTTGATGATGGAAAAGGTGCATTTGCCACCGGCAGATATCCTGACCCCTCGCAGTCAACCTTACTTCTTGACCACTTCTAACTGATAATATTGAATCAACGGCAAATTTTCTGGTGACAAGGTGAAGCTTATTTTAATATTCGCAGTTTCTCCTTCCATAATAAAGTAACCCCTTAACTCATTTTCAGGTATTACCTGGCCAATACTTATGATTTTACCGACTAGGGTAAAAGCACTGTCAGCTTCAGCTTTTAGTTTATCTGGGAAATAATCCATAAAGAAATTAAAAGCAAAAATGCCGCTCGCTTTAGCCTTCTCCCAGTCAGAAATTATTTTAACCAATTCATTTTTGCGCTGGTTCAAAATAGCTGATGGGGGTAGTTGCCTTGGTTTGATATCGGTTAGAGTAAGTAGGCTATCTAAAACATGATTGTTTGCAGCACTGGTTCCTGCATAGGTCAGGTTAGCAAAACATACTACTCCTATTCCAAATTCTGGCATAATTTTCCAATTGCTACCGAAACCAGGCAAACCGCCGGTATGAGAAATATAAATGCGGTCTTCACAATCTTTTAACCATCCAAGACCATAACCGTAAGCCCCTGCGATAGCACATGGTGAACGCTTAGGTGTATCCTTATTTACGTCTACGTAGCTTATATCCCATGGATACTGCATTTCTCTTATCGAACTTCTTTTCACAGGGCTTGTCTCGGCATCATCACGTGATGGCCAAGCATCAAGGTGTATAGCCATATATCTGGCCCAATCTTCAATTGTGGTAATCAGGCCGCCCATTGCTCCATATGCGCCATCATGTAACAAGGGTTGCTCTACCCATTTATTATCTAACCAGCGATAGCCATGTGCCAGCTTTTCTTTGGGTACTTTATCGTACTCCCAATAGGTATGGGTCATACCCAGAGGTTTTATAATATTTTCAGTTATATAATTTTCGTACGTTTTACCAGAAACTTTTTTAATAATATAGCCCAATGTGGCAAAATTCAGGTTACTGTATTCAAAGCTTAAACCTGGATTGTGTGAAAACGAAACCCCTTTTTTAAAAAATGCTACCAGTTCTTCATCAGTAATGGCTAGTTGTCTGTCGCCCCAGGGATTATCTTCAGGGTAACCTGAAGCGTGTGTCAGTAAATGCCTGATGGTAATCGGAGTTGCATCTTTTGTTAAATAATGAATCCTCTTCATTTCTGGAATATATACATAAACAGGATCATCAAGTTTTAATTTACCCTCATCCCGCAATTTTAATATGGCCATTGCTGTCAGACTTTTAGTCATGGAAGCAATGCGGAAATCTGATTTTGAATCGGCCGGTATCCTGGCTTTAATATCGGTATAACCCAAACTTCCTGTATGCACCAGTTTACCATCAACCACTATACCATAAACCATCCCGGGCCAATGGTTTGTTTCTGCATATTCTTTATATAACCTGTCTATCAGCGGGTAATCTGCTTCAATCTTTTTTAACCTGTCAGGCTCTGTAAATACCGCTGGTCTATAAGTTTGACCATGAGCAGCAAAACCATTAATAAGTAATGTTACTGAAGCTAAAAAATGATATATTTTTTTGGTGGGCATGTGAAACAATTGCTAGACTGCATATTACAAAATTTTATTAAATCATTTTTGAGATAAATAGCTTTAAGGATGGTATTAAATAGCAATGATATCATTTGCTAGAATACTGATTGTAGAATGGCTTTCGAACGGCTATACATTTACAGTTATAGCATAGTCATGCCGACGCTTACATTGATTAAGAGCCCAAGAAATCAAAGAGCAGAATTACAACTTATGAAAAAAAGAAAAATTTAAGAAATTAATTAACAAAAAAACCCCTACCACGATTAGGATCAGGTGATTTGTAAAACCATATATCGCCAATCAGGATAATCATGAATGAAAATGTGATTTGTAGCCATAATATCCATCGTATATAAACCGCCAGCTGGCATGGGAGGTAAAACAGCTTTCCAAAAACCAGTTGAATAAGCAACCAGCAGCAACTTATGCTGCTGGTTGCTGATCGTTAATTTCTCAGCGACTTTAGCCCACCTCCAGAAATTTAGGTATTTATCGCGCTGCAGCACCCTATTATCTAAAACCAATTCAGGAAGCCTGACACTGGCAAAATTTCGAATCAAACAGGAAACAATATGTAATAGCATAAATAAAATGACCAACCTTATTATTACCTAGATATAGCGGTTTACACTATTTTCAAGGTATTCCTGCTTACCACTAAGCATATGTGGTTCACCATTTTCGATTGCATAGTTTCTCAAATCTTCGAGAGTCAGTTTTTTATCTTCAAACTCTTTTCCCTTTCCTGTATCAAAAGACGCATAGCGGTCCATTCTTATTTTCTTATAGTCTGATTTAGTCAGAATATTATCAGCTGCGATCAGGGCACGGGCAAAAATATCCATTCCTCCAATATGAGCATAAAACAAATCAGCCGAATCAGTAGAATTACGTCTGATTTTAGCATCAAAATTTATTCCTCCACCAGCAAGACCACCAGCTTCTAAAATGATCAGCATTGACTGGGTAACTTCGTTAATATCATTTGGAAACTGATCAGTATCCCATCCGTTTTGTTCATCGCCCCGGTTTGCATCAATCGAGCCAAGTAAACCAGCATCGGCAGCAACCTGTAATTCATGCTGAAATGTATGGCCTGCAAGTGTGGCATGATTGACTTCAAGATTTAATTTAAAATCATCTGTCAAATCATATTTTTGTAAAAAACCAATAACAGTAGACGCATCATAATCATACTGATGTTTGGTTGGTTCACAAGGTTTAGGCTCTATAAAGAAATTGCCGGTAAAGCCCTGTTTTCTGGCATAATCTTTAGACGCATGTAAAAACGTAGCCAGATGTTCCTGCTCACGCAACATATCAGTATTGAGCAAGGTCATATAACCTTCTCTTCCACCCCAAAACACATAATTCTGACCACCCAAGGAAATTGTCGCATCAATTGCGGCTTTAACCTGTGCTCCTGCATGACTTAATACATGAAAATCAGGATTTGTAGAAGCACCATTCATATACCTGCGATTACTAAAGAGGTTAGCTGTGCCCCAAAGCAATTTCACCCCACTTGCCAGTTGCTTTTGCTTGGCATAATCTACTAAAGCTTGAAGGCGGCGTTCATTTTCAATAATATTATTACCAAAATCGACCACATCAACATCATGAAAGCAATAGAATTTCATGCCCATTTTGGTTATGAATTCAAAAGCTGCATCCATTTTATCTTTAGCACGTTCGACAGCATCTGCTTTTCCATTCCATTCAAAAAGATGTGTTGGTTCACCAAACGGATCAGCGCCGTTACCAACGAAAGAATGCCAGTAGGCACAGGCAAATCGAAGGTATTCTTTCATCGTTTTACCAGCAACTACCTTACTTTCATCGTACCATTTAAATGAAAGGGGGTTATCTGAATGTATTCCTTCAAATTTAATTTCACCTATGTTTTTGAAGAACTCTTTGTTACCGGTAATAATATTGCTCATTTTAAACTTGTTTTTAAAATTTAACTATTTCCTAATTGCCTGTTAAGTAAATATTTCCAATCCTGATAAATTTCTTCAGTAATATTGGACCCTGACGGATGAACCTGAGTTAATGCATGCACATTCATAAATGCTTCGGATGCTGATTTATATGTACCTGCCCCTAAACCAGCACCAATAGCAGCTCCTACACTGCCATCATTATCATATAGCTCAACAGTTACTCCTGTTGCCTCGACAAATGATTCTGTAAATAATTCACTCAGAAACAGATTACTCTTGCCTGCCCTGATCACCGTTGGGTTCACCCCATTTTCGCGCATAATGTCAAGACCATACCTGAAACTGAAAGTGATACCCTCCTGTACAGCTCTGAACAGATGTTCTTTAGTATGTAAATTAAGGTCAATGTTGTGAAAATGAACCCCTGGCAATCTATTATTTAGCATACGTTCTGCCCCATTGCCGAAAGGTAAAACCCTCAAATTATTACTTCCCAGTGGAGCAAGCTTTGCAACTGCATTCATTTGCTGATAAGAGAGACCTGCATTAAAGTTATTTTTTGCCCATCTGTACATACTTCCTGTACCATTAATACAGAGTAACATACCCAGTCTTTTCTCCTTGTCACTGTAATTTACGTGCGCAAACGTATTTACTCTCGACTGCTTGTCATATTTTAATACATCACTTACCCCATAAATCACACCAGAAGTACCTGCAGTGGCAGCAACTTCACCAGGCTGTAAAACATTTAATGATAAAGCATTATTGGGCTGGTCACCCGCTTTATAAGTAACAGGTACTTGCTTTGAAAGACTTAGGTTGTAAGCTACTGAATTTAAGACAGTTCCATGAATTGAAAATACAGGTTGTATCGGAGGAAATAAGTCAGGGCTGAAATCAAAATAAGCCATCACTTCTTCAGACAGGCGGTTATGTTGAAAATCAAAAAACATACCTTCAGACAGAGCTGAAATGCTGGTTGTAATTGTACCCGTCAATTTCATGGCTATGAAATCTCCAGGAAGCATGATACAGGCACATTGCTCAAAAATCTCAGGTTCATTCTCTTTTACCCAGGCAAGTTTTGAAGCCGTAAAATTACCTGGAGAATTTAACAGGGTTGAAAGGCATTTTTCTTCACCTATTGCTTCAAATGCCTTAGCTCCGATATCGACAGCACGGCTATCGCACCAGATGATACTGTTTCTAAGAACCTGTTGGTTTTTATCAACCATGACCAGGCCATGCATCTGATAAGCAATACCAATAGATGAAATATCAAGTGGATTATAAAGATTGGTTTTATGGCATTTTAAGATCGCTGACTGTACATATTGCCACCATAGTTCAGGTGATTGTTCAGCCCAGCCTGGATATAATGCGATGATTGGAGCTTCAGTTTCAGGAAACTGTGCAGAAGCAAGAATTCTGGTTGTTTCAGAATCAATTACACTTACTTTAACAGAAGAAGTGCCAAGATCTATTCCTAATAAAAGCATTTAACGCAGATTAGTGGTTATTCTCCTTTTTGGTTATAATTGGTAAGGATAATGAACGAAAGTAATCTAAATTTTAAACATGCAATCGATTGCATAAGATTTAAGAATTAGTTAAGTATTACATGAAGAAGAAACGAACTACCATATATGATATAGCTGAAAAGCTGAACCTTACAGCATCCTGTGTATCGAGAGCGCTGAACAATAGTAGTTTCGTAAATGCAAAGACAAAGCAATTAATCGTTAAAACTGCGGCTGAATTAAACTATAAACGAAATACCCTTGCCTCAAACCTTAGAAGGGGGCAGTCTAAAACAATTGGTATTATCGTGCCACGCATCAATCAGAATTTTTTCTCAAATATCATCGCAGGTATTGAAGAGGCTACCTATGAAAAGGATTATAATCTGATCATCTGCCAATCTAATGAGTCACATGAGAAAGAAATTAAATGTGTCAATACCCTATTAAACCAGCAGGTTGACTGCATCTGTATCTCAATTTCAGCTGATAGCACTGATTTTACCCATCTTCAAAATGTCATAGATCACGGTATACAGCTGATACAGTTTGACCGGGTAGTGGATGAGCTTGAAACATTAAAAGTTATAAATGATAATGAACTGGCTTCTATGGAAGCAGTCTCACACCTGATTGAACAGGGCTATACCCGCATTGCCTTGCTTGAAGGCCCACAAAATCTCAGTATCTTCAAACAGCGCAAAGCAGGCTATCTGTCAGCCTTAGAAAAATATAACCTGTCTGTTAATAATGAGCTGATTATTAAGAATGCCTGGACGAAAGAACTGGGAGCAAAAGCAACCCGGAAACTGCTGAGTCTACCCCACCCTCCTGATGCTGTATTTGCCTCAACTTCTGATTTTTCAGCACTGGGTGTGCTCGAGGTTGCTGTTGATCTTGGAATTAAAGTGCCGGAAGAATTAGGCGTATGCGGCTATTCAAACGAAGCATTTACTGAAATCACCAGCCCCTCAATTACTACCATTGACCAGTTTAGTTTTTTCATGGGAAAAACGATTGCAAACCTTTATTTTGAGGAGCTAAAAAGTGAAGCTGTAGACGTAAAACAGAAAGTTATCAGCATCAAGCCCAATCTCATAATCCGGTCGTCTACGAATAGGAATAAGGAGAACAACTGAAGAATTTTTGATGGCTAGTTAGTAAGTTCTGATCTGATCAATTATAACGATTAAATTTAATCTGAAACTAATCCAGGAACAGACACCAGTGAAATCATCGCGTTAATGACCCCGGTTTCTGTCGCGATATCCGTTGAATTTTTATCAATAGTATTGTGAACTTTTAGAATGTCTTTGCAAAACTTCAGCCTTGATTCGTGTACATCAAGAGCTATTACTTTTGCGCCTGCTATTCTGGCAAATTCCATTATACCCAGCCCAATTGGCTCTGCTCCTATGACAGGCATATAGTCGCCCTGTTTAATATTTGCTTTGCTGATGCCATGAGCTCCAAGGGCAAGGAGTTCAACCAAGGCAAGTTCCTCACTATTCAGGCTCTGGGAATGAAGCAGGGAATTCGATGATACCAGTAAATACTGAGAGCTATGCATAAATTACGCGAAACGTCAATTACCTGATAAAGAAAAAACCTGATCCATGATTACCCATTTCTGTCTCGTCGTATTGCTTTCAACATCTTGGTATATTTCCATTAATTCTTCCCATTCGGCTACTTTGGGATTCACCTGGTCAGCAATAGTTTTTATTAAATGCTAAAATCAAGAGAGGTTTCTTTAATCATAAAAAGCTGCACACCCGACCGGCAAATTTGCATCGAGTGAATACCTGCCGAGAGAATGATCTGGCCTTGGGGGTGGCTGAAACTTAGGAGCAGCAAATAGCCTTCGGAGCCAGGTAATTATTTTAATAATTTAAAGATATGAATTGAATCTTTCTTTATTTGAATCTTTAAGTACGTCTTTTAATTTAACCAATAAATGAGTAAAATGAATTCTCAGGTTGATTTATTTATCGCTGAAGCAAAAGCATGGCAGGATATACTTAGAAAACTAAGAATATTACTGCTTGATTGCGGGCTAGAGGAAGAATTAAAATGGGGTAAACCCTGTTATATGTTTGGGACAGGCAACATAGTGGTGATTCAGCCATTTAAAGCGTGCTGTGCTATTCTTTTTATGAAAGGTATACTGCTTAAAGACCCAGATAGTATTTTAGTAAAGACTGGTGAAAATACAAGGGTTGGGCGGCAATTAAGGTTCAAGACGTTGGAAGAAGTTGAAGCAATGCGAACAGTTTTACAAAACTTCATATACCAGGCCATTGAAATTGAAAAATCGGGGTTAAAGGTAAACCTGGAAGAATTTGGGGAACGCATATTTCCTATAGAACTTATCCGCAAACTAAAAGAGTCAGCAACACTAAAGGATGCCTTTGAAGCTTTAACACCAAGTCGCAAAAAAAGTTATGTAATTTATTTTTCAAAGCCGAAACAGGCTACAAACAGGGAATCATGGATTGAAAAGTGTATTCCCAAAATTCTGGATGGAAAAGGCCTGACAGAAACCTAACAAGTTTGACTCAAACTGATTAGGTGAGTCAGTTTAACTTAAAACCATTTTGCAATTTGTGGCATTTAATGTTCTGCTGTGAGAATAAGATAACAAAGCTAGTGCCCGCTCAAAATGATTAATTAAGAGCGGGCAAAATTAGCTATACAAGTGAAATTCAATTCACCAACAGTGTTTCTATTGAATGAGGATTACTTGAGATATGCGCAGCCTGACCTTTAATCCAAAGCGAATAATCAATTTTTTCATCCGTTTTATTCATAACAACTACAGCAAGTGAGCCATCAGGATTCTGATAGGCTGTTGTGAGTAATTTATCGCGGCTAGCAGAACTTGCTATACGCCTGGCTCCTACCTTAATGAATTTAGAAAAATGACCTATATAATAATATGAGTTGGTATAGGTTAGAAGACCTGTTTTGGTATCAGCATGTATCGGAGCAAAACAGAAATTACCAACATGATTAGGACCGCCCTTTTCATCAAGCAAGATATTCCAGTCTGTCCAGGCAACAGTACCAGCATTAAAGTCATTGATCATCGATTCACCGTAACGCTCACCCAGAGTCCAGTCACCGACTTTTGCAGCATCATATCTTTCATTACAACCCTCTGTAAAAATCAGATTTTTATCAGGAAAAGCCTCATGGGTTAACCTTGTATTAGTGAACTGAGGGCCGGCCTTAGTCCAGGTTTCATACCAATGAAAACCTATTCCCCATACATACTTTGCTGCTTCAGGATCTTCAAGAATCGTACTTGCATATTGATAGAGCAGATCACGGTTATGATCCCATACTATCAGTTTCTTATCGGCAAGACCATTTTTTTTCAGTGTTGGGCCGAGAAAGTTTTTGACAAAATCTCTTTCTTCAGTAGCTGTAAACTTACAAGATTCCCATGATTGTGTAGCCATCGGTTCGTTTTGTACAGTCAGGCCCCAAACTGGAATACCACTGGCCTGGTAGGCCTTGATAAATTTAACAAAGAAATTAGCCCAGCTTTGGTCGTATTTGGCCAGTAGTTTACCTCCATGTAATACATTATTATTGTCTTTCATGAATGCTGGTGGGCTCCATGGTGAAGCAAACAGCATAAGCTTACCTCCAGCAGCAGCAGTGACGGCCTTAATAAAGGGAATCCTATATTTTTCATCATGACTAATGTCAAAAGTTTTTAAAGCAGCATCACCTTCTTTTATATAGCTATAACTGTCAGTTGAGAAATCACAGCTCTGGATATTGGTTCTGCCAAGGGTATAGCCGATACCTTTATTTTTATCAAAATAGGCTGTCAGAAATTCATTCCGGGTAGCTTCAGGGAGTTTGTAAAAAGTTTCAGCAGATGCATCTGTCAATGCACCTCCTACTCCCAGCATAGTTTGAAATTTTTTGTTAATGTCAACGAATACAGAAAAATCTGTTTCTCCTGGTTGTGGGCTAGCTGAAAATGTAACTGAACCAGCATCTTTAAGCCTGCTATCTGAACCCTGCTCGGTAATAAAGACCTGAACAGTCTTATTCTTAGTAGCATATTCCTGTGCTTTTTGCGCATGAACGGCACTGGATAATAGAAGGATGCTGGTGAAGATCCAGACGAAGGAAAATCGTTTTTTCATAGAAAGTTTAATAAAATTGGCTTCAGTACTAAGTTATAAACTTCTTCCATTTATTTTCTATTGAAACTGCCTGGTAAATAATCAACATCAAGTTGAATACGGGGTTCCATTAGCAGCTCTTTTATAGAAGTTCGCATCTCCAATTTAAGTGAGAACAAACTATGGTTACTTCACAATTTTTGCAGCTTTATCAAAGGACTAGGGTCGCTATTTGTTTTTGCAATTATGCAAAGTGAAAATCTCCAACCACTCCTACGATAAATCTTTATTTACCCTGAAAATAAATCGACTTTTTTGCAGTCTCTTAATAACCAAATTTTTTTGCTGCCGTTTAATTTAAATTAATGTTATTGGTATCGGCAGCATATGATTTTGAAAAATCACTGCCGCTTAACAATTTTAATAGTAGCGTTTTTATAAAATCGAAACCAATAGCGGCGTAACTAAAAGAAACTGTATTACCAGGATCCTTGCCGTCCCAGCTTACGTCAATTGCACCATTATCAATAAAGGTGAATGTATTGGATATTGAAGAAACCGAGTTAATGCCGGGGATATTAAGCGACTCGTTTTGGAAAGTTTTAAAGGTTTGTTGTATATTTCCTTCTCCAGGTATTACTGTGAGGTTACGCTTCTCATAACCAAGATTTCTGTTTGCAAGAGTATCATAATCACCATCGATGTGATGATTCAGATATTCACGCTCATAAATCTGATAAAGATGTGAACCGTTTACATGATAGGTATTCATATAAAGCTCATTTTCCATCCAAAGAAAAATAAGTAGGCTGGAGGTTCTCCCTACTGCCAAGCCAAGAATATTGATGGTTGTGTGAATCCGATTTCTAATCAGACTGCGAAATGCGATTTTTAAATACATTTTAATGATGATACTCAAATATGCATCTGATGCTAATGATGGATGAATTGTTTCTTTTCACCATAAAGCCAAAAACCTGCCAATACAATAAAGGCGATCGTAGATTACTATGGCAGGAAGCAGCTATTTTTGAGTGTTCAATAATGATACTTTAGGGTGAGTGAAAGCGGACACTTTTATAAAGGCTGGCAAAAACCTAAGATACATTAATTCAGCATCAAGAGCATACCTACTGGCGGTAGCCGTGCAGGTTGGATAGGTATATTAAATCATACTTGCAGGTTTTATCACATTGACATTCGCACCTTGTTATACCAATTTCATGATAAAATCTACTGTCATATAAATGTTAAACCTTACTTGCAAGTCATCATCAATATCAATCAGTATTTCCTGGCTATCATAAAGCGCTAATGACTTTATTTTGTGATTAGAAAAGAGTAAAGGAGCTTTAAAAGGCCACTCGTCATTTTTTTAGGGCCATGGATAAAATTTTCGAAATTTGCCGTTTACCTTGTTTTGAAAAATAGTAGGATAGGAAGACAGAGTATGTTTTAGCAAAAAAATTTCAGTTGATAAGCGTCTTACATAAATAAAAGGATTAGCAGCGTATAAAAAAAGGGCAGACCTAAAAAACTCAGATCTGCCCTTTCTAAAAATTAATGCTGAATTAACTATAATTCGAAACGGTCAAGGTTCATCACTTTAGTCCAGGCTGCAACGAAGTCTTTCACAAATTTGTGCTGACTGTCAGAACTACCATAAACTTCTGCAATTGCTCTCAGTTCTGCATGAGATCCGATAACAAGATCTGCACGGGTTGCTGTCCATTTTACAGCACCGGTTTTACGGTCGCTACCTTCATATAATTCCTTGTCGGCAGATGCAGCTTTCCAAGCAGTATTCATATCAAGTAAGTTGACAAAGAAATCATTTGTCAATTTGCCTGGGTTTGAGGTAAGAACACCATATCTTGAATTGTCAAAGTTAGTGTTTAAAACACGCATACCACCTATCAAGACAGTCATTTCTGGCCCTGTTAGTGTTAGTAACTGCGCCTTGTCAACCAAGATTTCTTCAGTAGCTACCGGAAAGTTTGCACTGCGGTAATTTCTGAAGCCGTCAGCAATTGGCTCAAGGAAATTTGTTGAAACAATATCAGTCTGTTCTTGTGAAGCATCCATACGGCCTGCTGTAAAAGGAACAGTAATGTCGTGGCCAGCATCTTTTGCAGCTTTTTCAATACCCGCGCTACCTCCTAGTACGATTAAGTCAGCGATAGAAACTTTTTTATCTGTTGCCTGGGCAACGTTAAATTCTTTTTGAATTTTCTCGATTGCACTCAGTACCTTCTGAAGCTGTACTGGATTGTTTGCTTTCCAATATTTCTGTGGAGCCAAACGTATTCGAGCACCATTGGCACCACCACGCTTGTCAGAGCCACGGAAAGTGGAGGCAGAGGCCCATGCAGTTGAGATAAGTTCAGAAACGCTAAGACCTGAGGCCACTAATTCTTCTTTTAAGAAATTAATATCTGCTTGGTCTACCAGAGTATGGTCAACGACAGGTATTGGATCTTGCCATGACATTATTTCTTCTGGCACATCAGCACCAAGATAAAGCACACGTGGACCCATATCTCTGTGGGTTAACTTAAACCAGGCCCGGGCAAAAACATCAGCAAAATCTGCTGGGTTTTCTAAAAAGTGTCTTGAAATTTTTTCGTAAGCTGGATCAACCTTTAGTGCGATATCAGTGGTAAGCATGGTTGGTGCCTGCATTTTCGAACTATCGTATGCATTAGGAATGATGTTTCCAGCACCAATAGCAGTCCACTGATGAGCACCAGCTGGGCTTTTTGTTAGCTCCCACTCATAACCAAAAAGATTTTCGAAGTAATTATTACTCCATTTGGTTGGGGTAGTTGTCCAGGTAACTTCAAGACCGCTGGTAATGGTATCACCACCCTTACCAGTACCGAAGCTATTTGTCCAGCCCTGACCTTGTAATTCAAGACCCGCAGCTGAAGGCTCAGTGCTTACATGATCAGCTGAAGCTGCACCATGGGTTTTACCGAAACTATGACCACCCGCACAAAGAGCAACAGTCTCTTCATCATTCATTGCCATACGGGCAAAAGTTTCGCGAATATCTACAGCTGATCTCATTGGATCCGGATTTCCGTCAGGACCTTCGGGATTTACATAAATAAGTCCCATTTGTACCGCACCAAGAGGTTTTTCAAGAATACGGGAATGAATGTCACCATTTGCATCATCATCTGAAACCAGCACACCATGATTCTCAACAACACCAGCTGAACCTTGAGCATAACGTACGTCACCACCCAACCAGGTTGTTTCAGAACCCCAATATACATCTTCACTTGGCTCCCAAACATCCTTACGACCACCAGCAAAACCAAAGGTTTTAAAATCCATTGATTCAAGCGCCATGTTTCCTGTAAGGATCATTAAATCAGCCCAGGAAAGTTTGTTGCCATATTTTTGCTTAATAGGCCACAGCAATCTGCGTGCTTTATCAAGGTTAACATTATCAGGCCAGCTATTAAGCGGAGCGAAACGCTGCTGTCCTGAACCCGCACCACCACGGCCATCACCTACACGGTATGTACCAGCGCTGTGCCAGGCCATACGAATAAATAATGGACCATAATGACCAAAGTCAGCTGGCCACCAATCTTGTGAATCAGTCATTAACGCATGAAGATCAGATTTCACTGCTTCAAGGTCAAGGCTTTTAAAGGCTTCGGCGTAATCAAAGTCTTCACCGAGTGGGTTTGACAGAGAAGAATGCTGGCGAAGAATATTTAGTTTTAACTGCTTTGGCCACCAGTCAATATTTTTAGTACCACCACCGGCAACTTCCTGCTTCATGCTGCCATTATGAAATGGGCAATTGGCAATATCATTTGGATCTTTTTCCATTGTTATGAGTATTGAGCATAAAATTTTAGCTTCATGGCAAAAACCTTAGGCAAATTTAAATGTAATTTTTTTGTTTTAAACGCAGGTATAAGTAATCTATTTTTCAATTCAGCTCAGGAAAAATCAATTTTAAGTTAATTAAATCCTTCCTTGAAGCCTGAGAATCATGAAATGAAACTTTGGTATCAATTTTCAAGTTTACTAATAAAACGTGACAAAATGATCAGTATTGTCTATTAAATTTAAAATCTATTAGATTTTATCTGTATTGTCCTTTTACTCAATTTTGATTTATTGTCATTGATTAAATCTATTTTAAATCGGAATTTTAAATCACAAGAATCGTCAAATTCGAAAGACTCATCATTCATGCCGAATGTTTAATTATTGATGAGAAGTGTTAAGGATATTGCCCGATAAAAAACTAATAGCCGGGTCTTGACTTTATTAAATAATATCAAACCTTATTTATACATCATTACTGGCTTAGAACTTTATATGACTTTTAAAACAATCATTTTCGACCTTGATGGAACTGTTGCTGATACGCTGTCACTCTGTATCATGGCTTTTAAAAAAAGTGTTGAGCCGTACTTAAACCGGGAAATCGAAGCAGAAGAAATTCTATCAAATTTCGGACCTTCAGAAGAAGGAACGTTCAAAAAGCTGGTTCCCGGTTATGAGGCAGCCTGTACCAAGGCATATCTTGAACATTATGAAGAACTTCATTATTTATATCCCGAGCCATTCTCTGGCATTGTTGAAGTTTTAGAGCTTTTAAAAGAAAAGAATATTCAATTAGCCATGGTAACTGGTAAGGGTAACGGAAGCGCTGTTATTTCCCTTAAAAAACTAGGGCTTGCTTCTTACTTCGAAATTCTCGAAACAGGTTCGCCCTTAGGGCCTGATAAAGTAAACGGGATAAACAGAATTCTAAAAAAGCTGGATGCAGATTTATCTAACAGTCTGTATATAGGGGATGCCCTGAGCGACATAAAATACTGCAAAGAAGTGGGTATTGCCATTGCTTCAGTTTCATGGGCGAGTACTGCTGATAAAGAAAAACTTGAAAAAGCAAATCCTGATTACCTTTTTGAAACGGTTGAGGAATTTCATCACTGGATAGAAAAAAGCGTCTAACGATTAATGCACTTTTAATTGGCCCTGCTCACTAAAAACCTTTACTGATTTCAGCTTTCAGCGCAGGTATTTTCTATTTATCTAAAGTCTTCTCTAACTGAGCTAAAAATATCAATCAGACGGCAATCAGTCAGGGCTGTTGCTGAATGAATCCCATTAGGTGGAATAATTGCACACATACCTATATCCAAAATCCGGGTAACCCCATTTACCGTAAATTCAAACTGCCCGTCAAGTCCAAAAGCACACTGCTCATGTATGTCCTGATGTATTCCAGCTGAACTACCAGCCTTAACATCTAGAAAAGCGATGGTAGTATTGGCTGTATGAATGAATTTTGAAGAATAGCCCAGAGCTGATTCTTTAGAAACTATGTCTTTAGTACTTATGAAAATCGAGGTTTCCAATTTATTTTGATTCAAAAATAGGACAAAAGTTTCAGTCAGGATAAGTTTTGTCAGTAAACTTGACTTTTGACACGCAAATGGTGAAATGGTGTTAAGTTAAAAGATTGACTGAATTTGAGCGGTGAAATTAAGATGGCGCTTTACCATTGTAAAATCTGACCCGATATTGGCGGGTTGGTATTAACTCAGACAATACAAATACCTGCAACTTGTATAATTTAATATTGGTTTGCATAAGATATACTTTAGCACTATCTAATATTAATATATTTACGTTATCACCAAATTCTGCTTATGAAAAAGCTTTACTTCTTTATCCTACTCTTTTTACCCATACTGGTTGAAGCTCAAAATTCCGACTCAACCTGGTTCGTAAATAACTACAGTAAAAAAGAAGTAAGAATAACTATGCGAGACGGGGTTAATCTTTTTACCTCTGTATACCTGCCGAAAGATCAATCTGAAAAGCATCCGATTCTTCTCACCAGAACCCCCTACTCTGTAAGCCCGTATGGTACTGCTTACAAACCTTACTGGCATAGTTATATGATGCGCTACTGCAGGGAAGGCTATATTTTAGTTAACCAGGATATCCGGGGGAAATACATGAGTGATGGAGTATTTGAAGTTGTACGCCCATTCAAGCCCAATAAAAAAACAAATAAAGATATTGATGAAGCCAGTGACAGTTACGACACCATTGACTGGCTGGTAAAAAACACAGCTAATAATAATGGGAAGGTAGGTGGAATAGGAATCTCATTTCCTGGCTTTTTTGCTACCATGATAGCCCTGAGTGGTCATCCGGCATTAAAGGCAGTTAGCCCCCAGGCCCCGGTAACTGATCGTTTTTTTGGTGATGATGATCACCATAACGGTGTGTTGATGCTGATGGATGCATTTGATTTTCATGTAGGCGATGGCTTTAGTGCTCCAAGTCGCAAACCTTCACCAAATGGTGCCAAAGGCGCTGGCTTCAGTTATAATGATAATTACAGTTTTTATTTAAAACTTGGCGCTTTGCCTAACCTCACCAGAATTAGTGCAGATACCATGAAGTTTTGGAGCGATATGATGAATCACCCCAATCTTGATGCCTGGTGGAAAGCCCGTGATGCCCGAAGTGGTATTAAAAACGTGAAACCAGCTATGCTTATTACCGGTGGTTTATTTGATGCCGAAGATGGTTATGGTGCCTGGCATACCTATGAAGCGCTGATCAAGCAAAGCCCTGCATCAATATGTAAACTAATAATTGGGCCCTGGTACCATGGGCAGTGGGCCAGTAAAGATGGAACCCATTTAGGCAATGTGCTATTTGGCAGCAATACCTCGCTTTATTACCAGGATCTGGAAGTGCCTTTCTTTAATTATTACCTGAAGGGCAACGGGGCTGATACGCTCAGTAAGGCTACAATTTTTTTCTCAGGGGAAAATAAATGGCGTAAATTTTCACAGTGGCCTCTGGCTGATATTAAAGCAACACCTGTCTACCTGGAGAAAGGCGGCAAACTATCATTTACTACATTACTTTCCGCTGCACCAACCTTTGACAGCTATGAGAGCGACCCTGCAAAGCCTGTACCTTATGCTGAAAAGATTCATGCCAGCCGCACCCGAGAATATATGGTCGATGATCAGCGTTTTGCTGCTGAGCGCCCAGATGTACTGGTCTATGATAGCGGTATCTTGACATCTGATATGACCCTGGCAGGCCCAGTAGTTGCCAGCCTTATGGTAAGCCTGTCAAACACCGATGCTGATTTCATCGTAAAACTGATTGATGTATTGCCGGCAGATACAGCTCCTAACGCCAGCAATGGTTATCCAATGGGCAACTACGAGATGCTGGTACGTGCAGAAGTCATGCGCGGCAAGTTTCGCAATAGCTTCGAAAAGCCAGAGCCATTCGTACCCGGTAAACCTACACTAGTAAAATATACGTTGCCCGATATAGCGCATACTTTTTTGAAGGGACATAAATTAATGGTGCAGATTCAAAGCACCTGGTTCCCCCTGACAGATCGCAACCCTCAACAATTTCTGGATATTAACAGCGCCAAAGACAGTGATTTTGTAAAAGAAACCATCCATATTTATCACAACAGTTCTATGATCGTGTTACCGGTTATTAAATGAGGTAGAAAACTTTATTTCCCTATTGCTTCGTAAATTTCAGCAAAGAGTAAGCCACTTCCACCACCGTAATGCTGTATAACCGGGACAGTAAAACTACTTCTCAGATCGTCACTCTCAGCCGTGGTTAAACCAGCGCCGAGGAGAACCACATTAAAGGCAAAGCTTTTAGCCAGCTTCATTGACTCCTCAACAGTAGAGGCGGCATGTCCCTTCCACTGTGTTTTTGCATCGATTAACCGGATGATCGTTTTCATGATCTGCTCATGTTTACCGACTACCAGTATTTCAATATTTTCCATATTCTTCGGATTAAAAATTCATTGGTACTTCCATTATTAAAAATTCAGTTCGCTGAATGAAGCTGATTTTTAGATCATCTAATTCTGTTATTCCAAGACCATCACGGGTATGTAATTGCTGCCCCTCAACTTCTGCAAATCCATAAATGATAAAAACATATACTCCATTATTTTTATCATGAAGCGTATAGCTTACCTGAGATCCTTTATCGAAATCACCTAGTTGAAACCAGGCATTCTGATATATCCATACTCCCTGGTCATTGGCATCAGGCGAAAGAATCTGCTGCAACTTATTATGCCTGGCAGATTTATCAAGCGTTAGCTGTGCATAGCGAGGTGTAACGTTTAGCTGGTTAGGGTAGATCCATATTTGTAAGAAATGAACATCCTCTTCCTGGTCATTATTGTGTTCCTCATGAAAGATGCCGGTACCTGCACTCATAACCTGAATATCGCCGTCTTGGATAACTGCGATATTATCCATGCTATCATGATGTTTTAAACCGCCTCCCAGTGGAATTGAAATGATCTCCATATTATCATGCGGATGAGTTCCAAATCCCTTGCCTCCCGCAACCGTATCATCATTTAAAACGCGAAGGGCTCCAAAGTTAATCCGCTCAGGATTATAATAATTTCCGAAGCTGAAAGTGTGATTGCTTTTAAGCCATCCCAGGTCGACATTACCCCGGGAATTAGCTATATGAAAAATCGTTTTGGCCATAATAAACTAAATGTGACTATAATTCTTTTAAACAAGGGTATAAAAGGTAAATTTTTGAAACAGCTAAAATTCGTTTAGACAGGGGAATTAATATAAAAAAAACTGATGGCTATCTTTCAATCCCCTATTTAAAACCAAAAAAAAAATCGCCATTGCTTTTTGGCTTATCGCATTAATAAAACTCATAGAAAATTATGATGGTCTTATAAATAAGATCTGACTAACAATTTTTTATTTCTACTAATTGCAACTATTTTAGATCAAAAATCTATGAAAAAACTTTTCTTCATCATTCCCTTTTTGTTGTTTTTAAGTAATGCTTTTTGTCAGACCTCCAAGCAGGTTTTTGAAAGCCCAAACCTTAAAGAGGTTATAGCCAGTCATAAGCAGGTTGCCATAATTCCTTTTACGGCAACAATCACCTACCGTCATACGCCAAAAGGCGTAACAGCTGAGTCGAATCTCGCTGATGAACGGAAAATGGCAAAGGAAATCCAATCTAGTATGTATACTTACCTACTCAGAAGAGCTAAAGATTATTCTGTCGATTTCCAAGAGGTTGATAAGACAAATATTCTCTTAACAAAAGCTGGGTTAATGGATAAATTAGGAGAAACAACATCAGATGAGCTTGCAAAGGCACTCGGCGTAGATGCTATCATTTCTGGTATTTATGCAGTAGAACATACAAAAAACGCTTAATAATTAGCCTACAAATGCTGTAGGTTTCAGCCTTGCATTGGTGAGTAATTTTTTGCTAAATATGGCGTCAGTTCCATATTTTTAGAATTTAATGTGCAATAAGCTCAAACTTCTTTAAAATAAAATTTTCATTCTTAAACATTTGCTTGGGTGAGTTGTAAATTAATAAAAGGACAAATGACTATTTTAAATCTTTTGTTTAATCATCTTGCTATTAAGTCAAATGAGAATACTTACACTGAAAGATGACGCCCGGTTTCGGTATATAACTTTTTTTTATTTATATATTAAGCAAGGTATCCCTGCCGGGTTTGCACTCACCACTATTGCAAATTATTTATTAGGACATCATGTACCATCTCAAAAGGTGGGCGCGTTTATTGCCGTATTTGGGGTTCCATGGACCTTTCAGTTTATTTGGGGCCCACTTATAGACCGCTACCAATATTCAGTGATTGGCCATCGTAAGCTTTGGGTGGTACTTTCGCAATTGATAACAGCAATTGCTTCTTTGGGGTTGTTACTGGTTAAGGATCCATTAAATGAAATCCCCCTGATGAGTACTTTATTCTTTATTTATAGCATTTTCGCCTCTGTAGAAGTTGCGAGCATAGATGCAATGGCGATTGCAATATCACCAAAAGACCAGAGAGGCAGGATAAATGGTTATATGAGGGGAGGGTTTTTATTGGGCTCAGCAATTGGTGCTGCCGGATTATCTTCTGTGTTGCATATTGCAGGATTTAGAAGCGCAACCTTGATCCAAACAATAATTTTATTGCTATTTACAATCGTTTTCTTTTTTACTAAACCAGAGCAGGAAGATGTATTTGTGCCATGGGCAAAATTTAAAAGAAAGCAACACTTGGTTACAGGTAGTAATCCCAAACTCTCCCTGCTTTTTAAAAGGGTTTATAAAGCAATAACAAACCAGAAAAGCTTAAAATATTTTGGTCTGGTGGCCATCGTATATTTCTGTTCCAGCGTGTTCATCCGTTCCTATACTTATTACTTAATAAATGTGCTGCAATGGCCAGATAATACTGTTTCTTTTTTACAAGGCAGCTGGGGAAGCATTATTACTTTCATTGCAATTATTGTTGCTGGTGCCACCTCTGATAAGATTGGTGCTAAAAAATTACAATTGTATGCAATGTGGGGGGTAGCCTTCTTTCTAATTGCTTTAAATGCTTCTTATAATTTATGGCAGTATAAATTATATTCAGGTGCTGCATTGATTCTTTGGAACTTGGCTGACCCATTGTTAAGCGTGACAATCTTTCCGATCTTAATGGGCCTATGCTGGCAAAAAGTAGAGGGTTCTCAATTTACAACTTACCTGGCCCTTATCAATTTATGCGATGTACTTGGGTCTTATATTACAGGTTGGTGTGTCCACATTATTTCTCCCCCCATGTTAGGATTATTTTGCGGATTAATTATGCTAACTATATTACTGGTGCTTAAATTGCGGGGAAATTATAAGGTTATTCCTGATTTTTAGTTTGGCTTCATTTGGTCATAAGCATGCGCTATAAGAGAATTTATCTCTTCATCTTTAATATTCTGTACTATTAAATATGCCACGAGCCAATTAAGGAAAAATTTCCTGACCTTTTCATAAATCGTTATATCATTAACCTTTGATGACATTGAATTGGCTCTTTTTCTATATTGGTTATTTGCTGCCCCTGAAATGAAAACAGTTTCGTTTAAATAAATTTTAGCTAAGAATGCCTGGTCTTCGTATAAGGTGTATATCCCTGAAAATGTGGGTTCAAAACCACCAGACCGATCAAATGCTGATTTGTGTATAATAATTCCTGATGGGCATGGCGGTGCGCCTTCTCCCAATGGATATAAAGTTTTTATAAGTGACCTTGGAGGGTATAAAGTATCAGGCAATACTCCAATAGGTTTTATAAAATCTTTTGCTGCCGCATTGTTCCAGCTAAACCAAAATTGCGATGCTTCACATATCATTTGTGCTGCTGGAAATTTTTTAAATAGACCAACTTGCATTTTTAATTTGTCACAAAACCATTTATCATCTGCATCTAAAAATGCAAGGTAAGTACCGGATGATTTTGCCACCCCAACATTTCGTGAGATAGTTACACCTCTATTAATATGGTTATCATGGTGTGTGTACCGGATATTGGCTGGATAACGGGAGCAAAAAAATTTAGCAGCCTCACTATGATGAGGTTCTGAGCCGTCATCAATTACTATTGCTTCCCATGAATGATAGCTTTGGTTGATCACACTTTTAAGCGCTTCTATCAGCCATTCGCTGTCATTAAGAAAAGGGATAATAACGGATACTAATGGCAACCCAGCATTATTAGTTTTTATCATGATTGTTATTGGTAATAAAATGGTTATGGTTATTTAAACTACATACCGTTATTAATTATTGGCTTAAATATAAATTCGATTCGACAAAATTTTATTCAATTATTTAAGCCATTTTCTGAGCTTGCGCTTTCTATAGGATTTCCAATAGTTAATTCAGGATTTGGTCAATGTTAAAAGTTAATGTGATATTCTCTGTTGTCAAACTGGTTTAAATAGTGGTTTCATTAGGCCACCTTTAATTAAAAGCTTTCCTTTGGCGTTTGATAGCCAGTGGATTGATGTTGTCTTTAGTCATTGTAGCGTTATATTCTCTAATTCCTTTATGAAGCTCTAGCCCATCACTGAAGGGGTCCAGGTAGACATAATCGTATTTCAGGTTACGCCAGAACCTTCAATAAAAATGTTGTCCAGCGCCCTTCCTTTACCTTCCCATCGAGATCACGCTATTATAGTCATTCAACTGGGCTACGAACTCATAACTAGTAAACTGGCTTGGTCAGTATTTGAGATCTCAGGGGCACAGTATAGGGAGATACCCTTTTATAAAGCGGGGTATACCATCTGGCATCCACGATATTTGATAAACTCCAGTTCACAATATATCTACTCTTGGGGTCAATGCCGTATTCTGGGCTAAAGGCTATAAGATTTTAAACTTTCTTGGCCGGGTCAATAGATAATCTCTGAAATCATTACATACAGCCTAATTTAAAGCTGAAAACATCAATAACTCTCCTGTAACCTGCTCTAAATAATAGTAGGCTGATAACCAATTACTTTTATTAGAAGATTTACATTAGTTTGCTAGTTTTTTGACGTAATCAACGAATTTCCAATCTACCTTCGACTCGTCAATGAAACCATATTGTCCGCTGATAATTTCTAACTCTTGCTTTGCCCGAATACCGTTAGCAAGTAACATTAATTCTTTGATGGTTTGATTATACAGAATAGTTCTGGGCTTATCCAGTATAAAGATTCCTAAAAACTCTCTTCACCATACCTTACCCATTCCGGCATTCATTACGGATGGGTAAATATCAAGGTACAGGCTTTGAGGATCTTTGGAAAAGGGCTTTGATCGAAGGGTGACATTTATCATTGAAAACTAGGTTAAAAAATTATCAATCAACATTTTTGGTACGTATCAGAGCTTCCCCTTACCGAACTTAGGAATAACATTCGGCTTTATTATATCAAATAGTGCCTTTTAAGTATTGTATTGATTTATCCCTCTTATTTTCCGATACAAAACTTAGAAAAAATTGAATCCAGTAAATCGTCTGTTGTGACTTCGCCTGTGATTTCACCCAGAAAAAGCAGGGCTTGTTTGATCTCAAAAGCAAGTAGTTCGCTGTTGCCGGTTTGCTGCATAAGCTCCTGGGTTGCCTGAACAGCAATGAGGGTTTTTTGCAGGGCTTCCATGTGCCTGGCGTTATTTATGATCAGTTCTCCACTGTTGAGTTTTTCGGTATCAACCATATTAAGCAGCTGCAACTTCAGTACGTCAATATTCTGATTATCACGGGCCGAGATCCAGACCATATTTTCAAAAGCGGCAAACTTACGGTACATGGCATCAAGTTCATGCAAATCGGCTTTATTGCCGACTACCAGAATATTGGCTCCCGGAACTATACCATGCAGTGTATCTAAATCTGTTTGCAGTATTTCCGCTTGGTAACCCAGTGGGTCGAAGAGGTAAATAATAATTGATGCCTGCTTCATCTTCTCATAAGCACGCTCTACTCCTATGCTCTCAACTTCATCGCTGGTCTGACGTAAGCCGGCAGTATCAATCAGTCTAAATGGAATACCTTCAATATTCAACTGCTCTTCTATTGTATCGCGTGTTGTACCGGGTACAGGAGACACAATAGCTCGATCTTCTTTTAATAGCTGGTTCAAAAGTGTCGATTTACCGGCATTTGGTTTACCCACAATGGCAACTGGAATACCTTTCTTAAGCACATTACCAAGCTCAAAAGATTTAATGAGAACTGTTAATGCTTTTTCAAGCCTGTTCAGAATAACTGATAGTGCTGAACGATCAGCAAATTCCACATCTTCTTCAGAAAAATCAAGTTCGAGCTCCAGTAAAGAGGCAAAAGTGATGAGCTCTTCACGCATCTGTTTCATCTCATCAGAAAAACCGCCACGAAGTTGCTGTATGGCAATTTTATGTGATGCTGCAGTTTCAGATGCTATCAGATCAGCTACAGCTTCTGCCTGGCTGAGATCCATCTTACCATTTAAAAAAGCTTTCAAGGTAAACTCACCAGGTTTGGCAGCCCGGGCACCATGCTTTACAATAAGCTGCAAAAGCCGGCCTATTATATAAGGTGAAGCATGACAGCTAATTTCAATGGTATCTTCACCTGTATAAGAGTGGGGTGCTTTGAATAGACTTATTACTACTTCATCAATGAGCTCATCTCCATCATTTATCCGCCCGTAGTAAAGGCTATTAGCGGCTGCATTTTCAAGGTCTTTACCCTGAAATATAGCACTTGTAATTTCTATGGCTGTATTTCCAGAAATGCGAACCAAACCAATAGCTCCTGTTCCAGGGGGGCTCGACAGGGCAACAATTGTATCTTTATATGAACTCATTTACAACTAAAACTAAAATAAGATTGTGAATGTACATATATCCCGAGACACGATATCTTGTCTCTCGGTTTTCAGTCGCACTCAGTGTTGAAAAGGATGAACAGAACTGATCTGGAATGGTTATTCTCCCATTGTATCATTCTAATGGTAAATTTAGCCCGACGCTATTTTTTAAACCTGATAGTTAAAATTCTGAACTAATAATTAAGTTAGAAATTCAGATTTAGAGTAAATTAACAACTGTATCCAATTAGGATTAATGCAGTTAACTTTTATGGATGTCATGATCAAAAATTTTGGTGCTGTTATTGTCCCTGTTTTTGTTAAATCATTTTATCAAAAACACGGTGCCTTACTAATCTTTATCTTTTATATCTGCTTTGGCCTCGTACCTGCCGAACAGCTTCAAGGGCTTCATCATTCACTTGTTATTGGTTTTCTGGTTAACCCTGTATACCTCGGTGCAGTGCTTATGCTATGGTTCTTATATACTGTACAAACATGCCTTACTGTTTTTAATATCATGCAGAACCAAACACAGCTTTTTCTCTTTTACAGTCTTGGCGCTTTCTCCAGAATCCAGCGTTTACTAATTTTTTTATTGGTCGAGATCCTGATTTTACTACCGGTATTAGTCTATAGCACCTATGCAGCTTTTATTGCTTATACAGGAAATTTTATTCTAGCTGCACTAATTATAACTGGCTTTCCAATTTTATTACTTGCCGGCTCGGTGATAATTTATCAGACACTGTTTGAGATGGGTTTATCAAGGTGGAAGCTGGTTTTATTTCCCAATTTAACACTCTCTTTACCCTCCTCTATATTTAGTATTTATCTCCTGAAACTCCTGAATGATCAGAAGGTTCAGTTTTTAATCTGTAAGATTATATCATACCTTGTCATTTCTGCAGTGTTTTGGACATTCTATGATGTTCATAATGATGTCAGGGTAGCCGCAATTGCGCTCGTTGGTATCGGACTTAGCCATTCAGTGCTTGTCTATGAAAGTTTCAGGTTTGAAAAAACATTTCTTACTTCCATAAAAAATTTACCCATACCCAGGTGGCGGTATTACCTGCACCTAGCAGGCTTTTATAGCCTGCTACTTTTACCTGAAACTATCTGGTTATTATATAGGTTACAACTAGTAACAGTGATAGGTTTAATATTATTGACCGTAGCCATGCTGTTGTTATTTCATAGCATACTGTATAAAATCGGGGCAGATTTGGAAAAGTATCTGTCTCGTGTGCTGTTGATATTTATAGTGGTTTTTTGGCTGATGATGTACCAGCTTATCTGGTTGATTGCCCTTCCACTATTGACAATTTCTTTTTTAGTTTTTTATACACGCTTTTACCGAGAACCTCTTTGATTGGCAGACAGGTATTTTTTTAATATATTTCTTAAATTAAGTATGACTTCAGAAAATAAACAGCAGCCGCAGTACAGTAAAAAACGCTCGATGAAAATTGGAGCGGTGATCATTCTGCTTGCCATCTTTGTTTTTTATATCCCCTATTTTGTTTCTATAAATTATGTGATTCAGGCAAGGTTACTTATCGTTGGAATTATGGGCTTTCTGCTTATCTACGACTGGCGTGAAATATATTTCGACATCAAGCGTAAAAATAAGGGTTAACCCTATTTTTAGGACTTAAGCAAATCTAACCTGAGCACTAAGACGTCATGTGCAGGGATAATGGTTTTAAGTTTTTGCGTTGTATTAACAAGGTTCTTGTTTTTCCACAGGTCTTTAATTTTATACTGTGTAACTACTGAATTAAAGATACGGTGACTGAGGGTATCAGTAAAACCCTGTAGAGCCCAGTCTATATCAACCGGCCTGTCGTTTTTTGATCTGTTCAGAAAACATACTGCCCATGAACCACCAGTAAGTGGCTTCATCCAGGTTTCCAGACTATCCTTCTTACTAAGTCTATAGGCCTGAATACCCAGCTTATCCTGGTCAATTTCAATAACAGCTTTATTGGCAAGCACAGAAGTTGTTGCTACTGACATCGTGCGCAGGTCATTACCAGCCATGAGCGGGGCAGCAAGCATACACCACATGCTAAAATGAGCCCTGTCTTCACCAGGTGTGAACCCCTTACCTACTTCTAGCATATCTGGATCATTCCAATGACCAGGACCAGCATAATTTCTCAGACTATCTTCAAAGTCTAATATCCGCATCGCACTCATCGGTGTCCAGTCACCAAGTTTTTTTGAACCGTCAAATACAACTCCAATATCGCCCGTTGTTCTCCATAAATGACCCACATGTACTGCCCAGTGCCAGGGTTTATTATTTCCCCATTCACACAGGCTGAATACAATGGGTTTACCGGTCTTTGCCAGTGCCTTACTCATTGTCGTATAAGATTCTATCGCCTGCTGCCCGTCAGCATAACACCAGTCAAATTTGAGGTAGTCAATATCTGCGGCGGCATAAAAACGTGCATCCTGATACTCATACCCTCTTGTACCCGGATAACCGGCACAGGTTTTAGTACCTGCACAATTATACAAGCCAAATTTCAACCCTTTACTATGCACATACGCTGCAACGGCCTTTATACCATTTGGGAATTTAATGGGGTCAGGAATCAGGTCTCCATTTTTATCCCTATCCATGGCCATCCACCCGTCATCCAGCACCAGATACGTATACCCGGCATCACGCATGCCTGATTTTACCATCTTGTCGGCAATGTCTTTGACGAGTTGTTCTGAAATCTTTGTCTGAAACGTATTCCAGCTATTCCACCCCATTGGGGGCGTGAGAGCCAGGCCTTCAATCTTCTGAGCCCTGACAGAAGTAGAAAAGAAAATTATGAATAGCAGGAAATAAAAAATTCGGGAACAGTAAATTTTCACTTGAGATCTTGGTTTAAACTAGTGCTGTTGTTGTCTTAATGTATGCTACTGATATATCTTTATCAACCTGGTTATTGAATCTAAGCTAGAAATAAATTAATACAAAAAAAAGAACGCTACCCCCGTTTGAGATAGCGTCCAGCAATTAACTAAGCAATTTCTTATTTTATAAATCAGCCCCATCAATTTTGGCTCTGGCGATGGCATATGCACCAACTTTATTGCCTGTAACCAGGCCCATATCACAGTCGATACGAAAATGAATTGCCCCGTATAGGCGAGACATAGCCGCTTGATTTGCCATATCAACAAATTTTGTACCCCTGTCTGGGAGCAGGTAAGTCAGAAATGTTGAAGCAGAACCACTGAAATTTGAATGCCCTGAGGTATAAGATGGAAAGTTAGGAACCCCTGTCAGGGTCTTGATATCTGGGTTCATTTGTGATGGTCGGGGATTGAAATAAAAATACTTAGCATCCCAGCACACAATAGCCGCATCCATCTGGGCCATGTTCAGCAAGGCAAGATTTCTGGCCCAGCGCACTTCAGACCATTTTTGTTTCACAAACTCATCACAGGCAATTGAATTCCAGTGTCCTATAGGCGTTGCCGTACCTGCACCATCTGCCCAGAATGAAACAATTCGTTCACGCTCGCGGGTTGAATGCTGGCTATAATAAAGTACCTCATCAAGCTCTTTTTTGAATTCAACAGAGGAGGTAGAAAAAGGTGGGGCAGGTCTCATTGCGACCACTGCCAGGGTATCAAATAAGAATGGAATTGTTTTTTGAAAAAGTGGTAGCTGGGGTGGGCGCTTAGGATTCTCAAGGCTTATCCAGCAAGTTTCTCCACGGGCGATGGTTGATGTTTCAAGTGATTTCCAGTAGACCGGAGTACCAATTGCTTTTCCTGCACGGTCTTTTTTCGCTCTTGCAGTAAAGAGATCGGCTACCTGCTTGCCGAGTAATTCTCCGGCATCAAGCTCTGAACGTACATTAGCACCTGCAATCATCCGATAGAGCCTTTCTTCACCAGCCTTTTGCTCGATAAAGCTGATTTCTGTCGGGAACATCATTTTCATTACTTCTACTGCAGCACCTTCAACAACTGCATCCTCACTTGGATATGCCGGTAGCATTGATTTAGGTATTAGTGCCTTTATCGTTGTGTCATTCAGGTATGGGGCCTTGCGATTATACTGTGTTTTGAAATAGTAGGCTGCCAGGAGTGCATCATACTGGGCAGCGCTGACATAAGCAAAGGCACGGGCGGCATAGGGTGGGTTTGAAAAGGGAAACTGAGGATATGAAAAGGGATTTATTGCACTCGGTGCTGGATAAGTGCCGTCTTCACGCTGATAAGGCGGCAGGTTATGTTTAGCAACCAGTTCACGTAAAATCTGATTCCACCTCAGAACCGCACCTGCACTCCAATAACTGATAATTGCCAGCTGACTACGATTTATGTTGCGCTGAAGACCCTTGATTTCATTCAGATCAGCGGTGTAGGCTGCTGATGTTACCGGATCAGGAGCTGCAACAGTAAATAAGGCAAAGTTTGTGACTAGTACGGGTTTCCAGCTTGATGCACCAAGATCTGTCTGGGCTGGTTGCAAGGCCGGATAGAGATCTGTTTTATCTTCAATTTTTTTATTGCAAGAAGCAAATAAAAGAAGGGAAGCAGTTAAACCGCTTATGCATAGGTAGGTAAAGTTCGTTTTCATAATTAATTTTCTGGGTTCCTGAATTTTATTGTCTTGATTTTCCTGACAGATTTGCCAGATAAAATAGGCCGGCATGAAAAGTTGAGCTTTGGCCAACATTTCTTCCTTTAACTACATAATCAGCACCTGCCGAGAGCTCAAGACCCTGAATAAAGGAAGAAGTGTACTTGAAATTCGCCCCTATCGTCTTATCATTCATACGGTTACTCGGAAAAGGCATATCATTTTTACGCATGTCAAAGCCACCCAGTGTGTTTGTTTGCTGTAATACGAGTTCGGCAATAAGGTCTTTCGTTCTCAGTCCGGTTCTGACAGCCAGCATAAACTGGTCTGGCATAAAAACCTCATGGGTATAATGCATACTGGTCGTGTAATAATAATCTCTGTCTATTGAAATATTGCCACGATAACTGTAAGCACCAGAACCAGTGAAGAAAAAATGCCTGACCTGATAATCTGCCATGAGTCTTGCCATTAACCGTTTACTATGTGATCCAATTGATAAAGGCAAAAAATCTGCTTCATAATTGCTTAAGGGAAGTATGCCTGAAGCTGTGGTGATGAGCCTGAACTGACTGACAGGAGACTTGATTTTCAGGGCTACATACTTTATTGTGACCATAAGATCCTGAAAACCAGCGTGGGGGGCTAACGTACCAGCCGAGGCTCTGCTTGAAATATAAGGAACTGAAGCCATGATATTAAGGCGGTTTGAAAAACCATAATTTGCCATAAGCGTGTAATCATTGCTGCTGACCGTGCCAAGATTACCATTTTTACGTTTAAAGGTGCCTTCCCAATAGGAAGACCAGGAAGTATGCGCGTAAAATGCACCGCTACATAGATAGTTTTGCGGTATCATCAAGGCATCAGATTCAGTTTGTGCCCTGCTTGATAAACTACCCAGGCAGAAAAACAGCATACAGACAGGGCTCACAAATAGTAAGAGTTTTTTCATGAAAAAAGTAAAGATAGGATAAGACCGGATAGAGGATGAGAAACCTTTAAGTGATCAGTAAATGATTTGCAGAATAGATTGCCAAAGGCGCGTTTTAAACAAACACCGTCTTTTGCTTTAGGAAACAGTAAATGGCTGATTTAATCTTATGCATTGACCTACAATCTTTTAAATAAAAGATTGTAGGTCAATGCATAAGAAATAATGTAATAAACAGCCTACTTAGGCTTCTGGTGGTTCAGCGTTTAACGATAGAGCAGGATATGGAAGCAGCCCAACCGATGAGAAATAATCAGGTGAGGTGGGAGCATTCAATTTTAAAGCGAAAGAAAAAATAGTGTTAACAATATACTCGTCAAGGGCCCTAGCCTTCTTAACCAGAGGTTCATGATTTTTACCAGACAATAAACCTTCATTCTGCCGGTTAAGCTCGACTGCTGCGGTGAGCAGTTTTCCCTTTTCTAAATTTGGCATACACATTAAGACTAGACTATCACGCATTACTCTACGCTGAACATAATTAAACCAGGTTCCATGTAATTCTATTTGACCATTAACCCGAACAAAGTTTGTTGATTCGGAAGTATACGGTAGGTGAAGCGGAATTTTGATTATTATCAGACTGTTTTCAGCATAAGAATGCTGGTCAAGCTTTTCTATAAGCCACCTATCATTCTGCTGCATAAAGAATTGTGTCAGCATGTAACCCGAAAGATTACAGAGATGAACACATAGCAGAAGAAGAGCGAAGGTCTTTTTCATAATTCGTTAGACGAAGGTATAATTCTTTTTTAAAAAGCAGTATTATTATTAGTCAGTCACAGGCAAATTAACCGAACTAAACTGAAACTTCTCTTCAATTCCAAGGTTAAAAAGCGCAAAATCGTATTTACAAGGGTCTGATGGGTCAAAGATTGCAAGTTGTGCTGTTAATTCAAGTACTGTTTTCCAGTCACATTGCTTACGACTGATTAAGCCGAGTTTACGGGAAACCCTGTCAACATGCAGATCAAGTGGTATCATCAGTGATGAAACCGGGATATTTTTCCAAATACCAAAATCTACTCCTAAACCGTCATTTCTAACCATCCACCTTAAAAACATATTCAGCCTTTTACAAGTTGAGCCTCCCATAGGCCAGCTTACATGCTTGAATGTTCGGGTCGGGTAATCTCCTCTAAAAAAATAATTTCTAAAACCATTCAATCCTTTTTCTGCAGAATACTGACCATTTTGCTGTGTAAAAGCATCTTCAAGGCTTTCAAAAGATGAATAATGAAACTTCAAAAACTTTATAAAATAAAGGGTATCTGTTAAATTGAAAGTACGGTGTTTAAAGTTTGAGAACACAGTCAGGTCTTTTTCCCTATGATTCATGATGAAATCATACGGACTGCCATTCATTAACCCGATCAGCTCATGGCATTTATTCAGAATAGTTTTTCTCTGCCCCCATGAGAGCATAGCAGCCCAGAATCCCATAATTTCAATGTCTTGTTTTACAGTGAATAAATGTGGAATACTTACCGGGTCATTTGAAATGAACTCAACGTGATTGTATTGAAGCGTTTTCTGCTCCAAAAAGTCATGTATATTATCTATGTAGTAGGTTGGAATTATTTCAACAGCAACAGCCATGTGTAAATATCCTGTTTTTACTTATAAAAAAGGTGTTTTACCTGGATGCCAGGCAGTATATGAGAATTAGATTTGATTCTTTAGTCCTATTAAAAACACGTATCATGAATCTAAAAATCGTTTTTTGTCCAGTGTGCTTCGGTGTGGGAAACAAAGAAATATTGGTCACCCTTGATAAACCTGAACTTAATAGTAAAGGGAATTTAATTCTCTATGTTAAGCAAGTCTTACCCTGTGGGTGCTGCAGACTTGATGAACCTGAAATCGAGCGGCAACTAAAAATTCCAGTATGAGAATTTTAGGGACTGACATAAAAAATTAAACTGAAAAAAAATTCCCGGTGAATTTTCTTCAACCGGGAAAACGGAATTTTCGCTAACTAAAATTTAATTACAAGTTCGTCTAAAGGAATTCTAACTTTAGCATAATGTTGAAAACTATCATCTTCAGCTCTATGACCTAAAGTTACTACTGCAAGGGCGGTCAGATTATGTTCTTTAAGACCTAAAACAGTATCATATAATTCAGCTGAGAAACCTTCCATGGGGCAGGCATCAACGTGAAGCAATGCTGCCGACTGCAATAACGTTCCCATGGCAATATAAGCCTGACGGGCCGACCATGAAAGTCTTGCAGAAAGATCTCTATGTTGAATAGATGCTTTGATTGCACCAGCATATTCATTCATTGTCTCAGCAGAAATATTTCTTGTTACAGCTGTCAGATTTATGAATCTATCGACATATGCATCATCAAGATTTGTTACCGCGGCAAACACAAGTAAATGCGAAGCTTCTGTGATTTGTGACTGACCATAACTTGGAGCAGATAATTTCGCCCGCATTTCTGCAGACTCAATATTTAATACTCTATATGGTTGCAGACCATAAGATGAAGCACTCAGATTTATATAATTTAAAAGGTTGTCAATGGTTTCTTCGCTAAGCTTCTTTCCAGCATCAAACTTTTTGGTTGCGTAACGCCAGTTTAGCTGATTAAGAATTAACGCACTCGTATCGGTAATTGAATTCGTGTTCATGTATGTGATATAAATTTTAATACAATTTGATTATGACAAATAACTAGTATTAGTTTTGAATTGTTTTTAATCATACACAAATGAAGATTTTGAACAGGGGAAGGTAAATCAATCAAACACAGTGATTAATAGAACTAAATATCTCACCAATAAATGCAAGTAGATTTAGGGCTAAAACAAACTGCATTTGAAATACAAAAGAATCAGATAAAGCATTAAGCACTTATATGCAGTCATTTAACTATATTGACTTAAATGCATTTTCAAGGTCTTCGAGCAAGTCTTGGACATCTTCAATACCCACGCTCAATCTAATCAGGGAGTCAGCAACACCGCTTTTTAAGCGCTCACTTCTTGGAATCGAGGCATGTGTCATGGTTGCTGGATGACCAATAAGTGATTCTACCCCACCTAAAGATTCTGCAAGTGAAAATAAATGAGTGGCAGAAGTCAGTATTGAAGCATTCTCAAGCGTATCGTCTTTTAAGCTAAAAGAAATCATTGCACCAAAACCACGCATTTGTTCTAATGCAATACTATGATTGATATGATCAGGGAATCCAGGCCAGTTCACTTTGGCAACTTTTTCATTTGACTTCAGAAAATGTGCTATTTGAAGAGCGTTTTCTTCAGCACGCTGCATTCGTATATGAAGGGTTTTTATTCCTCTCAGTGCTAGAAAACAATCCTGAGGGCCAGGCACGCCACCACATGCGTTTTGGTAAAATTCTATACGCTCTGCTATTTCATCAGAATTACAGATTACAGCACCCATAACTACGTCACTATGACCTGCAAGGTATTTTGTAACTGAATGAATAACGATATCAGCACCCAAATCCAATGGATTTTGAAGATAAGGAGTTGCGAAGGTATTGTCTACTACAACAATAATCTGATGCTTTAAGGCAATTGATGTAACTCTCTTAATATCAATAACTTTTAAAGTCGGATTAGTTGGTGTTTCAAGCCATATCATTTTTGTTGCCGTAGTAATATGCGCCTCTATATCAGAAGCATTCTCCATTGGCACAAACGTAAACTTGATACCATAAGCTGCATAAACTTTTGTAAAGATGCGGTACGTACCACCATACAAATCGTCAATGGCAATAACCTCATCTCCAGGCTTTAAAAGCCGTGCTATTGCATCAGTGGCGGCCATTCCGCTACCAAAACAAAACCCATGCTTGGCATTCTCCAGGGCAGCCAGATTGTTCTGTAAAGCTGTTCGGGTAGGATTTTGAGTTCTGGCATACTCATACCCTTTATGTTTACCCGGCGATTCCTGAACATAGGTAGAGGTCTGAAATATAGGAGTCATGATGGCCCCTGTTGATGGATCTGGCTCTATGCCAGCATGTAATACTTTTGTACCGAATCTCATATCCTCAAATTGTGTGCAAATATACCGCATTAACTGATGAATAAGAGTTCAAACTGTTAATAATAATGTGGTCTTCCTTTCTTAAATGATGATTCTGAATTACTGATCCTGAAGTAGTCTATGTCTTGCTTTTCGGTGCAGGAAATCTGTCTTTGGGCCATAATGTCCGATTAAAACACCAGAAACATTCCAGAAACCAGAAGCTGCGGCCTCAACCCCGCCCATAGGTATAACTACCCGAATTTCGTGAATACCAGCCTCAGGATCGTCCAGGTTTATGCTCACAGGTAAAGTTATTGAACCCGGGCAAAATCCTGCCCTGCTAAGATCTGATTGCACCAAGCCGTTTGTCGCTATAGGGGAAGCGGGGTTATAAGCCCTGAACGTTCCACAATCAGTTCGCCAGGGAGTTACTTTCAGTATTTCATCATCATCCCAGAATACCTGATTGATACGCTGCCTGAAAGCTTCACCATCAGGATATAAACCCTCTCCACTTGAAAGGTATCTAAAACTCAGGTCTTGAAGACCTACAGGCAGCGTAAACTTTAGATGTAACGAATCTCCTTGAAAAAGTGTACCGGGCTCCTGACCTGCAGCCTGCAAAACGCTTACCGTATTAAACAAAGGCTGTACATAAATCCGCTGTTTCTCTATGGTCTGAGGCAGAGGATAAAACCGCAGATTTAAGGAGATAATCTGACCCAAAGGGTTATTGCCATGAATATAAGTACCAATATATACTTCACTGACCAGTTCACTTTTTAAATCAGAAATATCTTGTTTCCAGGTCACTGAATCAGCCCATTTTGAATCATCCAAAGAGGGGGTTTTATTAAATGCCCTTATCCCGTAAGGAGTAGTAAATCGCATGAGCTCAATTAAGGGATTATATATGGCAGTCTTGAGAAACCCGTTATATATTTTTCCATTTACACTTTTAAAGCCTGGTAATACTTTAAACCCCTTATCTAACGCATCAAGCATTGAAAGCCGTTTATCAACGGGAATGATAAACACCGTACCCTGTCGTGGCATGGCATCGCCATTTGAATAATCTGTAAGTTCAGCAAAAACAGAATAATCATTTTTTATTGAAGGCAGTTTCACCTGTCTTACAATGACGGTGCCTCCTGCATAATGAAAAGTTGAACTTGAATAAGGTAGCGACCTTTGTTTTTCCTGGGCATGAAATCCAATTTGCTCATGTTGAAAAACAGGGATTAATATTTCTGTACTCTTTCGTTTAATATCCTCGTATTGACGTGAACTGATAAAGGGGCCAACTTTTTTTGGCCAGCCAAATTCATGATCTGAAATTTTTTTATACTGTATTGTGAGAGCAATAAATAAAGGAACAGTATTCTTATCGATCCTTAAAACAAGGCCTTGGGGATTCAGCAAATTAAAGACTGGAGAGCCTCTTAGTTCGCCCTGCTTCCAAACCCAAACATCAAGGGTATCGGTTAAATTAATATACCTGAACTTACTGCAAACATGCCCAAGTACTTTTAATTCAGCATGGGTTTCTTCACCAGACGCAAAATCCTTAAAACTAGAAACAGTAGCTGGTTTCCTCCTATTGGTATTTTTTAAAATCCGTATTACTGCCTGCTTTGGGTAGTCGATAAAAAACTGGTCATATTTATCAGGCTCTGATGCAGCTAAAAAATGAGCTCTCCTTTTATTACAAAACAGACTGAATAATACAGGCTGATCCCGGTCTTCTGGGTTATGCCAGGTATAGGTTATGATAGCCTGATCACTGATGACGGCCCTTGACCTATTTAGAGATAAATGGTCAAGAGGTTTTAAAAAACATAAAAAAGAAATTAGCAATAACGGAAATTCGCGTTTTGTCAAGCGCATCTATCAAGCCTGGTTTTATGTAGCAGACATTGATAAAATTAATAAAACTATGACCATAATTAAATTACAAATCAGATTAGGCTTATTATGAATTAAAATAGTCTTGCTGTAGTCTTCTGGCTGGCACTGACCCTGTTTGAACAAGCTGCCTGTATGTTCAGATATTCAGCTGCATGACTGGTAGCAATCATGGTTTCACCGGGTTGCTGCCTGAGCAGGTCAGCTGCTTTCAATTTTAATTCTACACTTTTTTCCATCAGGTTACCAGCAGTTAAAAGTAGCTGCATTCGCTCTGAGGTGTTCATTGTAAAAAGATCTTCTTTTTTTACACTACTCTGAATTTCCAATGCCTGCTGCTGAAAACGGTCGGCAAAACCAGTCAGCACCTCATAGCTTGCGCCTTGCTGGGCGGCAAGGTATCTTTCTATGCCCAGTTGATCCTGTATGGTTTTTGGTTTTCTATCTCTTTGCGTCGAACCTGAATTGCTGATTATATCAAGCGGTTGATGATACAAACGGTAAAGGGCAATACCAGCCTCCCCATTTCCCTGATGATTGCTGATTTTTGATAATAATGAGGCTGTCAAAGCTGTTCTTGGGATGTATGTACTTGGGTCAGTATCTATACCAGTTGCTTTTTCAAGCAAATAACTTATGTCAGAGAATTTGAAATCTTTAATATCTTTCGCCGTCTTTAATGCATTTTGAACTTCCTGCTCCATTCTTGCCATTTTTTCAATATTTTCCTTGGTATGTCTGGCAAAATCTGTAAAAGTTCTGATCTGGTCAAAGGTTGATTCCATGGTTTGAACGGCTGCGATGTCTTTACCCAGAATCTGACTGAGCAAGAATGTATTGGCATCTGGTATGATGCCAGGTTGAGCAGCGAAAAAAATGAAGGTAAAGCTTAGGGTAAGAATAAATCTTTTCATGTATGGCTTTTTTAATCTGTGCGCTGTTTAAAACTCAATTCAAGCCCGTCGGCCAACAAATATTCTTCATTTCTACTGGTCGAAAATAATTTATGCCCCACCTGGGAAAGCATGCCAGATGCTACTGGAAGTCTTGAGGAAACTTCATCTACTGCTGAATTCTTACCTGTTTCTGCAGTTTCTGCCCATTTATTTCGAACAGTAATCATGGCAATACCTTCTTTCTCATCATCATCAAAACAAACCAGATGTAGGTTAAAGCTTAAAGAGTTCGCCTTGATTTTATTGACATAAAGCATTAGCCGGTCATTCCCGAAACTTGCAAAAGCATAAAAAATCGTGTTTTGAAGAATTCTTCGCCCATTAATTGAATACTCAGACATGGTTCTAAGCTTAACAATAGAGCCCTGATGAATTTTCTGGTCACCTAATGCAAATGCTTTGATCTGTAAACTTACATTCCCGGGGCTAGCATGAGAATCGATAATACCCTCAGGGAAGACACCGGGGTTACTACCGTTTTCTTCCTTGCTGAAGCCATTAAAACCTGTCGAAACACCATTTAATTTTTGCTCAGATCTGGTGTTAATTTCATGAATGAGATTATTCTGCTTTCCATTTGAAGTTAACAGAGTAGTGAAAGTTGCACCTTGGGTTCCAGTTACCGGACTGAATCCTGTTCTGCCCTTTTGACCTGCCAATCTATTTGAAGAATGCGTATTGATGCCTTGTTGTCTGAGTAATTTTGAACGATCAAGGTCTGAATTATTTTGGTCGCTATAATTATCTATTGTATCCCAACCGATATCATGGGCCCTATTTTTAATATTTCTTAACCCTGACTGCTTAGTAAACGCAGGTGAATGTATAAGGCTCTTGCTTGGATTAGCTATATCTCCGGGAAAATCAAGGCTTATCAGTTTATGTCTCGACCTTTCTTCTTCTTGTTTTTGCTCTAATTCTACTGTTAATTGTGAAATTGAATTTTGTGGTTTTGATTGAAGTTCAATTCTATTATTCGGCAATAATGCTCCAGGAGCGTTTACCGCAGCAGGTCCTGAAAGATTAATAAAGCGTATGACCAGCATTGAAATAAGTATAGTAGCTGGAATACTTAATATTATACCAAGCTTTCGAAATTGTCTGTTAAAACCCATCTGTATATTCATGGTGAAAGTATGATATCATGAGAAAATACAAGTGCTGACTTTATTGCCCGCATTGGAATATGAAGCTGAGCCTTTCTATTGCCAAGGGATTCACGAAATATTACCGTAAACTGACCATCAGAACCTGACGCAAACAGTGGAATCACGTACACCAGCGTTTCAATTTTGTGGGCAGAAACTTCCCGTGTACTTGGAGTATAAAGAGGTTCAAAAGCCTTAGAAACATCCTTGCTACCATGCTTTTTATATTCAAAAGAGACATAATCAAGCAAATAATTTAAATGACTTTTATTAATTACCTGGAACTGTAAATACATAAACTTGTCATCACTAACCATATTACCCAACAAAAAAGCTATGGAATTTTTAATAATTCCATAGGTTTTAAAATGGGGTGCCAGGGCTTTTACCGCTGCAACTCGTTTAGGTGAAACAAGTGAGTCTGTTACCCCGGTATCTGCTGTCAAACTAATTACAGCACCACTGTTGAAACCAGATGTATCAACCACTTTAACTCTCCTTGTAAATGTCGCACCATTCTCAAAATTTTTCTTTCTAAAATCATACAGACTCCTGTTATTATTTTCAGCATAAATTAAACTGGCAGTAAAAAGCTCCTGTCCAAATTTGACAAGCATATTTGTTGGATGAGACCCTGCTTTCAAACTTTTTAGCAGTAAAATATTCTTTTCTACTTTAAAAGTATATTCCTTATTACCAATATCTACCAGCTCTATATCAGCCGGAAAAGCCAGATAAGTCGTACGTGAAATCGAAACCTGTATCGTATCTGTCGCTGAAGTCTGTTTATTCAAAATCCTGGTCTGGCAAAATGAAGATGATACGCAAACCATTATTGATGTGATTGATAGTAAGACTAGTTTCATGTATATTTTTAATTCACAGCTCCAAAATCTTCAATTTACATAAGGCTAAGTAACTGTAATTTAATGTTTTCATTTATTTAAACTGCTATCTTTTTCAGAAACAGATTGATTAAACTGAGAATTATTAGTGTGCAGCTCACGATTATATTCTACGAAATCAATTTTCTGCAGCAATAATCCAAAGGGATTTAAATCTGTTCTGGTTACTGGCAGTACTTCAAATCTTGCTGAAATACCCTGAAGCTGTGTACCTGCGGCCGTAATCCATGATTGGGTTAAATAGAATATTCCTTTATAGGGCAGTGTATGCATCTGGACAATTATACTATCGATATGAATTGTTACCCTGGCACTTGTTGAAACTAGATTTTCATATACTTCATGCTCTTTAAAGGTATTGAATATTTTCAGGCCATCTACATGATCAACCAAGTTCATAGCATATTCAATATTGGCATTGTAATTATCCTTATCCCAGGCAAAAATGGTTGAACAAAAAGCCTTGATATGATTTCTTATTTCATAAACAGTAACCTGATGATTATAATCAGACTCAGCTTTCATTGTCTGATCAGGGCTTATGATATATACCTTATGATCAGCCGTTTGATAAACGTAGATCACAATGCCAAAACAACTCAAAACAACAAAAACCAATACCCAGAGCAAGAAGAAAAAGCTCTTTTTTAATGTATCAAATGCTTCAGTAAATGATTTTATATGTCCCATAACTTTCCTGTGAGTTAAATCAATATTTACCAGCAACCATAGTTTTAGCTGACCCAACTACTGTGCTCAGCATTGTACTGAGTAGCTTTACTTTATTATCAAGAAACTGACCTGCATTAACCCCTCCAAGAAAACTACTCGTCAACCAGGGTACCATCATATACATACCGCCGACAATCAGTTGATCCATAAAATAAGGCGTATCGGCAACCGAAGTCTGACCAGCAAGGATTTTTATTTCAGGAACTAAGGCTATCTGGGTAAAATAGTCAATGACAATATGATCAAGAATATTCAACGTAAGTGACCAGCAATAGACAGAAACAAGTTTTTGAAACCAATGACGTGATAGATGCCCAAAACCATCAATTATTGAGAAACTTAAGGCGATAGGCCCAACAGCGATTAGAAATTTCAATAAAATAGCCCTTACTGTTTCAATAACCATTCTGGCGATACTAGCGAAAATTGTTAAAAGGCCGGCGATAAAATCGGTACCCTCGTCTTTTATACTTTTTATAAAATAACCTGCAACACTTGAAACCGTACTTCCTGCACCTTGTAATACTTTACCCTGACTAATTTCATTTAACCCCTTTTGAACATTTCCGGCGGCATTGGTAAGTTCAAGTACATTACGCGAATACATTGCTTCAGAAACAGCCTGAACAGGATCTTTTTCAGGTGGTTCTACAAAATTTATTATTCCCTGACAGAAAATGTCCAGATAGCTCATTATCTCACCATAAGAAGCTACCAGAAGCCAAAGTAAAATAGCCCCGAATAACCCCTGGTAATGAATATGCTGGTCTCCGGTAAAACCCTTAATCAGGCTCCAGCCAGTCTTAATTGCAAAAAGTAGAGGTATTAGTATCAGGCAACCGTTTCTAATTGTTCCCAGCATACCTGTAAAAGAATGCTGCAAGGGTAAGTCAAGTATCAGCATGATTAGAAATTATTAGTATTTTCAATTAACTGATCAATTGCAAGCTCAATATTGCCATTATATTGAGTGCGCATTGTATTAAGCTTTACCCTCTCTTCAATACGACTATCAAATGCAATTCTAGCCTCTGGTGGAGCATCCAGTAAAAACACTTCAGAGTCATTACCGAATTTTATAAAAAACTCTCTCCAGCCTTCAACATCATTTTTTCTCAGGCTTTTGAGTAAATCCATTTCATGTTCTGTAATACCGAGCGATAACTGCAATAACTCGTATTGCTGGGGGGCCGAAGAATGATCAAGAACAACTCGGATTGCGGCATTTTGCACGATTGCTTTTCCTACTGGCGAACGGTCGATTTCATCAATTCCCTGAGTGATGATACTGATTGCTCCATTAGATTTACGAATCGTACGATACATATTCATGACAAAATCACCCAATGCGTCTTTTAACATAGACCAGGCTTCATCCATGTAGATATGCTTGCGCCTGAGCGGAAATTTTCTGATTTTATCCAGAACCAGCTCTATAATCAATAGTGAAATTATCGGGAACAAGACTATATCTTCACGTATCCCATTCAGATCAAAACATAAAAGCTGGTGTTCACTAATTTCTATTTCAGCAGATGCATTTAGTAAATATGCATAAGCACCAATTCCTGTATATTCTTTTAAAACGATCAGAAGGCTTTTTAAATCAAAATAACTTTTAGTTGCACTGGCATGAACTTCGTCAATACAGGTTTCAAGAAAATGATAGAAACTATTCATTGACGCTGATTCCTGCTGCGTGTCACCCCTATTATAACCTGAATTCCCTTGATCAAAGGATAAGATATGTTGAGATGAATCACCGAGATAGTTGTAATAAGCTGTCAGGTATTGTTGGAGAAAAGATCTTTCAGTTTTCATTAATTCCTGTCCGGTCTGCTTCCAGAGTATTGAAATAAGAGAAACAAGAAAACTTAATTTCTCAATTGACAGTTGGGGTTTCCCGGCGATCCACGGTACAAGAAAAGGATTGAATGTTAAGGGATTTAAGAGATTATACTCAAAGTATTTCCCACTTAAGATACTAAACAGACCTTTATACGAACCGCCAATATCAATTATAATAACATCATCACCTTCATGGTAATGCTGACTGATGAAACTATTAACGGTAAAAGACTTACCAGATCCCGATGGCCCAATTATTAATTTGTTTTTATTATCCAGTGATATGTTCCAAAAATTCAGGAATACTGGTTGTTTATATCGGTTACATAAAATCAGCCCTGACAGATCCCGGCCAGCAAAAGATTGAAAAGTTGTGTAACAGGCTGCATTTACGGCAGGCATTAAAATCCAACGGTAATTTTCGAGTGCATTTCCACCCAGACAGCTAAAAAACAGATTTGTTGTGTCAATATTTTCGACAAAGGCTTTTGACCGGCATACTGAAAGCATATTGCTGAGAACCTGATTAGTCTTTTGCTTTAATAGATTTGCATCAGAATCATAAATCAGTACCTGGACCGAAAGTTTGACAAGTTCATAATGCTTGCTTCTGATTTCTGCGCTAAGGGCCTTCAAACCAGTTTGCTGAATTTCACCATCTTGATCCTGCTGGTTAGAAAATGAATGAAGCATGGTACGCATTAGGTCAAGCTTGTTCAATTCTTTTTCAGTATCACAAATTTTGATAGTTTCAACCAGAATGTGCGGAAACTGAATATCCATCAGCAGCGATGAGAGCATAGGGCTATCAATTCCATTTCGATCAGGTGTACTGACATATGCTTCAGGAGGTTGTCCCAGCATACTTACTATTTGAATTTTTTTATTTCCCAGGATACAGGAATTAATATCATTATAAATCGCATTATTGAGTGAATCAGATTTTTTTGTAAATTCAAGATTGAAATACTGATAACATAACAGTTCTAATTCAGCTTCATTTAATCGTTTCAATTTAATTTCAGATACCAGAGAAAGTGAGCTAACAAAACGTGAGGCAGCCATATCAGCTTCTGCAACTCTATTCTCCAGATTTTCATGTGGATTCTGAAGTATGCTCTTACCCATGGCAAACCACGTATTTCCTGCGTGATGATCAGCTATAAGTTTTGGGTTTGGAAAGCAGAGAAACAAATAGCTTTTATGCAAAATAACAGCACGGTAATTAAAATGATTTAACCAGCGTTTTCCCAGAAAACCTTTCCCTTTTGGGGGAATTGAAAAAGTATCTTCATAAAATATCTCAAGCTTTTGAAAAACAGCCCCAACAGGCATAGTTGACAAGGCATGAATCAGTGCATAATGAAGATTTAGAAATAAATCAGCTGACAATTGCCCGCTTCTGGGTTGTTCAATACACTCAAAACCTATTGAAACTCCCCCATTTTTGTGGATTAAAGCATTTTGATCGATAAATTCAAATGGAAAATATTCGTCTAGATTCTTTTCTTTACGATTTCCTTTTGAATTACCTTCTTGATTGAAGCCAGAGCTTGCCATATGCGGGTTTAAGTTTGCGGGGTTGAAGAACTAAAAAACTGAAATAAGAAAGAAAAAATGCAGGCTGGCCTTTTTGGCTCCTGGTCTTTAAGAAAATAATACTTGCGACAAATACGAGTACCGAAAACCCAAACCATGCAGGTATATAAAGGCCAAATATTAGCATTACAGCCCCTGAAAGGAGCATTGCCACAAACAACACTACTGCCAGTAATAGATCTGTCAAGGGAATTCCTTTTAGAGCTGGTTTTTTTTCAATTCCCAGATAACTTATATAAGAGACTGACATATGCTATTTCATCACATTACCAATATCTCCGATAATAACCTGAATACCAAACCAAACGATTAATCCAAAAATCAGTGCGAGTAATTTCCCTTTACCCTTACCCGAGAAATGATCATCTCCCGATAAGCCAAACATTGAATTTGCAATATTGGCACCTGCATAAATAGCTCCAATTACAACCAGGATATTTAAAATTTTCATCGCCCAGGTAAAGACACTTTGCAACTTGCTTAATGTTGTTCCTGAACTACTGATTATATCTATCAGTTGAATTAACACAGGGTGAATTCTGCCAGGAAATGTTAACCCGGCATTGTATACCTGAGTTATCTGATAAAAATAGTGAAAAATCATGTCTAAATATTAAATACTTATATAAATATATATAGTTTATTAAATTTTTTATTGATCACATGCTTCTATTAATTTTCTATAAAAAGCACTATCATCTTTACTCTCCCAAGCGCTTTTAAGAGTTTCAGCTATAGATGGCCTGGTATTTTCTTTAGAACGGTATACAACTTTTAATGAAGGTGGAATGAAATTTTCTTCTTCATCCTGATTCCTGATATCTAACATATTAAAAACAAGATGTTCCTGTTCGTTTAAAAGCATGGAAATATCCTGATTGAGCGGATTCTTATTTTTGGGAATCGCTGTGCCCGATGCTTCTTCCAAATCCATTACCAGCCATGTTTCTGTTTCTTTAGCAGGTATTTTGAGAGCCATAACAGCATTTTCATCTCTTTCTATCACAGCTTGTTCAAGTTCTTGTTTCCAATCATCATTTAACAAAATAGAAGGCCCTCTTTCTACTTCAATCATTTGCCTGAAAGCTAAAATCTCCTGCTCATCGAGTGGTTGAACTTTTCCAAATACAGGTATACTACCGGACGAAACCAGATTCAGGTGAGAGCTATTTTTTCCTTTTGGTAACAGATTCAGACATGATGCATACCAGATATCAAGCAGTCTTACTTCCTGAGAATTAAAATTCAAAAGCCATATTAATACTATTGTAAACACTATGAACAGCCACTCATATAAATACAAACTGGTACTAAAAACTTTACCTGAAATCACGTTTTGCCAGACCTCTGTAATTTCTATCATGCCATGAGATACTAAAACCACCAAAGTAGCCGTTGTCAAACTTAAAATGCTAATAAAAAAACGTAGTTGCTTCACAATTCTAAATTAAAAAACAAGAACCGAATAACCAAATTTATTTTAATATTTTTTTTTAATATTTTTAACGTATCTTTGGTTAAACTGATTATAGCATATTAGTATATTTACAGCATTATGCTTATGAATCTTTATCTTTAGCGTGTATTTATTAACGACAAAGACGTTCTCAAGTGGCAGGAGAAACTGATCAGCTATTAATAACATATAAAATCTCTCAATATGAAATCCCCTTTAGAAGGCAATATTAAAGAGTACTCTTATAAAGAAGCCATAACTCTCATAAATCAACATTTTAACGATTTTTCACTCGATGATCTAAAAAACTGGGCTGATAAAAACAATATATATTATTATACCCTGACTGCGATCATGAAGGGTAAAACTTCAAACGACTTACCTGGAAATGTCTCAAAAATTCTGGAGCAGATTGGGTTTAAGGTAAAAATGAAAAAATACGTTACTTACATACTTGACCAAAACTAGTAGTACTTTGAAAGCAGATCAATCACTCATTCAATTACCAGATACGATTCTGGGAATTAAACTCACAGAGAAGGAGAAAGCACTTCTGCTGTCAGGAAAAGAGACAGCCCTTATTAAAGGATTTACAAATAAAGAAGGGCATGTTTTCGATGCCTTCCTGAGCCTCAATGGTGAAAATAAACTTGTATTCAGGTTTGAATCGGTACCAGTTGAACTAGCTAAAGTTTCAGATAATGAATATGATGCCTATAAGTCGCAGATAAACCTTGCTGAGTTTGCATTAAGTTACGGCTTTAGTACAGAAAGGGATTTTGCTACTACGGCCCTGAACAGTGGCTACATACTCTTACAAAATGAGGCAAATGTAGAAATCATTGTTTTTAGAGATAATTCATCTCTTGAATATCGTTATTTCACATTGGGACAGCCTGGTGAAGCCCTGACAATCATTGAATTTATTTCAACGTTTCTTTCGCCACTGGTTGACGATATAAAAAACGAAGTGCAGAAATTTTATAAGCGCCCGCAATCTAAACTTCAAAAGATAAAACTTGAGCCAGTTACGGTTGATTTCATGGATGCGTTTAATTCGGTATTTGAATTGAGTAACCTGACAAACAGAGAGTACTTTTATGATAATGATATAAAAGATGCAACGCTTGATCATACCTTTTTCAGAGGAACAATAGTAAACAAAAAGACAAATGGCCGCTTGGTGCCTTGTTACCCCCTGACCAAAGGTGAACAGTTAAGCGAAGTCTACAGTGTTGAAGGTGAAAATAGAGAACCTCTAGACGCTACAGAACAAAAAGAGCAAGATTCAGTCTGGCTATCAAATGTCATAAACAATCAGAAGATTAGACGACTTGTACTGGTTTACGATCCGCTTGATGCGCTTGCTTATCATCAGCTTCATTCAAGACCAAGTGATTTGTTTTCAATGTTCATTTCTACTTGTGGCGATACGAATATCAGGCAATTAAAAGTAATTCAGGAGATCATAGATCGTTTGCGTCCTGAGCAGGTTGTTCTTGCAGGAGCAAGAGATGAAGCGGGTATTTTTAATAATATCCTGGTATTAGGCCATTTGAGTGA
>JANLVJ010000022.1:0-3819 GCA_031363945.1 bacterium | reverse complement strand
CCAGCTTCTGCCTTCCTATACCATTCAATAATCAGCCCTCCGGATAATCCAGATTTACTATATTATTACTTCCATCTTTTCAAAGAACTCTCTTCTTTTCAAACCACAACTACTCATGGCTTGCTCCCTTTCGTTTCCGTTGGGGTTGCAAAGATAGAACTAATAACATTACCTCCAAATACATTCGTAGAAATACTTGTTTAAACTCCCAAACAGTACACTAACAACCTCATTCTCACCCAGAATTAGTTTAACACTAAACTGATAAATGTATTATTTTTATGACAGATTGAATTCATGTAGCAGAAACGAGTTACCTATGTTATACAAATGTTTTAGCAGAAAAGATTATGGAAGAACCAGAAAGAATCCGAAGTAAATATGGCCCGTGGTGGGCTTGGTTGGCCGGAGGCTTCTTAACAGTCTGGCTTTTGATATTTTTTACATTACGCTCAGACAGCGCTCAAGATATAATGGTTTTGCAAAATGCAAAAGCTGTTGCTATAAAAAACGCAGCATCGGCAGCGTCGGCTATAACTGAACCAGACTGGAATAATATCAATACTTTTGGTGACAGGGTTTACTTTGATGAAGTAAGTGATACGGCTATAAACGTAGTAAACAAACCTACTTATACTACTTATACCCTTCGTGAAAGCTTATTGTTTGATAATGATAAGAGCATAATAAAAACAAGTGCTGTAGATATGCTGATGCAAATCAAAAACTCACTTAACAAACACTATAAAGACGCAAATATCGGATTATACGGAAATACGAATTCTGCCCCAGGCAAAATCTACAACAGAAAACTAAGCAATGAGCGGGCTGAAGCTGTCAAAAGCTGGTTCAGAACCAATGGTATGATCCAGGAATATATTTCAATACATTCCCTTGATGATCAAAAGCCTATTGCCAGTAATGAGCCCCTTATTGAAAGGCAACAAAACCATAATCTGGTGATTGCAGTCTTCCCTGAAAAATCTCAACTGATCTATAAACAATAGTTAAATTTGGGAAGCACGTACGTAAATACCATCTAAGGCTGTGCAAAATGAGCTTAGTTTGCGTGTGAGTGCATTTTATACTGGAGGAATAATTAAGGCAAATTAATGCCTTGGTAGTGAAAAAGCATTACTATCAGTGATTTGGCTTATTTTCATCGGTATGAATGTCATTGTTATCGGCGCAACCTCTGGAATTGGAAGAGCACTGAGTATAAAATACCTGAGTGCTAATAATACAGTGGGTATCACTGGTAGACGCAGAGAACTCCTGGACGAAATAGTTGCTCAGTTTCCCAATTCAGCCAGGAAGTCAACCTTCGATATTTCCATTCTTGAAAATGAGCAGCATTTAAATAAACTGGCACATAAAATTGGCGGTTTAGATTTGCTGATAATCTGTAGTGGTATTGGCGAGTTGAATCAAGATCTAAATTTTAAAATTGAGCATGACACAATTAATGTCAATGTAGCTGGGTTTTCTCAGGTTGCAGACTGGGCCGTGAACTATTTTATCAGGCAGGGCAATGGGTACCTGGCAGCTATAACCTCAATTGCCGGTATTCGAGGCGGCAGGCAGGCACCAGCGTATAATGCTTCAAAGGCTTACCAGATAAATTACCTGGAGGGTTTAAGGCAGAAAGTAAAGCACCTGAATCTTCCGATTACAATCACTGACATCCGGCCCGGATTTGTTGATACAGCCATGGCCAAAGGAAATGGTAAATTCTGGGTAGCTTCAGCAGAAAAAGCTGCCAGCCAAATTTATATGGCCCTTAACGCAAAAAAAAAGGTTGTATATATTACAAAGAGATGGCAATTGATAGCCTGGATACTCAAAATCATATCCCGAAGGTTATGGGCGAAAATGTAAATGTTATGTCGTCAATCAGGCCATTCTGATTGGCAGTTGATAGCTTATTGATTTGGGTAAACTATTTGGTTAAGGCAAACCATTTTAACCTAAAGCGAAATCAAAAGTGGAGATCTGCCGCTTGGACTAAAAGCCATTCAGGAGTGGACACTTCTTTGGTTTTGTCATTTTGATGAATGTACGCCACTTTAACCTAAAACGAAATCAGGAACAGACACTGGAACGCTTTGCGGGGTATTTCGGTATGACCATTGATCAGGTAGTACATTTTGACGTTCAACCCGTAGATGTAACCATTCAGGATAAGCCCAACTTTGAGCAGATCAATCTGATCAACCAATTGGACGAAGAAGATCGCACCGTTGTTTTTAAGATCATTGATACAATGCTCACCAAAAAGAAGTTTAAAGACTTCTTTAATAATAATGTAGCTGCCCTGTAAAGCAACAAAGCCCGGCAATTGGCCAGGCTTTGTCTCTTAACAATCATTTCGTTATCTTGGCCAACCTGAAGGCTTAGCCAAGCAGTGTAGGGTAATTTAGCTTAATAAAACTAAAGCCCAGCCGAGTGCCGAGACTTAGTTATTTTAATACTACCAATGAGAACGATCCTATTATATCCTTATGGACAGATTTAGCCAGTTGGTTCCCATTTTGTACTTTCCATTTAAGTGTATCTGATTTAGGTAGTTCCTTCAAACTTGTTATTATAGCATTGCGAAAACCGCCATAAAATATACTATCTGAGGTTATTCCAATAAGCCACTTATCATTAAACCCCTTTAAGCTTTGTTCATCAGCAATTACAATCAATTGGTATCCATCTTTCTCAATATCTGCTTTTTTGCTATTTGAACCTGCGTAACGCCACAAATGCTCTAACCATGCGGATTTAACATTTATTGTTAAACTATCATTTATTTTATATGGATTTTTAACAGGCAAATATTGATATACAAAAACACCTCTTTTTTTAGAGTCGTTAATATTTAGGCTCGCTCCTAAACCGCCATTCTCCACAAATGTATTGCAAGAACAAATTGAAATAATTAATAGCAAGCCTAAAAGTAGCCTTGTACTACTGTTTATATATGGCAAAGGAATTAATTTCATAGTGGTTTATTTTACTTTGGTGGATCGTTAGGTATAAAAGTAGGCTTTGATAAAGGCTCTGCTGTAACTTTTGCTTTCTTTTCCTTAGCAGGTGCATTGAAATATAAATATGTTCCGTTATTATTAACCCTAATATTATTAAATCGCACATTCGGTATAGGAGTTAAGTAATGATTTTGAATTCCCAAAAATGAATTATGGGAGTAACCTGGATCAAATCCACCTGCGGTTAAAGCATCTGAAGCTACATCTATACAACTTTGATCTAAAACATTGAAATCACTGTTAACAGCTGCCAAAGCGGCCGCTTCCATTTTTTTATCTGTTGCATCATTAGTTTTAAGTTCTTCACCCATTGTATATGAACCATCTTTATCCTTATTATCATTACTTGCAAGGAATTCCTTTAGTGATGCGAAATATTTTCCTTTTACAGGGTTTTTATCGGATGGGCCAAAGGCACCCTTCTTTTCATTCGTGCCGTTTTTTGAGTAGTATCTATAACCTTTTTGTGAATTACCAATCAATACTGCAGCATGGCCTAAAGCACCTACTGGACTATGAACATGGGCAGGTGCATTCAAAACTATAAGGTCTCTGCCATCAGGGTCAATAGAGCCTATGGGATTGTTGTTCACATAATTATACGGTGACAGTGAAACATAACTCCTGGCACTCGGATCAATGGTAGTCATTCTACCTATCACCGGACATAGAACCTGGCGCCATAATCATACTGGTTCGTCAGATCTGTCTGTACTTCCTTGCCATTGTAAAGATATCGATTTGCTGGCGATGGGGTACTTGGTACGGCTGCTGCTAATCCAAA
>JANLVJ010000069.1:0-17056 GCA_031363945.1 bacterium | reverse complement strand
GCAACTCGAGATACTCACTCCAGATAAAAAATTATACATTGGCGAGGCTAATTCAGTAACAGTTCCCGGCTCAGTGGGTAGCTTTACTGTTTTGAATGATCATGCTCCTATTATCTCAACCCTGCAAAAAGGTGAGATTATGGTGAATAGCGGGTCTATGAGATTTGCAATCAAAAGCGGAGTTATTGAAGTACTTAAGAATAAAGTAATAATTCTGGCTGAAGAATAAGTAGTTTGAATAAAAAAAAAGGGAGCTCTGCTCCCTTTTTTTGATCTTAAATTAATAACTGAACGTTACATTTCTGAGACAGGAGACAAAATAAAACCTGCCCTGCAATTCTCCCCACTCAATCGTCATGATCTTTACCGCTAAACCTGGCAGGAAGAGTTGCTATATATAATATAGGAAGGTTTATTTGCGGCTGAAGAAACGCTCCAGAAAATATGAATGGCTCCATCTTCTTTTATCACCTTTAGACCACAATATGTACTCATCAAAGTTTTGAGGGCGTTATCTTTAGGAAATGCGTATCTGGCATTTACACGATGTTTATGCGTACCGATAACAGCAATTCAGTAACGGTCTTCAACAACGATACAGACTGTTCCTGGTATAACCTTTACTTCAAGAGCATGATTTTCATATTCAGCATCACCATATCTGATGACCCTGCCAGCAGCATCTATAAGCCGGTATAAGGCATTAATACACACGAACTCCGTTTAATCACGGTATTAGACCCGCGCAAGATTTTATTCAAGCCTGTATGAACAGCCTGATTGAAACCCAGGTTTACCCTCTGATTGAGATTCTGATTCAAGCCTTTATGAACAGCCTGATTGAGACCCAATTGCTTGGCCTTTAGTAACTTGAGAACTGCCAGATATGAAATACTACCTTCAGGCATTATCGTAGCTGCAGCAGCGATAGTGCATAGCAGTGTAATTACCAAGATGGCTGGAAGGCGGTTAATCAGTATAAATGGGGAGAGTCCAATTAGCTTATCCTAAAAAATAAGATTTAAACACTAAACGAAGTATCCAGAATCTATTTTTACCAGGGCTAACCGGATTGTTTTGCACTTAGTCTTTTATACAACCTGATGCCTAGACCCAGCAGTATGCCCAGCAGAACAAGACCTACTACCCCATAAATCCAGGAGAGTGAGTTTTTTACCACGACAAGAAAAACAATAGCCACCAGTAAAATGGTTGCACCCTCATTCCAGATACGCAGGTAATTAGAACTTCGTTTAAAATTACCATCCTGAATCTGACGGTAAATTTTACGGGTAAAAAAATGGTAGACAACCAGAATCAGCACAAAAGTTAGTTTGGCGTGCAGCCACGATTGATGTAACAGAGATCTATTAATCACAACCATTGCAGTACCTGTTACCAATGTTAAAATCATGGCCGGGGCAGTAATAATCTGCCACAGTTTTTTTTCCATGATACTAAACTGGTTTTTCAAAATAGTTGCTGCCGGTTCTGGCTTTAAGCTTGCTTCTGTATGATAAATTAACAGCCTGGGCATATAGAACAAGCCAGCAAACCAGCTTACTACAAATACAATATGAACGGCCTGTATATAGAGATACATTATCAGACGAGTTTTTTATAACTATATTCTTTTACGATATCTATTGCATACTTGACATTGTCAAAAGGGATATCTGGCATAATACCATGGCCGAGGTTAAAAATAAAACCATTTTCATTTTCCATTCGATCAAAGAGATGGTAAATCTTTTTCTTTATTACCGACTTATCAGCATATAGAACAAATGGATCAAGATTGCCCTGAACAGCGATACCAGATGGCAGCAACTTTTTTAAACTGGGTAAATCAGCATTCCAGTCAACAGAGATAACATCAGGCTTGGCGGCTGCCATCATGGGTGCAAAAACTGAACTTCCTTTACAGAAAGAAATGATTGGAATACCCTCAACCCTAACTTCTGCAATTATCTGTTTTATATAACGATGTGAAAATTCTTCATAATCGTCCCATGAGAGTGCCCCGGCCCAGCTATCGAAAATCTGAATGGCATTCACGCCAGCCTTGATCTGCAGGTTCAGGTAGTCAATTGTAACCCTGGTAATTTTTTCAAGCAGAGAATGCGCCAGAGCTGGATGATTATTCATCAGAAGCTTGGTAATTTTAAAGTCTTTTGATGATTCTCCTTCAACCAGGTATGACATGACAGTAAAAGGAGCACCTGCAAAACCAATCAGCGGGATTGAATTATTCAGGCGTTCCTGTACAATTTTGATCATCTCGGCAACGTAGCCGAGTGATTCATAGATATCAGGAATGCGTAAAGCTGCAATATCAGCAGCAGTTCGAACAGGGTTTGAAAATTTAGGACCCTGACCTGCATGAAAAGAAAGACCACCACCCATGGCTTCGGCAGTAACAAGTATATCACAGAACATGATAGCTGCATCAATTCCCAGTAAATCTACAGGTAGCATAGTAACATCGGCGGCGATTTCAGGAATCTTCACCATTTCAAGAAAAGTATATTTTTCTTTGATTGCCCAGTATTCTTTCATGAACCGGCCTGCCTGACGCATCATCCATACAGGTGGCCGGGGGGTGGCTTGACAAAATGCAGCTTCAATAAATAAATGTGATACAGGCATAAAAATTAGTTAGCATCAATTTTAATAAGGTCGGTAAACTTATAACCAGTGCCTCTTATAGAATGAAAATATTTGGGATTTTTTGGATCTTCTTCAAAGTACTTCCTGAATGAAAGTATGAAATTGTCAATTGTACGGGTTGATGGGTAGACGTCGTAATTCCAGACACGATCAAGAATCATTTCACGTGACACAACCTCACCCTTACGTTCGATTAACAATTTTAAGAGCAAGGTTTCTTTGCGAGTAAGGGCATGAAGCACATCATCTAAACCTGCAAATTCATAACGTGTAAAATCTATGCGTTTATCACCGATAGTATAGGTATTAAGTGAGGGCAAAAGAACTCCAAGCTTACTACGTCTCAGCAGAATACCCACCCTGAGCAAAAGTTCTTCAAGATTAAACGGCTTGACCAAGTAATCATCAGCTCCCCTTTTAAGACCATTGATACGGTCTTCACTGGTATTTTTAGCTGTTAAGAAAAGAATTGGAATCTCGGTGTTTTCAAGTCTTACCATTTCACAAACCTGAAAACCATCCATTTCGGGCATCATCACGTCAAGAATGATCAGATTATACCGGCCTTCATGATAGGTTCTCAAACCTTTCTTGCCATTTACGGCTGTGGTAACCTGATAGCCTTCAAGTTCAAGATTAAGTTTAATTGCTTCTAAAAGATGCTCTTCATCTTCGATCAGCAAAATACGGGGCTGTGGCTCGTTCATGTCAGGAAACTTACTTCAAAAATACTGCCCTGGGGTGAGTTATCAGAAACCTCTATAGAAGCCTCATGGTTATCGAGTACCTGTTTTACTATAAAAAGACCAAGGCCTGTACCTTTGGTGCCCCGGGTTTCTTCATTACCAGAGCGATAAAATTTTTGAAAGATTTTTTGTTTTTCACGGTCATCGATACCTATACCTTCATCTGTAACCTGCAAGATTACCTGATCAGTTTCTTTTTTTAAGTTCAGACGTATATGCGTACCCTCGGCTGAGTATTTAACAGCATTTTCAATAATATTACTGACTGCAGAGCTTAACGCAAATTTATCACCTAGCAATTGTATTGCGGGTTCTATCTTTTCATCAAAAAAGAAACGGCCCTGGGTATTCAACCTTACCCTGTTTGAAATCGTTTGAACCAGTTCAGAAAAATTAAACTGTTCTTTTGGAAAAGTGTACGTATTATTCTCAAACTTGGTCGCCATGAGCATATTTTCTACCAGCACATCAAGACGCTCAATATCTGCCAGAGAATTCGTTAAAAAACAGGTTACCTTGTCACGATCAAGATCACGCTTGAGAATGGTTTGCAGGTATAATTTAACAGATGCGAGAGGAGATTTCAACTCATGAGTCACAGAAAGTAAAAAATTCTTCTGTTGCTGATCAAGTACATTTTCATGATTTATAGCTTTTCTCAATCGATACATGCCGAACAGAAGAAGAACGATAAAGACCGAAAATTCGCTCATTACCATATCTATCTTACCTGGTGAATATTTAATCAGCAGATAACCCCACCAGCTGATCTGGAGAACAGCATAGATTAATAATACATTGAATATCGATAATGAGCGCATTTTTAAAGGTTTACCCTTTTGAATATAATATCAAGACTTTCAAATATGGCACGCTTCGCCACTTCAAGATCTACCTTTGTATGAGCAGCAGAAACGAAACCTACTTCATACCCAGATGGGCTTAAGTATACACCCCTGTTAATAAGTTCACGGTGAAATATCTTATACTTTTCCATACTTTCAGGTGCAATATCATCGGCATTTTCAATTTTCTCTTTTTCTGTAAAAGAAAACCAAAACAATGATCCGACCGAGACAACTTTCACCTTATAATTACGGGCAGTAGAATAACGCTGTATTGAATCGGCAAACTCCTGAGCTTTATTATTGAGATCTTTATAAAAACTCATTTTTAAAAGCTCATGCAATTGGGCTGTTCCGGCAGCCATGGCTATCGGGTTTCCTGATAAAGTTCCTGCCTGATAAACATCACCTTCAGGAGCTACTTTCGCCATAATATCAGCTCTGCCACCATAACAACCTACCGGAAGACCACCACCAATAATCTTACCAAATGTTATCAGGTCAGGAGCAATCTGGTAGTAACCTGCGGCACCCTCGAAACCAACTCTGAAACCAGAAATAACCTCGTCAAATATCAGTAATGAACCATGTTCAGTACAAAGAGCCCTTAGGGCAAGCAGAAAATCTTTTTCCAGTAATATCAGCCCATTATTTGCAGGAATCGGTTCAATAATTGCTCCGGCAATTTCAGAACCATAGGTTTTAAAGGCTTCTTGTAATGCTTTAATATTATTCAGGGGCAAAACAAGGGTTTCACTGATGAAGGCAACTGGAATTCCAGCAGAATTACTTTGCCCGAAAGTAACCAGCCCAGAGCCTGCTTTAACCATAACCGAATCAACAGCTCCATGATAGCAACCTTCGAACTTAATTACTTTATCACGACCTGTAAAACCACGGGCTACACGCAGGGCAGACATAACAGCTTCTGTTCCGGAACTGGTAAACCTCAATTTCTCTATATAGCGATGATGTTTGAGTATCAGTTCAGCAAGTTCATTTTCGGCATTCGTAGGGGCACCAAAAGTTAAACCGTTTGGCAGGGCCTCAATTATTTTTTCACGTATTTTTGAATTATTATGCCCTAAAATCAGGGGCCCCCATGAACAGCAAAAATCAATGAACTTATTACCATCAACGTCGAACAAATGACAGCCATCGCCTTTTTCGATAAAGAGAGGCGTACCAAATACAGCTTTATAAGCCCTGACCGGACTGTTTACACCGCCTGGGAAATACTTTTTCGCTTTTTCAAACAGATCAGCTGAATGTTCACGTTTGATGTCAGGTTTAGTGCCTGAGGAAACAGGGTTATTTTCTTCAGCACTTTTTGAAAAAATATTTTTTATTGAGTCAAGCATTTTTTAAAAAAATCTATGTTACAACCAATTGTTTTCTAGCATATCACGAACATGATATGTAATTATCAGATTAGCACCCGCCCTGGCAAATGCATACATATTTTCCATCACTAAAGCAGATTCATTAATTAAACCAGCTTTTGCGGCTAACTTGACCATCGCATACTCACCTGATACATTATAACATGCAACTGGAAGTTTGGTTGAGGCCGAAAGGTCGGAAATTATATCGAGATACGCTAAAGCGGGCTTAACCATAATGATATCAGCACCCTGCTGTTCATCAAGGTAAGCTTCTCGCATACTTTCTTTACGATTACGAAAATCCATCTGATAAGACTTACGATCTCCTTGTTGTGGAGCTGAACCAGCAGCTTCCCGAAAGGGACCATAATAGGCGGAGGCAAATTTTATTGAATACGCCATCAGGGCAGTATCTTGAAATTGAGATGCATCGAGTGCATTTCTCATGGCCCCTATACGCCCATCCATCATATCAGAAGGGGCAACCATATCGGCACCAGCTGCAGCATGTGCAAGGGCAATTTTTGATAATATTTCAAGACTGGCATCATTTTGAACAACACCATCATATAATACACCACAATGGCCATGCGTCATATAAGCACAGGTACAAATGTCTGTAGCCAGATAGATATCAGAACCATAAGCTGACTTAAGTGCCTTAAGTGCCTTGACTACGACAGAACTATCATCATAGGCTGTATGTGCATCTTCAGACTTTTCTTCAGGTACCCCAAATAACAGGAGCTTGTTAATTCCTAGTTTTAAACCAATCTCAACATCTTTTACCAGCTCATCTACAGAGAAATGGTGCAGGCCTGGTAAAGAAGAAATGGTATTTTTATGATTTGTACCTGGAATAACAAAATATGGGTACATAAACATATCTTTTGAAAGATGTGTCTCAGCAACCATGTTTCTGATCAGTTGATTTGCACGTAATCTTCTTGGCCTTTGAATGATCATTGATTAATTTATCTTAATAAAACTTACATCAAACTGAAAACAGCTTCTGCAAGGCCGAGTTCATCGGGTGAATAAGGAGTCAGGAAATTGTTAACGTTATATTCTTCAAGTTTACTACCAGTTGATTTTCCGATGGCTATTACTTTTTGATTCAGTTCTATAAGGTTTCTTTCAATATAAGAACTGACATTTGAAGGACTGGTAAAAATCAAAACCTGAGCATCTGAATAAAAGCTATTTTCATCAGCTTCTGTTTCATAAATAGGCAGATCTATCGCAATTGTTTCAGCACTTAGACCATTTTGAATACTTCTTAATGAATCTTTGGCCTGTGGGAACAAGACGGTCTTACCTATCGTAAGTTTTGCAAACTTTCTGGCTACCATTGATGTGTCACTTGCCTCTCCAACGAATGAGGCTTCAAGACCCAATTGCCTGAGAGCTGCTTCAGAACCCCTGCCCACAACACCAAATTTTACTGCTGTATTCGTTTTTGGTTTGAGAGCGAAGAAATATTCTACAGCATTTTTACTATAAAAGAATACCCAGTCAACCCTTGATAAAATAGAAGAATCAAGTTTATGAATAATCGGAAAAGTTCTGATCAGTGATCTTCCTTCAAGGCTTACACCCTTCTTTTCCAGGTATGTCTGAAGGTATCCACCCTGATTTAATTCCCTGCTTATAAAGACAGAACTAACTCTGTCTTTTACCCCATTAAACTGGGCTACTACTTTTTCAGCGAGACCTTCTGATTTTTCTGAGGTCATGAATAGCCTGTCTGGAAAATCTTCAAAACTATCTGATTTGCAGGTCCAAACCTGGAAAATATTCTTTTCTTTACGGCAATAAATACCCATAGGTGACTGACAACCGCCCCCGAATAAAGATAAGATATCACGCTCTATACTTGTTACAATTACAGCATCCGGATCATTGATGAAGGCAAGTTTTTCTTCAAGTTGCCTGTCATTAACCCTTATCTGAAGCGCTAACGCACCTTGGGCAGGAGCAGGAATGATTTCAGTCGCTGACACATTTTCAACATGAAAATCTGAGAGATCAAGATTTAATCTATTTATACCGGCTTTCGCAACAAGGATGGCATCAAAATCACCATCACGAAGCTTTTGAAGCCTGGTGGGCACATTACCCCGCAGATCAATCAGTTGCAAGTCTAAACGGTGAGCCAGCATTTGTGATTTACGACGCGGTGATGAAGTGCCGACGATGGCATTTTGTACCAGCGAAAAGGTCTTTTTAATATCAACACTATCGGGCCTGATAAGTAACAGATCAGCAGGATTTTCTCGTGCTGGCACTGCTCCTATGGTCAGACCTAATGGCCCCTGGGTTGGTAAATCTTTAAAAGAATGAACTGCCAGATCGATCGATCCTTTTAAAAGCTCTTCTTCGAGTTCTTTTGTAAAGAAGCCCTTTCCTTCGAGCTTTTGAATATTCAGATTAAAGAATACATCACCCTGGGTTTTAATAATTTTGATTTCAACTTGAACATCCAGCGCCTCAAGCAAACCCTTTACATGATTTGCCTGCCAGAGGGCTAGTTCACTACCACGTGAACCAATAATAATCTTTCTCATACCGACATTTGGGTTTCAAATATACGAATGTGTCGAAGTCTAACTCAGACCTTACCCATAATTTCTTTCGCCATAACCATAGGAAGACTTATATATTTTTTTTCAATATAGTTGAGTACTTTCTCTAAAGTTTTTCTTGAATCTTCATCTAGACTTTCAAGATCTTTCACAAACACTGATTCTAATGCTTTAACACGGATTTCCCTGATTTTACGGGGAACTTCCTTCATTGCAAGTTCAACCTTTCGCTGATGCAACAGTGGTTTGAAATCTTCGATGTTTTGTTGAATAATCTTTTCAGCTTCTGAAAGTTCATTCAACCGTTCTAACTGATTGCGCCTTGCAATATCTTGTAATGCCGCAAGATCAATGTAATTAAGCGATTGGTTTAATAGAATGGCAGGGTCAAGATCAGAGGGAAGTGCAAGATCAATGACAATTTTTTTAGCTGATTCATCTACCAGCAGCTTTTTATAAAGTGCTGGTGTAATAACGGGTTCAGAAGAACCTGTGCAAGTGATTAGCAGATCAAAACCGCCAGTATAAGAAGCTAGCTGATCAAGTCCATAAGCATCTGCACTGAGTTCTGTTGCCAGTTCAGTCGCATTCTCAGGGGTACGATTAAAAATAGTAAAGTTATGGTAGCCGTGTTTGATCAGGTATTTAGAAAAAAGGGTGTTGGTTTTTCCCGAGCCTATTATTAACACGCGTGCAGAAAGTGGTGTTTTAAAATCTCTGAGTTTGCGGTAGGCCAGTGAAACAACAGAAATTGGCTTTTGAGAAATCAGGGTGAGTGTATATACTTCTTTCGCCGCTTTTACCACACAATTCATAATCATGCGTAGCACATCGCCGGTTAGACCAGATTTGAAACAGCTGTCAAAATCTGCACGTACCTGTGAAAGAATTTCTTTTTCTCCCACTACCATTGATTCAAGTGAACATGAAACGCGTATGAGGTGCTCAAGGGCATCAAATCCGTGAAAAAAGCAAGCTGCCTGGGCAATCTCCTGACCTTGAAAAGGGGTCAAATCAGAATTTAGTTGCTTTATCAGCGAATGAATAATTTTTTCAGTTAGGGGCTCCCTGCTAACAAGGGCAATTTCTACCCTGTTACAGGTTCCTATGTAAAATACCTCTTCAACGTCAAAAGCTGCTTTCAGGGCTGTAAGTTTTGAACTTCGCTCCTCAGGCGGTATAACCAGCTTACCGAGATCCTGCAGGTCGAAATTCTGATGCGTAAAGGCTACAATACAAAAGTTAGATAGCAATGGCTGAATTGATTTCTTTTATGTTACAAAAATCAACATTCAGGATGGCGTTCCTGTCATTCAATTGTCAGATTCCTAAATTCTTAAAAAGGCTATGCTATTTTTTAAAAAATGCACCGCAACATCTTTATAACAATTTTAACTCATTACAAACCAAATGACTCACCAGCTTCAATCCAGTTTCCATCTTCTTTTATTATCTCTATTAACTCACCAACAGCTTCATCAGAATCAACATTTTTTCGCATTACAACACGCCCTTTATAAAGGGTAATTTTACCAGGACCTGCCCCAACATAGCCGTAATCAGCATCAGCCATCTCACCAGGGCCATTTACTATGCACCCCATGATGGCAATTTTAACCCCCTTCAGGTGACTTGTCTGACTTCTGATAAGCTGGGTAACTTCTTGTAAGTCAAAAAGCGTTCGACCGCAGGAAGGGCAGGAAATATATTCTGTTTTAGAAATCCTGGTACGACTTGCTTGTAAAATCCCAAACGCGGCAGGCATATTATCAAGCCAGATACCATCTCCAAAACCATCGAGAAATAATGATCCCAAATCGGCTGTGGCAGTCAGCAGGTAATCGTCTTTTGAAAAGCCAGGATAGTACTTTTTTAATACAACCGGATTCATCATGTCTCGCTGTACTAACCGAAAATAGAGTTGCCTGAAAACTGGCATTACCTTTTCATCTATGCTTTCAAGAATGATGACTGTATGGGAATCGTTTTTTAGTAGATCAAGCAGCCTGTCATCAACTTCACCGGCTAATACATGCAGGAAATTCCTGTTTTTAAAAATAGGTTCTTCTATCAGTTCACCTGGATGCTGCCTTAAATTGTAATATTCTTCGATGCTTATTAATGGAGAAGAATTGATTTTACTTTCACCGGTCAGTTTTTGCCATGTAAGCAGATCGTAAACACCATGCAGGCCTCCAGGTAGCTGAAATGCTGGTATTGATGCTCCGAAATAAATAAAGTCTGCAGCGATATCGTCAATATGATATTTATCAAGGATCGGGCTATAGTGATAACCAAAATTATTCAGAATAGCCGGATCACGCATTTCACCTGCTTTACTTAAGTCTGCAAAAACTCTCGGCACATGCATACCACCAATAAATTCAAGATCTGTAGTCTGCCGGCGCAGGTATTCAAACGGTGAAACTGGGTATCCAAGTACCCCTTTTTTTGTAGGTAAAAGTGATATATCTGGTACGTTGCTACTCAGGTCAAATTTCAATTTTTCACCTCTCCTGGTATATCTTGATACAAGTGCCATGGCTACGGGAGCTTCAAATTCAGGCTCTTCTGTGAGAGAAACACGTACTGTGTCACCTAAGCCATCTTCCAGTAAGGTTCCTATACCAAGAGCTGATTTAATTCTTCCGTCTTCACCATCACCAGCTTCTGTTACCCCCAGGTGTAGCGGAAAGTGAAGGCCTTCCTGATTCATGGTATGTACCAGTAGCCTGTATGCCTGTACCATGACTGTCGCATTACTTGATTTCATTGAAATAACCAGGTTATGATAATTTTCAGCAACGCAGATTCTGATAAATTCCATGGCTGATTCTACCATACCCCTGGGTGTATCACCATAATAACTCATGATACGGTCAGATAATGACCCATGATTGGTGCCAATACGCATGGCTGTACCATATTCTTTGCAGATGCGAACCAAGGGAATGAACTTTCTTCTGATACGCTCTAATTCTGCATCATATGAATCATGACTGAAATCAATTTCTTTAAAGTTTTTTTTGTCTGCATAATTCCCAGGGTTGATGCGTACCTTCTCTACAATTCTGGCTGCAAGTTCAGCAGCATTCGGGGTAAAGTGTATATCCGCTATCAGCGGAATATTATACCCGCGTTTATGCAGTTCTTTTTTGATTTCACTCAGGTTCTGTGCCTCTTTGATACTGGGCGCCGTGATTCGAATATAATCGCATCCTGCCTCAGCCATTCTGATTGCCTGGCCCACTGTACCCATTGTATCAAGGGTATCAGTAGTTGTCATTGATTGTATCCTTATCGGATGTGAACCGCCCATAGGTACATCCCCAATCTTTACTTCGGTTGTAAGAATGCGTGAGTACCGGATTAATGAATCGCAAAAATCAAAACTAGCTGCCTGAGCTAACTGTACAAGATCTGCACCCATAAGTGTTAGTATGTTTTAATTGAAATAGATGATAGTGAGCCTGTACAAGAAATATCTACCTTTTTTGCTGCACTTGCATAAAACTTATTAACCCAGGTATGCTCATCTTTTTTAATAAACCCAGGCAAATCTGTACTCACAATTGTACCTTCCATAAAAACCTTACAACCTGTCGCATCTGGTATTTTTATACTAAAGGCGGCAAGACCGGCATTTATATCAATGACGGCAAGAGGTACAAGACTCCCTAATTTAAGGCTTACTGAAGCCAAGCCAGAGTTAAATTTCAATGTGGCAATTTTATAACCAGTAAAATCATATTTAACATTCCCGGCATTGATATTCATATTAAGGTTCCACGTCGGATCAGGATTTAGCTTAAGTACTACATTGTTTGGCTCTGCATCTTCTGAACTATTTCCTGAGCCAGTTTGACTGGCAATGAGTTTGATCTGTTCGTTTTGCCCATTACTTGAACGTTCCATTTTATACGAACCCTGGTGAAGATGTATATCTGCTTCAAATAAATTGTCATGTGTGACATCAGCGCTGAATTTTGCCGCCGAGCCATCAAGATATAAGGATGCTGCCTTTATTTGACTGTTTTGCTCAATCTTGAATTGCTGTTTTATTGATGACGTGGTCATATTCTGATTAGAATCGGCATCTGTGCTATCTGAAGGTGCACTATTTGTATCACCCTGCTGATTACCAGGTTCAGTCTGTTCACGTCTGGGTTGTTGCATTGAGATTGTTGAGTTATCATCTGCCATGAACCTATTTACGAAACCATCATAAATAATATATCCTGCTAATAAAACCAGCATGGCAACTACCAGAGAATTTACGGTACGATTAGTTTTTGGAAAAATAAGCCTTAATCCAAGAATGATCAGAAATGCTGGCCATAATGACCATATAAGAGACCAGTCTATATGAAAACTAATAAACCCTAACTGACGCAACAGGTATATGATGCCCATCAAGATCAAAAAGAAGCCCCAGAATATTTTTCTTGAATTCATTTAACTATTTTTATGGAAGAAATAAACTCCCTTTTTAACAGGAAATTGCAAGTCATGTTTTTACTCATATTTATAAATCGCGGTGCTCTGTTTCTGTTGTTCCGTTAATATTTGAGCCTGGGCTACTGTAACCTGTACCTGGCTCATTGCCCGTATTATAAGAATTTCCTGTAGAGCCATGGCTCATTGTATTGCTACCCGCCTGAACATCTGACTTAACTTTATAGTCAGCCTCGATGGTCGGCGTGTTTCTGGTTTTATTGCTTACCAGTAACGCAACGCCTGCCAGGATCAGCAGCACAGGCCAGTATCTGTCAAAATTCCAATCAATATCTATAAACCTGTCAGCTAGAAAAACAAGCCCTAGGGCAAGTAAAATAAAGCCAAAAATACGGCTGCTTTCAGTCGAAGAACGGATTGTTGTCTTGTTTGCTGTAATAGCCAGACCTGTTGCAGGATCTATTCTGTAATCGGTTTCAAAATCAGCCCCAGAAGAGGTATTTGCAGGTAGCGGAGGTATGGCAATCCAGAGAATACAATACACAACGAACGAACTAAAAACTGCAGTACGGCCAAAGATAACCAGAAACACAAAAATTGCCCTGACAATGGTATTGTCTACCTTTAAAAAATTACCGATACCAGCTGCAACTCCGCCAACGATTCCTTTAGCTTTGTCTCTGTACAACCTGTTTTCCATAGAATGGCAATTTAGTTTTGATAAATATATTAATTATTCAGCTGCCATTAAAAATTTAACGGACTGATATTAATCTCATCAACATTTGCTCCGTTAGTCAGTTTAAGACAGCTGACCAAGGATAATGCAATATCATTCGCCTGAATAAAAAGTTTAGGGTCAATTTGAGTATCACCCCATGATGAAGTAAGGGTAGAACCAGGAAGTATAGAAGTCACATGCACATTTGACTTTTTAAGTTCAAGACGCAGGTTTTGCATTAACCCATAATGAGCAAATTTGGAAATAGAATAAGACATAGCATCTGCTACCGGGGCTTTACCTGCCATAGAAACAATACCAAAAATATGACCTTCCTGCCTGATGGCCATTTCTTTTCCAAAAGTTTTGCACAGGAAGTAGGGCACAAATGTATTAATGAACATCGTTTTTTCAAAAACAGCATCCGCTTCTTCAAAGAAATTACCAGGCTCATAAATTCCCAGATTGTTTACCAGTATACTGATAAAGATAGTTCTTGCCGAGATACCCTCTATGAGCAAATTTAGCTCATTCTTCTGGCTGAGATCAAATGCAAGCAACTGTATGTCAAGCTGGGGGTAAATATGAAGCAACTCTACTTTTAACGCATTCAGTTTATCAGCACTACGCGCCGTAAGTACGAGATTGAGGCCAATTGAAGCCAGCCCATAAGCGATAGCTCTACCAATACCTTCGCTTGCACCTGTGATTAATGCATATTTTTTCATGTTAATTAGTCTAATTGAATAAGGCAATTGCTTCAACTCTGTAGATCAGTCCCAACCATTTTGCGCTAATTTACTTACTTTCGCCTTTTAAAGAACCAATAATTCAGCATACTGCTCACCCAATTCTATGAACTTTATTGAACAATTCGGTAAATACATTCTATTGATAATTTCTGTTTTCAGCAAACCTGAAAAGCGGAAAGTTTATTTCAAAGAAATCTCCAGAGAAATGGTATCGGTCGGAATCGGTTCTTTGGGTATCGTTTGTATCATTTCAGTTTTTTTTGGAATGGTATCGGCGGTTCAGACTGCCGCACAATTACTCAATAGTTTCATCCCGAAAACAGTCATTGGCAGCATCACCCGTGATACTTCTATCCTTGAGTTTTGCCCTACAGTAACTTGTCTGGTGCTGGCAGGAAGAGTAGGTTCAAGTATTTCTTCAGAAATCGGTACCATGCGGATCACCGAACAGATAGATGCACTTGAAATTATGGGCATTAACTCTAGAGGTTATCTTATTCTGCCAAAGATAGTTGCCTGTGTGACCATGTTTCCCCTGCTGATCTGTATCTCGATGGTACTGGCCATCGGTGGTGGTTTACTGGCCGGAGTGCTTAGTCATTTATTAACCCAGCAAGAGTATATACAGGGTATAACCAATGGTTTTATTCCACGTTATGTGTTTATAGGCCTGGGAAAAGCATTTGTTTATGGGTTTATCATTAGTTCTGTCTGCGCATTCCAGGGTTTTTATACCCGTGGAGGCTCTCTTGAAGTTGGACAAGCCAGTACCAGAGGCCTGGTCTATAGTTGTATTGCCATTCTATTTTTTGATTATGTTATTGCTCAGCTGTTCTTATGATTGAGGTTAAAGACGTTTTTAAATCTTTTGGTCAGAAAGAAGTATTAAAAAATATTTCAGCTTCTTTTTCGCCAGGTACGACAAATCTGATAATCGGTGCCAGTGGTTCAGGAAAAACCACCCTGCTCAAATGTATGGTAGGCCTGTATGAAGTAACAAGTGGAGAAGTTTTATATGATCAGCGTGACTTTACCAGGCTTGATTTTAAAGAACGCGTACCCATTCGTAAAGAAATAGGAATGCTTTTTCAAGGTGCGGCTTTATTTGATTCAATGACGGTAGAAGACAATATCATTTTTCCGCTAAATATGTTTACCGAGTTAAGTCATGCTGAAAAACATGACAGAGCAAGTTTTGTACTTGAGCGGGTAAATCTTGCTGGTACCAATAAACTCTATCCTGCAGAGTTAAGTGGGGGCATGAAAAAAAGAGTTGGAATCGCCCGTGCCATTGCAATGAAACCAAAATACCTGTTTTGCGATGAACCTAATTCAGGCCTTGATCCAAAGACAAGTATCGTTATTGACAGGCTTATTCACGAATTAACAAACGAATTAAATATCACCACTATAGTAGTTACCCATGACATGAATTCAGTAATGGAAATCGGTGAAAATATTGTTTTTATTCATGAAGGAGAAAAATGGTGGGAAGGAAATAATAAGGATATTCTTGATTCTGAAAATAAGGAACTCGATGAATTCATCTTCGCAAGTAAATTTATGACAGCATTAAAACGAAAGAAATGAACATTCCTGCTCACTGCGCAGGAGCCTGGTCCGATTATGAACTTTTAGATGCAGGAGGCTTTGAAAAGCTAGAGCGATTTGGAAATCAGGTACTGATACGTCCTGAACCTCAGGCTATTTGGGAAGCTACCTATTCTACAGAGGAATGGCAGAAGCTGGCAACCATTAAATTTAAAGGTCGAAGTGCCATCTCGGGAGAATGGGTTAAAAAACAGTCAAATCTTCCCGATCGCTGGAATATAGAGTGGAAGAATGAGCTGATCTCTATCAAGCTCAGGCTGGGTCTGACTTCATTCAAGCATGTAGGTGTTTTTCCAGAGCAGTCAGTAAACTGGGATTATATTTCGAAGAGTCTGAAGGAGATGAAAGTTGATCAGCCCCGGTTTTTGAATATCTTCGCATATACTGGTGCAGCATCTCTTGCTGCCCGAGCATCCGGAGCAGAGGTAACGCATGTTGATTCTATAAAACAGGTAATAACCTGGGCCAATGAAAATCAGGAGCTCTCGGGCTTGAGAGATATTCGCTGGGTACTTGAAGATGCACTGAAATTTGTCAAGCGCGAAGTTAAACGCGGTAAAACCTATCATGGTATTATCCTTGACCCTCCAGCCTATGGTAATGGCCCAAATGGAGAAAAGTGGAAGCTCGAAGAGCAGATAAATGAAATAATCGGCGATGTATGCAAACTACTTGATCCCGAAAAGCATTTCCTTATTCTAAATACCTACTCACTTGGATTTTCCTCTCTGATAATCGAAAACCTGTTGCAGAAGGCTTACAAAGGAAATGGCAAAATTGATACTGGAGAATTATATCTGCAGGCAAGATCTGGGATCAAACTTCCGCTTGGAGTTATTGGCAAATTAAAAAATTTCTGAAACATTCTGATTTTCTCATAGTATAAGTAATTATATTATAAAGTGTTACCTGATTAGCTTATTAGAGGGTTTTTCATAATTGTTTGGTTTGGTTAAGCGCCCGTATTTTACGATCCGGGCGCTTTTTTTTATTGCAAGTTTCGCTCGGGGCGTATTTTTTATATGTGGGTTTTACGGTCTTAAAGCTTTTTTTGCATTCGATTTTTTACTATTTCAACTAAAGATTTTAAAAAATTTCATTTTTAAAAATCCAAGAGCACTTTTCCTCGTATATGTTAAAAACTCCAAAACCAAAATCATGAAAAAAGCAATTTTATTGTTCGCCCTAGCCTTAGGCTCAACATTTGCCATGAAGGCCCAATCAAAAGATCCAATGGTTGGTGGTGCAGCAATGTATCCAACAAAAGACATCATTGAGAATGCAGT
>JANLVJ010000050.1:0-1776 GCA_031363945.1 bacterium | reverse complement strand
TGCTCAGATTGAATTAGAACGTGATGATCTGTTAACAGAACTTGGTGGCCCTTTCAACTTTGATATGCGCAGATTTGATCTTGATCATTGTAAGCGTACGTATGAATTTTCAATTAGCAAGAGCCGCTATATTGCTATCCTTAATTTGATGCATTTGCAATTTGTTTATGGCAAAGAAGTTAAGAATGATCTTAGCGCATTGAAACTGATGACCAGCGTTTCGAGAGATATCAGACAGTTCAGAGGTGAGCTTGGTATTACTACCAGTGACGCCCAGAAAGATTATGATCTGCTTGAATGGTGTGATGCTTTGTCTTTACTGATTTGCCAGCATTATATTCAGCCTAAATCCAGAGCAGTTGAAATCAGCAAAGGTCCTGATCATAAGCCTTATAAGCTCATCCACATCGAGGCAAACAGACTATCAGTAGATCCCTGGCCTTTTGAAACCGATTCTTTTGAAGTATACGTTGAAAGCCGCACTATTCCACAATTGCGTTTTAAAGACTCAGAAGATTTTAAAAAACAGTTTATCAATGCCGATGTTTCTGAAAAAATCTGGAATTTAGAGAAATATGCAGCTCGTTAGTTTACGGTTCTGAGAGGGCCGTTACCGCCTGTAAGAACCAGGCAACCATGAGGTAACCACTCCTCTGTCCATCTTCACTCATTACCATCATCGCTGATTCTATAATCAATACCAGTACCATCGTCTCTATCTTTGCGTTTTGTTATTCCATTTGAAAATACCACCACTTTCAGATCCATGACCAAAATTCGAGTGCATTTAAGGAACATTGTTCTTGTCATAGACGTACATAAAACATACCGATTACGGATTACAGCCTAAAACCCATGACAGTTGCCTTGAAGCAAAAGTCGACAATGAATCATGCAGCCTGCCTTTATGATCTGTCTGATAAAGCGTGCGACCACCAATGATTGCAGCTGTGGCAAGAAAGCTCAGGCGTGCATTCTCTCTTATTGCTACCATAGAGCTGTACATGACGATCTGCTGAAAGTTCAGCCTGGGTATTGGTCCTTTGCCTGTTAAAATAATGAATAAGTGCGGGTATAGTCAGCCTTTCGAGTAGATCTGCTACCCCCAGAAAAGAGGAAGACTGGTAAGTTGAATCTACAATTGACAGCCGTAACCGGTAATTACCTGTTTTTGTGAGTTTAGAAAAATCTGCTCAATAAAATTTTTCTCCAGGTGCCCATTCATTTACAAGCTGTTCAGGACCAAGCATACCTGAAAATTCTGTATTCCCTGTATTGATATCAAAAATACTGAACCTGCAATTTTTATTAATTATTTTGACTGTTTCTATGACTGCTACTTTACCTATCTGACTGTCATAGCTAACCTGATTTATATGAATCACGGTCTGTGACTTTGCAGTAAAGCTAATTCTGATAATAATTAAGAATAACAGAGATGCTGTTTTCATTTCGATAATTTATTGCTTCCTGTTATTGTTTGTTTTTGGGGTTCCAAGCCAGATTACTGCATCTTCATATAGTTTATTTTCTATAGAAGAATTGAAGTTTTGGTCTCCATGGCCCATATTTATATACAGCATTTTATACCTGGTATTTGTCCAAACGACAGGCATATCCTCATTTATGATACGGTCCTTTTTTCCTAGGGGAAAATTAGCCGGATCAAGTGTGACCAGTACTTTTACATTTTTATTTGTTCTTGGGTTAGGTTTCCATCCATACCATTCATTAATCGATGCAATGAACTTGTTTGGCATATGCCGGGTTACCGGA
>JANLVJ010000039.1:0-4928 GCA_031363945.1 bacterium | reverse complement strand
TTTTAAAATTCCAGTTACCCATTCCTCCTCTACCACCAGCAGTAAGCGTTCTTTGTTCACCATCATTGAGGATCTCAAACAGCACCTCTCCTGTCTCAAAGTCTCTGGCAATTGTACCCAAAGGAACTTCAAGTATCTCATCTTTTCCACTAGCACCTGTCTGCAAAGAAATACTCCCAGGATTTCCAGCGCTTGCAATAATATGCTTTCGGTATTTCAGGTGCAGTAAAGTCCAGTAATGGTTGCTTCCTCTTAAGATAATATGGCCACCCCGGCCCCCATCTCCCCCATCAGGACCACCCTTAGCATTTAGTTTATCACGGTGAAAATGAGCAGATCCTGACCCACCAGCGCCTGAACGACAGCAAATTTTAACGTAATCAACAAAATTTGAGTCTGCCATACTATTTATTAGTTTGCGGCTGAACAGCTATCTGCTCAAGCACTTCACAAATTGAATGAAAGATATTTTCAATAGAACCAATACCATTTACCTGATGATATTACAGCCGCTCCAAATAATAACCTGCAACTGCTGCAGTTTTTGAAATATACTCGTCTATACGGTGTGAAATTACATCTGGATTTGCATCATCAGGACGGCCAGAATCTTTTCCGCGCAGTAAAAGACGCTTCTTCAATTCTGTTATTTCTACCTTCAGTTCTATCATTGCCGAGATACCTGAATTTTTAGACTTTAATAAATCATCAAGCGCTTCTGCCTGTTTTATTGTACGTGGAAAACCATCGAAAATAAAGCCAGCGGCATCTTTGTTCGCATCAAGTTTGTTACTTATCATGCCAATAACGACCTCATCAGGAACCAGCAATCCTCTATCCATCAGCTTTTTAGCTTCAGTACCCAATAAAGACCCTGCTGATATTTCAGCACGTAGCAGGTCACCTGTTGATAAATGAACCAGTTGATATTTGGCAATCAGATTTTGAGATTGCGTTCCCTTTCCAGCCCCAGGAGGACCGAATAGTACAATATTCAGCATAGTATGTTCCCCAAAAAATTTAAAGAGTGTTTCCCAAAAATTAAAAGCCCTTCCGTAATGAAACGAAAAGGGCCGTAAAAGTGGACTTGAAGGGAGTCGAACCCCCAACCTTCTGATCCGTAGTCAAATGCTCTATCCAATTAAGCTACAAGTCCATTCGTTCAGGCTGAACCAACAGGCCCTACCTGTTATCTGGTTTTAACCGTTGGCAAATATAAGAAATAGAGTAGAACTGGCAAATCACAGGCGGAGAAGATTCGGTAGTATGGTCAAACAGAATTATTACATTTATAATTTATCAATCATTTATGCCTCCTAAATTACGATCATTCTAAGTAAATCGTTAAGCCAATACCAGTGAAATTTATTATTCTGTGATTGATATATTTCTATAAAAGTCTTTATTAGGCACAGAACACCCATAAAATCACGCTTGAGGGGCAACCATTAAGAAAGTTGTATTTTTCAATGGATATAGGAAATGGCTGGCGGGCAGGTATTATTTTGACTGGATAATAAGATTGCCCAATCTGCCTAATTAAACCCAGAGAATTTCTACCCATTGTAGTGCTTTTGTTGCGGCTGCATATAAAAAAAGGGGTGGTCTAAAAACCGACTTCACGCTACGCTTTACCAGAAATAAAAAATGCCACTGGTTTAAGTGGCATTTTTTAATTGCTGTGGACTTGAAGGGAGTCGAACCCCCAACCTTCTGATCCGTAGTCAAATGCTCTATCCAATTAAGCTACAAGTCCAAAATGGTCGCTAAAGTATGATTTATTGCCATATCCACAACCTAATTCCCATTATTTTTATAAAAGCCCTAACTCTTTTAGTTGTAAATCCAGTATTTGCATCCCCTCTATAAATGAATGAGGAGCATAATCAAGTTCTTTATAAGCTTTATCAAGAACAAATCCTGTACGTGGTGGTCGTTTCGCTGCCTGATTCAAACTAGCAGACTTTATAGGCTTGATTAAGGTTTTGTCAAGTTTATAATGGTCGGCTACCCGCTCTACAAGCTCAATTATACTCATGAAGTCTTTACCAGAAACATGATAGATACCTGTCTTCTGTTTAACTGCTGCTGACAGACATGCTTCTGCAAGATCTTCTGCCAGGGTCGGGCTTCTAAACTGATCATCAACTACAGTAATTTCTTTATTTTCAGATAAAGCTTTTTTTGCCCATAGAACAATATTTGTACGGCTCATATCTTTTACAATCCCATAAACAATAATGGTACGTATGATTGTCCATTTATGGCTGTAAAGAGACAGGTGCTTTTCTGAGACCTCTTTACTCAGGCCATAATAACTAACAGGAGCCGGCTTGTCTTCTTCCCGGTAAGGGCCATCTTGCCCGTCAAATACAAAATCTGTTGACAAATGTATTATATGTGTCCCTGTCTTTTCTGATGCTTCAATAATATGATCTAGCGCATGAACATTCAGATCCCAGCAGGCTTCTTTTTCACTTTCGCAGGCATCAACATTAGTCATTGCTGCTGTATGTATAATAGTATCAGGTTTGAATGCCTGAATGATCTCATTAACGGCAAACCTATCTGTAATATCAAGATCAATATATTGATAAAAACCAGGGTGCGGATATCTGTCAGGCCCCTTTGAACTCGCTATAAGATCAAAGTCATGGCGATTGCGCAGATTATCAAGTAATTTCTGGCCCAATAAACCATTACTACCTGTAACTAATATTTTTTTAGCCTTCATTTGAGGGTTCTGTAGATGCTTTAGCAGATAAAGCAAAATTAGCTATTTAACCCGAATGCCACCTTTAAATCTGACTAACAGCCAGGCAGGTCCATAAATAAGAGAGAAGCTAATCAATTTCAAATCTAGTTGCATTTTTGAGCGATATTTGATAGATTTGCGCTCTAATTTTTTTTAGCAAATGTCAAATAATATCGGTAAAATAGTTCAGATTATCGGTCCGGTAATAGATGTAAGTTTCGCGGAAAACTCAAGGTTACCCAAGATTCTTGATGCGCTCGAAGTCACTCGTGACAATGGTCAAAAAGTGATACTGGAATGCCAGCAGCACTTAGGTGATGATAGAGTACGCACTATTGCCATGGACACAACCGACGGTCTAACCCGCGGAATGGATGTGGTTGATACCAACTTTCCTATCATGATGCCAACAGGCGACCAGATCAAAGGCCGTTTGTTTAATGTTATAGGTGAGGCAATCGACGGAATCGGTCCAGTAAACAAAGAGAATGGATTTGCGATTCATCGTAAACCACCACGTTTTGAAGATCTGAGTACCGATACTGAAGTGCTTTTTACAGGTATCAAGGTGATCGACTTACTTGAACCATACGCAAAAGGTGGTAAAATAGGTTTATTCGGTGGTGCTGGTGTTGGTAAAACAGTTCTTATTATGGAACTGGTTAACAATATCGCCAAGGCTTATTCAGGTTTGTCTGTTTTTGCAGGTGTTGGCGAAAGAACCCGGGAAGGAAACGATCTGCTAAGAGAATTTATTGAATCAGGTGTTATCAATTATGGAGATGAATTTCGTCATTCAATGGAAGAAGGCGGATGGGATCTTTCTAAGGTTGACCATGAGAAGTTAAAAGAGTCTAAGGCAACACTTGTCTTTGGTCAAATGAATGAGCCACCAGGTGCACGTGCACGTGTTGCATTATCTGGCCTTACGGTTGCTGAATATTTCCGCGACGGTACAGAAAATAGTGGTGGCAGAGACATCCTCTTCTTTATCGACAATATATTTCGTTTTACCCAGGCCGGTTCAGAAGTTTCTGCCCTGCTTGGCCGTATGCCATCAGCCGTAGGTTACCAGCCAACTCTGGCAACTGAAATGGGTTTGATGCAGGAACGGATTACCTCAACTAAAAAAGGATCTATTACTTCAGTACAGGCAGTTTATGTGCCGGCTGATGATTATACAGACCCAGCTCCGGCTACAACTTTTGCCCACCTTGATGCGACAACAGAACTTGATCGTAAGATTGCTGAACTGGGTATTTATCCTGCAGTGAATCCATTAAGTTCAACATCACGTATTCTATCAGCAGCCATACTTGGTGAAGAACATTACGGTTGTGCTCAACGTGTTAAAGAAATTCTACAACGTTACAAAGAGCTACAAGATATTATTGCAATTCTTGGAATGGATGAACTTTCTGAAGAAGATAGAATGGTCGTTTTACGTGCCCGTCGTGTTCAGCGTTTTTTGTCACAGCCATTTTACGTTGCCGAGCAGTTTACTGGTTTAAAAGGTGTACTTGTTGATATTAAAGACACAATTCGTGGTTTCAATATGATCATGGACGGTGAAGTTGACGAATATCCTGAGGCAGCTTTCAACCTTGTAGGTACGATTGATGATGCAATTGAAAAAGGAAAGAAGCTTTTAGAAGAATCAAAGAATAACCAATAAACATGCAACTCGAGATACTTACTCCAGATAAAAAATTATACATTGGTGAGGCTAATTCAGTAACAGTGCCCGGTTCAGTGGGTAGCTTTACTGTTTTGAATGATCATGCTCCTATTATCTCAACCCTGCAAAAAGGTGAGATTATGGTGAATAGTGGGTCTATGAGATTTACAATCAAAAGCGGAGTTATTGAAGTACTGAAGAATAAAGTGATAATTCTGGCTGAAGAATAACCAGTCAAGATCAAAAAAAGGGAGCTCTGTTCCCTTTTTTTGATCCTAAATTAATAATTGAACGTTACATTTCTGAGCCAGGAGACAAAAGAAAACCTGCCCCTGCAATTCTCCCCACTCAATCGTCATGATCTTTACCGCTAAACCTGGCAGGAAGAGTTGCTAAATATAATATAGGAAGGTTTATTTGCGGCTGAAGAAACGCTCCAGAAAATATGAATGGCTCCATCTTCTTTTATCACCTTTAGACCACAATATGTACTCA
>JANLVJ010000031.1:0-4767 GCA_031363945.1 bacterium | reverse complement strand
CCGCGTGGTCTCTTTCATAAGAAGAGTTGGAGTCCCGCTTGTATTTAATTCGAACTGTAGTCATGTCCTCAAGACCTGCCAGTTCGATGTGCCCATCGGCTAGGTGGCTTACTGGTGAGGCGGCGAGCTTCGTCCGGAGGTTGTTGTTCTCCTCAGTTAGCGCAGTCATTTGCTTGAGTAATGGAGCCACATCTGGAAGGGAGTCCTAGCGCACCCATCCGTGTAGCGGGTACCTCTTTTCGAGAAGTCGGATCGATTCATGTACGCCTATTTTTATATCCTTGCCGTCCTCGACTAGTTTAGAAATTTTAGAGAGTACTTTTTGTCTGAAATCAGAATACTTACTAGGGTTTTCTGTTTCCTTGGCGGCGTTACCTAGCTCCAATGCTTTCGATTGAATTGCCTGTTCAGTCAAGACGAGTGCGAAGAAAGGTATTCCTCGTTTAAGCGCATATTCATACTCATGTTCTGTATAGCTAATTCCGGTGCTCGGATGAATTGATCCGTAACGACCGCCAAGAATTAGCATATAGACGTCTGAATCGTCGATCCACCGCTGAATTACTTCCATCTGGGACTCATCGCCCGCAGCGAACAATTCCATTCCTGCAGGGATATGTCCGGCGGTAAGGATAGCCTCGACTGCGGCTTGCCGCTCCGCCTTGAGATCGGTGAAGGTAGATGAAATGAAAATCTGGTTATTACGCAATAAGCAGGCAATTGGTTGGGCAACTAACAAAAGTATGGCTGCTGACTGCTATGCTCCCTTAATGAATAGACAAAGCTGTCTGAAGACAACAAATCACTCTATAATTAATTTGGGAGGGCAGAATTTAAATCTCCTGAAACCAGACCTGGCCAAAGAAGCTGGCTTAGGCTATTTTAAAACCAGCTGGCAAGATGCTGAAGTTAAACCAGAACTCGCAAGTTTAGAGATAGAAAACAAGAGTAAAAGTCTGAGCTGGGTTGCTATGCAATGGTAATATCTTAAACAGCTTGATAAAATCACCCCTTCTAAAACAGATATTCAGCTTACAAGAAGTTATTTTATCAGCAGGCAAACAAGCGCAGGTAAGGTTGTAATTACCGTCGATTCAAAGCATCAGCCTAAAACAGGAGATTTGATAAACGTGATCATTCACCTGCACGCTGGCCGTGATTATGAATATGTCCAGATCAAAGATCTCAGGCCTTCGGGCACCGAACCGGGTAATGAATTATCAGGTTATAAATGGCAAGATGGGTTGAGCTATTAGGAGGTGACGAAAGATTCCCCTGACTGGCAACCGTGATTTTTAAGGCATACATCTTTTCAACGAAATAAAATTGCAGATGTAAAGTTTCGTTTAGATAACCTAAAATAATGGCAGATTATCGTTTCCATCTTTCCCGCTCTTCAGGTATTCCAACATGTGGTGTCACTTAAGCTGAACTTGTAACTAAGTCAAAGCCCCAGCTGCTGCTGCCCCCAACAGGTAGCACCCCATATCAGTATGATCTGAAATCAATTTTGCCAGCTTCCGATTATCAGGTCAATGAAAGCTCGGGCACAATGTTCTTTCAGATGGTTGGTGATACAGGAGGGTCAAAGAACCTTCTTACCAGCAGAATGTTGCCGATCACCAGGAGAATCAGTTGCTGCGAGCAAATGGTCAAATGCCGGCATTCTTTTACATTCTGGGTGATGGGATGTATTATTATGGAGAGCGGTCAAATTATAACAGCCAGTTTTATGAGCCCTACAAATTCTATCCTGCTAAGTTATTTATGCTGTACAGCATATATGATTTATTGGCGAATTAAAAAACTCAGGCCAAAGGGCTAAAAGTTTAAAAAAGGCGTTGATTGTAACGTTACATCACCCGTCAATTCATTATATAACCATCACAGTGGCAGTATTGCTCTGCAGCAATTTCTGACTTCGGCATTTACGGCTTCTGGGATTTAGCCTGATATGGTATTTTCAGGGTATGTGCATAATTATTATCGTTTTACTCAGTCTTCTGGTAGTACAGAAGTACCTTATATTGTTGCTGATAACGTGTGTACTGGAATCTACACCAGATGGATACAGCTCAGGTGAGTTGGGGTACAATAACAACTCCTGTTAAAACCCTTTATCCCGATATGATGTTGGAAAATTACTGTGATAATCACCATGGTTTTATGAGCATCACGATAAGCTCAAAGATCAGAATCCTGAAAGGAGAATTTTTTACTGTTGCCTTGTCGAAAGAAGTGCAGTCATTGCCAGAAATGCTTTTCGATTCTTTCGAACTAGATTTAAATACTTATAGTATCAAATAAAAACGGGCTTGAACACTGATTAGTTAAAATTTGAACACAGTTGTTTCCCTGTTACGTTTATATTGAACGGCAGATAGCGTTTTCTATCAATTAGACTCAACAATCATGATTAGTGCGAGCATTAAAAATGAGTATTACCAAACAGTCGTTAGGAGCATTGACCATGCGATGACAGTAGATGAACCGCTTAGTCTTGGTGGAAAAAATACAGGCTTTTCTCCACTTGATTTACTGGCAGCGTCGCTCGCTTCTTGTGTTGCAATTACCCTGAAAATGTACGCTGAAAGAAAACAATGGCAGATTGATGAAATCAGAGTAGAAGTTGATTTGGTAGAGCTTGCTATCAAAAAGACCATATATATCTCATCAAACCTTGATGAAGGTCAGCTTCAACGACTCTCAGCAATATCAGAAAGTTGCCCTATATCAAAAATGCTAAGTCAGACAAATAGAATAGAAACACTTATTGTGAACCGTAAATAGGGAAAGGGAGTAGGATTGTCCCCTTTGCAAAACTAAGATTTACTCAGCAAGCATAACCAATTTTCGACATGCCATTAACAGACTGTACCTTATGGTTCAGTCTGGTTGCGCCTCTTGTTTGGTACTATTTTTTCCATTAATCATCCTTGAAATGATTCCCCCATATTTACCAATATCTGCATTCACAGTTCCAGCAATGTGACTAACTATGTATACGTAGAATGCATACTGCAAAACACCATGTATTTGTTTGGCGGCTTGATGTACCGGCTTCAACCATTCTGTATCTTCATAAGCCAGGACCAAACCGGTGACAGCCATCATGATAAACAAAAAGTAAAATACAAGGTAACTAAACTGTACAGCAACATAATGTGTCTTTTCCAGTTCAGCCGGATTTTTCAAGGCATCCTTAATTCTTGAATTTACCCGCTTTGTTTTGGCCTGAAAAATCTCAATAACAATGCGGCTCAACAGCAAAAAGCTTAAACCGTAACCAATGAATTTATGTACATTCCAAAGTTTATCATTGTATTCATGCGCAACGTTTTTCGCCTGATCATGGGTAATCTGTCCACCTTTTTCTTGCACTTGTTCCTGAACCATTTGAATATTGTCTTTGGTTTTAAACATGGTAGAACTCATTAAAACCATTGTAATTGAGGCTACAAAAAAAATAAAAGTAAGCCAGTGCCAGATCCGGATTGAAGCAGGTTTTGCTTGCTTAAAATAAATCTGTTCTGCGGGCATTGATTCAGTATTCATAATTTGATTGAAAAAATGTTAATCCTGGTTTTTATTCTAACAATAAACCTTGCTACAAGTATAAACTTATAACAGGGTTTATTAACACTAATTTAAAGAATTAATTCTGATCAAATTCACCGTTAGCTTTAAGGTCAATGTCTTCGCTGATTATTGCAGCAGGTGCATGTCCTACACCGAAATCATTACGATTAAGAGTACCTGTTATTTTAAAACCAGCAAATGGTTTATGAGTCTGCATATTTGTACCTGTACCATTGTAAGTAAGCATCAATGAAACTGATTTTGTTACCCCATGCATTGTCATATCTCCAATAAGTTTATACTTTTTCGCATTGATTTTTGAAATTGACTTGCTTGTGAATGATAGCAAAGGGTATTTTGCAGCATCAAAATACTTATCGCTTTTTAAGTCTGTATCCCGGTAATTGTTATCTGTATTAATTGACGCAATATCAGCGGTTAAGGTAAATACGGCATCTGAAAAATCTGGTTTAGAAGCCGTCACGGTTGCATCAAATTTCTTAAAACTTCCGTCAACTTCAGAAAGGCTCATATGAGTCACAGTGAAATTCAGGTATGCGTGTGCTTTATCAACTGACCATTTGGTTTGAGCCATCAATGCTAGTGAGCCAAAAAGAAACATTGAAGTTAATAGAGTTGCCTTTTTCATTTTTTTAATTTGTTATTGTGTGTCAGTTTGGATTTATTAATTAAGAATAGCCATAAAGGTAGCCTATATTTATTGATTAGTGTATATACAATAGTTAACTTTTTGCATGAATTATTTAAAATTTGCTGAAATTTATTTTTCGCTTGCTTAAACATGCTAAGCAATAATTGATCAGCTCAACTTCAATATCCTTTCCAGAATCCTAACGTAAACATAGTAAAGCGCAGTGAGAATATTTTATCGGTTCTCACAGTTGATGAAAAAATTACCTGTTTGAGAACTAATTCAACCATTGATAGACTTGGAATAAAAGGAGCTGGTCATATTGAAGATCTTCATGGCCTTGCTTTAGGCGTACCTGCAGGATGGGTTAAGAAATTTCCTGTAGCGACAACCATCTTTCCATAGTCATTTGGACTTGGTCAAACCTTGCACGTTGGTAAATACTTAATAAAAGGTAATTTCAATTTTAAGCAAGGTCATTAGTTTGCAATAATTGCTTCTGCAGCCATTCTTCCAGCCTTAAGAGCGGCATTAAT
>JANLVJ010000036.1:0-4559 GCA_031363945.1 bacterium | reverse complement strand
CATAAACCCGGAAGAGATATCATTGTATCACGCCCCCAGGCAGTAAACCAATGATAACCGGCAATGATTGAACCTTCACCCTGACTGCCATTAATAATAAATTGCCCTGTAGCAAGTAGCAGAGATGAGGAGAAATCATCAACTGCAAGATCTTTTAAAATTTGGAGTCTGTTTTGCTGTTCATGTGAAATGAGCTGGGCAGCTGAACCGACAGGCAGTTTACCTATTCCAATGACCAGTTCTATGATATCACCGGGTTTCATATGCACCCGCAAAACACCTGGGGTAAATAAATCTTCAGTGAAATCCTGACCCCTGTCTTGTTCTGCCTGATAAGAGAAATTATAATACCATAAAGGTTTGTCCTCAAATTCAAGGGTTTCATGCTGGATATAAAATCGGGTATCACAGTCATAAGGCTGGAAGCTGAAAAGGCCGGCACTTAGTTCAGCCTTTTCATGTATACTTTTATTGGCATGCATAAGCCCGTGATAATCGCGTCCTGCAACCAAAGGAAGAAGTTCAAGTATAATGGGTGAGGGCGCAATCAGCAGCTGATACTGAACAATAATAACGGCATCTGACCGTATGGCAATCACTGTTTTTTTCAGGTTTATATCACCACAGGTATAAATCCATTCGGGAAAAATATCTTTTTTAAATTCCTGCAGGTACTCTAGCCCTATAGGTTTGCCACCACCCACATACTGGTCACAACTAAGATCAAATTCCTGATTCCCACAGATAATTTTTTCATTCAACTTTGACAGCAGTACCTTTCTTTCAGCAGGAGCATTAACTGCTGCTACTAGTAATCCATGATACCGCCTGGAATGGGCACCTGACAGCGTTGAACTTGCCCAACCACCTGCCCCGTCTGTTTCCAACCATTCGTTGTAGAGAAAGAAATCTTCATTTTTTCCGACTTCCTTTTTTAAATAATAACTCATAAGCAAGAATGGTTAAGATTTAGGGCTATTTAATTATGAAACAAAATACTAAGTGCTTAATACTAATTACACACTCTCGTTTCTTTGTTACTTTAATCTATGATTTTTATAAGCCCTTTTTTAATTCACGATCAGATTTCAGGTATTAAATTGTTTGGCTTAGTTTTGAATATGAAATCACCCTATTACGTATTAGTATTATTTTTGGTGACGGCCTGTAATTCATCACAAAGAGAAGAACAGACTCAGGAAAAAGAATTACAAACCAAATTATTAAAAGTGCATGATCGTATTATGCCTGAAATGGAATCTATAGTTCACAAAGAAACAGCGTTAAATCAAGTCTTGAAAACTATGAGAGCAGATAAAAAAATAAATAAATCGCTTGACACTACCACAAGCTCCATACATATCAGAGCATCTCTGTCAATGCTGAAAGCTGCTGATGATTCGATGATGAACTGGATGGATAAACTTGATCTTGACTTCAGTCAGAAAAATCATAAACAAATCATGGCTTATTTAAGTCTTAATTATAATCAGGTTGGGCAAATTGATTTAGCTGTTAAAAAAGCGTTGGAAAGTTCAGATCTGCCTGCCACAAAATAAATTCAGATGCGTATAAACCAAATAATGTTGGTGCTGTCATTGTCGATATTCAGCGCATGTTCAAATCATACCGCCCATATTCCTATTCTAGGTACACGTACAGCTATTACGCGAGAAATAAAAGGTAAAAAAGTTACAGATACATTGTATCATACCATACCACCTTTTAATATGCTAGGTCAAGACAGTGTAAAAATTTCAAATGCTACACTTAAAGGGAAAATATATGTGGCTGACTTCTTTTTTACTTCATGCCCGAGTATATGCCCGGTGATGCAAAAAAATATGCTTAAATTGTATAAACAGTATAAAGATGAACGCGATTTCGCATTTTTATCCTATTCAATTGATCCGCTTCATGATACGCCTTCAAAACTTAAAAAATATTCAACACAGTTGGGTGCTGATAGTAAAAAATGGTATTTTGTGACAGGAAATAAAGATTCGACCTACGCACTTGCCGAGAAGGGTTATTATGCTACAGCGAAAGCTGACTCTACAGCCCCTGGTGGGTTTGTGCATAGTGGAGGCCTGATTCTTGTTGATAAGGAACGTCGTATAAGAGGTATATATGATGGCACCCAAGAAGATGAGGTTGATAAACTGTCTCAGGACATGAAACTCCTGCAGGCAGAAGAGGCGCAGTAATTCAAGAATTAACCTGGAGAAATTTTATAATTCTCCAATAACTGATAATAGATGAAAATAACGATGCTTAAATTATTTATAATCCCTGCCGGACTATTAATTATTTTTTTAAGTGCTTGCGCTGGCGGAGGTTCACAAAAAAAGGCAGAAAGTATAAATGCTGGTCTTACACTGTTTAAAACAAATTGTGCTGCCTGTCATCAGGAAAATGGTGAAGGCATAGCCCAATTATATCCTCCGTTACAAGGTTCAGATCTTTTAAAAGCCAGTCCGAACCGTATCGCCTGCATCATTCACAATGGTTTAAATGGCAATATTGTTGTTAATGGCATTAATTATAATCAGGCAATGCCTGGTCTTGTTGGCCTTACGCCAGTTGAAGTTGCTGATATTTCAAATTATGTGCTGAATAACTTCAATCACCTGGATACCTACTTTGATGCCGACGCAGTCAGCAAGCAATGGGCTTTGTGTAAATAAAAAATCACAAATCTGATGACTTGCACCATGCATTTATGAGTACGAAGAAAATAGTTACAGGCGCCTTTCGAAAAGAGAGGCGCTTTCATTTTTTATGATCGTGACCAGAAAATTTAAATTTAGTTATCCTTGCTTTTTGCTTGTTATCAGTTCCTGTATTTTTTTTGCCTGCCATACGCATAATCTTGCCTTGACATCAGCTTATGATCCTGACCATCTCGAGCCATCATCTATTGTAGTTTTGCCATTGCAAGAAGCTGAACTAAGAACGAGATATAGTATCCTTCTTGGTATCGAACCTGAGCTATTACATGATATCAGGATTTATTTTTTTATAGATCAATGGATGGGAACCCCTTATCTGAATGGGGGTACGACGCATATGGGTATAGATTGCTCGGCCTTTTCTCAGGGATTATACCGTGAAGTTAACGGTTTGTTTATTCCTAGAACTTCTTTACTGCAGGGTGATATAGTTCAAGAGAAATCAAAAAGCTCACTTGTAGAAGGAGATTTGGTATTTTTTAGCTCAGGGCATAATTATATTGATCATGTAGGTGTATATCTTGGCAATGGTAAATTCGTACATGCTTCGACTTCAAAGGGTGTTACGATCAGTGATTTGAATCAAAACTGGTATCTGAAGAATTATGTCAGGGGAGGGGCAGTAAAATGAAAGATTCAGATATGCCGTCAGATGTAAATGAGTCTGCAATTCAGGGTAAGCCGATTAAAATAGCAGGTTCAGTTTTTTTTAAGAATATTGGTTCAGGCGCCTATCAGCAGGCGCTATTTGTCATGATTGCAATGCTCTTTTGCCTGCGTCTGATACCAGCGGCCTGGCTTGAGTTAGGAAATGATGAGGTGTATTATATTACGTATAGCCCACATTTACAATGGAACTATTTTGATCACCCGCCAATGGTGGCATTATGGATCAGGATTTTTACCGCTAACCAGTTATTGATCTCTCACGAACTATTTGTCAGACTCGGTAGTCTGGTTTCTTGTGGAATTTCAAGCTGGATCATGTTTCGTATCGGCCTGAGATTACATTCGGCAAGGGCTGGGTTTTTCATTGCCTTACTCTATAACAGTTCAATTTATGCAGGCATTATCGCAGGTTTATTTATTATGCCAGATGGGCCTCAAATGCTGTTTTGGACCTGGAGTCTCTTACAACTCACCAAGCTTTCATTCGATGAAGCCCCATTAAAAAACTGGCTCTTGTTTGGCCTGACTTCAGGACTGTGTATGATGAGTAAGGTACATGCTATATTTATTTTTGGGGGACTTGGTCTTTATATCCTCTTTTCAAAAAGAAGCTGGCTGAAGCAACCAGGCCTATATTTGGGAACATGCCTTGCGGTATTGATTTTTTTGCCTGTGGTTTTCTGGAATATCCACAATGATTTCATTACCTACCGTTATCATAGCGCAAGGGTTACACCTGGGTTTGATCTTCATTTACTCGGTTTTTTTCGAGAACTAATGGGACAGATTGTGTATAATAATCCTGTAAATGTAGTGCTGATTATTCTGGGGGTTCTTAATTTTAAGAAACTGATGATCAAAAAATCTGAAAGAGATGCGCTGACACTCTTTAATTATATTGCTCTGCCTATGATCGCAGTCTTACTGGTACTTGCACTTTTCAGAGATACGCTGCCACATTGGAGTGGGCCTGCATATGTCACACTTCTACCTCTGGGAGGTATTAAACTAGCAATATTCAGTAAGAGAAAGATACCTGGAGTATTAAAATGGGCCTTGGGCATATTTGTATTCTTTATTCTTACAGCTTTTACTGCCATTCATTTACTACCAGGCACTATCGGCAAAACTGATAAAAAGGAAACCTATGGTCAGAAT
>JANLVJ010000019.1:0-6815 GCA_031363945.1 bacterium | reverse complement strand
ATCTTAGTTGTGACCAGTATGTGGGTGGTGGCAAACCTATAGGGCTAGAGTACCTGCAGGAATTTAAAAAAGATATTTTCCCCGAATGGATTTATACCTGTGGTGATATAAACCTGAGAAAAACAGTGATTGCCATACGGTCAGATGCCGTTATTATTGTTCAGTACCAGCTGCTGATTGCGCCCTCACCCATTACACTTGAACTTCTTCCTCTGGTTGCAGGCCGCGATTATCATGGGCTTATGCATGCCAATAAAAGTATACATGAAAAGGCTGAACTAAATGCCGGCCATTTCAGCTTCCAGCCTTATGACTGTGATACCCGATTTTATATCCAGCATGAAGCGCTTGAATTTGAGGATAAACCTTTATGGTATTATAATTTCTCCTATCAGGCAGAACAAGACAGGGGTCAGGATTTCACTGAAGATTTATTCACCCCGGGTGTTTTGCGGGTGCATATGAAACCAGGTGATATCATAGAACTGGTCATTGGAATAGGTAAACTGCCTCTCGGTTCAGCTGCCCAACTCATTTCTCATGAACAGCAAAACAGACTGCATATTTTAAAAGATCTTGCAGTTGATGATTTTTCCTCATCCCTGCTACTTGCAACAGGGCAATTTATTATTAATGGCAGTCAGGGCGAAGGTTCAATCATTGCCGGTTATCATTGGTTTACTGCCTGGGGGCGTGATACAATGATATCGCTTCCAGGTTTATGTCTTGTAACCAGACGCTTTGTAGAAGCTAAACAAATACTCAGGCACTTTGCTGCAAATATCAGTCAGGGAATTATTCCTAATCGCTTTCTTGATAATACCAATGCACCAGAATACAATACCTGTGATGCTACCCTCTGGTTTTTTATTGCCTGTTACAAATACCAGCAGAGTAGCGGAGATATAGCTTTTATCGAACATGAAATGCTTCCCGCATTCAGATCAATTGTAGAATGGCATGAAAAGGGAACTTATTACTCTATACATGTCGACGATGATGGTTTGCTGTATGCAGGTGAAGATGGAATTCAACTTACCTGGATGGATGCAAAGGTTGATGATTGGGTGGTCACCCCCCGTACAGGAAAGGCTGTTGAAATAAATGCACTCTGGTATAATTTACTCATGATCTATGCTGAATACCTTCTTCATTTCGGGTTTACAGACGATTCTCAACGATATTCATCAAAAGCTGAACAGGTAAAAATAAAATTTACTGAACTATTCTGGTATGACCAGGGCGGCTATTTGTATGATGTCGTTAAGGGTGAAGACAAAGATTCAAGTTTCAGACCAAATCAGGTTTTCGCTATATCATTACCATTTAGCCTGCTCAACAGGGAGCACTCCATCGCGATGCTCACCAAAGTAAAAGAAAGACTTGTTACTCCCAGAGGCCTTAGAAGTCTGGCCCCCGGATCTATTAATTACCATGAGCATTATGCAGGTGATAAGCTTCACAGAGATTCTGCCTATCACCAGGGCACGGTATGGAGCTGGCTTCTTGGCCCCTATATTGATTCAGCAATAAGACTTTACGGAGCAGCCGGAAAACAGGAAGCGGTAGCCCTGATAGAATCTTTTAAACCTCATTTATGTGAAGCTGGTATTGGTACAATATCAGAAATATTTGATGCGACTGCACCATTTTACCCTAAGGGTTGTATTGCCCAGGCCTGGAGCGTGGCAGAGGTACTTCGGGTATACATGGATTATAAGCTTTACCTGCTTTAATAAACTTCTTTAATTGTATACTCTACGTCATTAAACTTATAAGTGTCACCCTTTTTTTTGCCTGCTAATACCCGAAATATGGGCGCAGCAACTGATACCCCAATAAAATCATGTTCATTCACAATAAAGTTTCTGGCAATCGCAATAAAAAAATTTCTGTCAGAAGTGATCACAACCGCACCTGGCTCAATTTCTTCAAGTTTTTCTGGTTTGTTCAATGAGTCTAATAATGAGAGTTCCTGATAAAGAAGATTCCGATGGTTTTCACGATCAAGACGGTCATTCATCATTTCTGCGTCAGTTGACTCAAGATGATCACTCATACCGCCTTCATTATCAGTTGAAGCGCTTTCTTTCAGCATATTCATTTCCTTTTCTAAAATATGAATTGCTGTTAACAGGTTTTGCCGGCAGGCATCGAAGATTTGTTTTTTTGAGTCGTACATGATCATAAAATTGGTCTTTTACAGAAACATTACAATGAGCATAAACCGAGCCTTAATTTTATTTAGGCTAACTTAATTTGCGAATTAAGTTAAAGTTTCAGCCCTTTTTAAGATTCAGGTTGTTAAAATATTTTATCACTTTTCAATTGCATAAAAATTTATGGTACAATCGAACTATCCAGATTCAGAAGATAAAAGGTTAACCCAAAACCGGGAAGATGAAAAATCTACCGAGAAATGGGGGCCTTATCTGAGTGAACGCCAATGGGGAACTGTTCGTGAAGATTACAGTGCTGATGGTAATGCCTGGGATTATTTCACCCATGACCAGGCACGTTCAAGGGCATATCGTTGGGGGGAAGATGGCATTGCTGGTATTTCTGATAATCAGCAGTTCATTTGTTTCGCTCCTGCTTTTTGGAACGGGAAAGATCCTATTATCAAAGAACGCCTTTTTGGTCTGAATAACCATGAGGGAAATCATGGGGAGGATGTAAAAGAGCTTTACTATTATTTGGAAAATACGCCAACTCATGCGTATATGAAATACCTTTATAAGTACCCTATAGCAGCATTTCCATATGATGATCTCGTTATTGAGAATGAAGCCAGATCAAAAGAGCAACCTGAGTATGAGATTCTTGATACCGGAGTATTCGACAATGATAATTACTTTGATATTCTGATCGAGTACGCTAAAAATGGACCAGATGATATCCTGATTCATATAACAGCAAGAAACCGATCTACCAAGACTGCCACCCTACATATTTTGCCGACAGTATGGTTTCGGAACCAGTGGTCATTTGGCCTGAGTAAACATAAGCCACAGATAGGCAACCTGCTAGCGCAGAACAACTGTCATTCTGTAAAAGTTAGTCATCATAGTCTTGATGATTACCGTTTTTACTTTAAGGAACCTACCTATACTGGGTTCACTGAAAATGAAACAAATACGGCCAGAATCAATAATGAGCCCAATGATCAACCTTTTAAGAAAGATTTTTTTAATGATTCACTGATCAGTGGAAATACTGATCAGTTAAAACAAAAAACAGCAGGAACGAAGTTCAGCCCTATTTATAAAGCTGAAATTGAAGCTGACAAAACGATTGAGCTGCGTTTTAGACTTAGTACACTAACAGACCTCTCAGACCCTCTGGGTGTTGAGTTTGATTTTATTTTTGCCCAGAGAATGAAAGAAGGCCATGAGTTCTTTGATAGTATTTTTAAAAAATCTGTAAATGCTGAATTACTGAATATCAGCCGCCAGGCAATAGCAGGTATGCTTTGGTCAAAGCAGTTTTATTATTACACTGTTGAAAAATGGCTTGAGGGAGATAAGGTTAACCAGAATTTACCTTTAAGCAGATTATCCGGACGTAATGCGAACTGGAAAACCCTGAACAATCGCGATATTCTGGCAATGCCCGATAAATGGGAATATCCCTGGTATGCAAGCTGGGATCTGGCATTCCATACATTACCTATGGCGCTGGTTGACCCGCTTTTCGCAAAAGAACAACTGATTACCATAACCCGTGAATGGTATATGCATCCAGACGGGCAGCTACCTGCCTATGAATGGAATTTTAATGATAGTAACCCCCCCGTTCAAGCCTGGGCGGCGTTAAGAATTTATCATATTGAGAAATCAAGAACTAACAGAACAGATGTTGCCTTTCTGAAAAGGATTTTTATCAAGCTAATCATCAACTTCACCTGGTGGGTTAATAAAAAAGATGTTAGAGGCCTGAACGTATTTGAAGGTGGTTTTTTGGGTCTTGATAATATCGGGATTTTTGACCGAAGCCAGCCTGTTCCTGGTAATTCAATTCTTGAACAGGCAGATGGTACAGCTTGGATGGCCAGATATGCACTGAATATGCTTGATATTGCGCTCGAGATTGCCCAGTATGATAAAGTATATGAAGATGTTGCTTCTAAGTTTTATGAACACTTCATGTATATTTCAGAAGCCTATAATTCTTCCTGGAATGCAGAAGATCATTTCTTTTATGACCAGCTGGTAAAATCATCTGGTGAAATTGTACCAATTAAAGTGCGCTCACTGGTAGGCGTTATTTCGACCTTCGCTGTCACTATTCTTGAAAGTAAGCAAATTGCAGGATTGAATAGTTTTTGTGACCGCATGAAATGGTTTAGCATGTATAGAAAAACAACGCATAAATTTTTAGCACAGGACGGTACGAAGTCTAATGGTGATTATTTGCTGAGTCTGGTAGCAAGAGACAGACTGCTCGATATTTTAAAAATAGTACTTGATGAAGACGAATTTTTATCACCCTGGGGCTTACGATCAGTATCAAAATTCTATCAGGATCATCCTTATTCAATGGATCTTGAAGGTCAGGACTATTCAATAGACTACGAGCCTGGTGAGGCAACAGGTAAATTATTTGGCGGCAATTCTAATTGGAGAGGTCCTATTTGGATGCCTTTAAACTTTTTGTTCATAGAAATGCTGGGAACCTACCATAACTACTATGGAGATACGCTAAAAGTTGAATGTCCGGCCCGATCAGGGCAATTTATGAATTTGTTCGAGGTTGCGGCTTTTGTTTCAAACCGCCTGGTTTCAATGTTTTTAAAAGACGCGGACGGGAACAAGCCTATTCACGGCAAATACAATGAGTTTTATAAAAAGGAGGGTTGTGAAAATCTGCTGCTTTTTCATGAGTATTTTCATGGTGAGACAGGCATGGGCCTGGGAGCATCACATCAAACCGGATGGACAAGTCTGATTGCAGGATTAATAAGCGTATTTGAGTTGAGTGAGAAAAGCTAAAGGGTTTTCAGGAAAACTGAACAAAAAATGTAGTTTTCTGTTCGTTGTTTTAAACCCAAAGCTGCGCTAAATGGATAGTAATAACGATAAAGTGGTAAAGACTGAAGTAGAATGGAAAAATCAATTGACAAAAGATCAATTTTACGTACTACGCGAAAAAGGAACAGAAAGACCATTTACTGGCCATTTACTGCATAATAAAGATAAAGGTATCTATACCTGCGCTGCCTGCGGAAATGAATTGTTCACTGATTCTCAGAAATTCGACTCACACTGTGGATGGCCCAGTTTTGATAATGAGATCGGTGAAGGTTCACAGATAATCAAGCAAAAAGATAGCACCCACGGCATGGTTCGTACTGAAATAGTATGTGCCAGATGTGGTAGCCACCTCGGTCATCTGTTTGATGACGGGCCATCAGATTCAGGTTTAAGATATTGCGTAAATTCACTCTCACTAGATTTTAAAAAAGAAGATCAGTAAAATAATCAAGCCCGGTATGAATACTCAGCCGGGTTTGAATATGTCTTTTATTTAAGCCTTTATTAGTCTCGGTTGTAGTCTATTGGCTCAAAATTTGAATCATCAGGCTTATTTAAAATTTTCCATAATTCATCTTTCAGTTCGGCAATACCATAGCCGGTAACTGAAGAAATGAAAACAGTCTTAATACCTTCGGGTAACAATGGTTCCATTTCTGAAATCATCTGCATATCAAGCATATCAGTTTTTGTCAGGGCAAGCATTCTTGGCTTACTAAGCAAATCAGGATTATATTTTCTGATTTCATTCATCAGAACTTCAAATTCTTTTCGAATATCTGCTGAATCGGCTGCAATCATGAATAGTAAGACAGAATTGCGTTCAATATGTCTCAGAAATCTAATTCCCAGTCCCCTACCCTCAGCCGCACCTTCAATGATACCAGGAATATCAGCCATGACAAATGAACGGCTACCCCTGTAAGAAACAATTCCAAGATTAGGAACAATTGTTGTGAAAGGGTAATTGGCTATTTCTGGTTTGGCAGCCGATACTACAGATAGTAAGGTTGATTTACCTGCATTAGGGAAGCCTACAAGGCCAACATCAGCTAATAACTTGAGTTCAAGAACTTTCCATTCTTCACGACCGACTTCACCTGGCTGAGCATTTCTAGGTGATTGATTTGTAGCTGTTTTAAAATTCCAGTTGCCCATTCCTCCTCTACCACCAGCAGTAAGCGTTCTTTGTTCACCATCATTGAGAATCTCAAACAGCACCTCTCCTGTCTCAAAGTCTCTGGCAATTGTACCCAGAGGAACTTCAAGTATCTCATCTTTTCCACTAGCTCCTGTCTGCAAAGAAATACTCCCAGGATTTCCGGCGCTTGCAATAATATGCTTTCGGTATTTCAGGTGTAGTAAAGTCCAGTAATGGTTGCTTCCTTTTAAGATAATATGGCCACCCCGGCCCCCATCTCCCCCATCAGGGCCACCCTTAGCATTTAATTTATCACGGTGAAAATGGGCAGATCCCGACCCACCAGCCCCTGAACGACAGCAAATTTTAACATAATCAACAAAATTTGAATCTGCCATACTATTTATTGGTTTGCGGCTGAACAGCTACGTGCTCAAGCACTTCACAAACTGAATGAAAGATATTTTCAATAGAACCAATACCATTTACCTGATGATATTTCAGACGCTCCCGGTAATAACCTGCAACTGTTGCAGTTTTTGAAATATACTCGTCTATACGGTGTGAAATTACATCTGGATTTGCATCATCAGGACGGCCAGAATCTTTTCCGCGCAGTAAAAGACGCTTCTTCAATTCTG
>JANLVJ010000015.1:0-2313 GCA_031363945.1 bacterium | reverse complement strand
AACATACTTTGTTAAAAGCAACTGATGGCAGCTTGATTTACCTTGCCAAAAGATTTGACCGGGTTAAAGGAAAAAAAATCCATGTTGAAGATTTTTGTCAGCTATCTGAATTTTTAACTGAGAGCAAATACAAAGGCTCTTATGAAAAGACTGGTAAATTGATTTTGAAATACTGTGCTAATACTGGTTTAGATGCGCTTAACTATTTCGAATTGGTTTTATTTTCTTATTTAACTGGGAATAACGATATGCACCTGAAAAACTTTTCCCTTTTACATTCCGATAATGGTGTTTGCTTAAGCCCTGCCTTTAATCTATTGAACGTTAATCTTTTAAATCCGGCAGACGATGAGGAATTGGCTTTAACATTGAATGCCCGTAAAAAAAAGATCACTATTAAGGATTTTGAAATATTAGGTAATAGTCTTCAAATTCCCGACAAAGCCTGGCGCAATAGTATGACTAAGTTCGCTTCAATGAATGATGAAGTTGTCGGTATGATTGATGCGTCGTTTTTAGGCTTAGTGACTAAAGAATGTTACAAAAAAATATGGAGTGCCAAGCAAACGATATTAATTGCTAATTAAACTCAATCACCGTTAAGCAAATCCGGGTGTATAAAACGGTGATAACCTTCCGGGCGTGACGGTGATTACAGGGCACTTGAAGTTTTCTTACTGACTAACCGTGACGGTGATACTGGTCCACAATTGCATGTTTTATTTTTTAACTTTTCTTAAGGATTCTCCTGATAATTCAAGTCGGTGTCTGTTCCTGATTTCGTTTTAGGTTAAAGTGGCGTACCTTAATCGCAAGAATTGATTTGAAAACTTCAGCCTGCTATCGCCAAACAGGTGTTAGCAGTATTTACCTAGAGAACTTGAATGTGATTTTCCAATCGCAGTTGACTGCTGTGGTTATATCTCCTAGTTTAGCTGGTATCCAATTCGGCATTTGCCTCAACATGTCTAAACATTAGTTATCGAGATCATTCCTCACTGATCGGAGCAATTTTGGATCAGTGACATAACCTCGGCTGTTTATTGTAAACTGGACGATAACGCTTCCTTCAATATTGTCTCTTATAGCCGTTTTGGGATAGCGAAGTTTGCTTTTTGCAAATTTGACCAGACTTTTCTCTCCACCAGGAAAGCCAGGATCGATACCTTTGGCAAGAAACATCCTGTTTATTGAAGGGTCAGTTGCGTACATTCGTATATTTAAATTTCCATCTTCTATCTTTTTGCTTTTTATTTGCCCTATTGTCCTAGATACAAAAAAAAGAGATAATAATATAAGGACTAGCCTAATCCTCTTATTTTCGTTTAATCCAAAGAATATGATCATATGAATAGGGCAATTCCAATTACTGCTAACTGTTTAGGGCTTGGCGTTGTAGGGAAATCAGGGAACCTCAGCCCAACCTTGTACTAAAGATAAATTGAAAAACTCAACTTGAGCCTTTATTCTTCAGCCCCTTTAACGCCAAACCCCTGTTAGCGGCTGTTTTTATATTCCGACCCATCCTTCGTGGAAAAAAGTCAGCGAAGCTCCATTTATGAAATTTGTCAAGTCCGTTTTGTCTGTGGCACTTTCGTTTGTCAACTCAATAAAACAAGCTGTTGGGTTCGCAAATCCTTTATGCCAAAGCCAAAATTTATATCTTTTATATTTGGGTGATTTACTTAAAAATTTCAATTCTTTAAAGTCTGAAATAGTTAAACTGTCAGTTCGTGTCATATTGTAAAATACTTTTTGTTCTGTTGATAACGTGTCTAATTCTGCTTGACTTTTAAGAATTGGTTTTGTGTCACCTGTGATATTATTAGGATGAAATATGCCACTTGAAAAAATGGCTTTTAAATCCTGGGATGTGTTGATAATTACAAATGTCTTGTCGCCAAAAATGAAACCGTCACCATTTATGATAATGTCACTTTTAAATTTGTCGAAATGCATTTTAGAATATTCTTTCTCAAATAATTGTTCTTCACAATAGTCTTCCTGCTCACCTTGGTTTTTGAATTCCCTTTTGGTTTGATTTTTATTGTCGACAGTTTGTGCGTCTACTGAAAAAGAAGCAAGTGTCAGTATGATGATTATAAGAAAATGTTGTGTCATAATGGTGGTCAAATAAAATAGCCACTAACGACCGCTGCTTGGCGGTGGCAGGGGCTGACCTTAACAGGAACAACAACCCTTAATTACTCAGCCCCTGATATAGCCAATCAGATGTTAAGCGCGCCTTTTATTAATTGGCAGCTTCAAGGCGTTCGTATTCTATTTATCTACCCAAGCAGAGCCAGTCTGTAT
>JANLVJ010000028.1:0-226411 GCA_031363945.1 bacterium | reverse complement strand
TCCTTTCTTTTGATGGTAAAATGATAGGCCTGAGCAGTGGTGTAAATGCGCTTGGGGGGTCAATTATTTATACTGTTCCAATTGGGGGGGGCATACCTTTTCAGGTTACGCCCAGGGGCCCGTCTTATTTACATGGGTGGTCGCCAGATGGTAAATACCTGGTTTTTTGCGGAGAACGCAATAGTGAATTTGATATTTATCGGGTACCAGTTAAAGGAGGCAAAGAAGAACGTCTTACCACTAGCGTAGGCCTTGATGATGGTCCAGAGTATTCTCCAGATGGTAAGTACATTTATTTTAATTCGGTGCGCTCTGGCCTGATGCAAATCTGGAGAATGAATGCAGATGGTAGCAATCAAACGCAAATTACTACCGACGGGTTAAATAATTGGTTTGCCCATCCCTCACCAGATGGCAAAAATCTGGTGATGATTTCTTTTTTAAAAGAAGAGGTAGAACCTGGTAGACACCCTCCATATAAGCATGTATATATTCGAATGATGCCTGTTAGTGGTGGCAAGCCCAAAGTCATTGCTTATGTATACGGGGGGCAGGGCTCTATAAATACACCTTCCTGGTCGCCCGATAGTAAGAGGATTACTTTTGTCAGTAATACGTATTAATTAATCGAGCTTAATAATTTGTGTAAAAAAATCTTTCCGGGTGCCTGCTGTCAATAGCAGGCACCCGTTTTGTATTATGTCAGACTTATATAAATTATCATTGATGAGCACAGTGCACAAATTAGAAGAAGTATTTTCTGAAGAAACTTATCAGCTTACAGGTGTTGCTGTTTCAAAAAGTGGCCGTATTTTTACAAACTTTCCGTATTGGTCTGATATATATAAATACGCAGTAGTAGAAACAGGTTTGACGCATCACCTCAAACCGTTTCCTGATGCAGAATGGAATAATTGGAAAGTTGGAAAGACAGGTGATGACCATTGGGTTTGTGTTCAGGCGATAGTTATCGATGACCAAGATATGATGTGGGTGGTTGACCCGGCTTCACCCAAACAAAAAGGAGTGTATGCCGAAAGCCAAAAGCTGGTAAAAATCAATCTGTCTACTGATAAAGTTGAGAAAATATATCCCTTAAGAGGGGTGACTGATAACCAGAGCTATGCCAATGATGTTCGAATTGATACCAAGAAGCAAATTGCTTATCTGACTAATTCAAGTAGTGGTGGAATCATTGTTGTCGATCTTAAAACAGGGGCTGTAAGGCAGGTTCTCCAAGGTCATATATCAACAATTTCTGATCCCGGGTATTCCCTTAAAATTGACGGTGAGATTGTAAAGAAGGGGAAAGCCTTATTAAAATTCAATTCTGATGGTATAGCACTAAATCCTGAAGGCGATTATTTATATTATAAACCGTTAACAGATGACAGGCTCTTCAGAATATCAACCAAAGCATTAAATGACCTTGACTTGTCAGCCCTTGAACTGGGTGAAAAGGTTGAATTTCTGGGAAATTTTACTACTACTGATGGAATGGCTTTTGACAGTTTGGGTAACCTGTATATCGGTGATCTTGAACAGCACAGGATCATGAAAATCAGCCCTGAGCTTGAAATGACTGAGCTTTTGAAAGATGAACGTTTAATATGGCCAGACAGTTATCAAATTGTTGATAACTTCTTATATGTAAGCTGTTCACAAATTGATAAACAGCCAGATTCTAATGATGGTATTGACAGAAGAAGTTCCCCCTATAAAATTTTTAGAATTAATATCTGATTATTCTACTTAAATTACTGTATCTGCTACATTTATTTTTTAAGTTTATAAGAGGCTGGAGTAGTAAAACCAGCCTTTTATGCGAATTCAAAATAAACTTTCAGTATGAGATCTAAGTTTTTAAATTCAGCCTTATTAACAAGTTTTATCATCCTGCTATTGGCTTCCTGTCATTCAGCTTTAACGAATAAAAAAATGGATGACCCACATAATAAGATTAATGAGCTACCAGATTCCAGAAATTTCAATGCTCAGATTGATAATAAACAAACTGCACTTTATATTTTAAAGAATAAAAATGGAATGAAGGCGGCTATCACCAATTATGGTGGTCGTCTGGTAAGTTTAATGGTTCCCGATTCAGCTGGAAAATTAATTGATGTTGTAGCAGGTTTTGATAACGTTCTGGGTTTTAAGCATTCTACAGAGCTTTATTACGGGGCAACGATTGGCAGATATGGTAACCGCATAGCTAATGGAAAATTTAATATAGGGGACAAAGAATATACCTTGTTTAAAAATAATGGTTCAAATACCTTGCATGGGGGTAAGAAAGGTTTTCAGGATGTTGTCTGGACCGTTACCAAAGCCACTGATACTTCAATCGCACTTACTTATTTGTCACCTGATATGGAAGAAGGTTTTCCGGGTAATCTTCATGTTGAGGTAACTTTTAGTTTGTCAGAATCCAATGCGTTGAAAATTAATTTCTCTGCCACAACAGATAAGCCAACAGTTGTCAATCTTACTAATCACGCTTATTTTAACCTGAATGGTACTGGCAGCGGTACTATTTTGAATCACCTGATTGAAATTAAGGCAGATACTTACATTCCTGTAGATGCTACTTTAATCCCTCTAGGCCATATAGATCAGGTTAAAGGTACTCCTTTTGACTTCAGGCAGGTGACCACAATAGGCAAACGTATCAATGAGCCAAATGATCAGCTGAAAAGAGGTAATGGATATGATCATAATTATGTCTTAAATAAACATAGCCAGGAAGAATGGGTAGCTAAAGTTGAAGGTGATAAAACGGGGATTGTTATGGATGTTTACACGAGTGAACCTGGGTTACAATTCTATACTGGTAATTTTATGGCGGGCAAAAATTTAATGAAAGGTGGCACTAAAGATAATTTTCGTACTGCTTTTGCAATGGAAACACAGCATTATCCAGATTCGCCAAATCAGTCTCAGTTTCCTTCAACGTTACTTAACCCTGGAATTACTTATAAAACAAGTACCAGTTATGTTTTTGAGAAAAATACAGGTTTTAAGGAAAGGTAGATTTTAATCTCTGCTCAAATTTTGGTGAAACCGCGTTAGATTTCTCAGGTCTATTAGGATAACCCGTTAACGAGGAAGGTATTCGTACAAGCCCCTCATAGATTCTAAAAAGCTTTTTTCCAGATTCTGCCCAGCTATAGGTTGATACGGCCCGAAAAACTGCCTGCTCGGCTGACATCTCTTGCATAGTTGAGTGGTTTAATATCTGGTTAATATAACCTGCCAGTACAATTGGGCGATCCTGGTGAATTCGGTAACCCAGGTCAGCGTCACGGTTTCTACCAGAAATCTGTGTATTGACGGCATCAATTACCAGTGTGCCGCAAGCAATGGCCCGAATTGAATCAGGGTGTTCATCACTGCTCGTATTAATCAGTAGATCTGCTGCGCTATATAGATACTTTAAGGTAACAGTATGTTGGTTGCCAATAAAATTTACATTTTTGAAAAGATCCCAGCAGGCGACTAGTCTTTTTAGTCGGGCAATCTGAGCACTGTCACTGATTTTATCTGCCTTGATTTCATCAGAAAGTATGATAAGCCTGGGAGTAGTATGCCCGTTCCTTTTCAAAATACCAAGAGCTGCTATAAGATTGAAAAGACCTTTTCCGTCGTCAATACTGCTGGTATGTAAAATGAGCTTATCCGTGTCCTCTACCCCTAGAATAGTTTTTGCAAGATATTTATTTACGGGGTAGAAATCATCGGTATGAAAACCAAAAGGAATAACTGAGATCTTCTCAGAATTGATAATAAAATCTTTTTCCAGCTTATTTTGATCAGCAATTTGTCTTACAACTAAATGATCTGCTAGTTGAAGCGTGTCTTTTGTTCCGGTAGATAAATATCCAGAGGTAACTGAATCTTTGAAAGTACAAACTAGGGGTATATTTAAATTTATTTTAAGTTTTTTGCCAACCTCTAGCCATTTATTGCCGTCGGTTTGAATTATATCATACTCCAGGCCTTCTGCTAAAATATAATTAAGAATCAGATTAGCAAAATTTGCACCTTTTGAATCAGCGGCTTTATCAATAAGATTGATAAAGCGAACTCCTTTCGAACCATTGATGATAAATGGTGAGAAGCAATCTGTACTAGCAAGAATAAAAACATCAATCAGGAGCCCATATTTACCCAATTGAACTGTTAACTCAGTCATATAGTCGCTAAACTCAGATATTTTATCACCATTATCAGGCTGAACGCTGAATTCCGTAATGAAGAGCACTTTATTTACCATCTGATTATTCGACCTTAAGCCGTATTATATAAACGGCGGTACGAAACAGATTTCAATTGTGAGTCCAAATCAATAAAACGATTTTAAAGACCATCAAACGAAGGTGCAGTAAATTTTAATGCCATAATCGTAGAATATTTTCCTTAAAGTGAGCCTTAATTTTTATCAGTCAGGAAATTAAAGCCAGCAAATTATACTTTCACCAACACAGGTAATGTACTTCCATATTTCTCATCATGTTGAGAACGGTCAAGTCCAATTTCTTCTTCTTCTGAACTTACCCTGATAGGTTGAATGATATTGATCAGTTTAAAGATTAGATAACTTATGGTAAAACTATACACCACAACAATAAGCATCGCCTTGAGCTGTATAAAAAAGAAAGCAGGATTTCCGTAAAGCAGTCCATCGCTTCCTGCAGGATTGATTGTTTTAGAAGCGAAAATGCCAGTCAGAAGCATCCCTACAATGCCCCCAAGACCATGGCATGGGAAAACATCAAGCGTATCGTCAAGGGTTGACTTAGATTTATAGTAAACCGCTTGATTTGAAATGATAGCAGCTACCATTCCTATGAAGATACTTTGAGGTATTCCTACATAGCCTGCAGCAGGGGTAATTGCCACTAAACCAACAACTGCACCAATACAAAAACCTAATACAGATGGTTTTTTACCTTTCAGAACATCAAAAAACATCCATGCAAGTCCACCTGCAGCCGCTGAAACATTAGTCGTTGCAAATGCAAAAACTGCCACTGAGTTTGCAGCAAATGCTGAGCCTGCGTTGAATACAAACCACCCAAAGCATAGAAGACCTGTACCAATAAGAACTTATGTAATATTTGCGGGGGGGTATTTCTCTATTCTCCAGATGTACTTTTCTTCTTTTTAAGACCATTGCTCCGGCAAGGGCTGCACAGCCTGCTGAAATATGTACAACTGTACCTCCTGCAAAATCAAGAACTCCCATTTTAAATAAAAAGCCATCAGGATGCCAGGTCCAGTGGGCAATCGGTGCATATACGAAAATGCTGAACAGCAGAATAAACAGAACATATGAAGTAAATCGTATTCTTTCAGCAACAGCCCCAACCACAAGGCCAGGAGTGATAATGGCAAACATTAATTGAAAAAGCGCAAAAAGCATCAGTGGTATTGTCGGGGCTAACATCTAGGGAGCTCCAGAAGAAATATCTTTAAAGAACAGATGGCTCATAGGGTTTCCGATTATGCCATGAATACTTTTTCCAAAACAAAGACTATATCCCACCACAACCCATAATACAGATACCAGACCTGCAGCTACAACACTTTTAATCATTGTTGAAAGCACATTTTTTTTATGGACCATGCCACCATAAAAAAAAGCCAGCGCAGGAGTCATTAAGAACACCAATGCTGTGGCTATAAGCTCTTTGCGGTAAATGCCAACCTTTTGAGAAACTGCTGAGGGGGTAGACTTAGTTGCTGGTCTGACTGGTTTAGCCCAGCGTGAAAATTTCTGAGACCATTACTTCCAGCTTTTAAACCGGCGAAAGTATTACGGCCTGTATCGGCGATAAATTTTGAGGATAATAAAATTGTACCGCCAGCACTCGAACCATATATGCTTCCTGCTGGGCCTTACATGATCTCTACTTTACCCAAGGTATTAAATTCGGGAAGGTTGAGGTTTGTATTGCCACCCGCATCGGTAAATGGAATATTATCAAGATAGACTTTAACGTCACATATTACGTAAGGTGAGCGGATCGAGCTGCCTCTGATAGAAATTCTACAATTACTTGGCGAAAGTTCTCCCATAACAATTCCTGGTAGCGAATTCAAAGCAGGTAGCAATGATATTTTAGTATATCTGTTAAGATCAGCAGATTTCAATTGTTCGATTGACACAGGAGTCAGATAGAAACTTTTGCTAGTTTGGGATCCATTTACTACGACCTCTTTTAAATTACCCGTATCGTTTTTTTTGATGAATGGCTTTCTCCTGGGATGATAACCTAAAAGGTATGGTTAGATTTAAGCTACAAAAGTTAGGAGTCAGGCATTAAAATTTTATCATACTTGGAAAAAAAACCTGGTTTTAAACCAGGCTTAGCAAAAATAAATTAAGAGTTTGAATTTAATCTTCAGCAATAGGCATGAATTCAGCAAGTGGTTCCTGTGATTTATTCAACCATTCTTTAAAGCCCCAAACATGACTTCTTGATCTCTCTGGTTTAAAAGAAACTAATTTTTCTTCTTTTTTCAATCTTGAGAGAGTTTGATTTACAAGCAATTTGATATCAGCCACTTTCTTACCCTGGCGATCTTGCAATTCATTTACGATTTCAGCAGGAAGCAAAAAACGGTTGGCCGAACGCAGAAATTCAATAACTTGTTTTGAAATTGGTTTTTTCGAAATAACAGGAACTATTTTTGTAGTCTTCTCCTTGCTTTTCTTTGTCTTTCTATCAGGTTTTGAAGTTGAATTTCCTATGTTTTTAATATTTACAGAATCTGAGTTGCGTCTGATTACATCAATGGCTGTTTCGATCTTTAAGATTTCATCTTTGTAAGATTGTATTTTTTCCTGCAAACTTTTTATAATTCCGTGTTCCATTTTTTATATGCTAGTGATTAATATTTGCTCTATAAAACTATGCATAAATTCTATTATTTTTAAATGCTATTTAAATAACCAATAAAAAGTAAAAATTATTCAGGTAGTGCAGAATAAAAAAACTAACTATTTATATATTATGAAAAGTATTTTAATCACTATCTTTTTCGATAAGGGTCTTTAATTTCCCCCTTTTTAATATCATTCTTACTCATATAAGTGAATTCTTTTATAGATGAAATGATAAAGAATAAGAATGTTCCCGAAACAATTACTGTATAAATTATAATATCCAGATTCTCCATATTATTGTAATTTCTTAATGTTAGCGTAGATTAAGAGTAGTAATATGGTTGCTGGCCAGAGACCTATAAAGATAGCTCTGTCATGCTCTTTTAAAATGAGATAGTAATACTCAGAAATGAAAATGAGAAGAATCGTAATTGCGAGAATTACAAACTCTACAGGTTGAAACTTTTTAAACATTTTTTGATAGAGATATTTGTCAATTGGTAAGGTTTGCAGGCACGACAATTTCATGCATGCACAGTTTTAACTGAAGTAATAACAACTAAATCTGTATTTTGTTAAGCCTGATTCTTAGCATTTTCAATACCTTGAAGAATTATTTTTTCAAGGTCTTTAATATTGAAAGGCTTTGGCAAATACGCATTTGCACCAGCTTTTTCAGCAAGATTTCTGATATCGTTATTTGCTGAAAAATAGATCACTGGTATATTTTTATAAATGGGTGAATTTTTTAGCAGGCGGGTAGCTTCAATGCCACCTGATTTAGGTATCCAGTTATCCATAAATATGACATCTGGCTTTTCTACTTCCACCAATTCTAAAATATTATCGCAAGTTTCAGCTGTCGAAACGCTATATCCATAGCCATCAAGTACAATTTCGCATAATTCAAGAATATCTTTGTCGTCGTCAAAAATCAATACTTTCATTCGAATGGTTAGATTTTTAAAGATAAACATTCAAAACTTCATTCGCCGATATAATAAAAACTTTCCCCATTAGTTTTTTCTCAGCTAAAATTTCAGTCTCATTAAGATTGTAGATTCCATTTTATCTGTTAGAAAGCCGTTAAAGCTATTTTTTTCTGTTGCAAATTGTGGAATTGGTTGTAGCGAGTGATTATAACCTGCTTGTTTCTTTCGAACCTAAGACTATGTAGCTTCCTTTGGTCAGACTCTGATCAAAAAGTCTGAATATTTTTGCTTGCAAGGCTTCACCAAAGTATATCAGTACATATCTTCAGATGATTATCTGTAGCCAGATAATAGGTAGAAAACAATTTTTTTAAAATTCAGCGCTAAACATGTAGTATGCATTCTGCCTGATTTCAGTCATTGTAGTATAGCTATCTTTATTCTGCATTATCATATTCATCAGGATCAAATCGATTTTTTGATTCTCTTCAAGCAGTTGTATGCCCTCGTTTCGATCTCATGCTGAAAAAATATTTATCCCGTTTATTTCAGGAATTTTACTGGAAAGATTTTTTTTTAGATGATGATTCCCTTTACTGTACTGGCGCTAAGTAATAAGCAATACTGTTACAATTTTTAGATAATCGGTGAGTTAGGCTTTTCATAATGTTCAATTTCTAATAAAAAATAAATATGTAGTAGGATTAACCTGACTTAATTACTAATTATTGGGTTAATTTGGGATTGATAACAAACCTGATAACCTTCATTATATGAGCTACCTTGCTAACGCTGATCGCTATACTAAAATTCCATATCGCCGCTGTGGACGAAGTGGCCTCAAACTACCTGCCTTATCACTAGGTCTATGGCATAATTTCGGTGATGTTGACAAAATTGACAATAGCCGCAATATGCTGCAGCTTGCATTTAATTCAGGAATTACACATTTTGATCTTGCCAATAATTATGGCCCGCCTCCTGGTTCAGCTGAGGAAAATTTTGGTAAAATTTTCAAAAGCGATTTTCTGCAATACCGCGATGAATTGATTATTTCTACTAAAGCGGGTTATAATATGTGGGAAGGGCCGTACGGGGAATGGGGATCTAAAAAATACCTGGTTTCAAGCCTTGACCAGAGTCTCAAACGAATGGGGCTTGAGTATGTTGACATTTTTTATCACCATCGCCCTGATCCAGATACACCACTTGAAGAAACAATGGGCGCTTTAGACCTCATTGTCAGGCAGGGGAAGGCGCTTTACGTAGGTATTTCTAATTATAAGCCTGCAGAAGCTGTCCGTGCTTTTGAAATTCTTGAGTCACTAGGTACTCACTGTCTTATTCATCAGCCTAAATACTCAATGTTTGAGCGCTGGGTTGAAGGTGGCCTGCTAGACCTGCTTGAAGAGAAGGGCGTTGGCTGCATACCTTTTTCACCTCTGGCGCAGGGGTTACTTACAGATAAATATTTAAAAGGAATTCCTGTCGATTCAAGGGCAGGCAGGCCAGAAGGCTTTCTTCAAAAAGAAGAAGTTTCAGCTTCAAGAATCAGCCAGATTACCAAACTCAATACCCTTGCCTTAGGCAGAGAACAGACCTTGGCACAAATGGCTCTATCCTGGTTGTTGAAAGATCCGCGGGTGACCTCTGTACTTGTAGGAGCTAGTAGACCAGAGCAATTAAGTGACTCACTAAAATGCCTTAATAATTTAACGTTTACCAAGGATGAATTAACTACAATAAACGATATTCTGGCTTGAGTAGCCCTGAATAAAAATTAATTATTCATCAGGCCAGGTTCTACTCATAGAGCACCTGGCTTTTTTTATGTTCGTCAGGTTCAGCGCCTGAAAAAGGCTTTTGCCCTACATCATGAAGTCAAGAAATAAACGTGCAATAAGATAACATTCGTTGCTGCTAGTCGTAAGAAGTGCTGTATACATCTTCTTATCATGCAGAATCCCTATTTCTCATTGTTGGCTGCTGCCTGGAAAAATTCAAAAACCGAAAAGAAGCGCTATTTGCTGATTTATCTGCTCTTTTTAGCAGCAAATTGTGTTTCAGCACTAAATCCACTATTGTATGGCTGGTTTATCGGTGATATTCAAAAGAAGGGATCACATATTTTGGGATATGCCTGGATATATGCGGGGGCATATGTGGGCCTCAAACTAGTAGAATGGGTATTTCATGGTCCGGCTCGGGTGATGGAAAGAAAACTGGCCTTTAATCTCTCAAAAAATTATATCGACGACTTGTTTCGTCAACTATTGCAGTTACCCATCGGCTGGCATAAAGACCATCACAGTGGTTCTACCATCAACCGAATACGAAAAGCCTATTCAGCCTTAAAATCTTTTTTTGAAAGTGGATTTGTTTATTTACAGACCATGCTTAAATTCATCTTCTCATTTGCTGCCATGGTTTACTATTCACCTTTATTTGGTTCAATCGGGGTTTTATTAGGTATTCTGACGATTTGGGTCATCTACGCATTTGACAAACCATACATTAAATCGTTAGAAGAGGTCAATGAGGGTGATCATGCAGTTTCTTCTAATCTTTTCGACAGTCTTTCAAATATTATGACGGTCATCACTTTAAGACTCGAAAATCGGGTACAGAAAGGCCTGATTGAAAAAATTAATGCAGTCTTTCAGCCTTTTGTTCGAAATGTAATTATCAATGAGTGGAAATGGTTTACCGCTCAAATTCTGGTTGCAATAATCTATTCTGAAGTGGTTCTTGGATATATCTTTGAGCATTATCATGCGGGAAAATTGTTTGAATTAGGACCTCTTGTAACCCTGCTGGGTTTTGTAGCATTGTTTACGTCAGTTTTTTATGATTTCGCCCAGCAGTACACTCAAATTGTTCAATATAATACAGATATTCAAACTGCAAGGGTAATTACTGAATCATTTGAAAAAGAGCACAGGGCATCTTGTCTGACAAATCTGAGCCCAGACTGGCAACAAATAAGTATCAGGAACTTAAATTTTTACCATAAGCAGCAAGGAAACACCCGTCCGGTTGTCAATGCCCAAGGGGTTCTTGATTTAAAAGTTCCGATGACCAGGCCTTATGGATTAAAAGAAATAAATATTGAAATTATCAGGGGTAAACGTATTGCCCTGGTGGGTGAGAGTGGTTGTGGCAAAAGTACCTTGCTGGCATTACTCAGAGGTCTTTATGCCCCAAACACGGTACCTGATATCGAGGTCGATGGAGCATCAGGATATTCAATCGCGTCAATTGCAGATGATATAACCCTTTTGCCCCAGGAACCTGAAATCTTTGAAGACACATTCAGGTATAATATTACTCTGGGGTTACCCTTTTCTACTGAAGAGGTAAACCATGTATGCGAAATAACAAGTCTGGCAGGGGTTTTAGAAAATTCGGGTGACGGCCTTGATGCTATCATTGTCGAAAAAGGAATGAATTTATCAGGGGGGCAAAAACAAAGACTGGCCCTTGCTCGTGGTGTACTGTCAGCTCAGGCAAGTAGCATTGTTTTACTCGATGAACCTACCAGTAGTATGGATGCCAGCACTGAACAGGCTGTCTATCTAAATCTTTTTAAAGAATTTGAAAGCAAAACAGTTATTTCAAGTCTGCACCGCATGCACCTGCTTATTCATTTTGATTATATCTATGTACTTGATAAAGGCCGGATAGCAGAAGAAGGTACCCTGACGTCACTCTTAAATAATAGTATGTTATTTAATAATTTATGGAATCATCAGCAAAAACATATCGCACAATAATCATTCTGTACTTAAGCGTAAGCTGAAAATGGTTAAATTAGTACACTATTAAATCACCGGAAGAAAATCCGGAACAAGTCAAAACTTGTTAAGAAAGATAAACTCTCAAGCTAAAGAAATGGAAAATACCCTTAAGAATAAATCAGTACAGTCGGCGAGTGACCGTGTTCTTTCTACAAAAATGGCTGCAAAAAAAAAATCAGAAGAAGATGATGATGCTGAAAACGATGAATTGTTAGAAGTTCCCGGAAAAGATGGCAAGTCTGGCAATGCCAGCCGAACCTATCTTATTGATGATGAGGATGAAGACGATGCTGATCTGGAAGATGAAGAAGCCTGGGTTGAAAAAGATTTTGAAGATACTGAGCCTTCCCTAGATGATGATTTTGTGCCGGGTGAAAGTGAATCAGATCTTCTTTCATTAGAAGATGATGATGATGACTTCGACGATGAATAACCTATACTACTTTAAAGAAGTTGAAAAGCAATAACTACACATCATGCGATAAATTTAAGAACCCCGTCATCCGGGGTTTTTTGTTTTAAGCCTTATTTACCTATACTTTCGTGTAATTTATCTCATGATATGATTAATACCTGCAGACTACTTATCTATATAACTTTTCTCAGTAGTTTAATGTCCTACGCCCAGACGAAAGTTGCAATTTATGGTCAGGTCAACGGAGCGCAGTTCACACGCGTAAGCCTTGTATCATATCAGGGCTATATTATTGATTCAACGATAATTTCAGGGGGTAAATTTAGGTTAAACGAGCAGTTACCAGGCGGAGACAGGTACACCCTGTTTTTTCGTGATGTAACAGGTAAACAGGTTGACTCTGCCAGTGTTTATCTGGATAACGGTCTGGTAAAAGTTACAGTTAACAATCAGGGTCAACAAATTAATTTCCAAGGCAGTAATTTTGCTAACTTCCTGAATAGTTATTACCAGGAATCAGCTAGTATTCAGAAAAATCAGTCAGCGATTATTGTTTTGAATAACTGGGTCAAGGGGCATACTAATTCGGCCATAAGTCTATTTGCTATTGATGCATATCTTTTGCGTACAGGTCGTGATGCAGACTGGTATAAGGTTGCTAATCTTTATCATTTAATTACACATCAGGCAAAAGAAAATATTCTTGCTTTACGTCTTGAGCTTGAAATAGAACAGAATAATACCCTTGAACTTGGAAAACCCTTTCCTGTATTTAGCCTGCCCGACCTGAAAGGCATGAAGACAACAAATACTATTTTAAAAGGATCATATGTGTTAATTGATTTTTGGGCTAGCTGGTGCGGGCCCTGCCGGGAAGAAAATAAAAATTTTCTTAGATTGTCTAAAAAATATGAGGGCAAAAATCTGAGACTTATCAGTATCTCACTGGATAAAAGTAACCTGGCCTGGAAAACGGCTATTACAAGCGATCAATTATCGTGGATACAATTGAGCGATGCTAATTTCCCAAATAATCAGCTTGAAAAATCTTTAAATCTAAAACTTATACCTGTTGACTTCATACTTGATCCTAAAGGTAAAATCATTGACAAAAATATCTATGGATTAATGCTTGAAAAAAAACTTGACATATTGGTTCATTTAAATTAATTTTTTCCTGAATATGGTTACTATAAAACCGTTGTTTCTAGTATTACTTTTTTGTTCGTTTGTTTCAATACTTTCGGCTCAGGAAATAAAATATCAAGTTTCTGGGAATTTCAACCGGTTAAACCCAGAACACCAAAAATTACAGGCCTACCTGATTCAAACAGAATCTAATACCTATAAAATTGATTCAGCGATAATTAAAAATGGAGCTTTTAATTTTTCTGGAAAGATAACATCACCAGTTTTGGCCACTCTCATTATTGACCATGCCGGTCATGGTATGAATGTAATGATGGCATCAAAACACGCCGACTTTCTGGTTATTTATCTTGAAAAAACCCCCGTTATAATTCGTGGAACTGATTCATTGTCTAAGGCCTCGGTGAGTGGAGGAATAATTAACGAAGAAAACAAGAGGTTTCATCTTTTACAAGTGGGAATTCAGGATTCTATCAGGAAATTAACGGTCATAGTTCGTTCAGCAAAACCAGAACAACAAAAAGATCAGGCCTTTCAAATGGCAATTCAAGAAAAGTATAATATGATTCTTGCTTCAAACAGACGTTTAATCTGCAAGTTTGCGATACAGAACCCTGCCTCACTGGTAAGTCTTGATCAACTGTATAATACTTTCTCATCTATGCCTGATGCTTCTCAGGCATCGGCAGCTTTTGACGGGCTTGATAAATCGCTTAAAAATTCCAGGAAAGGTGCCGAACTCGGGACACTGATTATTGCATCAAAACTAACTGAAACTGGAGTATTGGCCCCAGAAATTACTCAGGCAGATACAGCTGGTAAAATGATCAGTTTATCTTCATTCCGGGGAAAATATGTTCTTATTGACTTTTGGGCGTCATGGTGTAAGCCCTGTAGGTTAGAAAATCCGAATGTTGTTCGGTCTTACAACTTATACTCATCAAAGAATTTTATAGTATTTGGTGTCTCCTTAGACCAACCCTCAGGCATGGATAACTGGAAGGCTGCTATAAAAGATGATCAGCTTAGCTGGCCACAGGTTTCTGATTTAAAATTCTGGTCAAATGAAGCTGCTAAACTATACGGGGTGCATTCAATTCCCCAAAATTTTTTACTTGATCCAGCGGGTAAAATTATTGCCCGTAATTTAAGAGGCGAAGACTTGGATAATTTTCTTGCTAAAATTTTTGGCAACCGTTAGAAAATCTCAAATGATTCGTTTTTGAGACTGTTTGAAGTGATTTTTCTCTACAGGTTAAAAAAATTCCGGTGATTATCTCACCGGAATTCTACAAACAATTGTGATATGAATTGGTTCCATAGATTTAATTCTGGATCCATTGTAATAATACGAATAATGTTTTAATAAGTATTGATTTAACGTAATCAAATTATTTTATAATTACCTTATTATCTCTTTATTTCAGAGATTCTTAATTCTTTTAAATCAATAAACTAATCCCATTGTTTGATTAATAACATTTCATTAATTAAATTTATAGAGGGGTATAGACCACCTTTAATTAGGGTATTATAATTGCAATTCAAACCTTTAAATCATATGAATCGCGTAATGAAAATCAGTTTCTGCTTGCTTTCTAGTTTTATTTTACTGCCTGGTTTATTGTTCGGGCAGTCACATCTGAACGGAAACGTGCTGAGTCTGGCAACCGGAGGAACTATTTCTGCCGGAAGCCAGCTTAGGATTCTTCATCCGGCGAAGGGATCAAGATATTCATTTATCTATAGCGAATTATCTTTGAGGGCAAGTTCAGAAGATGATTTACCGTATGGTATTCCGGGAACTACAGCTAATGAAGTGGTGACCGTCAAACGTTTTCTTGAACGTAAAGGAAGTAGGGGAAGCAAGTACTATGTAATTTGCCGTGGCTCATTCATAAATAATGCTATTGATATTGAAAATGCTATCAGATCAGGTGAAGTACAATATAATAGTACACAAATTGCCGGTGGTTCTATGCTGAAGCCTGGGCAGGGTGATCCTGAAATTCAGCGAAGTACAGCAGATGCGATCCTGCATCCAGGTATAACTTCAGTAGCAGGGACTAGTGTCGTTCCAAGTCATGTTATGCGACGCCCATGGGATAATACCTCTGCTATTCCTGTGAAGAAAGACTCTGCAGTAGTGCGTGATTCATCACAACGTTTTGTGAAAGCATTTAAAGCAGTTGATTCATCTGCTCGTCAGGGTACTTTTTCTTCAAGTATACTCAAACCAGATACGGCTTCTAAAGTAGTTCGTTTAAATGCACATGAAGCTGACACACATCTGGCTGAGAAAAAATCAGAAGCTGCAATATTACCAGTTGCAATCCCGGCAAAAGAAGCAAAAATTGAAACTCCCAGCCAGGCTCGGATAGCAGAGACACCTAAAGTAGAATCAGCCAAAATTGAATCTGCACCCGTTAAGTCAGAACCAGAGGCTGCTGAAGTTTCTGCTCATAGCGTTTCAAATCTGATGGTTTTGCCAACGGCTGAATCATTGAAGCCAAAAGAAATACCCGTACCAGTTGTGAAGCAGGAAAATCCTGCTGGTTATACGAAATTCTCAAAACTCAAACAATTAAAAGAACTTCTTGATGCTGGGGTTTTGACAAAAGCCGAATTTGATATTGAGAAAAAGAAGATTCTGGCCTCAGAATAATGATAAAGATTGTTAAGAGGTAACAAAGATTGTTGTTTACCAATAAAAATTGTTTATCAATGAATTTATGGGTAGATAACTGGGTTTTCAAGAGTTCCTATTTTCTCAATGGTAATTTTCACCCGATCACCAGCCTGCAGATAGCGTGCTGGGTTTCGTGTAAACCCAACTCCAGCTGGTGTACCTGTTGCAATAATATCTCCAGGCATGAGCGTCATTACCTTACTTAATTCTTCAATCAAAACGGGTATTGAGAAAATCATTTCCCTGGTATTTGATGATTGCAAAAGCTGACCATCAATAGACAGTGAAATATCCAGGTTTTGAGGGTCTTCAATTTCATCAGCTGTGACCATCCATGGCCCAAGAGGCCCAAACGTGTCAAGGCATTTACCTAATGTCCACTGACTGGTTTTCATCTGTAAATCACGGGCACTTACATCGTTAAAAATCGAGTAACCAGCAATATAGTTATGAGCTTCAGTTGCGAGCACATTCTTTGCCTGCCTGCCAATAATAACTGCAAGTTCAGCCTCAAAATCTACCTGGTTTGAAGCTTCTGTAAGAATAATTGCTTCATTATGGCCAATTAATACATTATTGAATTTTGAAAATATAATTGGGCTTTTGGGAATCGGGGTATTGGTTTCAATTGCATGATCCCGGTAATTAAGACCTACGCAAATGATTTTTTCAGGATTCGTAATTACCGCATCCAACTGTATCTCACTGAATTCATACAGGTTTTCTTTTTGAGGTTCAGTAATAAGTTTCTCTATTTGAACCCGGTGACCTTCCCAAACACCTATTAAAGCCTTGAGATTTGGAAATCTCGCCGGATAAGCACTGTTCAGGTCAAGAACCATTTCCCTGTTATCAACAGTAACTACTATACCAATTTTAGATTCGTGCTGGTGCTGAAATGTTAAAAGGCGCATATGCTAAATATAGCCTTAATAAGATGTAGCAATGAATTTTCCCGTGTTTTTACCAAGCTGATACCTAGAAATTACACTGGTATGCAAAGATATTACACCCAGAATTAAATCTTCAATGCCCTTCGTTTAAGATTGTTTAACATTGTATTTTATTAATCAAACCCCAAATTATGCAATTTATCACAAAAGATTATACAGCTGAAGTAGTTAACACAGGTGGAAGAAAAGGATATATCAAATCTTCTGATGGCATTCTTGATTTTCCAGTTTCTATGCCCAAAGAACTTGGTGGTAACGGTGAACACACCAACCCAGAGCAGCTTTTTGCTGCCGGCTATGCAGCTTGCTTTGGCGGTGCATTGAGCTCTGTTGCGAAAGGAAAAGATATCTCAGGAACTGAAATCAAAGCCTTGGTAAGTATTGGTAAAACAGATGCTGGTGCCTTTGGTATTTCTGCTGAACTACATGTAACTATTCCTAATTTATCAAAAGAAGATGCTACAGCTCTTGTTGAAGCTGCACATCAGGTTTGCCCTTACTCGGTTGCCACCAGAGGAAATATTGAGGTTAAAATTTTTGCAAACGAGCAGGTCTGATTTTTAGCCTGAACAAAGTTTTGTGCCCGCTTACCTATGTGTCTTGCCAACGGCCGGGCATATGTAAGCGGGTATTTTTTATCAGATCGAAACCAGACCTACTTTTAATGTATAAAGAACCAGTCCCACCCGGTTTTTAACACTCAGTTTCTGGAATAGTGCATCACGATAACCATCAATCGTTCTTGTACTGAGGCACATGATATCGGCGATTTCTTTATAGGTAAGCTCTTTACAGACAAGTTTAAGGAAGTCAATTTCTCTGTCATTTAATGAAATTGGATGTTCTCCTGGTTTCTCATCTGGTTTTTTATGATGCAATGAATGTATGAGGTTACCCGTAACGAATTCAGAATAAAAATAACCCTTGTCATAAACTGAATCAAGTGCATTTTTTAGTTCTATGGGTTCTGAGTCTTTCAGCAGATAGCCACGCGCCCCCAGGCCTATCATTTTGATTACGGACTGTTCATCATCATACATTGATAGAGCAAGTACCCTGACTGCAGGAAATTTTTTTGTCAGGTAGCCGAGGGTAGCAAAACCATCCATTCCGGGCATTTTTATATCAAGTAAGAGCAGGTCGGGCAGGTTAGTTTGATTGAGAACCGTGATTAATTCTTCTCCACTTCCTGCTTCAAGTACAATCTTATACTCTGAAAAAGAGTTTATCAGAGAAGCGATACCTCTGCGGAAGAGTTTATGGTCGTCAACAAGTGCAACTTTTATCATGTAGATAAGCTTAAATACTAAGTTGGGTAATCTTGTTAATTGGTAATTTTAATTGAATGCTGGTGCCAGTTTGATTTGAGTTGATCGTTAAATTGGCGCCAATTAGTTTTGCCCTTGAATAAATATTCTGCAGACCTGAACCCTCAATCCCTTTTATTCCTTGGCCGTTATCATTGGTTTTAAAGCCTATACCATCGTCAACTATAGAGAAATCAAGACTTTCTTCACTAAATTTGACGCTGATTTTAACATTTTCGGCCCTCGAATGCTTGATTATATTTTGAATTGACTCCTGTGCTATCCGAAATAAAATAATTTCTACATCATTATTCAGCCGTCTACTGCTACCTTCAACACAAATATCACACAAAAATAAATTTGTACGGCAAAGCCTGTCAGTTTCAAACTGTAAGGCCTTGATAAATCCGAGGCGCTCAACAATATCAGATGATAGACTTTTTGAAAGATTTCTTAAATCATTTATAATATCACCAATAAGTTCTTTTGTTTCTTTTAACAGTAATGCATTCATATCAGTAGACGGCATCCTGGACTGAATTACATTGAGATTCAGTTTTGCCAGTGACAGCATCTGTCCGCTATTATCATGAATTTCCTGAGATACCCTTTTCAGTTCAACTTCCTGAATTTCTAGTTGAGCTTTCAATAGTTCTCTTTCTGATTCCTCTCTGATGAAGTTTATTTTTCTCTCCTGATTAAAATAACGCCGCTGGTAAAAGAGCATAAACAGAACAATAAAACTGACCAGAACCAGTAATAAGACTGTCCCTGTTACAATTACGAGGTTAAATTCTGCATATTCCTGCGGCATAGTAATCCTTGGGTAAAGAGCAAATACATTAAAATATTCGAAAACGAATGAATGATCATTTCAAAGCGTTTTAACTCAATATGATTTACCGAATAGTTGTATGTACCCTGTTGAAAAAACGATCCGGCATAATAAAAGAGCACACCTACGCTAATCCAGAAATATGGCTCCCGAGCAAGATTTACATATAAGTCTGCTGTAAATAGTTCGTAAAAATAAACTAATACCAAACTAATAATTAAAATGCTTTCTACATTATTCAGTAATGAAGAAAATGCACTTGTGTGAAAATAAAATATATAGACCAATGTTCCAATAACATAACAGCCAATAGAGATCAGAATCAATAAGGCAATATTTCGACTGCGGATCATTGATCTATAAAACAGTGCAAAAAATGAATATTCGACCAGCGAAAACCAGTCATAAAGAAGGTAGTTCGAAACCTTGTGCAAAACACAATAAGTCGCCAGAATTTCTATGAACAGGGTAAGAAAGAGAAACATTACCAGGTAATTAAGCCTCTTATCTAAATTTGGTCCTAGAATAACACCTGTCAGTGCTGGTAATAACACTGAAAACGTTGAAATCAGAATTAATAATTCCATTTATGCGAAGCGATTAATTGTTGTTTACGGGTAAGGATTACCTTGATTAGCAGCTCCTCCTGACACTTTTGTCAGAGGTGCACCCGCACTCATGGTTGCGATGATGGGACCGCTATGGGCTGGTTTTGTTGTTTTATTTGCATGAGGGAAACCTTCAATATGCTGCAGGTCTTCACCATTTTCATTGGTTGGTATTAACACGAGAGTGAGTCTTTTCTCTTCATTGATGGCAAAATAGAACTTGATACCATCTGCCTTATCAGTATTCAAAAGATCAGTCAAAAAAGATTTGTCGAAATGAATGGCATAGGTTTCTGCTAGTTCAGTTGCAGGCACATGTTTGATAACATGCCGGTACTTGTCAACCATTCTTTTTGCTAATTCATGCGAGATAATTGCTCCACCTTTCATACTAATTTTTTTGGGGGTTAAAAATTTTTGTGAACTAAGTAATCTGCGAATCATCAAGTACACCATGGCACGTTACTAAACGGGGTCATAAGCAGTGTATTATTTCTTCGTATTGTAAAGATGAAAATAAATTTGAAGTCAACTATTGATCAGATGCGATACCGTTAAATTACAGGGTAGGGTAGGGTGAATACACGGCAAATGAGAAATTAACCTTAAATATTAAAACTTCCTGTAAAAATCTTTTTTAAGGCTTTCATAAAATATTCATGGTCGAATATTTGAAAAATTGCGTGCAATTCTTACTTTTGAAAATCTATAGGGGAAATTAATGAATTTATGGTCCGGTAGCTCAGTTGGATAGAGCAACGGTTTTCTAAACCGTAGGTCATTGGTTCGAATCCAATCCGGACCACTTTAAATGCCACTCTAAATATATAGGATTGATTTTTTAGTTAAATAAAAAAATCATTAAAATCTTGTTGAGTTGTTCTGTACCGTAATTCTCGGGTATTAGGTTCTAAATATCGGTTTAGACATAAATCGATTCAAATTAAGATAAGTATCAATCACCAATATCAGACTTTTAAAAAAAAGTTGATGACTTCGTAAACTCTAATAAAAACCAGGTAATTAAGTTGATTATAGTTGCTATGGTATCATAGAAGAGTATTTTTTTCTCATATTAAATTAAATCTTGCATTTCAAAAATTTGGTAGAAGTTTGCCTTAGATTTTTTAGTATTCATAAATATTGCGCTTCTAACGATAGCTAATATTTAGAGTAACTAACTCTAGCAATTTTTTTGGTATACCATTAGTATACTAGTTTTAGACACTGCTTTTTACTTCTACCTGTGTTTTTAAGAAAAGGCATAGTGATAAATTGTATGCGATACCCGAACGCATACAAAGAAACAATAGAAACTTTTATGCCCAGAAATACTGGCACCATAAAATATGTTAAATATCTCCACTTGAAGACTATAGGCAAAACTATCTGAGCCTGCTTATTACCTAATTTCGTGATTATAAATTCTTGATATAAGAACATGGGCACTAACAAATAATTCGTGACAACTGCCATGAGTATGTACAAACCGCTCAACAACAAAAAGTCTCTTTTCAATGATTTTTCAGAAAAAAATCATTTTCATTTACGCTCTGCAGTACATCAATTTTCATTATTGGTAATTTATATCCATGAAACCGATGAGTCCTTCTCATCATTGTTGATATGCAATAATTCAGAAAAAGCATCATAAATGCTCATTTTCCTAAATTTTGTAAATTCTTCTACACTGCTTTTGACATTCATAATGCGATTATTTATGACAACAACATGAGTAACTAACTCAGAAATGTTGTCCAATTCATGAGATACTATTATAATAATTCTTTTACTATCCTGGTATTGCCTTATCAAATTAACTAGTTTCTTAGACGCAGCAAAATCTATAGCAGTAAATGGCTCATCAAGTATAAGGATTGTTGGTCTATTTAGAAATGCAGCGCAAATTGATAGTTTTTTTTTCATCCCAGAAGAATAGTCAGAAATTAACTTTGACTCTAGATTGGAATCTTCAAAAAAATATACTAATATGGATTTTATCCGATGATCAAGTTCTGATTTTGAAATGTGATAAGCAGCACCAATAAATTGCAAATATTCTAACGCTGTGAATTCTTCGATTAGCGGATTGTATTCCGCAGAGAGGCCTAAAAATCCCTTGATAGTGGTACTATTGGAATTATATTTTAGATCAGATATAACAATCTCACCCTCCTCCAATTCAAGGAGATCCATTATACACTTTATTAATGTTGATTTGCCAGATCCATTCAACCCCAATAGTAAAATAGTCTCACCTGACAACAACTCGACACTAAAGTTTTTAAGAATAGTTTTCTTATTAAACGCCTTTGTTATATTACGAATTGAGATATTTACATCTCGTTCGATTTTGAGTTGCTTCATTAGAGTTATTTTGCATGTTGCGTTTTAAGAGTTTGAACGCGAAAGGTTTAAATATATATTAAATTTTATCTTCCTGAACCAAAACGTTACCGAAAAAAATAAGATACTAGCCATAAATAACAATATACCACTTAAAATCCAAAACCATATAGATGTAATCGTAAAAAGTAAAATTAAAGTTACCAAATTACATAGAACAATGGAGGTAAACCCAAATAGATGGAAGTCAATATCTGGGGATTTAACCGATAATAAACTTAGAGGGTATCCTAAAAGTGTTGTTACCAAAATATTAACGATATAAAAAAATACATAGTTAAAATGAAGGTTATGACTCAACAGAGCCCACAAAAAAGCGATACCCAAGTCAAAACCGAAATTAAGCAGAACAACGTTCAAAAAAATCCTTCTGAGTATTTTTGGTGGATTATTTGAATTTGTTTCGCAAAGCAACCAAAATCTCCCAAAATAAGCCCAGAGATCAATAGTCATCGATGAAGAGTAAATAGGCAATAATAGCATTAGATAGAAACTACCATTAATTTTGTCAAATGGAATAGTGCCTATCAAAACTAAAAACGCCAAGCCAGCAATCTTTGCGAGAAAATTACCTAAATAATAAGGAAAGATTTTTTCATTCGAAATAGTGCGTAACGGCCAAAAGAATTTAAAATTTTTGAAATGCAAAGATAATCGAGACTTACTAGTGAAAGATACATGTTCAATAAAAATCAAAGCAGCAGAAGAAGTTATTAAAATGAGAGTTTTTAACATCATCCTTAACCAATAACTCTGAAATGGCCAAAAAATAAAAAGTAGCGCTGTAGAAAAATAGAGGATTAATAGAAAAGATTCCTGTTTTAATAATTTGAATCGGTAATTTAAGGCCTGTTTAATTGCTTGTACCAATTGTGCGCCTAATGTTAAACCTAATAATATTTCAATTCTAAGTGAAGCATCGTAATCGAAAAGGCCCATGTTTATTCCCAAGAAAAACGACAGGGAACTTAGTCCAGGCCAACTTAAAATAAATAATACAAACTTATTTAAGAATTTTTTCTTGTCCGATATGGGGAAAATTCTGGATGTGTAATCACTTTCGGGAGCATTAAACAGAAAAATACTTATTGTTAGGGGAAACAAAAAGACAATACTGTTTAGATAAATTAGTTTGAATTGATTTTCATGATTAAAATAATGTGCATTCAATTTAACAAATAGCGGGACGACCACACCAAAAAGAAATATAAAACCGACTAACACAAGCTTAAAAATAGTAGGTATCAAAAGCTTTTTGGAAAAAGACTTTTTTAAATGAAATAAAATTAGAAATCGAAGTATCAAGATTTTTTAAATCTAATTAAACTGTAATTAAATCACGAACATGAAACATGCTCGTGTCTTATTGACTTTTAACCGCAGTTGTACGCATTGTCAACTGTTGCTCCACCGTAGGCAGTCAAGCTGCAACTGGAATTCCAACCCCACTCAAAGTTAACCCAGCAATGGCGAAGCCAAAAAAAATCAGAATTCCAGTCGATAATTTGCAATTACTGCCCCTCATCAGGGAAGCCTTCTCGTCGTGATTTAATTCTCAAATCTGTTTCATATTTTTTTTAAATTAAAAAAAAATATCTATCCACACCACGCAATAAAAAAGATACAAAACTATTTTATCGCCGGAGGTGGTAGCTCAAAATTGCTGTCTTAAGCAATGCTATCCCCCAATCCGTTAGTCCAGCTTTAAAATGCATCCATTGTTTTAAAGATAGTTACGGTAAATCCTAACACGGTTCAGTTATTTGAAAAAAATAAATAAAGGTTTTGGATTAGGCCTGCTGAATTAGTCAATAGTTTTTGGTCATTTTCTAACAAACATTTTACCAGCTGTAGGCGGAATTCATGGCTTTCCTCCTCCCTTAAATACCTCATAATGTAGAGCGTATGACGTCACTAAACCATAAATCAAAGAATCGCTATAATGTCCAAGCTCTTGATAACGCATCTTTGTCTTTGGATCGGTCTTCATTTGCCTGTGTTTGGTTCCGTCCGGCGCTGTTTTAAGGATTGTAAGTTCCCGGATCATGTTGGTACACGACGGGTCTACCATGATTGATACTCCTGCCTGTTTGCCCTCAAAGATGTAGTCGCAGAACTGGTTATTATTTACCAAACTTGGGTTTGCCTTTCCGATCCGTAGCCGATATTCGGCCAATCCTTCCTCAATCAGCCGGAAGAAAGTGGAACCAAACTCAACCATCGTATCTCGCTTCTGTGCCGTGGCGTCGCCAGTCAGAAACAGTACCGCGCGGTGTTCTCGATATATCCGTTTGAATTCGTTAACGAAGCCCGTAACCGTTATATCGAATTATTAAGAGGTCATACTGAAATTAAGATTAGCATGACAGAGAATGGAGATCCATATGAAAACGCAATTGCAGAAAGAATTAACGGCATAAGTAAACATGAATTCAGACTTGATCAGCTGTTCCAAACAATGAGCGAAATGAAAGCACATGTGGCAAAAAGTATTAGCTCCTACAACGAGGCAAGACCTCATGCTTCTTGTGATTTTATAACCCCTAATCAGGCGCATAAAAGATCAGGAGTCTTATTAAAAAGATGGAAAAATAATTACGCAAAAAAGAAGCTTAACCAAGCAGAATTATTAGAACTCGCACACGAACTAAATTAAAATAAAAATCGGTACTAGTCGAAGGGGACCAGTACTATCACCATCGTATATTTTCGTATCAAATCGTATCGTTTTCAGATTTTGCATTGGATAATAACAGTACATCGTAGCAATGAAAGGCAAATAGCATTTAGGCCTATTAGTGACAACGATGCGGTTTTTCTGCTAATTTCCTGCACATAAAAAAACCCAACTCGCCAGAGTTGGGTTAAATCATTGATTTTCACGCTCCTGAGGCTGGGCTCGAACCAGCGACCCTCTGATTAACAGTCAGATGCTCTAACCAGCTGAGCTACTCAGGATTGTTTTCGTTTTAGGAACGCAATATTAGGATTATTATATCTTAAAAGCAATCTTTGAAGAAAATTAATCAGAATGAGTCTACTTTTTATTGGCACTGTGGCCCTTGATACGCTTGAAACACCTTATGGTCAGGCAGAAAGGATTGCTGGCGGATCTGCAACTTATGCTAGTCTTGCCGCGTCTTATTTCGCTAAAGACATTAATATTGTTGCTGTAATAGGCAATGACTTCCCAAAAGCAGACTTAAAAAGCTTTGAAGAGCATCAAATTAATCTTGAAGGACTACAAATTAAAGAAGACGAAAAGTCATTTTTCTGGTCAGGCAGATATCATGCTGATATGAACTCACGTGATACCCTGATAACAGATCTGAATGTGCTTGAAAACTTTGATCCGGTTATTCCTGCATCGTACCAGAATTGCACCTACCTGATGCTTGGAAATCTTACACCGGGTATTCAAAAAAAAGTCATCGAGAGTATGCATACCAGGCCAAAACTTATCGTGCTTGATACGATGAACTTCTGGATGGATATCATGCTTGATGATTTAATTGAGGTATTGTCTATGATTGATGTACTTACGATCAATGATGAAGAAGCCAGACAACTTTCTGGTGAATATTCATTGGTGAAAGCAGCCCGAAAGATACTTGCTATGGGCCCAAAATACCTGGTGATAAAGAAGGGTGAGCATGGAGCGCTGCTATTTTCGGCTGATAATGTATTTTATGCCCCTGCCCTGCCACTTGAAGATGTGTTTGACCCAACTGGTGCCGGTGATACATTTGCAGGTGGGTTCATTGGATACCTTGCAAAATCGGAAGACCTTTCATTCGACACTTTCAAAAAAGCCATCATACATGGGTCTGCTATGGCTTCATTTTGTGTTGAGAAATTCGGCACAGACCGATTAAAACATCTTTCACAGCAAGAAATAACAGATCGTGTTGCACGTTTTGTGTCACTTACAACTTTTGCTGTCTAAAATTATTTTACTGAAGCACTTTTGCTAAACAATGAAATGATAGCAGCAAGTACCACTAGTATTAGTAATGCTCCCCTTAAACTGATTAATTGGGCAGTAAAACCAATTAAGGGGGGACCAGCAAGAAAGCCAAGAAAACCTACAGTAGTGACAGCAGCCAGAGCCATGCTAGCGGGCATTGTTTTTGATCTGCCAGCACTACTGTAGACTAGTGGCACCACAATAGAAAATCCTGTACCAACGCAGGCAAAACCGATAATAACAACCCATATTATTGGAAATAGCACAGCAAGTAGAATTCCTGTAGCGGCAACAATACCGCCCAGGTAAAGGATTTTCGTTGCACCCAGACGAGCTGTCACCCAGTCACCATTGAATCTGCCAATAGCCATTGCCAGTGAAAAAGAAGTATAGCCCGCAGTTGCAAGTGTAATATGGCTAGGCATATATTGGCGAACATATACAGAACTCCAGTCAGCCATTGCACCTTCACCCATCATAACACATAAAGCAATGACCCCAAGCTTTAACAGGCCACTATCAGGCATAACAAACAATGGTTGATCAGTTGATGCACCAAAATCGCTAATAAATAAATAACGGGTTGTTAATAAAGGCACAAACAAACAAATTAAGCCTACGCCCAAAAAATTATATATGGGCAAAACATGCAGGCCGATCATCAATCCAGTAAATGCAGCACCCAGCATACCACCAAGACTAAACATCCCATGAAAAGAGGAAAGAATTGGTCTACCATATAAACCTTCAACAAGAATGCCCTGCGTATTTTCAGCAATATTTAGAATATTTCCGCTGGCACCCATGGTGATAAGGGCTGCTCCCAGCCAGAAAATGGCGGGAGCAAAACCAATCCAGATAAGACAAAAGCAATAGACTGCTGCGCCTAATACAGCCGTCATTCTGCTCCCAAAACGTGTACTCAACCAGCCTGCCAGAGGTAATACCAACATTGAACCTATAGGAAGACAGAGCAGGAGACTGCCCAGCTGACCATTATTTAATTGAAAGTGTTCTTGAAAATAAGGTATTCTAGCCGCCCAGCTGGCAAAAACGAAGCCATTTAGTAAAAACAGTGATGATACTGCAATACGGTGTTTTGCAGGGGTTATGACTGAAGACATGAACTCTATCTTTAATGATTGGTTAAGATGAGTTATTTTGAGTGAATTAAAAAATCAGCATAATGTGTAACAAAATTCTTTTGTAAATAATTGCTAATGGGCTTGGTTACAACGTCTCTTAGTGTGAGAAGAAGAAAAAAGAATAGTGAAATTGTAGGGGATTAAGCAGAAAAACAAAAGAAAGGCATAAAAAAAGCACCCTGGTTTTAACAGCGTGCTGAGTTATCTAAACTGTAAATTAATAAAATGGAACATTTTAAAGGCAGGGACAAAAGAACTACCCTCATTTCAGGCTTCAAGATCCGCCACTGCAACCTTTTTTTCACCACGTGTATAGCTTTTAAGATTGCTTTTTAATAATTTTCGGGCAACATGTATTCTGGTTTTTACTGTGCCAATTGGAATTTTAAGTTCGTCGGCAATTTCATGGTATTTAAACCCCTCGAAATACATATTGAATGGAACATGATATTCAACTGGAAGTTTATCCATAGCATTTTGAATATCATTCAAAATAAATTTACCTTCTCCCATATTTACTGTTGAACTGAAAAGTAGATGAGTAGATGGTATTTCGTCTGATTTGGTAATAAAACTATTCATTTTAACTACCCGGCGGTAATTGTTAATGAAAGTATTCTTCATGATAGTATACAACCATCCTTTCAAATTTGTGCCCTCCTTAAATTTATTGTAATAAGTGATTGCCTTCAGCACTGTGTCTTGCACGAGATCGTTTGCGTCTTCAGTGTCTCTGGTAAAATTAAGCGCGTACATCTTTAATGAACTAGTTTGACGAAGTACTTGTGTGTTGAATTCGATCTTAGTCATGTGTTTAACTTTTAGTCTTAATAGTTGAACAAAGATACAGCCAAATCCAGTAATAATTCAATTTTGTTTAACTTATCACTTAGAATATTAAACAGAATAAAATTTAGAGATTTTAGTAAACATTTAATTCGTCTAAAATTTTTTAAAAAAACTTTTATAACTAAAACGCCTCATTAAAAAACTTAAGAATAAAATCGGAAAAAATAATAGCTCAATTATCATATTAGGTGACTTATAATAGATTTCATCAATTATTATGGTATCTAAACCGTGGCGAATTATCCTATGTTTGTGTTCCCAATAGACTAAAAAAAATGGCAATTTTATCCCTTGATCAATAAAATTAACTTCAGTTTGATATTTCTTCGTAACGATAATTTGACTTGACCATTGCATGACAACGCCAAAGAATTTCAATTCAAGACAAACCACATTGCCCAAATTGGTACCGTCGAATTTAATTAGCTTAATTGGGGGAAAAATGGGCAATAAGTAAATAAAAAGGGGTTCCCCGAAGTGGGAAGCAACAAAAAGAAAATTTGCTTTCACCTCAGTTTTAATTCTAAACTGCATACTGCTTTACTTATCTGAACATACTGAACAAATAAATGTTCAGATAATTAATGAATACCAGTAAATTAAGAGGAAATGATATTAACCTCTTTTTCAATAGAAATTCCAAATTTTATTTTTACTGATTCAATGATATCATTCCCCAATTTGAGAATTTCATCTCCCGTTGCATGACCATGATTTACTAAGACTAAGGCCTGATTTTTCCAGGTGCCTGTGTTACCGATAACTTTACCTTTCCATCCGCATTGCTCAATAAGCCAGGCCGCACCCAACTTTATTGAATGATCATCTACGGGAAAATAAACAATGTCAGGAAATTCAGCTTTCAAGCGGGAAAAAGTATCGGAATTTATGACAGGATTTTTAAAAAAGCTGCCAGCATTTCCTATTGTTGAAGGATCTGGCAATTTTGAGACCCTGATCTCTGAAACAATTCTACCAATATCTTTTATGTTAGGTGATTTAATATGTTGTTTGCTTAGTTCTTGCATGATCGGCCCGTAAGACAACTTTAATACTGGTTTAGAAGTTAGCATAAAGCTAACCCTGCAAATGATATACTGACCTTTTAGCTCGGACTTAAAAATACTCTGCCTATATGAAAAACAACATTCTGCTTTTGTAAAAGTTCTAAAGCTCTGAGTTTGGATATTATAGGCTCTTAATTCTATGAATGAGTCTTTAAGTTCAACCCCATAAGCACCGATATTCTGAACTGGCGAAGCGCCAACTGTGCCAGGTATCAGACTAAGATTTTCTAACCCACCATACCCCTGATTGATACAAAACTGTACAAGGGTATTCCATTTCTCACCTGCCTGGGCATGAATGATAATACGATCACCTATTGGTTCAACAGATATGCCTTTACTAGCCATATGAATGATCAGCCCATTGAAGTTACCGGTAAACAACATATTGCTACCGCCCCCTAAAACCAATACAGGCACTTTTTTAACTAGCTTAGTTGAATAAAGTGCCTGAAGGTCTGAATCATTATATATTTCTGTGAAGTATAAAGCCCTGACTTCAATACCGAATGTATTAAAAGATTTTAAGCTCTGGTTTTCTAAAATTTCCATTAAACTAGATTAGACAAGCCACTGACATAACTGGAATGGGTAAATCAGATATTAATGGCCCTATTAGAGCTTGCTGCCAAAGCGGCATCTTTCAAAGCTTCTGAAAACGTTGGATGCGCATGACTGATCATTCCAATATCTTCTGCAGACGCTCTGAATTCCATAGCGACCACAGCTTCACCGATAATATCTGCTGCGCGTGGACCAATGATATGCACGCCCAGTATTTCATCTGTGGTTTTATCTGCAAGTACCTTGACAAAACCATCTGTATCCATACTGGCGCGTGAACGTGCGCTTGCCTTGAAAGGGAAGGTTCCGTTTTTGTAAGATATACCTGCCGCTTTTAACTCCTCTTCTGTTTTACCTACGCTGGCTACTTCAGGCCAGGTATAAACAACATTTGGAATTGTGTTATAGTTTATATGAGGTTTCTGACCAGCAATCAGTTCAGCAACCATGGTACCTTCTTCTTCAGCTTTATGGGCAAGCATGGCTCCATTAATTACATCACCAACTGCATAAATACCTTTTACAATGGTTTCAAGATGTTCGTCAACGGTAATTTTCTTACCCCTATCTTCAACTGTAATTCCAATATTTTCAAGTCCCAGACCATCGGTATAAGCAGTACGCCCAACAGCAACCAGACAGTAATCGCCAGTTACAGAGATTTTTTCACCTTTTGAATTTTCGGCTGATACGATTACTTCTTCACCTATTACCTCTGCTCCGGTAACCTTGTGACCAAGTAAAAATTCAAAACCAATTTTACCCAAAACTTTTTGTAGTTCACGGCCCAGCTGTTTATCCATCATGGGAATTATAGAATCGAGGTATTCTAGAACTGTCACCTTAGAGCCCAGACGCGCATATACAGAACCAAGTTCAAGACCAATAACACCACCACCAATTAATACCAGGTGTTTGGGTATTTCAGGAAGATTTAGCACTTCGGTTGAAGAAACAATTCGATGTTTGTCAATAGGCAGAAACGGTAATTTCGTTGGTTTTGAACCTGTCGCAATAATGACGTTCGAGGCTTCTAATGACTGTACTGAACCATCTGCTGAAGTAATTTTAATCAGGTTTTTGGTCTCAAATGATGCATGTCCAATAAATGAATCAACTTTATTTTTTTTAAAAAGGTAGGCAATACCTTCTGTTGTCTGCTTGACAACCTCATTCTTGCGTTTAAGCATTTGAGGTAGATTCGCCGATAAATTATTCAGTTCAATGCCGTGTGTGGCAAATGTATGACCAGCCAGAAGATAAAGTTCTGAAGAATCTAATAACGCCTTTGACGGGATACAACCAACATTCAGGCAAGTGCCTCCAAAACTTGGGTATTTCTCAATGACTGCAACTTTAAGGCCCAGTTGGCTAGCACGTACTGCTGCAACATAGCCACCAGGGCCAGAACCTATAATTACTACATCGTATTTCATGCTGAACTACTATTTAATTTAGTTAAGTGTAAAAAGGTAAATCCTGGCTTAAAGGCCTAACAAAAGACGTGATGGATCTTCAAGTAGCTGCTTTACTTTAACCAGAAAACTGACAGATTCACGACCATCGATGATACGGTGATCATAAGATAGAGCCACATACATAATTGGTCTGATTACTACCTGTCCATTTAGGGCAACAGGGCGCTCAACAATATTATGCATACCCAGGATTGCCGATTGAGGTGGATTAAGAATAGGCGTTGAGAGCATAGATCCAAAAATACCCCCGTTAGTTATAGAAAAATTACCTCCAGTCATTTCTTCTATTGACAGCTTATTATCTCTCGCTTTTCCTGCAAGTTCAACAACAGCCTTTTCAATTTGTGAGAATGACATTGACTCTGCGTTTCTGATAACAGGCACCATTAATCCTTTTGGAGCTGAAACAGCGATTGAAATATCTGCAAACTCATTATAGATAATCTCGTCACCGTCAATCATGGCGTTAACCGCAGGAAAGTCTTTAAGTGCCTCACAGACTGCTTTTGTAAAGAATGACATAAAACCCAAGCCCACTCCGTACTTCTCCTTGAATTTGTCTTTATATTTCGACCTTAAATCCATAATCGGCTGCATATCTACTTCATTAAAAGTAGTAAGCATTGCTGTTTCATTTTTTACTGCTACCAGTCTACGGCCGACTGTCTTACGCATATTGGAAAGACGCTCACGTCGCTGAATACGAGCAAGTGGATTTGCTGCAGCTATTGGGGCGGTAGCAACAGAAGCTTTTGCAGGTACTGGGATAGGGGTTGCGGCAGTACTTGCCAGAGTTGCAAGTGAAGAAGCAATTGTTGGCTGGTTACTTTTCATGGCATCATCTTTGGTGATGCGGCCATCCCGGCCAGTTCCTGTTACTGCACCAGCAGTAATTCCTTTTTCCGCTAGTATTTTAGCTGCTGCGGGCGATGGACTCCCATTGGCATAGGTTTCATTTTTTGAAGGTGCTACAAGGGCCGCCTGATTGACAGGTATTACAACAGGCTCTTTGACAGCAGAATCTAAACTAGCAGATGCTGATCCTTCTTCAATTGAGGCAACAAGTGCACCAACAGCGATCGTGTCGCCTTCTGTCGCCTGAGTTCTTAATATGCCCGCTTTCTCAGCCGTTAGTTCGAAAGTTGCTTTATCAGATTCAAGCTCAGCAATGGCTTCATCCATTTCAACATAATCGCCATCTTTTTTAATCCAGCGCGAAAGCGTTACTTCACTGATAGATTCACCAACTGGCGGAATTTTAATATCTAAGGCCATAAAAGCGTAATAGGTTATAATTTAGAACAGATCTTATTTTGACAATGAATTATTTGTAGTCTGCCCGTCTTCTGAAGATTCACCTGTCTGAAGCTTTCTTGACGCAGTACTTATAAGAAATGCTTTATTGATAATATACTGTTGTTGCATGCTATGCTGCTTTGCATATCCCGTAGCGGTACTTCCACTTTCTTTACGCGAAATTACCCGTAAATCATTATTTCTGAATTTCCTGACAAGGTATGGCCAAACACCCATATTTCTGGGTTCTTCCTGTACCCAATAAATTTCATGAGCCAAGTGATATTTCTCCAGTATTTTTTCAATTTGATTTACAGGGGTAGGGTAAATTTGCTCTAGACGAACAATAGCAACATCTTTTCGCCCATCTTTTTGCTGCTTTTCAAGCAAATCATAATATATATGGCCCGAACAAAACAAAATTCTGCTAACATCGGCGGCTACGGAAATATATTCATCATCGATTAATTCTTTAAAACCACCCTGTGTAAAGTCTTCAAGTTTGCTTACACACTGTGGCAAGCGCAGCAGACTCTTTGGTGTAAATAAAACCAATGGTTTTCTAAAATCGCGTTTCATCTGACGCCTGAGAAGGTGAAACAGATTAGCAGGAGTTGTACAATTTGCTATCTGCATATTATATTCTCCACAAAGATCCATGAACCTTTCAATTCGGGCAGAAGAGTGTTCTGGTCCTGCTCCTTCATAACCATGAGGAAGGTACATTACTAACCCATTCGACCGTTTCCATTTGGTTTCGCCACTCGAAATATACTGGTCAATAATGATTTGTGCACCATTTGCAAAATCACCGTACTGCGCCTCCCAAATTGTTAAAACCTGGGGGTTAGCCATGGCATATCCGTATTCAAAACCCAATACCCCATATTCTGAAAGTAAGGAATTATAGATTTCAAAAGAGGGTTGTCCTTCTTTGACATGATCCAAAGGGGTATATTCTTCTTCAGAATCCTCTAGTTTGATAACAGCATGCCGATGTGAAAAAGTTCCTCTTTCAACATCCTGACCACTTAATCTAACTCCCTGACCTTCATAAAGCAGTGTGGCATAGGCCAGTTGTTCTGCAGTGCCCCAGTCTAACATATGGGTCTCGCTAAACATTTTATACCGCTGATCAAATACACGCTCAATTTTTTTAAGGAATTTCTTATCTGAGGGTAAGGCCGTTATCTTTTTACCCAGACTGATCAATAATTCTTCTGGGAGGCCAGTATCAGGAGACCTGATAAAATCTGTAGCCCTGCTAAATCTAAAACCTTTCCAAGCTCCCTGAAAAGTTGGCGTAACAATAGGCTTTTCTTCCTGTTTCGCTTCTTCTAATCTTGATTGAAGCAATTTTCTAAAATCCTGCTCCATAAGCTTTGCCATCTGGGCATCAATAGCACCTTCGTCAAGAAGCTTCTGAAGGTAGATTTCACGGGAATTTAAATGGGTTTCAATAGCCTTGTATAAAGTGGGCTGGGTAAATCTTGGCTCATCAGATTCATTATGGCCATACCTGCGATAACAGAGGATGTCTATAAAAACATCGTTGTGAAAAGTCTGACGGTACTCAACGGCCATTTGAATTGCGTATACAAGAGCTTCAGGATCATCACCATTGACGTGAAAAACCGGGGCCAGGGTAACTTTACCAATATCTGTACAGTAGGTACTGGTACGCCCGTCTTTAAAGTTTGTCGTAAAACCAATCTGGTTATTTACAACGAGGTGAATTGTACCCCCTGTTTTATAACCATCAAGTTTTGACATCTGCAATACTTCGTATACAATTCCCTGACCCGAAATTGATGCATCACCGTGAATTAGGATTGGAGCCAGCTTATTTAAATCACCCCCATATTTAGCATCGATCTTAGCCCTGGCTAGTCCTTGAGCCACACTATCAACTGTTTCAAGATGTGAAGGATTAGGAGTTAGACTTAAATGAACTTTAAATCCAGCTACTGTAACCACATCCTCAGAAAAGCCCAGATGGTATTTTACATCGCCTCCAAACGGCTCTTTAATATCATAACCCTTACCTTCAAATTCGGTGAAAATATCTTTATAAGTTTTACCCAAAATATTAGCCAGCACATTTAGCCGACCACGATGAGCCATTCCAAGAATAAACTCCTGAATTCCTAATTCTGCACCCTTACTGATGATTTCATCAAGTGCAGGTATTAAACCTTCTGCTCCTTCAAGTGAAAAACGCTTTTGGCCAAGAAACTTTATTCCAAGAAAACTTTCAAAGACCACAGCCTGATTCAGCTTGCTGAGTATGCGCTTTTTTTGATCAAGATCAAGTGTTGGTTTATTCCTCGACTTTTCCATTCTATCTTCAAACCACTTGATCTTTATCGGATTTCTTATATACCTGTATTCAGCACCAATGGAACCACAATAGGTTTCTTCAAGTAATGCTTTAATATTTTTCAGTGAAGTTGCACCCAGACCTACTTCGATACCTGCATGAAAGACCGTTGTGAGATCTGATTCACTTAGACCAAAGGTAGATAACTCTTTGCCTGGAAAATATTTACGTCGCTCACGTACAGGATTTGTTTTTGTGAACAAATGACCTCTGCTACGATAGCCATCTATCATATTGAGCACTTTTATCTCTTTTAGAAAATGTTCTTCAATACCAGAAGCATCTGAGGAAGCAATTTCTAGAAAGTCCGATGTCGTTTCTTTAATAACATCAGCACGCCGCTCAGAATTTCCAAAGTCAAAACCTTCGAAAAATTTGCGCCAGCCATATTCTACTGACTCCGGGTCTTTTTTATATGATTGATACAGATCTTCAATTGAGGAAGGGTCGGCATTACTTAAATATGAAAAACTGTCCATGGTAAGCAGTAAAGAAAAAGTCCTTAAAATTACACTTTTGAACGAAAAAACGCTGTTAGATATTTAATTTGATTCAATCAAATTAATCAGGGTAGGTAAATTAGTTAAAAACACCTACCTATATTCGTAAGCAACTATTTTTGAATTGACAAACTCAGAAAATTCTATCAGATTTTTCAAAATAAACATGTTTTTACGAGGATGTAACGTGCTGTTTAAGACCAGAGGCCCTGAAATTACCAGCTTCTGCCCATGTAGATTTTCGACTATTTTATCGATCACATTATTAACGTCATTATCTATCAAAACTGATGTCAGGCAGGTTATACAAAAATCAGGCTGATAAGCTTGAGAAACAACATCGAGATCTTCGTATGGTATACTCTGGCCCAGGTACAATACCTGATGACCATAAGATTTAACAATGTAGTGGGCAAATAAGAGTCCTAGTTCATGTGTTTCTGTTGAAGGTAAAAATAACAAAAATCTTTTCGCCTGCAAATCATCACAATCCGGTAAAGAGTCTATTGTACAAATAAGCTTACGCTTGATCAAATCTGTCGAAAAATGTTCGTGTGCAGGGGTAATTACACCTGTCTGCCACATGACCCCCATTTTTCGCATGAAAGCAAAGATTGTTTCTTGCATGGTTTGCTCGAGTCCTTTTGCATCTATACAATACGCAAGTGTTCCCAAGAACTTTGCCTCATTGAAGTGCAGGGTAGCATCAGTGAGGGCATTTATATGCACGCAAGGATTACAACTGTCTGCCGAAAGCAGAGAGACAACAGAAACCATTTCCTGAGCAGACATTTTAGCTATTTCTGAAATCTTATAACCGTTTTCTGACAGGTTAGATATATTTAAAAAAAAGCAAAGGTCTTTGTCATCGTAATATCTGATGTTAGTTTCTGTTCTCTTGGGAACGACAAAATCGTATCGCTGCTCCCAAATTCTGATAGTATGCGCTTTGATACCAGTTATCGCTTCAATATCGCTTATTGAAAACTTTCTCACTTTATATTATTTAGAAGCTGGTAACCAATAGAAGCAGTGTAGCTTGATATAATCCAGGGTAGTAAATTTAAAATTTAGTTAGCTCCAATAAATTAGTATTGCTTCTCAAATTTCTTAAAATCAACCAACGGAATAGGGTAATTGTTTCCTATCTGTAACCCATAAAGTTTTTGCTGATCTACTGTCATGAGATGTGGCTGATGAATAAGGTAGGTAGGCAGATTCTGAAGTTCTGGTATCCAATACTTTACATATTCACCCTTAGCATCATAATCAAAGGCCTGCTTTATTATATTTAATGAATGAACTTCTTTAGGATCGTTGCCTACTCCTGCAATAAATGCCCAGTTACCCCAGGTTGTTGCCGCGTTATAGTCAATTAATTTTTCCTCAAACCAAGCAGCACCGTATGTCCATCGAACTTTACAATCATATACCAGAAAAGAAGCAACAACCTGCCTTCCTCTATTACTCATGAAACCTGTAGCACTTAATTCCCTCATATTGGCATCAATGAAAGGAATTCCTGTTTGCCCTGTTTTCCATCGCAGGAAAAAGTCTTCCTCAGTAAATTCTTTATAATCAGGTCCTTCTGTTTTAAGGCCCTCATAATTAAATAAGCGGCTACCATACTTCTTAAAAACAAATCTGAAATAATCACGCCATAATAACTCATAAAAAAGCCCTTGGGTTGATCCATTTGAAACCCGGTCATTTTCAAATGCCTTAATCTGTTCATATACTTTTCTCGGCGAAAGACAACCCAGCGAAAGCCAGGCAGACAACTTGGAAGAATAATCTGCTCCAAGCATGCCATTTCGAGTGTTTTTATAGTTTTTTATGAGCTCTTTTTCCCAGATATATTCGTGCAACCGGCCTAAACCAGCAGCTTCACCCCCTTTAAAATCAAGTACTCCGCGGCAATCAATTAACTGGTCGTTAATACCCAGATCTTGCAGGGTTGGAATTTCATTTGCAGTTATGTTTTCAGGATATGGTATAAACTCAGGTTCAATCAAACAAGATCTGACGTGAGAATCACGTTCTACCCGTTTTTTAAAGATTGAGAATGTATCAGGAACATCTTTTATTGGGAAAGGAAGGTCTTCTTTATTAAACAGGGTATTACCCAAAAATAAATCCATTGAAATTTTCAACTTCCAAAGTTTTTCTTCTACCAGATCTGAAATACGAACTTCTTCTGCTGCAACTTCTTTATAGGCGACTATCTGTTGCAAACCCAGCAAACCTGCAAGATTCACTATTTCCTCTTCAGGCTTTCCGATTAAAATGATCAAATCAGCACCTTTTGACTGAAGTTTTACGCGAAGGGCTCTTACACTTTCAAGCAAAAATCTAGCCCTGAAGAAGCCTGTTTTTGCTGTACCATAGCTGGTCTCAGTAAAATTTCTTGTGTCGAAGCAAAAAATTGGCACGACAAATTCAGCACGGTTCAGTGCTTCAAGTATTGGCTGATGATCATGCAAGCGCAGATCATTACGAAACCATACTCCGATTTTTTTCCCATTTTTCATTGCTATTTTTAAGACTTTCTTGTATCAGCGAAGTAATTTGACCTACTATAATCAACAGATAAACAGATTAGGTGTTTGATCGATAAAACAGTGATTAAAACTTGGGATGCTTCATAAATCATTGATAAATTTTCATACAAAATTTATCAAAACCAATCTCGCACTCTAACAATCTACATAAAAGCGAATTAAATTATAAATATAATTGTTTTGAATTTTCAATAAGATAATAAACAGTTATATATGCTTCTTGTTATGTGTTTCAGTGCTTCTTTAAACGCCGTTACAAATGAAAGTATTAATTACAGGCGCCAGTGGCCTTATTGGTCAGCGTTTAAGCAAAATGCTCAGTGAAAAAGGTTATGAGGTTGCGCATTTGGTGCGCAAGCCAGTAACTGGAAACCGTTTCAAACAATATGGCTGGAATTTACAGACTGGTGAAATCGATGCAGGTTGTATAGATCGCACTGAGGCGATTATTCATCTGGCTGGAGCTTCGGTGGTTAGCGATAAATGGACTAAACAGCGAAAAATCGAAATAATTAAAAGCCGCACAGACAGTATAAAATTACTTTATACCGTTATTTCTAAGCATGAAAACAAGGTAAATGTTTGTATTTCTGCTGGTGGAATTGGTTTTTACGGTGATCGGGGGGCTGAAATTCTTACTGAAGAAAGCCTGCCTGGTACCGACTTTTTATCGTCTTCCTGTATTGAGTGGGAAGAAGCCGTGAACAGTGGCAAAGAACTGGGCTTGCGTATCTGCCAGTTACGGACGGGTATGGTACTTTCAAGTGAGGGCGGCGCTTTAAAAGAACTTGAGAAGACAGTTAAGCTAGGCCTGGGAGCACCACTTGGACGGGGTACCCAGTATATGAGCTGGATACATATTGATGACCTCTGCCGTATTTATATCAAAGCCATCGAGAATAAATCATACACAGGCATCTATAATGCAGTTGCACCTAATCCGGTAATTAATGAAGAATTTACGCGGATTTTGGCCGCAGTATTAAGGAAACCATTAATACTGCCCCATGTGCCTGAACTGGCCATGCAATTAATATTGGGTGAACGTAAACATGTGGTGCTTGACAGCGATAATGTCAGCAATGAAAAACTTCTGAAAATGGGGTTTGAATTTCAGTTCAAGCTTGTTTCTGCTGCCCTGATTGATATTTACGCTCATGCCTGATGGTGAATTCTGATTCAGACTCCCTGTTTATTTCTTATACCAGACTTAATGACCAATAAAACACCTATTTCTATCTGCTGGCTTCGCCGGGACCTTAGGCTAGAAGATAATACGGCACTCAATAATGCCTTTAAACACACAAATCCTGTTTTATGCCTTTTTATTTTTGACAAGCAGATACTTGATAAACTGGCAGACAAGGATGACGCCAGAATAAATTTCATATTTCAGACGATTGAGCGACTGAAATATGAATTAAAAGCTGCCGGGTCTGATTTACTGGTTAAATATGACACTCCTGAGTCTGCCTTTATCCAGATACTTAAAGAATATAATGTTGCCTCAGTTTATGCCAATGAGGATTATGAACCATATGCACGTGACCGTGACGAGAAAATCAATCAATTACTGGTAACCAATGAAATAACCTTTGAACTCAGTACTGATCATTGTATTTTCAGACCAGGAACTGTTGTCAAGCCAGATGGAAAGCCTTATACAATCTTTACCCCATTTAAAAATAAATGGCTCTCGACTTTTTCTGAAAGACAGCATCAAACTGAAAATAGGCCGCCCACAAGTAATTTCTTTCAGATATCTGAAGACTTAAAGCTTCCGAAGCTTGATGAAATGGGCTTTACAGTAAGCAGTAGAAAGTTTCCGATTGTAGACTATATGGGTATTCTACAAGCATACAGTAGAGACAGGGACTATCCAGGTATTGAAGGAACTTCAAGACTTGGAATACACCTGCGCTTTGGTACGGTCAGCATCAGAAAAATACTCAAAGATGCCCGTAAGTACAGCGAAGTATTTCAGTCCGAACTGATCTGGAGAGAATTTTATTTCAATATTGTCTGGCACTTTCCCCATGTAGCTAAAAATTCTTTTAAACCAGCATATGATCATGTTAATTGGCTGAATAATGAAAGAGATTTTAGCCGGTGGTGCCAGGGTAATACAGGGTTCCCGATGGTTGATGCTGGAATGAGGCAACTAAATGAAACTGGTTTTATGCATAACCGACTACGCATGATTACGGCAAGTTTTCTATGTAAGGATCTACTTATTGACTGGCGTTGGGGCGAGGCCTATTTTGCAAGAAAATTATTAGATTTTGAGTTAGCCAGTAATAATGGAGGCTGGCAATGGGCGGCAGGTAGTGGCTGTGATGCAGCACCTTATTTCCGTATTTTCAATCCTACTGAACAGCTTAAAAAATTTGATCCCGATTTGTCATTTACCCGTAAATGGGTACCTGAATTTCAGGAACTAAATTATACGCCGATGGTAGACCATAAATTCGCCCGCGACAGATGTCTTGTGGCTTATAAAAAGGCATTGACAATGAGTTAGATTTTAATTTATTTAGCTGGTTTATTTTGGCCTGTCTAACCCTAAAGTTTCAATACCCCGGTAAGGGTAACATCAAAAATCAGTACTGAATTTGCTGGTACAATGGTAATTTGCTGTGCCCCAGAAAGGCGGTTATAGGTGACATCGGTAGGATTATCACGAAAACCCAGTGATGAGGGAACGAAAAGTAAAATCCGGTAACCCCTGGGTATCCGCTGCAAAGCTTCAGTAAAACATGTCAGGGTTTCTTTTAAAGGAGAAACTCTGTACCCCGGAGCACCTACTGAATCAATTATTGGCCCGGCTTTGCCATTTTTCAGCACTCTTAACGAATAATTGAAGACAACGGCAGAATCTCGGGTAGGCTTGGAATTATGCGATGAATCACCTCGAACAGGTGTCATTATCATATACCTTAATTGTGTTGAATCACTCTTGACAACCTTCAAATGTATGGTATCAAGCATAGTATTTGCCGCCAGAAATTTATTAATTGCCACCGTATCGATCGCATCATGCCCTGCAGCGATATATGGGCCTGTTAAAGAATTAGAACTTTTTGAACAGGAAAAAAAAAGACCTGATAACAGACTCCCCGCCAGCAAAGTGAAAATAAGAATTTGTACTGGTTTTCTAGTCATGTTAAAATGCATACGGCTATTTACTACCTGACTCACGGTTTATTGATACCAGGCTTGCTCGGTATTCATAAAAAAAGGTAATGAATGCAAATATGCACGTCATTACCTTTTTAGGCGAATTATTAATAGAATATAAAAAAAATCAATAGTAGTAATTCCCAGCATCGATCAAAGACTTTGCTATACGCTGACGGGCAAGTTTTGAATTGAATGGTTCAGTTTTAGTGAATCTCTTCAAACCCAGCATCATACCCTTATACTCATCACCCTCAGCAAACGAATTTATAGCCTCTTTACCAGCAATATATACCTTATCAATAGCATTATGCAGGTAAACTCTGGCCATGTCGAATTGAATTTTTACAGAATCTTCGCTTTTCATAACTGCTAGTTTTTCAGCTCTGAGAATAGCAGATTCAGCGATGTAAACCGCCCCCGCCATATCAGCAATATTCATTAAGATTTCTTCTTCTTTTGAAAGCGTGGTCATGAATTTTTGAACAGCGGCCCCGGCAACCAGTAATGTTGCCTTTTTTAGCTGACGCAAATATTTCTTTTCAGTTGAAAAAACTGAATCATCAGATTCTTCAGCTACAGGTATTGATAGAAGCTCAGCAGCAACTGCCTGTGCAGGTTTCATTAAGTCAAGTTCACCCTTCATGGCACGCTTGAGCATCATATCTACCGTTAAAAGCCTGTTTATTTCATTTGTACCTTCAAAAATACGGTTGATGCGTGAATCACGGTATGCTCTATCCATAGGGGCTTCAGCTGAAAAGCCCATACCACCGTAAATCTGCACACCTTCATCAACTACGTAGTCAAGTACTTCAGAACCAAACACTTTTAAAATAGAACATTCAATAGCAAATTGCTCTACGCTTTTGAGTTTTGCCTTTGCAGAATCTACACCATCAGCAACCATGGATTCATATGTATCATCAATATTCTGACCTGCCCTGTAGTTAGCCGATTCAACAGCCCATGTTCTGGTTGCCATTTCAGCGAGTTTATGCCTGATAGCTCCATATTTTGAGATTTGCAGCCCAAACTGAACACGTTCATTTGCATAATTCACTGCTTTTGAGATCACGGCTTTCGAGGCTCCGATAACAGAAGCCGAAAGTTTAATGCGGCCTATGTTCAGGATATTAACAGCTATTTTAAAGCCGTTTTCTCTTTCTGAGAGTAGATTGCCTACGGGAACATGACAGTCATTGAAGAAAACCTGACGGGTTGAAGAACCTTTAATACCCATTTTATGCTCTTCAGCATTCATGGTGATACCACCAAAAGTTTTCTCTACGATAAATGCAGATAGATTTTTGTCATCATCAATCTTCGCAAAAACAATAAACAGGTCTGCAAAGCCACCATTGGTGATCCACATTTTCTGGCCATTTATGATATAGCTTTTGCCATCAGCAGATAAAACTGCCTTGGTTTTTCCAGAATTGGCATCTGAGCCAGCATTTGGCTCGGTCAGGCAATATGAAGCCTTCCATTCACCTGAAGCTAGCCTAGGCAGATAGGCAGATTTTTGCTCCTGGGTACCGTAATACAAAATCGGCAGTGTTCCAATACCTGTATGTGCAGAAAGCGCAACTGCAAATGAATGCCCTGCCCCTACTGCATCTGTTACCAGCATAGAAGTATTGAAACTCTTTCCAAAACCCCCAAATTCTTCAGGAACAGATACTCCTAATAAACCAAGCTCACCTGCCTTATTTAATAAAGATGTCATCAAACCTTCTTCCTGCTGATCTATTCGTTCAAGATTGGGAAATATTTCGTGTTTTAAAAAATTACGACAGGTTTCTGCAATCATCACCTGTTCTTCATCAAATTCTTCAGGCACAAAAATCTGAGCCGCCTCAGTTTCCCTGATAAGAAATTCACCACCTTTTATTCCAATTTTGACTTGAGTTTCCATTTTGTTTTTTTGAACCGTCAGTAAATCAATTCTTTAAATTTATCACCTTATATGGTTAAATTGGTATTCATATACAGATATAATTTCAATTACATCAAATTTTCATAAATGCCTGCAGCCCCTTGCCCGGTACCAACACACATGGTTACAAGACCATATTTGCTTTTCCGCTCTTGCATTTCATTAAATAATTGTACACTTAACTTGGCACCAGTGCACCCCAAAGGATGACCAAGAGCAATGCCCCCACCATTGACATTAACAATTTCAGGATTAAAATCAAGCTGTCTTGATACTGCCAGAGCCTGTGATGCAAAAGCTTCATTAAACTCGATCAAATCGATACTATTAAGGGTTAAACCTGCCTGTTTCAACGCTTTTGGAACTGCTTCAACCGGGCCCATACCCATTATTCTAGGAGCGACACCAGCAACACTATAACTCACCAGCCTGGCAATTGGTTTTAAATCAAGTTCTTTGAGTAGTTTTTCAGAAACCACCAGCACAAAAGATGCCCCATCATTAGTGGGTGATGAATTTCCTGCTGTTATTACTCCACCGGAGGCAAAGACAGGCTTAAGTTTGGCAAGCTTTTCAATAGTTGTATCCTGTCTTGGGCTTTCATCCGTGTCGAAAAGGTATTCTCGCTGTTGACGTTTCATATTATCATCTACGTAATTTTCGCATACATGAACGGGTACAATCTGGCTTTTGAATTTTCCTTCCTGAATGGCTTTAACCGCTTTTTCATGAGAATGAAAAGCAAAAGCATCCTGATCTTCACGGCTTATCTTAAATTCTCTGGCCACTTCTTCTGCAGTAAGACCCATATTCCAATACCAGTCAGGATTTGCAACTGAAACTGTATAATTTGGAATAACCTTCCAACCGCCCATTGGCACAAGAGACATACTTTCAACCCCACCTGCAATGATGCAATCAGCCATACCGGCTTTAATTTTTGCTGTTGCAATACCAATACTTTCAATGCCCGAAGAACAGTATCTATTAACCGTCATGCCGGCAACTTTGTCGGTATCTAGGCTTAATAAAGAAATTAACCTGGCAAAATTTAAGCCTTGTTCAGCCTCAGGGGTAGCATTACCAACAATCACATCATCTATAAGATCTTTATCAAGCTGTGGAAAATCTTTCAGCAGGTGACGGATTACCAATGCAGCCAGATCATCGGGTCTGAAAAAGCGAAGTGCGCCTTTCTGAGCCCGGCCAACTGCAGAGCGGTAACCCCCAACTATATATGCTTCCATATGTTATATTTAAATAAATCAAATTTAATTTCTCGAAGCTTCAAAGAAGCAGGAATATTAGTATCAATTACGCAGTGGCTTCCCAGAAGTAATGATACTCTGTATTCGTTCAAGACTCTTTTTCTCTGAACACAGAGAAAGAAACATTTCACGTTCAAGATCTAACAAATACTGCTCAGACACATATGCAGGTTGTGAGAGATCACCACCGCAGAGTACCATTCCCAGCTTTTGTGAAATCAGTTTATCATGGTCTGAAATATAAAGACCAGACCGCATTGAATTGGCTCCGATATTTACCATTCCAAGGCCTTGCTTTCCAAGTACCTTAATATTTGTTCTTCTCACTGGCTGGGTATAGCCCATATCAGCCAGTTCAATAGCTTTCATTTTAGCATCAGCTATGAGTCTGTCAATGTTCATGGTGATAGCATACTGTCCCTTTTTCAGGTAGCCCAGATTGAATGCTTCTTTTGCAGAGGTGCTTACTTTTGCCATGGCTACCGTTAAGAACTTCTCTTTTAAGGTTACCAGATCAATCTCACCTTCAGCAAATTCATCACTTGCCCTTAAAGCAAACTCTTTCGAGCCCCCACCACCAGGTATCAGCCCAACGCCAAATTCAACAAGACCCATATAAGTTTCTGCACCCAACTGTACAAAATCAGCATGCAGGCATAGTTCACACCCTCCGCCCAAACTTAACTGGTGAGCGGCCACAACTACGGGTATTGATGAATAACGTACCCTCATGGTTGTATTTTGAAACGCTCTGATAGCCATATCTATTTCATCCCATTCCTGCTCAACGGCAGCCATGAATATTTCACCAATATTTGCACCTGCTGAAAAATTTACACCCTGATTACCAATTACCAGTCCACGGTATTCTTTCTCTGCCAGATCAATGGCTTTGTTGATCCCTGCTATGACTTCAGATCCCAGTGTATTCATCTTTGTATGAAACTCGCAGTTCAGAATACCATCACCCAGATCTATCAGACTTACCCCGTTATTTTTCCAGACAGTTTTCTCAGCTCGTAATGAATCAAACATGATGAAATCTGAATACCCGGGTATTTCTTTAAAAGTGGCAGATTTAAAATCGTAGCAAGTCTTTTTACCTCCTTCTGTTTTATAGAAAGAAGTATGACCTGCTTTTAAAAAGTCAAGCACCCAAGTCCCAGGTGAGAGACCTGCTTCTTGCATAGACGTGACACCCTGAGCCACTCCAAGCGCATCCCAAATTTCAAATGGCCCGAGTTCCCAGCCAAAGCCTGCACGCATGGCCTGATCGAGACGGTAAATATCATCTGAGATTTCAGGGATCCGTTTTGAACAATACTGAAACAGTGGATAAATAGAAGCACGAAAAAATTCACCTGCTTTATCTTTGCCGGTAGAAAAAACCCTCATCCGCTCTCGCAAATCACTTATAGGTTTAAGCGAATCAAGTGTTAATGACTTAACTTTTTGCTGGGGCGCATATTCAAGCGTTTTTAAATTAAGACTAAGAATCTCTGTTTCACCACTTGCGTTTTTCACCTTTTTATAAAAACCCTGTTTAGATTTATCACCCAGCCAGGCATTAACACTCATTTTTTCAACGAATGACGGCAATTTAAACTGGTCACGGGATTCGTCTTTTTCGCCTGTAGCATAAAGCCCGGCAGCTACCCGAATCAATGTATCAAGACCAACAATATCTGAAGTTCTGAACGTAGCAGATTTGGGCCTACCCATAATACTGCCTGTGTATTTATCAACTTCTTCAACGCTCAGATCAAGTTTCTCAACCAGATGCAAGAGTGACATGATTGAATAAACTCCAATACGGTTGGCAATAAAAGCGGGAGTGTCTTTGCAGAGAACAGTTGTTTTTCCTAAAAATAAATCTCCGTAGTGCAAGAAAAAATCAATGACATCTGGATGAGTATCTGCCGTTGGAATAATTTCAAGCAGGCGCAGGTAGCGGGGAGGATTAAAAAAATGAGTTCCTGCAAAATTTGCCTTAAAATCTGCTGACCGGCCTTCAGCCATCAGCTGAATGGGAATTCCTGAAGTATTAGAGCTTACCAGCGTACCAGGTTTACGGTACTTGTCAACCTGATCATAGATTTTTTTCTTAATGTCAAGGTTTTCGACTACCACTTCAATTACCCAGTCAGCACTGGCAATTTCAGCCATATTGTCTTCAAAGTTACCAGTTGTAATCAGCACTGAGCTGGCCTTATCGTATAATGCTGCAGGATTCGATTTTAATGCTGTTTCAAGGGAACCATTGACAATTCTGTTACGCACTGCTTTATGCTGAAGATCAAGACCTTTTGCCTGATCATTTGGGGTTAATACTCCTGGTACCATATCAAGCAGAAGTACTTGAACACCGATATTTGCAAAATGACAGGCTATGCGTGAACCCATAATACCTGAGCCCAGTACAGACACCTTTTTAATTGTTCTCTTCATTGTTATTATTGATTGGCTAAGGGTAGGTTTATTAGTTTTTAACTGCGTAAATAGATTCAACTTCCTTTTTAAATTTCTCCATCACCACTTTTCTTTTAACACTGAGCTTGGGGGTCATCTCACCCCCATCAATCGACCATTCTTGTGATAGCAATATGAATTTCTTTATTTGTTCCCAGTTGCCAAATTCTGCATTATATTCATCAATTTCTTTCTGGTATTTTTCAATTACCAATGCATCTTTCACCAGTGCTTCATTTGAAAGAAACTCAATACCTTTAAATGCAGCCCAACTTTTCAGGTGTTCAAACGCTGGAACTATCAGGGCTGAAGGAAAACGTTGCCCTTCACCCACAACGAGCATTTGCTCAATAAAAGGTGATTCCTTGAATTTATTTTCTAATTCTCCGGGTGATACATATTTACCTCCTGAAGTTTTAAAAATTTCTTTTTTCCGGTCTGTAATTTTAAGAAATCCGTCTGCATCTATTTCACCAATATCTCCCGTATGAAAAAAACCATCAGCATCTATTGCCTCAATGGTCTTTTCAGGATTTTTATAGTATCCTATCATCACATTTGGACCTTTGACAATAATTTCTCCGTCACTGGCAATTTTCACAGAAACTTCTGCAATGACCTTGCCAACTGTACCAAATCGGGTAAAACCAGGAGCAGTTGTATTAACCGAGATAACAGGTGATGTCTCGGAGAGCCCGTAACCCTCCATGACATTTATGCCTGCAGCAGAAAACACTCTCGCAAGCCTTGGCTGCAGGGCTGCACCTCCTGAAACAATGGCCTTCATACTACCACCCAGTGCAGCCTGCCATTTTACAAATACGAGCTTTCTGGCAATTTTCAACTGGGTTTCATAGAACCAACCATTTTTACCTTCGGGTTCAAATCTGAGCCCAAGATCAAGTGCCCAAAAAAATAGTACCTTTTTAATGCCTTTGAGTTCTTTCCCCTTACTGACAATCTTATCATACACCTTTTCAAGCAGACGGGGAACTGTCGTGAACAGATTTGGATTTACTTCATTCAGATTTGCTACAATACTATCCATATTTTCAGCATAGTAAATAGAAATGCCACTATACATATAGAGATAGTTCACCATACGTTCGAATATATGCGAAAGGGGCAAAAAGCTCAGACTTCTATGCGTTTCGGGGGGCACAAGGGCAGCAGAAGCTTTGAAATTACTTACAAGATTATGATGACTGAGCATTACGCCCTTAGGATCACCCGTTGTGCCTGAAGTATAAATCAGGGTCAGGAGATCATCTGGTAGAACAGCAGCTTTTCGTGCTTCGAGCTCTTCATAATTATTTGCAGCAGCACTTGCATTGATGCTGGCATAATGAGAAGCCCCTGTTACTTTTTCGAAGGTATAGATTTCTGCAGTAATTGCTGAAGCTTTCAATACCTTATTCAATTTTTCATACAATACTTCATTTTCAACAAAGAAAATTTGAATTCCTGCATCTTTTGAAATAAAGGCCAGGTCATTTTCAGCAAGGGTGGGGTACAGTGGAACAGTTATAGCGCCTAGTTGCATAATACCCATATCGACAAAATTCCATTCGGGCCGGTTTGTTGACATGATGGCAATTTTATCATCCTTTTTAACGCCTTTGGACATGAGTGCAAAACTTATTGCATTTGACTTAGTGATAACCTCAGCCGTAGAATGTTTTTTCCAACCAGAGGGCCCTTTTGCTGCCAGCATATCGACAAGCGAAAATTTTTCTTTACTATATGCCAGCAGGTCAAAAACGCGGGTAACTTCCATAGGATGATTTTTCTTTACGATGGGTTTAAATATACTAGTTGAATTTCAATCCTATTAGATTTAACCCACAATTTAACCGATATTCAATCATGTCATTTAAAGGAAAAATTGTCTTTATAACCGGGTCTAGCAGGGGTATAGGTCATGCCATAGGTTTAAGACTAGCCGCTGAAGGTGCAATAATCATAATTGCAGCAAAAACAGTCACTGATAACCCTAAACTTCCGGGTACTATTTATACCGCGGCAGCAGATATGCGCCAGGCTGGTGGACAGTCTCTGGCCATAGCGGTAGACATTAGATTTGAAGAACAGGTACAGGCAGCCGTAAATGAAACTGTAGAAAAATTCGGAGGCATCGACATTTTAATTAATAATGCCAGTGCGATAAATCTCAGCGGAAGTCTTGATATTGACATGAAGCGCTACGATTTAATAAGCACCATTAATACCCGCGGAACTTTCTTATGTGCCAGAATTTGTCTTCCGTATTTACTCAAGGCAAAAAACCCACATGTGCTGACACTCTCACCCCCACTATCAATGCGGGCTGAATGGTTTGGGCCTCATGTTGCCTATACAATGTCAAAATTCGGCATGAGTATGGTAACCTTGGGCATGGCTGAAGAATTTAAGGGAAAAGTTGCTTTTAATAGCATCTGGCCAGAAACAACAATTGCTACAGCGGTAATCACTAATTTACTGGGGGGTGAGAATATTATCAGAAGATCAAGAAAGCCAGAAATTGTAGCTGATGCCGTTTTTGAAATTCTGGGCCGGGATGCCAGAACCTGCAGTGGAAATTTCTTTATTGATTCAGCAGTTCTTAACTCTATCGGTGTAACCGATCTTGAAAAGTATAAGGTTGACCCAACAATAACTGATTCAGATCTTCAACCTGATTTCTATATTTAAGCGCTGTGAAAAAATTAAATGAGCTTCTCAATAAGGCCAAACATTCTTCATTCTACCTCTGGCTTTTAAACAGACTGCTCTGGCGTATGATACCGTTTAATGGGCCACATAAACTGGTGATTCTTGCCGTTTCTGATCAGGAGCTGAATATCATGCTCCCTTACCGAAAAGCTAACCTGAATCATATCAAAGGTGTGCATGCCTGTGCCCTGGCAACTTTATGTGAGTATACCTGTGGTTTGCAATTAATGAATGTGCTTGATGCTTCAGCCTACCGTATTATACTGCAGAAGTTAGAGATGGAATATGTTTACCAGGCAAAATCGGCAGTAATCGCCTCATTCGGTCTATCAAAATCTCAGGCAGAAGAACAGATCTTAAAACCCCTCTTACTGGGAGATTCAGTTGTTCATACGTTTAATCTTACCGTAACTGATACTGGCGACAGAGTAATCTGTACAGCCAGGGTCACATGGCAGGTAAAGCCATGGGCAAAAGTGCGAACGAAGGTTTAATGCGCAATCAGGCCTGAAACAACATTTATACTCAGTGCCACAATTACCGTATTAAACATAAATGAGAGCAGACTATGGGCAAGGGTAAGTCTTCTGATGCGCCTTGATGATATTTCGACATCTGAAACCTGAAAGGTCATACCCACCACGAATGAAAAATAGGCAAAATCGAGGTAGTCGGGTGATTTCTCTTCAGGAAAAAGAAGACCTGAGCCACATTGATGCCCATCATCATCAGATTTTAAACTTTCATAGAAAATATGTGCATACCTGAGGGCAAAAATTGTATGTAGCAGCACCCAGGAACATACGACTGATAAGATCGCTAACAAAACATGATGAAGTACTTGTTTTTGCGATAGATGTGCTGATGTTTGCAATAAAATGATGACAGCAAATACGCTTGCCATTGCAGCAAGTGTTACGAGTAAAAAAATAAACCCCCGGCTGCTATCCTGTGCCCCTGCCAGCCTTTGTACCTGCCAGGGTTTGGCAACAATGAAAAGAAGCCATACGAGCGAAATCACTGAGAATACAAATACATCCCAGGAGACCATAAGCGCCATTTGTAATGAAATTGAATTTCTGATCAGAAAGAAAGTAAGGATTGAAACAGCTACGGAGACCAGTAAGCGATGATGCGAATCAATTCTACTAATAAAGCGAAGTCGGTTTAATGATGGCATTCACGAAATTTTTATCAATCTCGGGTTATTTTACCACATGAGGGCATCTCATGAGCAGATTTTTACTTGAACGGCTATCTCGACCTTTATAGAAGTGATAACCGATACTTATTTCGTGTGTATTGCCAAAGTATTGTTGCAGTGCTGAATTATTCTGGGTATAAGCATAATTAATATCGAGTGATTTATTGATCATAAAGCCAAGACTTACTGAGAAAGTCTGATCAGAATGATAAAATGCCCCCAAAGAAACCGCACCATTGTAGGTCAAAAGGGCACTTATATCAAATTGATTAGTGAAACCATCAATTTTTCTCATAGCAAGTTTTGGATGCAGATCCCAGGCATCGCTTAGATTGAAATTATAACCTATTGAAGAAAAGAAAACGGGCAGTCCTGTAAAACTTGAACTTAATGACTGGGTATATTTCGCATATTTTATCAGATTAGGTAGAACAAAATCTACATCAAGCCCCCTCAGGTGATAGGCAATACCAAAATCAAGATCTGGATATAGGGGCCTGTTAATATTATAGCCCAAGGCAATTGGGTCAACAGGTTTACCCTTTTCACCTGAAACCTGACCCAGATTAATTCTTTGGTCAATGATACCACCAGAAACGCCAAAAGAGATATACTGCTTTTCAGCATCTATAAAGACAGTTTGAGAAAAACTAAGCACTGCCTTGGTGCGGCTTAAAAAACCTGACTGATCATTATAAACATTAATACCAATACCCGAAGATTTAAAAACCGGAGCATTTGCCGTAAAAGAAGAAACGGTAGGATGCCCGTCAACCCCTGTCCATTGATCTTTATACGTCAGATAAACAACTGGATAATCATAACCACCTGCCTGAGCCGGATTCCATAAATACGGATTAGTATAATACTGATTGATCATTGGCAGATTAAACTGCGCTTTAAGCGGGCTTACCAACACCAGCAGTAAAAACAATACAAGAAGAATTTGTCGCTGAAAGAAAGAAAAGATCATAGGTTACAGCTTATTTCCTTAAAATATTAATATAGCCCTTGAGCGTCTTGGTAAACGTGTCTTCTTTAAACAAGATAATATAGTAATAGGTACCTTCTGACAGGGGTCGACCATTAAAAGTGCCATCCCAGCCTGTATAATTGGTATAATTACTTGCCTTGAAAACCATACTACCATATCGGTCATAAATCATAATCTGGTTACTCTTGTAAGCATCATTATCAATATTATAAATCACCCATTTGTCATTTATCCCATCACCGTTTGGGGTTAGGATATTGATAGGTTTCAGATAAGGTCTGATATGCACAACCAACCGGCCCTGGATACTGTCACAGGTATTTCTCACAGTGAGAACTATTGTATCAATTATTTCATGATTTGATGAAAAATCAAGAGAGTCGCTATAATTCACCCTGGCAGTATTATTAGCAAATGAAATGGTCTCATTCTTAGGATTACTCACTCTCCAGCTATAGGTAAGAGTTGTATCAAGCGGAACCTGATAGAAGGCATTCTTCTGGCCCTGGTAAACGATGACAGGACCATAAGGGAATGGTTGTTTGGATAGCGGAAGAATCTTTATACTGATCGTATCTGAAACGAATTTCCCCCCTGTCGGAGGCCCAACACTATCACAATGATAGTAAGGCGCATCTTTACTGATGTGAACAATATAGTAAACTTTCACTTTCTGCCCCGACTTATAAGGATTCGGACTTAACAGGTAGACAGGGCCACTTTTTGCAATCTTTAACGTGTCATTAATATACCAGTCATATTTAGGGTCATTTCCTGTATGCACATCAAGAGCCGTGAAAGTGACTGGCTTTGTTTCACAGACCTGATATTGTGAGGGTGAATTACGCATATGTGGCATCGGCAAAACCGATACTATTATGGTATCGTTTTTACCTGCACAAGAGCCAGGAGCATAATTACGCACAAAAAATGACGTATCACGGCCCGTATATTTCACTTTTGACAGTATTCCAGTAAAGGGAACAGTATTACCCGAAGCGTTGGTTGCTGTCCACTTAAGACTATAACCCGGATCAGGACCATTAATAGAATCATTCAGGTTATATGAATACCCCTCACATACAAACAGGGTTCGATTCAGCGGGTCGGCAGGAAAGTTTGGTCTCGGTTTAACACCTTTGATGGCAGGTGGAGCCGGCAAAATAACTATACTGAAATTACTAAAAGCACTACATGTTGATGGGGACGAGATTAGAGATTGGCGTATATAAATGTTGTAGTTTGCGGCTGTCAGCGTATCAATTTTAACTGGGGCAGCCGAATATGTGATGCCGTCAAAACTATAACTCAGGCTATACGAACTATTGTCAGGCTTTACATTCGTAATCAAATAGTTTACCGGGCTATTGATACAAATCGTATCTGGGAGAGTTCCTGTATAGATCAGGGTAGGCTTTTTAACCACGCACTGACTAAATCCAGCTAAAGGAAGTAGAAAAAGACAAAAAACTAAAAAAGGAATTTTTAATGAACTAAGTATAGCTCTTTGTTTTTTTACTGCTTTCACTTCGTTCGTTTGGGTAGGCCTGTTTACAGGTATTGTATTATAAAAGTTTCACAAAATGTTTAACGGGCATTAAGCCATTCATGGTATACCTGATGTTGTAGACTGTTTAATACTGTAACTTTTCGTAGTGTAAAAGCTGTCTGGGGGCTCGATGTAAGCAAAACCGACAGCCTATGCAATGCACCAGCCCGCTTTAATTCAATCTGAATTACCTGACCCGGAAGTTTGCTGCCTAGCTGGTCGGTAAGAGAATTAAATTTTTCACCATCGATAGAAACAAGCTCATCACCTGCACTTAAACCAGCTATATTTGCCGGACTACCTGCCCTTACCTGTAAGATTGTATGTAGTTCCTTATGTACAGAGATACCAAGATACGCAGTTGACAGGTCTGAGAATTCAGCCTGCAGTTTCAGGCCGGCAGTTCCAAGTATTTCATTAAAATCTATTTCCGCTAGCCCGTCAATTACCTCTTCAAAAAATAAATCTAATCCGTCTGAAATAAATTTGGCCAAAACGGCCTTCACATCCTCATTCGTATAACCCCTATGCTGCTGAAGATAAATTTCCTGATATAAAATCTTCATTACTGAATCAAGCGAAAACTTACCCTGGGTCTGGCCAATAATTTTAAGGTCGAGTATCATTGCCGCAAGACTACCCTTCTGATAGTAAGAGACTGTTGTATTGGCAGAATTCTCATTGGGCAGGTAAAACTTAATCCAGGCATCAAAACTTGAATCGGCGAGTGACTGTATATGCCTGCCTGGCAGGTTAAGGTATTGGGTAATAGATTTTTCAAGCAGTTCAAGATAAATTTCTGTAGTGATCAAACCCGCCCTGAGAAGTATCTGACTCTCATAATAACTGGTGAAGCCTTCAACCACCCATAAAAGCCGGGTATGATTTTCTCTTTCATAATCAAAAACATACAATTCATCTGGGCAGAGCCGCTTCCCGTTCCAAAGGTGAAAATATTCATGCGCCAGTAATAAAAGGTATTCCCTGCGATCAAAATTACCAATTTTATCAGGGGCTATCATCAGAGAACAGGAATTTGAATGTTCGAGACCTCCCCGCCCTACCATATGACCATATACCTGAAACAGATAAGAGTTTACTGGATGTACCCCAAAGATTCTGGCTTCGGTTTCAATAATCCTGATCAACTCATCTTCAATTGAAGCCTTAAAAACATCTGGACAATTATAAAAAATCATTTTATGGGGTATGCCCAAAGCAGTAAAGTCGAGCTTACTAAAATTACCCAGTGACAGGGGAGCATCAATTAGCGCCGTAAAATTTGTAGTATGATAGTGAAGAACAGGCGGAAGCCCCAATTTAACACGATCTGTTTCAGCCGGCCGATCAATGAATTCAGCCGGTCGGATAAAGAAAGAATCATCCGATAAGCCATCTGCCTGAGCAGGCAATATTCCGGCATTAATATCATCCGTTAAATCACTACTGTCAGTCTCTTGTATTTTCACAGGAAATGAAACAGCCCAATCGTGCCAATTAGAATCTGGTTTTACCCTAACATTATGTATCAGATGCTGATAACCCTCAACATATAAAAAAATTCCTGCGCCATTCAGATATGCATGAAACTGGTCTACATAAGAAGTTCTAACGGTAAGTTCGGCAGCATAAATACGATACCTGATTTGAGCCTGGTGATCTTCAGTTATTAGCCTGAATGTGTTTTTGCTAGTTTTAGTTAGAGGCCGCCACTTACCTGTATGGTCAAACCGTTCGATGTAAACCAGATTTTTAGCATACTCTCTGACCAGATACGAACCAGGGGTCCATACAGCCATTTTCAATTCAAGTAAACCAGACTCAAAACCTGTCAGATTCAGGGTGACGTCAATATAATGCGAAGGGGCCTGCTCAAAGCTGAGCAGGTAAGAAATTTCAGGCATGCTGAAAGATAAGAAGCTTAATCAGGCTTTTATCATCGGCAACGTCTTTGTCATGCCTCCTGTCTGAATTCGGTAATAATAAATACCAGATGCAAGGTTCACCCCATTAAACTGAACCTGATTCGCGCCTTCCTGTAAATCAGCATCAAGTACTGTTTGTAGTTTACGGCCAAGTGTATCCCATACTTCTATAATGGTACGTCCGGATTTTGCATAAAATGGAATTGTGGTTATTGCATGAAATGGATTTGGCATATTCTGCCCTAAAATAGCTGGAATACCGAATTTATAGCTCTTACCTGGTTGTTTGATAATCTCAACATAATCCCAATTGCCGCCACTTGGTTTCGGCAATACAGTTGCAAGCTGAGGGTCTGTCATACCAAACCAATCTTTTAATAAAGAATTATATACCTGTCTGAAATCAGTCTGAGGCTGAAGATTATCGGCGAAAGTAACGCTTGGTGAAATCGTTGGATTTTTACCCAGCGCACCGGGAATAACCTGTGACCCAAAGGCAAGCATAGGAGCCGCCGTACCATGATCTGTACCCAGACTACCATTTGATTTAATGCGGCGGCCAAATTCAGAAAAAGTTATTCCTACAACCCGGTCTTCAAGACCATGACGCCGGATTTCATCTTGAAAAGCGCTTATGGCTCCAGATAATTCTGCTAATAAATTTGAGTGCCCTCCGAGTGAAGTGTCGCCAGTGAGAACCTGATTAAAATGGGTATCATAACCACCCTGCTCAACCATATAAATCTTTGACTGCAAGCCTCCAGAAATCATTTGTGCTACCAGTTTCATTTGCGCCGCCAGCCCATAATTAGGTTGTGGCCATAAAGGTGATAGAATTGAACCTTTGATCAATGCCGCCTTAACAGAATCAGTATATTTCTGGGTTTGCAAGGTTAATAACCGTATATATTTTAGCTCACGCCCATAAGCTGTAACAGGTGGGTTCTGGTCAAGGTTACTGCCTTTTGAAATTTGCGCAAAATCACCTGGATCGGCTACAGCGATACCATCAATTGCATATTGGCCCATAAGCCCTGAAGACACAACAGAACCCATTTGCACTGCCGGAGGATCAGGAAATTCAGCATTCGGATAACCATCAGGAAACCCAGGGTATTCAAGGTCAAGAAACCGACCCATCCAGCCTGTATTTACAGGTACTGTAGTATCTGAATTAGCCTGAAGCCAGATATCAAGACTTCTAAAATGCGAGAAATTTGATGGATTATACCCTACATCATGTAAAAGTCTGACTTTACCCTCATTATAAATATTCTGAACCCCTTTCATGGCTGGGTGTAAGCCTGTAACACTGGTATTAGCCAGTTTTAACACCTTACTTTCAGTTATCATTATATTTGATCTGACCTGTGACAGCCCTGAATACTGATCAATCGGAATCACCATATTTAACCCGTCATTACCCCCATTTAATTGTACAACAATTAGAATTTTGTCATTTGCTGTTTGAGCAAGCAGATCTAGCAGGGGCGTATTTGTAAGCGCATTAACGGGAATCCCTGGTAACATCAGGGGTATCGTTGAAAACGAACTATATTTTAAAAAATCTCTTCTTTTCATAATAAGATGTCCTGGTTAACAAAGGGAATATTCAGCCATGGTAAACATATAGTGTAGCAAGTCGATTAAATGTGCTTGCCTTAATAGGCCAGCAGCTGTATCACCTTTTTCTGCTGGGGTCCAGATCTGTGCATTCCATTCAAAATCGGGAAGACCCGGTAATAAAATTCCTTTCAGCAGTATCAGTTGCTGAGATGTTATCGGGCCAGGGTAATCATTGGTCAGGCCTGATGGAAAAAATAACCTCCCAAGCCCGGTTACCAGAATATCAGGATTAGTAGGGTCAGAAATCAGCTGTGGATTTTTTATGATATTAAGAAAAGAAGCATAATTTCCTTTAACAAAGCCCCCTTCTGAATCATTTTTACCATTGGTAAAAATTGTTCTCAGATCAACGGTTACAGTACTGATCCACCATTCAAAAAAATTAGGTGATTCATAGGTAGCCTTCCACCCTGCCACTTCGCTCGGATTACCAAGTGACATTTGAAGCGCAGAGGCTTCAGCAATTACATCACCACTTGCGGCAGAAGCAGTTGAAGCTATATTTCTTATTGCCCCGGCAACAAAACTTACGGGATCTTTAATCATGCATCCTATATTCAGGGGGTCATAGAAATGCTGGCTTTTCAATAATAACTTCAGCACTACCTGAAAATCATAGCCGCTTGAATAAAGCTGATCTGCAAGCTGACTAACAATGCCAAGGGTATTATTATTGGGCATCGCATCAATTGAATAGTAAACGAAAGTTCGGTATAGACGGCTTGCTATATTTAAAGCTGTTGCCTTTTCAGAAAAAATCAAATCGACCATATCACTGATCTCAAGACTGCCATCTGTTGTATTTGCTGTGATGACCTTACTTCCGTAATCACCTGAAAAGGTCTTATTTGATATATTATGGTTGGCGGCTACAAAGCGTGCCTGTATGGGCGAACCAACCGGGCTGCCATTATTACGATTTTGATAGCCATCAACCGTATAACCAGTTAAAACCTCAGCCGCGCTGCGAACATCATTTTCTGAATAGTTAGTATAATCACCAGCGCTGGTCTGGACACCCTTGCCAATAGTAAAAAGTTCCTGAAGCTCACGACCATAATTTTCATTTGGTGCTTTTGCAGTACTGCTGTCACCATCCAGGTAAATTAACATTGCCGGATCAATGGATATTTTTTTAATGAGGGCCTTAAAATTCCAGTTTAGCCCAGAACCAATTGTAAAACTGCGAAGCAGCCATAAATACCGATAATATAAGCGGGCATCCTGAACAGAACCTTCTTGACAAACAAGGTAAGAACTCAAGAAAACAACAATTTTTTCACGGATCCGAATCGGACAACTAATTATCAAATCGTTCCACTGTCCTATAACAAGGTTAATACGCTGAGCATCAATTTTCTTGGTGTAATAACCACCTGCAAGAAAAGTACCCGTTGGATTATAAGCTGGATTTGGGACAGCTGGAGCAGGTTGAGCGTTTGATGAAGGTAAATTGGGATTTGGATCAATTTCCTGAGGATTCAGAATATCTGCTGTTGGATATGGATTATTTGCATCATCAAACAGCATATCAACCAGCTGCCCTGCAGTACTACCAACATAACCCTGAATATCAGTCACCGAAGCATTGAAACAGGTTCTTTTAAACAGGTGAGAAATTTGCTCAAAAGTAAGACCAGCCGTATTTTCGCTCAGACTGGTTGTCAGATTTCGATTAATTTTATCTAGGGTATAAGCTGCCAGATTATCAGGGCTTGGTGTGGGGGCTGAGACACTGAAAAGGTCATTTAACCCAAAAAAATCATTTTTGCGGGAATATTTAGTTTTATTCCGAAGGCTAAGTGATGTTTCGGTTCTGGTAAAAAATGCCCTTCTATCCATATTGTCAAGTTCTTAAAAAACAATTATTTTGTCGGCCAGTTAACTTTATTTTTAGTGTTTTACGGAGTTGTGGCAAAAAAGTTATAGAGTTACTGAGTAGTTCTCGGTATTTAATTCTTTACGATTGAAACATTCTATTTAAATTGTCCGTAAACACGTTCAATGTTTAAAATTTCGGTCACGATTTAAACCTGTATTATGAGTGATTACCTTTTCAATAGAGTGCTTTTAGTAGATGATAGTCCGATTGATAACCTCATTAACAAAAAGTTGCTTGCTACCAAGAGAATTGCAGAGTATATTGACTTTGCTTTTTCTGTTGAACAGGCCATTGAATACGTAAACAACCTGATCAATCAGCAAAAAGATCTTCCTGAAATAATTTTCCTGGATATCAGAATGCCCCTTGAAGATGGCTTCGACTTCCTGACATATTTTGAAAAGTTAATTTACAAATCAAAGTCAACTTGCAGAATCATGATGCTTTCTTCCTCAATGGATCCCAAAGACGAAGAAAAGTCAAAACAGTTCAGTTGTGTTGTCGATTATATTTGTAAACCTCTAAGCTATGAAACGCTTGAGCAGTTAAAAAATGCATGACGAGTATAGATTAAACTTTTCAATCAACTATTTTTTTTGCCTGTTAATTAAATTCTCCTTGCCCGCTTTTGCAACGCATAGTTTACCAGCTTGCATCCTGTATTTAATTAAGAAGATTCAAGAATATGACTGGCTTAATTTGTATTGAGGTAGAACGCAAAAAAATTGAAATGATTACCTGCCGGTTCAAAAATGCTTTATTAATTGATGATAATCATATAGACAATATGATTAATCAGCGCATTCTCACAAATTATTCCATAGCCGAAAATATAATATCTTCACTTTCAGCATTTGAAGCGTTGGCATACTTGAACCAGCATTTACAGGACGAGAATATTTTTCCTGATTTGATTTTTCTGGATATCAGGATGCCTGAGATGGATGGTTTTCAATTTCTTGAAGCTTTTGAAAAGCTCAATGCCCCTTTTAAATCCCGAACTAAAATTTATATGTTATCTTCCAGTCTAGACCCTACAGACCAACGCCGGGTACTTGAATGCAAATACGTTCTTCGCTTCATTGGTAAACCTCTTACTTCAAGCCACCTCCATAATATTTAAACAATCAGCTTTTAAAAAAAAAGTTTTGGGCGATTTGCTCAAAACTTTTTTTGTTTGATTTTAAAATGAACCATCCCTTACTGCCCTGAATTTTACTTATTGGGTTGTGGAGTAGTTCTGAGATAAGGCTTTATAATCTTATACCCTTTAGGAAATATTGCAGGGATATCTTCAGTCTTAACTGACCCCTGGATGATTACATCTTCACCAACTTCCCAATCTACTGGTGTGGAAACAGGAAATTCACTGCTTAATTGTAGTGAATCTATCACACGAACAATCTCATTAAAATTTCTTCCTGTAGAAGCAGGATAAGTAAGCGTAAGTTTTATCTTCTTATCGGGGCCTATAATAAATACAGAGCGCACCGTTGCAGTCGCACTGGCATTCGGGTGAATCATATCATAAAGGGTGGCAATCTTACGATCAGGATCTGCTATAAGCGGAAAATTCACAACAGTATGCTGTGTTTCGTTTATATCATTAATCCAGGCTTTGTGATCGGCTAGCCCATCAACACTGATAGCAATAGCTTTCGTATTTCTTTTATCAAATTCTGATTTTAATTTGGCAGTAGCTCCTAATTCAGTTGTACAAACCGGAGTATAATCGGCTGGGTGTGAAAATAAGACGCCCCAACCATTTCCCAACCACTCATGAAAATGAATAGTACCTTCTGTGGTCTCTGCTGTGAAGTCTGGTGCTTCATCTCCTAATCGTAATGTCATGATGAGAATATTTAATGAATTTTAAAATAACAAGCAATGGCACAAACATACTAAATCTATAGGTAATGGGGAAAGATCATTTTTTTGTAACATAAATGTAGCTGATCAACCTGTTTCCATCTGTTTTCAATTTTCTTCCGTATCAGCCTTGTTTGATAGAAGTAACACCTGAAACGCCTAATTGTAATTTATTTACATTTATAAAAAACATTCATTCTATGCCCGTTGATCTTTCATTGCTGCGAACGCAGATCGAAGAACAGTCTGATTTTGTAAAACGCCTACAGAATGAAATGAGTACAGTTATTATCGGGCAAACTCACCTGATTAATAGTCTGATCATTGCCGTTTTATCAAACGGTCATGTGTTACTTGAAGGCATGCCTGGTTTGGCAAAAACGCTTACAATAAAAACTCTTGCCAGTTTTATTAACTGTAGGTTTAGCCGTATTCAATTTACACCTGACCTGCTACCAGCTGACCTTATCGGCACACAGATATACAATCAGCGTAAAGAAGAATTTGTCGTCAGAAAAGGACCGCTATTTGCAAATATCATTCTTGCCGATGAAATTAACAGGGCCCCGGCAAAAGTTCAGAGTGCGCTGCTGGAAGCTATGCAGGAGAAACAAGTAACCATCGGTGAGGAAACCTTTTTACTTGAAGAGCCTTTTTTGGTAATGGCAACACAAAACCCAATAGATCAGGAAGGTACTTATTCACTACCAGAAGCACAAGTAGACCGCTTTTTGCTTAAAATAATTATAGGGTACCCAGAAAAACAGGAAGAAATTCAAATTTTAAGGCAGCCTTTTCAGGAAAAAGCCAACTCAGTACCTGCTTATATTAATGCCTCAGATATTTTAAATGCACGTAAACTGGTGAATGCTATTTACCTGGATGAAAATATTGAAAAATACATTATTGATCTTATTTTTGCTACCCGGTTCCCAGCCGAGTATAATCTACCGAAACTTGAAAATGTCATTAGCTATGGTGCCTCACCCAGGGCCAGTCTGGGGTTAGCCATTGCAGCCAGAGCTGTTGCTTTTATGAACAGAAGGCATTATGTTACCCCATCTGATGTTCAGCAAGTGGTTTATGATGTACTGAGGCATCGTATTGGTATTAGTTTTGAAGGTCAGGCTGAAAATTACACGACAGAAAATATCATCGAGCAGCTGGTTAAAATTATTCCGGTGCCTTAATCTTTAATGTATGGAACCGGCTGAACTATTACATAAAATCAGAAGAATTGAAATCAAGACACGCAGTCTGTCCAAATCTTTATTTGCAGGTGAATATCACAGTGCTTTTAAGGGCAAAGGGATCTTATTCGATAGAGTACGGGAATATGAGCCTGGAGATGATATAAGAACAATAGATTGGAATGTCACCGCCAGATTAAATCATCCATACGTAAAAATATTCGCAGAAGAACGTGAGCTTACCGTCATATTACTCATTGATGTGAGTGCCTCTGCAGATTTTGGCACTCAGACCATGCTTAAACGTGACATGATTATCGAGCTGAGTGCAGTTCTCGCTTTTTCTGCTTTGAATAATAATGACAAACTGGGAGTATTATTTTACAGTTCTGTTGTCGAAAAATTTATTCCTCCCAAAAAAGGAAAAAATCATATCCTGCAAATCATCCGGGAGATGCTTGAACTTAAACCAAGGCATAAGGGGACCGATTTAGGATCAGCCTTGCATTATATGGGTAATGTTTTCAAGAAAAGATGTACAGCTTTTATCATATCTGATTTTTTAGATCAGGGTCTTGAGAAACCCCTGAGTATTTTTGGGCGTAGGTATGATTTAATCGGCCTGCAGATTTATGATATCAGAGAACAAGAAATGCCAGAGCTCGGCCTGATTCATTTTAAAAACACAGAAACCGGAGACTTAATTCTTATTGACTCTGATAATACCAGAATGCGACAAAATTATGCCCTGAACTGGAAGGTGTTTAATGAAAACCTTGACTTGATGCTTAGACGTGCGGGGGTAGATCATGTAAAGATCAGAACCGACCAGTCTTATATCAGTCCATTGCTATTGCTTTTAAGACGGCGGGAGAGAAAAGGATGAACGAGCTGATTCATATATCTGACTCAATCAAGGGTGGGCAAAATGAATTCAATACAGATACTGTCAGACTTAATCTGCAGAAATCCATTATTACTATCAAGCCTATTGTAGATTTTCCCCTAACACGCTGGGAAATTACTAGCTTAATTCTGATCTCCCTGTTAGTTGCTGCGGTGATTTTCTTTTTTGCCCGTAAATTCATGCATCAAAAAATCCTAAAATCACCAGGGTTGATTTTAAAAAACACAAATAACCAAGCTAAGCAAAAGCTAGACGAACTAACCGATAAGTACCAGGGAAGCCTGATAACAATAGATGAGTATTATCTTGAAGCAAGTCTGGTTATAAGAGATTTCATAGCTGGTGTACTGAAAATAGATGCCCCTTACCTGACAAGTGAACAACTTGTTACAGCTTTTTACAAATTCAATATTCCAAGAGGTGTCATCAACTCTGCCTACACGTTTTTTCAAGAAGCTGACAAAGTAAAATTTTCAGCATACAGACCTGGCCAAACTGAAGTTAACAAATTTGCAGTTATGGCATACCAGACACTTGATGATCTTAACAACCTGAACATGATTAAAATCTAGCTATGGTTGACCTCAGCTTTTCACATCCTTATGCGTTATTATTACTTGAACTGGTTCCCCTGCTATTTCTGTTTTATTTCAGAAATTACAGGCACCAACGTTCTGTCATACAGCTTTCTACCTTCTCAGGTTTTCAAGGCTATCAGAAAACAGGCAGGCAGCGACTTATTCATACTCCTTTTATTCTGAGATCTTTAAGTATTTCACTACTTATTATTGCTATTTCAGACCCTAAAAGTGCGCAGCATCAACGAATTGCCGATATAAGCAAGTCTGAAATAATTTATGTTACAGATCTATCGGCAGCCATGCTGGCAAAAGATTTCGATCCGAACAGGATGGAGTCATTGAAAGCAAGTTTGAGTAATTTCATTAGCAGGCACAAAAACATACCCTCAGGTCTAGCTTCATTTGCAACAGATGCCTCAATAGAATGCGCATTGACGGATGATTTCAATACGTTGCAATTAAAGCTAGATGACCTTCAGGTTTCAACTACTGCATTCTCAGCCTCATTAAATCAGGGTTTGTCAACAGGAATAGATTTACTGAATCAGGGTAGTGCTACCCATAAATTTTTAATCTGTTTTACAGGCAGTAATAATTCAGGTGGAATTACTGATGAAGAACTAGTTCAAACGATAGAAAAGGACAAGATTACGGTAATTATTGTGGCCATAGCCAGCGAAGGACTCGTCGAATCTGTGACCAGGAAGTACGGGAAACTGGTTTACCAAAATACCATCATCAATCTTGATGAACAGGTTTACAGGCTTTTAACTGCTGAAAATGGGGGTGAATATTTTAGGGTTACCAGCAATTCAGAGCTTGACACGGCTTTGTTAAGAATATCACAACTTGTTGAACAAGACAAAACAACTTGGTCAAGAAGCTATGCAGGAATTTTCCCCTTCGGACTTCTTGCAGCATTCTTACTGGGTCTTGAATTAGTATTGAGGTATACGTTTTTAAAATCACTGCCGTGAACTTATCAGGTATCGTCTTTCAACAACCAGTAAACTTATGCTGGCTATTTGCTGTGCCAATTTTCATTTTGCTGTTTTTGGGGATGCTGCATTATATGAAATTGAAACTTGAGAAATTTGGCGAACACTCACTGATCAAGCGCATTACACCGGAAAATTCGAGAAAAAAACTACTCTTGAAGTTTTATATTCTTCTAGCAGCATATGTACTGATTGTCACTGATCTTGCCAAGCCAGAATTTAGTTTCAGGCACAAAATAGTACAGGCCACTGATTTAATGATTGTACTAGATATTTCACAAAGCATGCTTACTACTGATATCAAACCAAATAGGCTTGAGTCAGCAAAATCATTTTTAGAAAAATTATCTTCAGGCCTTACCAATACACGCCTAGGGCTCGTACCATTTGCCGGACAATCTATTGTGCTACTGCCATTAACTGCGGATAAAAAAACACTGCTGGAGTTCCTTGCTGAAATGACACCTGAAACGATTCCCGTACAAGGCACATTGATTGCACCAGCATTAGAGCTTGCTGTAAGTTCGTTCAGTCAGATTAAAAACCGCACGAAAATTATTTTACTGGTAACAGACGGAGAAGATCACGAACAGCAGGCACTTGAAACTGCACAGCTATTAAAAAAGCAGGGAATTCATCTATTAATTTATGGTATTGGTTCTGACAGAGGCGGGATGGTTCCTGTTTTTAAAAATGACAAATTTTCGCATTATAAAACTGACCAGGTAGGTAAACTGGTTATAAGTAAGGTCAATAAGGCTTTTTTAGACAGCCTTGCAGAAGCGGTAAAAGGTAAATTATTTATGGGTGGAAATGATGAATTCCTAAATCATGGCATTTCTGACCCAGTATTAGTAAGTGATGAAATCAAAAAAGAAATTACCAGAACTCGCTCTGTTACTATTCAAAAAGTTGAACAGATAAATTTTCCTGTTGGTTTGATGCTTTCACTGATGCTGTTGCTATCTGAATTTATTCTATCAGAAAAGAAAAATGGAAATGCTAAAACGATTTACAATCAGATCAGATCAAAATTAAGTCTGGTACTCTTGTTGATATTGATGCTCCTGCCTGATCTTGCATCTGCACAAGTCAGCTATTACACAGCTCGCAAAGGAAACAAAGCCTATGAGCAGGGAAATTTTGCCCTGGCTGAACGGTTATATTCAGCTAATGCAGGCAATACATCTATCAGTTTAATTAACTTCAATAGGGCAGCTGCCTTATACCAGCAGTCAAAATATGTACAGGCAGCAAAAATCTATACCCTGTTTATTCTTTCAGGTAAACCTGTTCTTCACCAAGTTTGGTATAATCTGGGTAATTGTCTATTTATGCAGCACGAATATGCGCTCAGTATAGCTCAGTATGTAAATTATCTGCATACTGAACCGCACGATCATGCTGCCCTTTATAACCTGGCATACGCCCGGTATATGCTGCATAAAAATACACCCCCGCCCAAAAACGCTAGTGAGGTAAGCCAGCCATCACCTTCAACCATTAATCAGGAGAAGGTACCTCAGCGATCAAAAATAAACAGGGCCGCATTAAAAAATGCACTTGAAAAAAGCCAGTCAAAATCTGCAGATATAAAAGGTCATCTTGAAAAAGACTGGTAGGCTGACTAGTCAGCATTAATCATTCAGCCCGAAGGAAAATTAGCTTTTTAACTAGTAGGTGGAATATCAGCAAACACAATCTTGTCAAGGTCACGATCAGCATTTCTAAACATGATGCCATAAACCTTGGCTTCCTTGCTACTGAGTTGCTGGGTGAATTGCTGCAGGTTAATTCTATCTTTATTAAAATCATCTATCAGGCTTTTCAATTCGTAAAATCTTTTCCTGGTAAGCCTGTCTTCACTTTTCACTATTTGCATATCCTGGTTAGATCGTTTGTAGGGCATTATTCACCTGTTGCTTCTGGCAGGTCAAGACTTCGGATAATCTGATTTACTTCAACTTCAGTTTTCCGTAACCTGTCTTGACAAAAAAGCAAGAGCTCTGATGCCCGCTTCACTTTTTCGGTCAGAATATCAACCGGAATTGATTCATTTTCTATTTGCCTTGCAATTTCTTTTAACTCCGTAAAAGCGGTATCGTAGGTGAGTTCCTGGTCCATTATTGGTGTTTATCGATAATCAGTTTTTAATTCACAATTATTTTTACAACAACTGCTTCAATAAGAGCATCTTGCATCTCAATTTCAATTGGATCTTGAAGTGACAAAGAAGATGAACTGTTCACAACCTGCCCCTTATTTTTTATAAGTGCAAAGCCTCTTTTAAGCGTTTGTTCCTTACTTAAGAGAAAGAGTATTTTTTTGTGATTTAATAGAAAGGCCTGTTGATTTTTTAAAATAAGAAGTGCCCCTTTATTCAGACCCTCATAAAGAATGGCAAGTTCATTTTTGCGCTTAAGAATAGTAATTTTTGCACTCGAGACTAAACCTATCCTGAGTGCTGATAAACTGCTGCTGGCCTTGTAAAGTATGGCAGCTGACTTTGCCGATAGTATTTTCGATTGTAAATTTAAGAAAGAACGATGCTGTTCAAGTAAAGCCGAAGTTTGATAAATTAGCGCATGTGAAATTTTGTCTAAAACCTGTAATCTGCTGTTTATAATTTCACGAGAAAAGACGCTTATCGTTCGTTTTATTTCGTTGAGTTTAATTTCAAAAGCATGATTATGAGAAATAATAAATTCTGCTGCTTTTGTCGGTGTTTTCGTGGAGGCAAAAGCCATCAGATCAACAATCGTCTCATTCTTCTGATGACCAATACCTGTAATGACCGGTATTGGAAACCTGGCTACGGCCCTTGACAACTCATATGAATTAAACATAAACAAATCTGACGATGAACCTCCCCCGCGCACAATCACTACTGCATCGTATCTATCTGACAGATGGTAAATTTCAATAAGTTTCTGCACCATATGACCAGCATTCTGCTCTCCCTGAACACCTGTAAAAAAGTAGTCAGTTTGAAAAGTATAACCAAAATCATTATTCGATAATGAATGTATCAAATCTTGAAAACCGGCAGAATTTGAAGAAGAAATAATAGCGAGACTTTTTATAGCCTGAGGAAGGTGCAGGGTTTTATTGCGGGTAATGTATTGGCCATCTACAAGGGTGATCTGTTCAGGATTATCCTGAACCAGCTTTTCAAGTATGCGTCTTCTTTCTTTCTCAAGACTTCCCAAGGTGTACTCAGGATCAATTTTAAGCAGATTAAGTTTTAACCCATGAACGCTGTGATAGTCAACCTGGACATTCATGAGCAATTTTAAGTCGTTTCGAAATTCCTGGCCTGTAATTTCTTCGAATTTACGAATCTCTACACAAGCTTTATTAAATGCACTGGCTGACATTCGGGCAATTACCACCCCTGATTCTTCGCTTTTCTCAATCAATTCAAAGAAATAATAATCTTTTGCCTTATAATAGCTCAGATTATTTACCACTGCCAGCACCAGAAATTCTGCATTGCGAAAACTTTCCTGTAATACATTCGTAATTTGCTGAGTTAGCGCCTGAAGCGTAATATACTGTTGACTGGCCATGCAATACAAAGATGCGAATAATCCTAAAAAGAGGGCAGATCAAGCAAAAAGCCCAAAATTGACAATGGTTCGATCTTCACGCAAGATCATTACCCGGGGATAAAACCGTTTAAAGTCTTCAATCTCGGCTGGTGAACAAAACAAATAAAAAGGATGATCTGAAAATGAATCGGCCTGATGAAGATCTGAACTAAAATCACCCAGCTCAACAAGCTGATAATAGTCAAGTAAAACTTGCTTTGCAAAAAACAATGTATGCAAAAACTGAGTCTTCCCATTTTTTATGATATAAATATTGACCCGCTTTAGTTCACCATTCAGGTAATAATGGTTTATGTCAAGTTCTATTAATTGACCAAACCTATTTTTAAAATATCGTTTCATTCAATTTCGGAAAAATAGCATACAATCAGTATTTTACGCAACTCTGACCCTATTGTTACCTTTTAACAGCTAATGGTGGTAAATTGAATTTACTAACTTGCAGGGTGCTGATTTTACCCAAAAAAGCTTCTGACCTTTTTAAACTTTTTACCGAAGAACAGGAAATCCACGATCCATTATTTAAAGCCGCAAACGTCAGTGTATACATAAAACGGGATGACCTGATTCATCCATTTATTTCAGGAAACAAATGGAGAAAGTTAAAATACATTCTCGCCTCAGTACTGATGCAACGTAAAACAGGCATTTTAACTTTTGGCGGTGCTTATTCCAATCACCTGCTTGCAACAGCATGTCTTGCTGCTATGAACAACCTCAAAAGTACAGGTATCGTTCGGGGAGAAAAACCTGCTGAATTAAATGAAACCTTATTTTTATGCCAGTCATTTGGAATGAAATTAATATTTGTTTCAAGAGAAACATATCAGGATAAAGAAAGCCTGATAAGTAAATTGCTTGATGCCAATACGTATTATATACCCGAAGGTGGAAGCAGCGTTGAAGCATTACTAGGGTGCGCTGAAATGGTAGATGAATTTAAACGTAGCTATTCACATATCGTTCTTGCAAGTGGCACGGCCACTACAGCAACAGGAATAGCCATGGGAATCTATAGGAAAGGCTTGAACACACGTGTCGAAAGCATTGTAGTTCTTAGAGGAGCAGAATACCTCGGGCAGGAGTTTAATTATTTACCTGAGCATGGCAGTCTGCCAATTAATTTTCACCATAACTATCACTGCGGAGGTTATGCAAAAGTGAATCCAGAACTATTGACATTCATGTTTGGCTTTATTGCCGCTACGGGTATTCTGCTTGAGCCGGTTTATACGGCCAAGGCCTATCTTGCCCTGACTAATCTCATAAAAGAAAGTTACTTTCCTCAAAAGAGTTCAATACTTTTTATCCATACCGGAGGTCTTCTCGGCATTTTAGGATTTAAAAACCAGGAAACTATCTTGTAATAAAAAACCCAGAGGGCAATTATCATCGAACTGTTATGGCAATTAATTTTCTAGCTAGTTTTTGCCTTATTAATTTCTTCGTTAACAGTGCTTTTAGCTGTATCGCTAACATCTTTTACCCACTCTCCAGCTTTTTCAGACCATTTTCCAGCCTTGCTTTTTACCTGACCCCAACCTTCAGCAAGATCATGCTGAACATCTTCGCCCTTTTTAGGGGTGCACAACAAGGTTACACCCGCACCCAGCAATGCACCCATTAAAAAACCGCCTAAAAAGTTACCTTTCTGACCGCGGTCATTCTGGAATTTATCTTCAAGATCGTGCCCAAATTTATGAGCCTGTTTGCTAAAGTCATTTTTCATAAAAATTGTGTTTTTTTCATTCTATTGAAACAAAATGAATGCCGTGGCTTAAAATAAACCTGGCATTTTCCAGAAGTATCGCCATTATTACATGAGCTCTACTATTCAAAATTACTTCAATCGAAAATTAAGAATATCCAGATCTTTGCTGGCAATAGATTCAGCCTTAATTCTGATTTTAACCGGGCTAAAACCATCTTCATCAAAAACAACCACGTTGTTTTCTCCATTATGTAACCAGCATTCAGGAATATACATGCTTTGAACAGGGATTTTTTCGGGGTAACGTCCAATATTATGCTCATTTATATAAACAGACCCATGTCCAAGCCCTTCAAAACTAATACGCCACATACTCTTACTTAAATCACCTGAACTATGTAGTTGAAAAGAATTTTTATAGTAACGGGGGCCGGCGAGATTCGGCCTGCTATCAATTGGAGTAAATGGATTACCGGTCAGGTAAATACCCTGTCCACCCTTCATTCGCCAGCCTGTAATATTAATTCGGGTATTCCCTTTTTGAAGTATGACCGAATCAGCCAATCCTTTAACGTCTTTATTTTTTAGGGCCTCAATATAATTATATAGTTTATCCCGGCCATCATGTGCAGTAAAGATTGCCAGGGTGTGAATTCCTTTATCAAGCATGAGCTGTAGTTCGGTTTTGCTGATTGAACCTGAATTGGCAACAATATTATCAATATAAACCAACTGACGGTCACCCCCATTTTTAACTCTTAATGTATACAGCCCCGCAGTATCAATAGTAATTTTCGCACGATACCATGCATCAGGACTGAGGTCACCATCAGCACCCATTTGTAATGGCTTTTCACTTCTTTTCCATTTACTATCATCAAAACTTGTTGCAGCAGGAGCTGTTTGCTGTTTAACAAGCCATTTACCACTGAATGGCAGGCTGTCTGTATGAATAACATAAACAGCAGGTTTATTTATTAAGCCCTCCAGGGATGTATCAGCATTAACCCAGACTGGATAAACATTTGCCTGCCCCCAAAAGTGTTCTGTATTGAGCTTTAACTGATTGGCAGCAATACTTGCCTTGCCAATGTACTCAGGACCAGTCACGATAAAATTTCTGGTATTTACTGGTATAAACCAGGTACGGTCTGCCAGCTCAGTCTTTACTGCAAGCACGCGTATGGTTTGTGAGCCAGCTGTAAATGCATACGCCTGCGGCTTTAAAGGGTCAAATTGAAAGCGTAAATGGAGTTGCCCGTTTTCTTTCTTGAATTGGTTGGCATTTTCACTAAAGCGGGTTTTTGTCTCAGCCGTAAATACTAACTGTGCATTGGCATTGGCATCGCCATAAACTACCAGCGTAGTTGTATTTCTATCTTTGCTGATACCTAGTATACGGGTCAGAGCCCAGTTAAGTTTGACTCCTGCTACCAACTGAAAATCATGTACCAGGGGAAAAATCTCTCGGGGGCCAAGATCAAGCAACCCATTATCAGGTAACTCATGCTGATCAATATTTAATTTCAGACTGATCGTTCTAGACCCACTATTATCAAGAAAAACAATATCACCTGATTTACTTTTCCTGTTTGTAATATGCACAGCTGTATCTGCACAGAGATAATTGTACGCATTGCCGCCATCAGTGCTGTTTTCAAGAATATCTTCGAACCCTCTTGCAAATAATGCATTGCGCTTAAACTGATAATAAATAGGGCGAAGATCACCTGTTTGCCCAACAGCTGCGCCATAATCATAAGAGGCCGCATCTTCATTGCTATTGCTAAAGGCAAAATTGGTACCCCCATGCGCCATATAATAATTATACCCATTGCCCCCATGTGCTATAATTTTCCAGGTGCGCCTTCCATAGATATCGGCATCTTTTTGACTAGATCCATAATAATTATACCATACTGACCAGAATTCAGTACTAAGCCAAGGGTTAGGCCTTTTAGAATCATCTAATGAAGGTTTGTTGCCAGCAGGATCACTCCCATGGTGCAAACCACTGAAAAAATAAGGAACCTGTATACCCAATTTCAGGGCCTTGGTCTGTAAAAACTTGAAATAGGAATTAGGCATATCGGTACCCCATCCACTGGGATGTTCATTCTCAAGTTGAACAAGTATTACTGAACCCCCATGATTAATTTGATTACGACTTACAATTGGTAGCAGCTTATTAAAGAACAGGCCCACAGATTTTTGAAAAGCAATATTCGGCTGCCTCAGCAACAGGTTATCCTTAAAATGCAGCCATAATGGATAACCACCCAAGTCCCATTCTGCACAGTAATAAGGGCCAACACGTACAATCGCATAAAGGTCTAGCTGTTTAACCAGTTTCAAAAAAACATCAAGGTCGTGGTCTCCTGAAAAATTAAATACACCTTCATGTTCTTCATGAAAATTCCACATGGTATAAATTTCAATACAATTAAAACCAGCCCGCTTTAAGCGCAGTAAACGATCTGCCCAGAGTTCATGAGGAATTCTGGCATATTCCAGGCCTGCAGAAACAATAAATGTGCGCTTACCCTTGATAATAAATCCTCTGTTATCAAAACTAATACTGGTTTTGGCGGCCAGGGCCGACGCAAAAATATGATCATTAACGTTCTGGGCAATAGCGCTCTGCAGACAATGCAGGTTGAACAGTAAAATAATGCAAAAAGTAAGCGTAAAGGCTTTGCTCGTTTTCATCGATGATTCAAGAATGAGAAATAGGGTAACGGCTTGTAAGTGTTAAAGTAATGAAAGAATCAGGCTCCTGGCTAAAAAAAGTTTTTGCACCAGGTATTTTTAATCTTTATGACCACTGATTAATAAAACTGCTTTAGCAAGCAGACTATTAAATTCTACAGGGCTCTCAATCATTGGAAAATGACCAGTACCGTGAAGGGTGAATATCTTATACCCAATTGCCTGTTTGACCAGCCCTGTGGTATCTGTTGGGGTCAGGTCACTATTGATCAGATAAAGTCGTTTTTTTAACCTTTTAAGATGGGGAAGAACATCGTACATCCCCGCCCTTTCAAGACATTCAATAGCAATTAATGAATCAGCCTTACCAAGATCGCTAAGAACCCTGTTTTTTACAAGCGTATCGGTCGACTTAGAAAATAGTGCTTCACTGGCATAAGCATAGGCGAGCGGTTTGAAGTTAATTCTTGCTGCAGTAAAAAAACTTGCTTCATCTTTTTTTGAATCTACTGACTCAATCTGACCGATATCTTTAAAGTTATCAATACCGACAAGCCCAATTACCCGGGTTTTATTTTGCAATGCAGCTTCAAGGGCTACAGACCCACTTGTTGAATGACCGATCAAAATAACCTCATGCAGATTTAACTGGGTCAGCAAAGCGGTGATATCGCTGGCGTAAGCTTCAACAGACCAGTTTTTACGGTTTTTGCCAGAGGCTCCAAAACCAGGTAAATCAAGGGTTATAACTCTGTAATGAATCTTAAAATCAGCAACCTGCCCGGCCCAATAAGACCTGTTAAGGCACCAGCCATGAATAAAAACCAGGGTCACAGGTCCCTTTCCCTGATCATCATACGCAATACCAACCTGCCCATTATAAACCAATATTTTATCAGCACCTGCATGAATGGGAAATTTTAGGGCATGGCTGGTATTTGAATTTGCCTGACCAGAAAATAGAACAATTGCATAAAAGAGAATTACTGATAACAGGGGCATTTGAGATAAATTTGGTTAAACAATTAGCCTATTCAAAAGTTGAAGCAATAAATCAGCTGTAATAGTGTTGATTGTAAAATAAATCAATTTTTCACCGTAGCATAAAAACATTGGGACATTATACGCTTAAACGCATTTCACGTATTCCTATCAGCCTGGATGAAGCATGGGATTTTTTTTCCTCACCCACTAATTTAAAAGAAATAACCCCTGAAGCAATTGGATTTAATCAGCTAAGTAATTCTTTTTCAGATAAAATGTATCCAGGTCAATTGATTACCTATACGATATCGCCCATTCTTGGGATCCCGATTTTCTGGATGACTGAAATAACCCATGTAAAAGAAAAGGAGTATTTCATAGATGAGCAGCGTTTTGGGCCTTATGCTTTATGGCAACATTCTCATTTTTTTAAGGTCATTAAAGGCGGCATAGAAATGACTGACCTTGTGCAATATAAGCTACCTCTAGGCTTCATTGGCCGTATTGGCCATGCGTTAACTGTTAAAAAGCAACTAAAAGATATTTTTGATTTCAGAGAGAAAAGACTCATTGAAAAATTCGGAATACTGGCAACCTGAATAAATTAAATACCGATGCCCGATATAGCAGGGCTAGAATCGGGCATCGGGCAAATGAGATTATAATAGGGTCTTAGCCTTTCAGCACGTGAAATACCAGGTGACTAGGATGATCTTTATCGTGGTAAACACGGATCGTTGACTTTATATAATCTTCAGCCTTCGCATTATAGATATTCAAAAACTGCTGTGGATTACGGTCAACCAGTGGGAACCAGGAACTTTGAATCTGCACCATAATCTTATGACCTTTCTTAAATGTATGAAAGAGATCAGGCAGGTCAAATTTCACTGAGGTAATCTCACCGGGCTTAAACGGCTCAGGCTTCTCAAGGCTGTTGCGGTATTTGCCCCGCATAATTTCAGCGCGTACTAGGTGCTGGTAGCCCTGTTCAGGTGCTACATTTGAGGCTGAACCAACCCGGTCAGCTTCTTTTGCGTTTAATGGCCTCGGCAAAACATCAATAACCTTAACAACCAGGTCAGCATCAGTTGTGCTTAGACTAACAAGTAAATCAGCAGAGATTACACCTGCAAGGGTCATATCATCTTGCAAAGGAGCCGATTCAAAGCTGATAACATCAGGTCTGCGAGAAGCAAAACGCTGATCATCTACCATATAATCACGGGTTCTTTCAAACGAAACGACATTCTGATAAGGTACAGGATGAGCGGGGTCTGACAAATACTCAGAATAAGAATTTTTTGCAAGTGGTTGCTCAAATATCAGGTTCTGATCAGCACTTAGATATACAGCCTTATCAGCTGTATTCGAAGGAGGCCATGAACTAAATTTTCGCCATATATTTGTGCCGGTTTCGAATACTGTGGCTCCGGCAAGTTTATCTTTACTTCTGGTTTTAAGATGAGCATTCATAAAAGGCATAAAGATACTATCGATGTAGTAGGTACCTGTCTGACTACCAAAAGAAGTATTTCCGAGTGAGTCTCCTTTTGCCCACCAGCCACCATGTGACCATGGGCCCATGGCTAGTTTATTTTCTGTTTTTGGGCTTTGAGCTTTTATGGTTTCATACGTTTTCAAAGTGCCATATAAATCTTCTGCATCATACCAGCCACCAACCGTCAATACAGCTGCTTTTATGGCATTCGCATGCGGCAGAGGGTTCATTCCTCTCCAATATGAATCATTATCAGGATGGTTTCTAAAATCATTCCAGGCCTGTATAGAATCTTTGTACAAATGGCTGTTTGCATATTCTGGAGTTCTTACTTTATGTAAGAAATAATCATAATTATCAGCCTCCAGAAAAGGCAAGACGCCAAAACTATGTTCCTTGGTATTTGCAGGATTATCATTATCAAAAAATGGCAGAAACGTAAAGAAATCCATCCAGAAAAAGGCTCCATTATGATGCACATCATCACCTTTAAACCAGTCGGTAACCGGAGCTTGAGGTGATACTGCTTTTAAAGCCGGATGATTACTCAATGCAGCTGTTGTTGTATAAAACCCCGGATAAGAAACACCGAAGGCTCCCGCTTTTCCGTTGTTACCTTTAATATTGGCTAACAGCCAGTCAAGTGTATCATAGGTATCTGTACTCTCATCAATTTCTTTCTGATTTTTTTTATCAGCGTTTTTACCTTCTGGACGCTCATGCACAAATTTTCCTTCAGAGCGCCAGCGGCCCCGAACATCTTCAAAAACAAATATATAGCCTTCACGAACCAACTTTGCATACGAAGGATTCGCATAAAGTCTTTTTGAATCACCTTTTGCATTATACGGTGTTCTGGTCATTAAAAATGGATACTGTTTTGTGGCAGATGCATCATTTGGAATATGAACTTCTGCATAAAGGCTAATTTTATCGCGCATTTGAATCTTAACCATTTTTAGACTATAGTGAGATACATAATATAGACTATCAGCTTCAGTGCTATTTATAGTCTGCGCTTTACAGATGCTAAATGCAAGCAAGAAGCCAAAAATTAACAATATTGGTTTTTTCATTGCGTTAATATAATTTAGATATTTAAGATTAGGGTTGGCTGATCGGCCATAAACAAAAGACCCGTTCTGTATGTATGTAGGATTATGCCTATAGCTTGGTGCTAATGTAATTTAAAGATTTGTATAAGTCTTCTCAATTTTTACTTCATACTAACAAAAAACAAGATGAAAATCGGAACAACCGTATTAATTATTGGATCAATGCTCTGTGGAACCAGCACTTTCGCCCAGATGGGAGGAAGTAATGGAGCCGTACTCTCTCCACCTGCTGTTGCGGCTGGCACCATCAATGGAGTTAAAGTTGCCATCACTTATAGTGTACCTTCTGTAAAAGGCCGAAAGATTTATGGTGGGCTTGAGAAATTTGGTTCCGTTTGGAGAGCAGGTGCCAATGATGCAACAACCATGTCATTTGATAAAAATGTCGCAATCGACGGAAAATCATTGGCTAAGGGTAAATATGCTTTTTTTATATTATTGAATAATGAGAGTAAATGGACACTCATCTTCAATAAAAATGCCGGTCAATGGGGTACAGAACATGACAGCAACAAAGCACAGGATGTTTTAAAAGTAGATGTAACCGCTAAAACTATTGCTCACCTTGAAAAGCTGAAGTATACAATTACAGCGGATGGGATAACTTTCGCCTGGGATACAAAAGAAATTCATTTCAAGGTTAACCCTAAATAATAAGAATGTTGGCTTAAGATGCCCTGTTTGGAATAAACAAATGAATAAAAAACACCTTGTGCAATTAAGTACAAGGTGTTTTTAGGTTAAAAGGGTATTTAAACTATTGGTTTACTATGGTCTTTCTTTTTCAATCTCTTGATTTTAGCAAGAAGTATTACGACTGCTTTAAGGCTTTACCTCAGGATTCTTCCAGGCTTATAGTCGAATGCACCTACACTATTTCTCTTAAATGGATACGTAAACCCAAGTGCAGCAAAATTTGATGCGTATAATGACCTGAAACTTCCATTTGTAATACTTATAATCGTTCCAACACTATCAATAACCTTACCACTAAAGGTACCAGCAATGACTGAATCCCTATTTATAGAAGTAATCATGAATGCCCCCTGGCCTTTTAAAACAGAAGAATCAGATGTATATTCAACTAATTTGGGTTTTGTTCTTCTGTAGCCAAGAACTGTCGAATCGGCAATATTAAAAGGTGTTGAAACACCCGACTTAACCGATAACGGAAATCCCAAAACTACAAATGTAGAATCAGTACCATTTACTGTTATACCAACAAGTCCAGCAACTCCATTTTGCGTAGCGACTAGAACCTTGGATGTTGTAAAAACATTTCCATTGATTGTGGCAGTGAGGTAATATTTGGGTAAGGGTACCACACTATTACTCTTTTTACAAGCTTGAAAAACCAGGATTGACAACAGTAAAATTGTCAGTGATTTTAAACCTAGGTACTTCTTATTGTTCATGTTAAGTTCTTAAAGGGTAGATAATGTTTGGTGAATTCAGGTTTGATACGCCCATAATTTTAATTTACGTCCTAATTTTATAGATGTTACAATTAAAAGATATATAATAGTAATATTACAAATACTGTCTAAAACTCGTTCACGGAAGTGTTCGATATCTGGCTCAGGGAAATATCAGCCCAGTAAAAGAAGCTCTTCGACTACCTTTTAAGCCAATAATTAGTGTAAATTAATCATATGGAAGAATACATCCTGGCCCTGGATCAAGGTACTACAAGCTCAAGGGCCATACTATTTGACCATGCCGGCAAGATCAAAGCAACTGCCCAGAAAGAAGTTACCCAGTTGTTTCCTCAATCAGGTTGGGTCGAACAAGACCCAAATGAAATCTGGTCATCTCAGGCAGGGGTAGCGGCTGAGGTAATAGCTAAACTAGGCATTACTGGTAAAAATATCAGGGCAATCGGTATTACAAATCAGCGGGAGACGACTATCGTCTGGGACAGAAAAAGCGGAACACCCTTGTACAATGCCATTGTCTGGCAAGACCGGCGCACAGCTACTTATTGCGATAAATTACGGCAAGAAGGCAGGTCAGAATTGATCAGGACAAAAACAGGGTTAGTCATCGATTCATATTTCTCTGCAACAAAAATCAGATGGATACTTGACAATGTTGCAGGAGCTCGAGACAGAGCCATGGCCGGAGAACTTGCTTTCGGAACGGTCGACAGCTGGTTGGTTTGGAAATTTACCCGGGGCAAAGTGCATGTGACAGATATTACCAATGCTAGCCGCACCATGCTTTTCAATATCATAACTCAGGAATGGGATGATGAACTATTGACACTTTTTGACATTCCTTCTGCCATGCTACCTCAAGTAAAACAGTCTTGTGAAGTGTATGGTGAAACGGCAACAACCATTTTTGCCTCTAAAATCCCAATAGCAGGTATGGCTGGTGACCAGCATGCAGCACTTTTCGGACAAATGTGCATTGAAAAAGGAATGGTTAAAAATACCTATGGCACGGGCTGCTTTATGCTGATGAATATTGGAGATAAATTTATAGCTTCCAAAAATAATCTGCTTACCACCATTGCCTGGAAAATTGGGGGTAAGGTTCAATATGCTTTTGAGGGTAGTATATTTATAGGAGGGGCAGTTGTTCAATGGCTCAGAGATGGGCTTGAAGTAATAAGCTCTTCTTCAGAAGTTGAGAAACTTGCCTTGAGTGTTCCCGACACATTAGGCGTTTATTTTGTACCTGCTTTTGCAGGCTTGGGTGCGCCCTACTGGAATGCCGATGCCAGGGGCGCAATTGTAGGCCTAAGCCGTGGCACAACCTCTGCCCATATAGCCCTGGCTGCTCTTGAATCAATTGCTTTTCAAACCATGGATGTACTCAGGGCAATGGAAGCTGATGCAGGTGTTGCAATCAGGGAACTTAGAGTTGATGGAGGCGCAACAGCCAATGATTTGCTGATGCAATTTCAATCAGACGTTCTTGACTGCAAGGTTATAAGACCAACCATAACAGAGACCACAGCCCTGGGAGCAGCATACCTGGCAGGTTTGGCAGTAGGATATTGGAAAAATATTGAAGAAATACAATTACTCTGGAAGTCGGAAACTGAATTTACTTCCAGGGCTGAGCCCGAAAATATGCGTAAGCACATTCAGGGCTGGAAACAAGCCATTCATGCGACCCAAAGTTTTACAGATGATCTTTCAGCCCCGGGAATCAAACAAGCACCACTAAATCAACACTGATGACACCATTTACAGCAGAATTTTTAGGTACAATGCTGGTAATTCTCTTAGGCGATGGAGTTGTCGCAAATGTAGTTTTAACAGACACTAAGGGAAATAACAGCGGATGGATGGTTATTACAACTGCCTGGGGTCTGGCAGTTTTTGTAGGAGTGACAGTGGCTGCTCCATTTAGTGGAGCCCATTTAAACCCAGCTGTTACTATTGGACTTGCCATAGCTGGAAAATTTGCCTGGTCACAAGTTGGCACCTATATAGCAGCACAAATGCTGGGTGCAATGGTAGGAGCAATATTAGTCTGGGTGATGTATTATGACCATTTTAAACGAACAAATGATAAAAGTACTGTGCTGGCTGTTTTCTGCACAGGACCAGCAGTCAGAAATTATGTCTCTAATATTGCCAGTGAAATAATAGGGTCATTCGTTCTTATTTTTGTCGTTTTTTATATCAGCGGGGCTGAAATAGGAACCAGTAAAACCCCCATAGGCCTAGGTTCTGTCGGCGCTATTCCTGTTGCCTTTTTGGTATGGGTAATCGGGCTTTCACTTGGTGGAACAACAGGATATGCCATCAATCCGGCCCGTGACCTTGGTCCCCGGCTGGCGCATGCCATATTACCTATAAAAAGCAAGGGAACCAGTGACTGGTCATATTCCTGGATTCCAGTTTTAGGCCCTATTCTTGGAGCTACACTTGCCGCATTAATCTATGGTCAGATTCATAAGTAATTTTTTAACCTGACTCAGCGTTTAGGCTATGCATAATGATCAGGCTATTAACTAATCAAAGTCGTTCAATATTCCCCCTTAATGAAAATGACCCAATGGCTTCGCTCACAATTAAAACGAGCTTTTGAAAGAATAAGAAATGAAAAGTTAAAAAAATTGTACTTCAGGCTATTCCTTTTTGGTTTGCATCGATCCTCACTGGCCTAATCGCTGTTTTGTATACTAAACTATTTTTAGCAGCTGAGCGTATTACCTCTTTAATTTTCATTCAACATGCCTGGACGCTTTTTCTCATTGCACCAGTTTGTTTTGTAATCGCCTGGTGGCTTGTACATCATTTTTCTCCGTATGCAAGAGGAAGCGGTATTCCACAAGTAATGGCCGCGATACAGATATCCTCGCCAAAAGCAACTAAAACAGTTGACAAGCTATTAGGACTTCGAATCATACTTATAAAAGTGACATCAAGCCTGGTTATGGCAGTTGGTGGCGGTGCTATAGGCCGGGAAGGGCCAACAATACAAATTGCAGCTTCAATATTTAAAATAGTATATCAGGTATTGCCAAAATGGTGGCCACAGATTGCCAAGAAAAACATGATTGTCACAGGAGCAGCTGCAGGTCTGGCAGCTGCTTTTAATACACCTCTGGGCGGTATTGTATTTGCCATAGAAGAGTTAACCAAGACTCATTTTAGTTATTACAAAACAGCCATATTCTCATCTGTAATCATCGCAGGGCTATCTGCACAAGCTTTATTAGGTCCCTATCTGTATCTAGGGTATCCCAAACTGGATGGTCTTTCAAACTTTATATTTTTTGGGGTAGCACTTGTTGCTATAATTTCGGGGATACTCGGAAGTGGAATGGCTAAAGTTATACTCTTCATTTTCGCCTGGAAGGCCAAATTTAAATTTACCTATCTCCATGTTCTATATGTCATAGGTTGCGCCCTTATCCTAGTTTCTCTTGCTTTTTTTGTGAATCAAGAAGTTCTAGGCTCTGGAAAAGATATTATGGAAACAACCTTGTTTACTTCACATAAATATGTTCACTGGTATACACCTTTATTAAGAATCGGTGGGCCCCTGGTTTCATTTACAACTGGAGCAGCTGGAGGAATATTTGCACCTGCGCTTGGAGCCGGTGCCAGTGTGGGTTCATTAGTAGCCAGTTGGTTTAACGTTTCGGATATTGATACGAATATGCTTATTCTAGCCGGTATGGTTGGATTCTTAACGGGCGTAACCAGATCTCCTTTTACATCTGTCATTCTCGTACTTGAAATGACCGACCGGCACAATGTGATTTTTCACCTGATATTAGCTGGTATGATTGCAAGCCTAATATCTATACTTATTGATAAGCATTCTTTGTATGATCATCTTAAACTACAATACATTCGGGATCTGAATAATATAAAGCAAACTGAGATGACCGAGCAGGTTGAGGTTTTTAAAAATTAGAGACGATTATAAACATCTGATCAAGTCAATTTTTAGATGTCTAAGATTTTTTGAATGAAAGAAATGCCGTATTCCTGTTAATCTTTCTGGACAAGACAAAACAACTAGCGTCAAAATAAAATTGGAAAAACTTGGACTAACAAGCTTTTCCAATTCAGGTAGCGGGAGCAGGACTCGAACCTACGACCTTCGGGTTATGAGCCCGACGAGCTACCAACTGCTCCATCCCGCACTATTAAATTGTTTTTTGATTTCTCTGCAAATTTAGGGTTATATCTGATATTTAAACGATTTTATTCTAATTCGCATTAATTGACTGATTACAACCAGCATTAACCAATATCAACTTAAAATTCTGATTGAAAAGGTAATGAGTTGGGTTGAAAACCGGATATATATGGTTTTATACTGCTTAAAGAACGTGATTTAAACAGATTTCAGCAGATTATGTACATAAAGCGGTTGTTTTCTTTTCTTTGCTTATCTGGTTAAGGCATACAACTTTAACCTACAACGAATTCAGAATTACATAAACAGGCATTAGTTTCTAGCTTAAGAGCAACCCACAAGGCCAATAAAGTACCATAGCTACCTCCACGCTCAATCCACTCAAAAGCTTCCCAATGCGGGTAAAATAATTCAGTTCCTGTTTTCCAAATTAAAAATACCAGCAAAACAGATCTTACAGGTTTTATCAATACAAATAATGCTATGGCTAATTCTATTGATCCGGCAATCATTGCAATTTTATGAGCATCATGAAAACCAAGTGCAGTATATTGAGAAATCAATTCTTTTTTTCCTATGAGATTCAACCAACCATGACCTGACAGTAACAGGAAAGCAATATACCTGAGACCAAGCATTGCCATTTCTAAACGTTCAGGACGATCATCAACCGGGGCATTCATTTTTTTGAACCATGAAGATAAACCCCTTGAGTTAATGCAAAGAATTAGTAATATCAAAGGTGCTCCAAAATTTCCGGCCCGCTCTATCAGCTCAGGGAAGGGTTCGCCTGACAGAGGGCGCAGAGTAGCGGTTATAAAACCCCATATTACCAGCCAAAGTACAATAGCTCTAACCGGATAAACCAGCATTAAAAGTCCCATCAGGATGTCACTACTTCCCAGTATCGGCATAAGCCTGTAAGCCGTTACCTGGCCAATACCAAACACAGAGAAATAATTACACCAAATTGCCTTACCAATGATGCCAAAAACACCGTGACCAATAAAGCACATGGCGCAGGCTATCCGGAGTATATAATAGATTTTTTGTTCTTTACCTAGCCTCATCGCAAAAGTAGTTTATGAATTCATTACCCGGTACAGAAATCAATACCGGGTAATGAAAAATCTTATTTTTAAAGTGCTCCTAATACATGTTTATATACATAATCACCCACCTGGTGGCCCTGGGCTTCACCTTTTTCTACTGCATTGCGAAAATGGAACCCTACATAGATACGGCTCAGGGCGTTTTCGCGGGCTGCTGTATTAAAACTGGTAAAACTTCGTGTTACGTTTGGTAACGAACCACTGGTTGCAGTAAAGCCAACACTGCTTCCAAAAAAATCGTTCAGTACTTCAGAAGCGGCACCACCATTTACGGAATGATTAGAGGGATAATCAGGGATTGGGGGTGTAGGTGAGGCAAATACGGCGAATGATGCATCACCAGTGGTGCTTGCGTTACCATCATTATCGCCCAGTTGTACGGCAGTAACAGGCCTCCAGAATTTGTAATAGTATTTTGCTTCAAACGAACTGATATTTGCGTCAGCCAAAGCCATGTGTAGCACTCCTAATACATGAGCTGCATCTAAACCATCCATTTTATTTTGTCTGATCAGGGCCCTTGCTATCCTATTCCATCCAAGCGGTGAATTTTCAAGCCAAAAAAGACCGATTTGTGTTTGGTCTGCTGTTCGGGTGCTGTTTACAGCTGCTCCCAAACCTTTAACTTCGTTGTAATCGGCAGTATACTCTGGACTATTAATTGCATAAGGGGCGACCGGCCTGAATTGTGATGAACTCGCTACGCCAAACGGTGTGATCTGTCCCCATCCAGGTACAGCTGCAAACCCATTGAAAGGAGGCCCGTCAAAAGGTGCGGTACACCGGTATTGCCCTGGTAAGGTACCTTGTATGAAAGGAGTTTGTGCTGCAGAGTAACCGTCATTTGCTCGCTTTGTGGCCATGGCTGTTGCAGATGCCGTACCTATTGCAATTCCATTTGTTTTGGCTGTACCATCAGCTATAGTGGCCATGTTTGCCTGGTATAGCGAGTCTGCGTAAGCTGTATCAGGTGGCAGCAAGGCAACGATTACGTCATGTGCCGCTTTGGCAACAGCAGCATCAGAACTGGCAGTTTTATCAACGGTATTTAGCAGCGCATAAGTTTTATACCTTGGTGCAATGCTGTTCAGCGCGTCATGCATAGCTACATTCACTTGTGCGTATATGTAAGATTCCGGCATGGGTGGCAAAGAGCCTTGGGGACCTGCACCTGCGCGGGTTACGGCAACCGTTGCTGCATCGTTCCAAATAAGTACCATATCAGTGTTAATAATAGTCTTGGCAACAGGGCTTGTACCATTTTTTTTACAACTCACTGGAAAGCAAGCTATAACAACCAATAAAATTGCCATTAGCGTCTTTGTAGCCGGAAAATTCCGGGCATAGGTATCCTTTTTCATAACTTTTGTGTTTTGAACAGTTAAAAAATGAATAAATAATTAATTATCACCCGTGCGTTACAATCAGTACAGGTTTTTTTAATAAGCAGATATTAAGAAGGCGTAAGCGAGTTTTCAGCAGGCTTTATATTTTGATTGATACGAAATAAATTCCCCGGATCATATTTTGATTTTATTTCAGCGAGTTTACCGTAATTTTCATTGTAAGTAGATTTTACGCCTTGATCACCTTCATCCATCATAAAGTTGACATAGCCCCCTCCTGCTGAGTAAGGGCGCAAGGCATTCCAGTAATCTTTTGTCCATTTAATAACTGCGTTCTTACCACTGGCGTTCTCATCAACCCCAGCTATTACCATAGCCCAGGTTGCATCACGAAAATGCCAGGCGGTTTCATTCTTGCCAACGCGGGCTGCTGCCCCATTTATTGGATAGATATGCGTAGCAGAAAGCCATGCAGGTGGTTCCATAGAATGTTCTATGTGGATGTCTATCGCGGCATCAGTCAGTTCGTTTAAAAAATCGGTTTTCCAGTACCAGTGCATTCCCGCTGGTAAAAGCGGATCGAACAAACCCTGTAAAGCAGGGAATGGCATAGGGCCGGCAAAATCGATTGCCGGTTGTTTCAAATCGCGTACAGCTTGAAGCGTATTCTCCGCGTTTTGCATGTCACCTGTATAGCACCAAATTATGGAGCACATCCTTTTAGCATGGTAAACCTCGGGAAAATGAGGATTAGAAGGAATAGTTATAAAAGCAAAAAAGCCGCTGAGATCATCTTCTGCACTTACTATATATTCCCTATACCATTGCATTATCATTTTAGCATCATCCATCTCCCAAAACATAGGGCCGCCGTAAACCATACTAACAGGTAGCGCTTTAAAAAGAAAAGACACCACAACACCAAAATTTCCGCCTCCGCCTCGCACTGCCCAAAAGAGATCAGGATTGATATTTACGGAAGCCTTCACATAGCTGCCATCTGCAAGTACCATACTTGCCTCTACTAAATTATCTATAGCCAGGCCATACTTGCGGGTTAAGTGACCTATACCGCCCCCTAGCGTAAGCCCGCCTATCCCAGTACCTCCAAAAACCCCTGATGGAATTGCCAGCCCCAGAGCATGAGTTGCATGATCTACATCAGCCAGTATACAGCCCCCTTCAGTACGTACTGTTTTATTTTCTACGTCTATATAAATACCATTCAGCTGGCAAAGATCAATCACCAAACCATCATCACAAGTGCCCATGCCTGCCCCATTATGTCCTCCGCCTTTTACCGCTATCAGTAACCCTTTTTCTCTTCCAAAATTTACACAAGTCATCACATCGGCCACATCAGCACATTGCACAATCAAAGCAGGCATTTTCATTATCATCCCGTTATACACTTTACGGGCATCGTTGTATGCAGTGTCTGCAGGCATAATCAGTTTTCCGCGGATACTATCTTTAAATGCATCGAGTACTAATTTTGAAAGCATAGTTTAAAATCCTGAATTTAAAATTACCTGGCATTTGATGTATCAAAATTAGAGGCATTTACACTATGTGCATTACCTCCAAAGGCAAAAAAAATATCTGAAAAGGCAAAGAGTATTGTTTAGAGAAAATAATTACATTTTAACATCATTGTTCATTTCAAAATGCTTGCGGTACTGCAATGGGGCCATACCAAATTTCAATTTAAATACCCGGCTAAAATGCGTTGTACTTTCGAAACCTGCCTCGTAAACAATTTCATTAATGTTTTTTTGGGAAATAGATAGAAGCATCTGAGCATATTGCAACCTTTTTTGTACTAACCATTTACCAGGAGTTGTATTAAAGGTTTTATTAAATTCGTTTTTAAAAGCAGTAAGGCTACGTTGGCTTATGCGCGCAAATTCTTTTAAAGATAAATTATATGTATAATTAGCCTCCATTACCTCTGATAACAGGGGTTTACTGAGGTCTCTTACACTGGTCAGGTAAGATAAAATACCTGCATTCTCAGGACTGGAAAATATATTGAAGATAAGTTCACGGCATTTAAGTTCCAGCAACGCTTCGGGAGGAGGCGGCTGCTGCGTAAAATAAGGAAGCATACTATAAAAAAAAGACTGCGTTGTATTTGATGCTTTGATATTTATAACCGCATCAGTACTTGGTGATGTAATAGATTGTACTGGAACCTGAGATCGGTATTCTTTTACTAATTGTTGGAGGTAACTATCAGGCAGACAAAAAACAATAACAACCCAGTTAGAATCAAAAAACCTGCCCTGCCTTATAGCTCCCTTTTTTAGAAATACAAGACTTCCTTCTTCAAGAGTGTGGCTTTTGCCAGGGGTATTTAGCATTTTTTTTCCACTCACGGTATAAATAATGTGATTGAAATGGCTGTAAAGATCAACCCAACTTTCTATTTGAGGGCATTGGTAGTTAACCAATAAAATTTCTTTATAAGAAAGCTGCCTAAAATAGTTCGGATGCGAAAGTATATCATCGTATACGTTGATCATATTGTAAATCTTTTCTATAAGTTATTAAAAACAAACAATTTTGATATAAGATATTCATTATAGAAAAATACACATAAAATTGTTGAGATTTTATTTATCGTAAGGCCTATGCTAAAAAGAAAATTTAAAAAAAAATAGATTTATAAATTATTCTTAATTTCAAAATTTCAGTTTATTGTGAGTAGTTATAATTTTAAAACCTATTACCAGCTAACTAAAGTCTTTTAATGTCTATTATTTATTGGTAGTATATGTAAGAATTATGACGGATAACACATGACTTTAGATCTGTTTGTCTTTTTATCCGAAGTGAAATACTTATATCTGGTTCCTATATGTCAGACCATTTTTTTGCCTACGGCTTGATTTACATTACACCTGGATATAGTCACCCTTTCCGCTTTGCTAATGGTTCCCCTTATCGGGTCTACAGAAGATTTGCAACTTCTGACAATGCGCCCTGCCTTGCGCACATAAAAAAAAGCCCTTAGAAATTAATCTAAAGGCTCTCAGGTAGCGGGAGCAGGACTCGAACCTACGACCTTCGGGTTATGAGCCCGACGAGCTACCAACTGCTCCATCCCGCACTGTGCGTTTTCTTTTTTTATTGGACTGCAAAAGTAATATTCGTTTCTTTGTTATCCAAAAGAAATTTAAAATGATTCATCATAAAGCTGGTTACGTAAGTATTATCGGTAAACCTAATGCCGGTAAATCAACCCTCCTGAATGCTTTACTAGGTGAGAAACTCAGTATAGTATCTCATAAAGTGCAGACTACCAGACATCGCATCTTGGGTTTACTGAATGACCATGCTACGCAAATCATATTTTCTGATACCCCTGGCATCATTGATCCGAAGTACCCGTTGCAGAAAGCAATGATGAATTCGGTCAATGCATCGTTGATTGATGCTGATGTTTTGATGGTTGTGACTGCTATGGATGAGCCCGTATGGGAGCCAGATCTTATTACCATGATTAAATCTCAGACAGTAAAGACGATGGTGGTGCTCAGTAAAGTTGACCTTTCTGAAGGCGACGCTGTCAAAGACCGTATCACTTTCTGGCAAGAGCAACTGAATCCGGGTATTGTCATTCCTATTTCAGCAACCAAAGAATTCAATCTGGAGTCTATTTTAAACTATATACGGGAAGAATTACCTGAGCATCCACCTTATTTTGACAAAGACGACCTCAGCGACCGGAATATCCGTTTCTTTGTCTCAGAAATCATACGCGAAAAAATCCTGCTTCTCTATCAGAAAGAAATTCCCTATAGTATTGAGGTAGTGGTTACGGGGTATGAAGAAAGCGATGATATTGACCGTATACACGCAGAGATTATAGTTGAGCGTGAATCACAGAAGATTATAATGATCGGCAAAGGTGCCGAAATGATTAAACGTACGGGGACCGATGCCCGTAAAGATATTGAAGAATTTATCGGTAAAAAAGTATTTCTGGATCTTCGTGTGAAGGTGATTGAGGGCTGGAGGCATAAAGAACAGTATTTAAAGCGTTTTGGATATGAATAATCTCGTTGCAATTGTCGGGCGACCGAATGTTGGAAAATCTACCCTATTTAATAGGCTGACTGAAACACGTCAGGCAATTGTTGATGATGAAAGTGGTGTTACACGTGATCGCCATTACGGCGTGTCTGATTGGATCGGATATAATTTTACAGTAGTTGATACGGGTGGATATGTCGCCCATTCAGAAGATGTTTTTGAGGCAGCAATTCGTGAGCAGGTAATAATCAGTATTGAAGAGGCTTCGGTAATTCTATTTATGACTGATGTAACTGTCGGTATTACTGACCTGGATGATGATATCGCAGGATTACTACGACGGGCCAACAAGCCAGTTTTTGTGGTAGTTAATAAAGTTGACAATAATCAGCTACTAAACGATGCTTCTGTATTTTACAGTTTTGGTTTAGGTGAAATTTACCCTATCAGTTCTATGTCTGGTAGTGGTACTGGTGAATTACTTGACGATATGGTTAAGAAATTTCCTGAGCCTGAAGAAGAGACAGAATCAACAGGCATTCCTAAATATGCCATTATTGGCAAACCAAATGTTGGCAAATCGTCACTGATAAATGCCCTGATTGGCAAAACAAGAAATATTGTTACTCCAATCGCTGGTACTACCCGCGATTCAATCCATATTCCATACAATCAGTTCGGGCAGGAATTTATTTTGATTGATACAGCTGGTCTGCGTCGTAAAACCAAGGTGAAAGAAAATATCGAATTTTATTCTGTTATGCGAACCATCAAGGCCCTTGAAGAATCTGATGTATGCATGCTAATGATCGATGCCGCAGAAGGTCTAGACGCTCAGGATATCAATATTTTTCACCTGGCTGCCAAAAACCGTAAAGGCATTGTGATTTTGGTAAATAAATGGGATACTATTGAAAAGAACACCCATACTACCAAGGTATTTGAGGATGAAATCAGGCAAAAACTTGCCCCCTTTAACGATGTACCGATCGTATTTACTTCTATTCCTGATAAACAGCGGGTATTCAAAGCAATTGAAACAGCAGCTCAGGTATTTGCCAATAGAAGTAAAAAAATTCCTACTTCAAAGCTGAATGATGTGATGCTTGAAGTTATTGAAAAGGTGTCACCGCCATCAATTAAAGGAAAAAGCATTAAAATAAAATACATTACCCAGCTGGGTGGTGTAGCACCAACCTTTGCTTTTTTCTGTAATCTTCCCCAGTATATCCAGGAGCCTTACAAAAGATACCTGGAAAATAAACTGCGTGAAAATTTCGATTTCACTGGAGTGCCTTTAACACTTTATTTCAGACAGAAATAGCCGTAATTAAAAGTTCCCAAAAACGAACTGTTCTTAAAAGCTAGAAGCTATTTGGGGGTATCTCTTAACTGTCGTAGTTGCTTCAAGGGTTTAAAACTAAAAGAAGTATCATTTTTGAAGGTTGCCATTTATCTGAAAAATGAGGCGGGTAATCTTCCTGTCAATTAGGATGAATGCCCTGAGTCGGTTATTTTTATAGCATGATCAAAGGCATTTTCAGGAACTATAGCTTTCTGGTTTTAGTTACACTGGTATTTATATCTTCTTGCGGTCCATCACTTGAAGAAAAAGCTAGAAAAATCGCACTCAGGGATTCGGCATCTATTGATTCTGCTCTAAAAAAAGAAGAGGCAGTAAAACGGGCTATTTTGCATCACCAGAAGCAGGTAAAGGATTCGATTAAAAGACTGGCCAAAGACAGTCTGCTGCATCAAGCTGATAGTCTGAAAGCAAAAATGCTGATCACATCAGACAGCGCCGTTAAGAAACGGGTTAAGCTGATAGATACAAATCACAAACGAAGACAATATACCTCAGATACGGGCACTCATCATAAGGCTGATACGAGTAGATTACACCAAAATCATCGACAGCGCAAGGAAAACACCTCAATCAAACCATTAAGGTTTGACTCAGTTTTGTTTTTTAACGAGCATCGCTTACATAAAAGGAATGCAATAGACAGCCTGCATAAAAGGAAACCAAAAAAGACAACGCTTCAGACCGATACCTCAATAAACTAAGATGGCATTAAAACTAACCACTGAAACAGATTCAAAATATATTGATCTGGAGAATATGTCTGTTTTGAATCTGCTTCAGAGCATGAATAAAGAAGACCAGGAAGTGCCCCAGGCTGTTTCAAAAGTGATACCTGCAATAGAAAGTCTTGCCAATATCATCGTTACCAAGATGCTACTAGGCGGGCGACTGTTTTATATTGGAGCAGGAACAAGTGGGCGGCTGGGTATTCTTGACGCCTCTGAAATTCCTCCGACTTTTGGTGTCAGTGATAACTTTGTAATTGGAATTATGGCTGGCGGAGATAAAGCCATTCGTAAAGCGGTTGAATTTGCAGAAGATGATGTAAATCAGGCCTGGATAGACCTGGCGCACTTTAATCTTACGAGTAATGATGTACTTATCGGTATCGCTGCCTCAGGAACTACACCCTATGTACGGGGTGGTATAAATGAGGCCCGTAAACATGGCCTTACAACGGGTTGTATTGTTTGCAATATGGGTAGTCTACTAGCCGCTGATGTTGAATACCCTGTTGAAGTTGTCGTAGGCCCTGAATTTATTACAGGCTCAACCAGACTTAAATCAGGAACGGCACAGAAGTTGGTTCTGAACATGTTAAGCACAATTGCCATGATAAAATTGGGACGTGTAAAAGGAAACAAAATGGTCGATATGCAATTAACTAATCATAAGCTCATTGACCGTGGCATCAGAATGATCATGGAAGCAACCGGAGTTGATGAAGAAAAAGCCACAATTCTGTTAAAAAAGAATAAAAATGTACGGTTTGCCGTGGAGAACTATTTTACTGGCAAAGTCTAGTTTCCGACAACTGAGTAGAAATTCTTCCTAAAAAAATTCGTTAAAAGAGATAAAAAATATGCACGATATCGAGCCCTACTATAGTTGGCGTGATGATTATATCGCTTCTGAAGATCAACTTTCACCTTTCTATGAACGTCAGTATAGTGAATTTGAACTTACAAACACCATTTACAATTTCTACATACATCCTCAATGGGATTTTTTCGGATCGCCTACCCTGTATCTGAAGATAATTTATGTTGATTATGAAACCGGGTATGCTATAATAGAATTTATAGGTGAGTGGAATGATGCCATTACAAATGATGTGATGTATTTGAAGCGGGAAGTAATAGAACCTCTGATTGAAGAAAAAATCAATAAGTTTATCCTGATTGGTGAAAATGTACTTAATTTTCATGGTTCTGATGATTGCTATTATGAAGAATGGTTCCAGGAGGTTGAAGACGGCTGGATTGCAGCTATCAACTTTAGAGAGCATGTTATTGAAGAATTTAAGCGTAATAATATTGATTATTACCTGAATTTCGGGGGTGAACTTGATGAACTCAACTGGCGTTCATTAAGGGCCCCCCAATTATTTCAGCGTATTGAAGACCTCTTGAATAAGAGGCTGAATTAAAAAAAAATGTATAAACTTGAAGTAAACCATGTAAATGTTTCCCTAAATGGGAAGATGGTTTTGAATGACATCAATGTAATCATACCAGAGCATACTGTGACTGCCTGTATTGGTCCGCCGAGAGGTGGGAAAAGTATTTTTCTGCGCATGTTTAACCGAATGAATGAGATCATTGATCCGGCTTATGGTTTTACAGGTGAAATTCTCATTGATCACAGGAATATTTATGACCTTGAAGTAGACGCACTCAGGCGGCGGATCGGTATGATTTTTCAGGAACCTAACCCATTTCAGAAATCAATTGCTGATAATGTTTCTTTTGGTCTATTGGTTCATGGTATCACGCATAAAAAATTTATAGCCGAAGTAGTTGAACGTTCACTCAGGCAAGTACTTCTTTGGGATGAGGTAAAGGACAAACTTAATTCCAGCGTTACCGTTTTAACAAGGGGGCAACAGCAACTGCTTTGCATTGCCCGCGCCCTAGCGGTTGAACCCACTGTTTTATTAATTGAAGAGTCTACTTCTATGCTTGACCCTATGTCAACTTATAAAATCGAAGAGCTCATTTATAACCTTAAAAAAAAATTGACGATTCTTATTTCAACCAATAGCGTACAACAAGCTTCAAGAATCAGTGATCATACCGCATTTTTTTATGCAGGTGAGCTCATTGAATTTGATGAAACTGCGCGTATATTCACTAATCCCCGGTCTGGAAAAACCGAAAATTATATTACAGGCAGGTTTAACTGACCGCCTACACGAACTAAGTATGCCGCAGATTGAAGTTGAGTTACAGCGCCTGAAACAACTGATGCTCGAAATGATAGGAATGGTAAATACCCAGATGAGGGTCTCTATTAATTCTCTAATAGAATTTGATAGTGACGGCATAAAAAACGTTCTATTTCACGAGAAGCAGGTAAATGCACTAGAAATAAAAATCGATAAAACATGTGAAAATATTTTTGCACTTTTTCATCCTGTTGCCATAGACTTACGTTTTGTGTTTTCAACCCTGAGAATGAACGGTAACTATGAGCGTATAGGCGATAATGCAGTAGGTATATCTAAATATACCCTGCTGAATAAAAAGTCATTCGACCCGCAACTATTAAAAGAGTGTAGATTTCATGAGATGGTTGAATGCACCTATGATATGCTTGATCTGATAACAGAAGCCTACCAGGAACAGGATATCGCCAAGGCCTCTCAAATATTTAGAAGGGATATGTTACTGAATGAAATAAACGCAGAGGTTACCTATAAAATAGCTGGTTATATAGCTGAAAATCCAGGCAGTATCATGGAAGCATTACATCTGCTGACAATCATCCGGAAAATTGAGCGTGTTGGTGATCATATTACCAATGTTGCAGAAGAAATTCTATTTTATGTAGAAGCTAAAATTGTTAAACATGGCAAAAATATAGTAGAGCCTGATCTAAATTAATTTTCGTTAAATGCTGTTCGCATCCTGATTAACCTGATGCACATAGCTATGGTTTTGAGGATGAATGAAACTATTATCAAGCAACAAACCAAGTAAGTTTACTCTCAGACTGGATTTTACAGCTTCTATATTTTCAATATTGGCAGTTCCTATAAGTGAAAGTGTTATTCCACCTCCTATTTCAGCGATATTTAAAGCAGGAGCAGGCATTTTATAGATTCTATCATCTTCTTTCATCAAAGGCAAAACCATGGATCTGAGTTTTTCAATATCAACGCTTCTGTCAACGTCAAACCTAATGTCAAATACCAGCACCCCCAGGCTTGATGAGTTAATGATTACCCCATTTGATAAGATGCCGTTTGGTATATAAACTATTTTCTTTAAGCCTGTTTGCACAAGGGTATGCAAAATTCTGATTTCTTTAACTGTGCCTGTCTGACCCTGAGCTTCAATTATATCCCCTACTTTGAAAGGCTTGAAAGTAAGTATCAGCACCCCGCCTGCAAAATTTGACAAACTTCCCTGTAATGAAAGCCCGATAGCCAGCCCGGCTGCACCAAGAGCGGTCAAAAAAGCAGAAGTTTCAATTCCAAGCATGCCTGCAATGGAAAATAACAATAGCACCTTTAAACTAAAATTGAGCAGGCTTGTAACGAATGATTGCAGTGAAATATCAAAACTTCTGACAACCATCAGTCTGATTGTCAGCTTCACAAACCTGACTATCAACCAGCTACCTGCGAACCACAAAATAATAGCAGCCAGCATCCTGGGCAAAAAATGAATCAGGGTGTTTGAGGCTTCGGCAAAATAGGCTGAATACGAATTCATAGAATATTAACGAGAAGCAAAATTAAAAAAATACTGACCCTAGCCTAATGGAAGATCTGATCTGCTTCCACCCTGAACCACTTTCCTGATACGCAATGACAATAAATTCAGTGGCACAGTTATACAAAGAAGAATTAATATAGCTGCGGCTGCATTGGCTGAAAATTCATTTTTTGGCTTCAGTATCCAGTCAAATATCTGTACAGGTAATGCCGTAAAAGGATCATTCAGGTGGGATGGGGCAAAGGGGATATAGGCCAGACCGCCCATAATCAATAAAGGGGCTGTTGTTCCTGCAACCCTGGCTATAGCTTTAAGCACACCTGCTACGAGTGAACGAAAGGCATAAGGCAAAATTACCCTTTCAATAGTCTGCCATTTTGAAGCACCCAAAGCAATAGAAGCTGCCTTCAGACTTGGGGGTACCGACCTGAAAGATTCTCTCGTATTAACAATAATTGATGGCAACACCATCAGAGATAAAACGAATGCCCCGGCAACCATCGTAAAATCACTGTGAAAAAACTGAGTAACGAGCTCCAGACCCAGAATACCATAAATAACAGGTGGTATACCTGCCAGATTTATGATATTGGCTTCGAGAATCTGAGACCAGCGATTTTTACGCAGGTACTCTTCCATATATATGCCAGCACCAGTACCAATAGGCACAGCCATAAGAATACTTAGACCCATCAACCAGAAACTAGCCATCAGGGATGCATAAATACCTGCATGTTCAGGATTACGTGAATAAACATGCGTCAGAAAAGATCCTGATAGCCTGGGCCAGGCTGTGTATAAAGTACCAATAAACAAAATCACCAATACCAGTAAAGTAAGGCCAAGGCAACTAATGGCAAATATTTTAAATAATAAATTCTTAATCATACTGTTCAAACTGAAGTAAAGAATGAATGATGTGTTTTTCGAGATGTAAACCGCTTTTTTATATAATAGGCAATACTGTTCAGAAAAAAGGTGAAAAGGAACAGCATGAATCCAACGGCAAATATTGTTTTAAAACCTAAAGAATTCAAGGGTAGATCACCAGAGCTGATATGTATCATATAGGTACTCAGGGTCTCAACAGGATGCAAGGGATTTAATTCAATTCCGGTGGCTTGACCGGCGGCAATAGCGACAATCATGGTTTCACCCATTGCACGAGAAGCTGAAACTAAAATCGCAAATATAAGACCTGGCCTGGCTGCCGGAACGACGATACGAAAAGCAGTTTCAAGTTTATTACAGCCCAGTGCATATGATGCCTGTCTGAAACTACCAGGAACTTCTGCCAATGCTTCTTCACAAAGAAAGGTAAAATATGGAATGAGCATGATACCCATAATAAGGGCTGGTGACAGGGCATTCATTCCCTGTAATCCGGGAATTATCTTTACCAGAAAGGGAGTTACAAAAAACAAGGCAAAAAAACCATAAACAACAGTCGGAATACTGCTTAATAGCTCAAGTAATGATCTGAATCTTACCAACACAGCTGGTTTGGCATATTCACTCAGGTAAACAGCAATTGAAAATCCAGCTGGAATAGCAAGAATTAAAGCAAGAACTGCTACTAGTAAACTTCCTGAAAACAGGGGGAGAATACCAAACTTACGTTCTGCAAAAAATGGGGTCCATTCCTGAGAAAAGAAAAACGCAGGCCAGGAAACGGTTCTAAAAAATGCAATAGACTCAAAGCCTAATACGGCAATCATGCCAACGGTTACAGCAATTGTTAGAATTGCACACAGAAATAAAAAAGCTGCAATAATTTTCTCTTTGATTTTTTCCATTTAGCGTTTAACTGATTTATTGAGGCGCAGGGTTAAGCTGATATGAACGAAGGTATATTTCCAGTTCGGCAGCTGAGCAATTGGGTTTTGGCATAAGCAGATCAACCCTCTGCTTAGAAGAATCGGTAGCTTTGGTCAGCGGAATATATCCTGTCTCAGCAATCAGACGTGGTAACATTGCCAGATAAAAGAGAATAAAGCTTCGAAATTCTTTTTTTTCTAGTGACTTTTTATTGATATACAGGAATAAAATTCGTGATAAGGGGTTTCGGGAATATCCATTTGTATAAGTGGCCTGATTTAATTGAGCTGGGTAAACTGCCAGTTTCTTAAGTGGTACCTTCCTTAATGAATTCATGTTCTTGCGGTAATAATTATAGCCAAAATAAGAAAGCCCAAGAGGGTCAGAACTTAAATTCTGAACCAATCTTTCAGGATCAAAGCTTGGATTTACGTCTTCACGTGACAATCTGGCTTTTCCATTGATGGCTTCAGTAAAGTACTCAAAGGTACCGGATGCGGGTCCTGGACTATAAAGATGAATCAGTTGATGTGGCCAACCATTTCTTATCTGGCTCCAGTAGATGATCTTGCCTTGAGATGCAGGTGACCAGATTAAGCGAAGTTCGGTAAGGCTCAGGCTGTCTGCCCAGGTATTTGACTTACTTACAAGCACCATAATTTCATCGTAGCACAGTGGCAGTGTAATATAATTTACTCCATTGCGCCTGCAAATAGCATCTTCAGCAGGAAGAATTGCTCTTGAGGCATTATTTACGTCTGTCAGACCCTGAGAAAATTTAGTAAAACCGCTAAGCGTACCAGAAATACCAATCAAAATTCGTGAACGTTGGTTAAGAATGTGATAGTCTTCTGCAGCTGCTTCAGAAAGTGGAAAAACTGTACTTGAGCCATCTATCCTAATTTCACTGACAGACATTGTTCTCTGCGGCTGACTAGTACAATCAGAAAGTATAAAGGCCATTACGAGCAGCGTTAACCACCCTGAAAGGTTGATTTTTGCAGGAACCATAGAAGCCAAGTTCGAAAAAAAAATTATATTTGTGAGCTTATTACGAAAGACGGAGGGATTAGACCCTGCGATGTCTTAGCAACCTGTACTTACAAGGTGCTACATTCTATCTTCAAATTGAAGAAAAGATAAGTCTGATGGTCTCTGATCTCTAACAATAAGCCCGTATCGTACGTTTATAAAGAAGAAAAGGGAACAATGATGCAAAAGTCTATTGAAGAAGTATTAACTGAAAAAATTCTGGTGATTGATGGGGCCATGGGCACAATGATCCAGCAATATAAGCTCAATGAACAGGATTTCAGATCTGACCGTTTCGCCTCTCACCCAAAAGATGTACAGGGAAATAATGATTTGCTAAATCTAACCCGCCCTGATATTATCTTGACTATCCATAAAGAATATATTGAAGCAGGAGCTGATATACTTGAAACCAATACATTTAGCTCTACCTCTATTGCCATGGCAGATTATGGGATGGAAGATCTTGCCTATGAATTAAATTATCAAGGTGCAAAAATTGCTCGTCAGGCTATTCTTGAATCCAGGGCTGAAAGGCCTCTCTTCATAGCAGGAGCTCTAGGCCCTACTAATCGTACGGCTTCTCTTTCTCCCGATGTGAATGACCCCGGATACAGGGCAATAACATTTGATCAGCTGGTAGATGCCTATTTTGTTCAGGCTCAGGGTCTGCGTGATGGAGGGGTTGATCTGTTTCTGGTTGAAACTGTATTTGATACCCTGAATTGTAAAGCTGCGCTTTATGCACTTGATAAACTTTCTAAAGAAAGAGGCAAAAAGTTACCTGTTATGATCTCGGGAACAATAACTGATGCCAGTGGAAGAACGCTGTCGGGCCAGACAACTGAGGCTTTTCTTGACTCAGTTGCCCATGCCCGTCCACTTAGCATCGGACTAAACTGTGCTCTGGGCGCAAAAGAGATGAGACCCTATATCGAAGAACTTGCTGCCAAAGCACCGTTCTTTGTGAGCGCCTACCCGAATGCAGGCTTACCGAACGAATTTGGTGAATATGATGAAAGCCCAGAACATATGGGGCACCATATTGAAGATTTCCTGAAAAGCGGATTTCTGAATATCGTTGGGGGTTGCTGTGGTACCACGCCTGATCATATCAGGGTTATCGCCCGCCATGCTCATGCCACCAAACCCAGGCCCAGGGCAACCCCTGAGCCATGGATGCACCTTGCAGGTCTTGAATCAGTTACCATAACGCCTGATGCTAACTTCATAAATATTGGTGAGCGTACAAATATTACTGGCTCACCAAAATTCTCGAAGCTTATTCTGGCAGGTGATTATGAAGCTGCCTTAAATGTTGCCCGCCAACAGGCAGAAGGAGGGGCACAGATTATCGATGTAAATATGGATGAGGGTATGCTTGATAGTGAGGCTGCAATGGTCAAATTTCTAAATCTCCTTGAAGCAGAACCTGATATTGCAAGACTGCCAATCATGGTTGACTCATCAAAATGGTCAGTTATTGAGGCCGGACTCAAATGCCTCCAGGGAAAGAGTATTGTCAATTCCATCAGCCTGAAAGAAGGTGAAGAAAAATTTCTCGAATATGCCAATAAGGTTAAAAGCTATGGGGCGGCGGCCGTGGTCATGGCATTTGACGAAGATGGGCAGGCCGATACTTATGCCCGTAAAATTGATATTTGTAAACGTTCATATGATCTGCTAACCGAAAAAATTGGTTTTCCGCCGCAAGATATAATTTTTGACCCGAATGTGCTGACTGTTGCAACAGGGCTTGAAGAACATAGTAATTATGCGGTTGACTTTATAAATACTACCCGATGGATCAAGGCTAATTTACCCGGGGCCAAGGTTAGTGGTGGTATCAGTAATATTTCATTCTCATTTCGTGGTAACCAACCCGTAAGAGAAGCCATGCACAGTGCATTTCTGTACCATGCCATTCATGCTGGCCTTGATATGGGCATTGTCAACGCAGGAATGCTTGAAGTATATGAAGAAATCCCAAAAGACCTGCTTCAGCTGGTCGAAGATGTACTGCTGAACCGCAGACCTGATGCTACTGAAAGACTTGTTGATTTTGCCGAATCCGTAAAAAGCAAGGATAAAGTGGCTGTCGTTGAACAGGAATGGAGATCAGGATCAGTACAGCAACGACTTTCTCATTCACTTGTCAAAGGGGTTCTTGATTTTCTGGATCAGGATGTTGAAGAGGCGAGACAGGAATATGAACGGCCGCTACAAGTAATAGAAGGCCCTCTGATGGATGGAATGGGCGTGGTTGGTGACCTTTTTGGTGCAGGTAAAATGTTCTTGCCCCAGGTAGTCAAAAGTGCAAGAGTGATGAAGAAGGCCGTAGCCTACCTCCTGCCTTTTATTGAAGAAGAAAAATTAAAAATTAATAGAGAAGCTGCCTTAAGAGGTGAAGAAGTTATAGTTACACGTAAAAACGCGGGTAAAATTTTAATGGCAACTGTAAAAGGAGATGTGCATGATATTGGCAAAAACATTGTAAGTGTTGTACTTGCCTGCAATAATTTCGAGGTTATTGATATGGGTGTTATGGTTCCCGCCCAGAAAATACTCGATATGGCCAGAGAAGAAAATGTTGATGCAATCGGCCTGAGCGGGCTGATAACTCCATCTCTCGATGAGATGGTGCACGTAGCCAGAGAAATGGAACGTCAGGGTTTTAAAATACCTTTGTTAATCGGTGGTGCAACAACGTCAAAAGTACATGCAGCCGTAAAAATTGCCCCTAATTACTCCTATCCTACGGTACACGTAAATGATGCTTCCCGTAGTGTTCCTGTTGTTTCAAATTTACTAAATGCCGAGAAAAGTAAAGACTATGCTGCAGCGATAGCCCTTGACTATCAGACGATGCGTGAAAATTACGCTAATCGCAAGAATGACAAACACCTCTTAACACTTGCCGATGCCCGCAGTAAAGCTTTGCAATTTGACCGCTTGAAAGTAACGGGTAAACCCAGTTTCATTGGCAATAAAGTGATCAGGAATTATCCCCTTAAAAATCTGATAGATTATATTGACTGGACACCCTTCTTTCATACATGGGAACTCAGAGGTACCTACCCTGATATTTTTAACGATTCATATGTCGGTACTGAAGCAGAAGAGTTACATGTGAATGCCGTTAAGATGCTGCACAAGATCATTGACCGTAAGCAGTTACGTGCAAATGCGGTCATTGGTTTTTATCCGGCAGCAAGTAATGGCGATGATATCATCCTGTATACCGATGAAAGCCGGGATACGGTAAAAGAGGTCATACATACCCTTCGTCAGCAGAGTGAACGTAGTAAGGGTGCAGCTTACCTTGCCCTATCCGATTATATTGCTCCGGTTGGTACCGGGATCAAAGATTACTGGGGTGGCTTTGCTGTTACCACAGGTCTTGGTATTGAATCTCTGGTCGAAGATTACGAGAAACATCAGGATGATTATAATAGTATTATGGTCAAAGCAATCGCTGATCGGCTGGCAGAGGCTTTTGCAGAAAAGTTGCATGAACTGGTTAGAAAAGAATACTGGGGTTATGCGGCAACCGAAGAACTGGCTGGAGAAGACCTGATTGCCGAAAAATACCAGGGAATCAGACCGGCACCAGGTTACCCCGCATGCCCTGACCATACCGAAAAAGCAACTCTATTTGAACTGCTTGATGTAGAAAAAAATATAGGCATCAGCCTGACCAGTAATTTTGCCATGTATCCGGCTTCATCTGTCAGCGGATTTTATTTTTCACATCCTGATGCCAAATATTTCACTGTCGGTAAAATAGGAAAAGATCAGGTTGAAGATTATGCAATCCGTAAAGAGATGCCCATTGAAGAGATAGAACGCTGGCTGGCTCCTGCACTATCATATGATCCTTCAGAACTAGCCCCAATTATTTAAAAAGAATTGCATTTTTGAAGCGATTCTATAAATTTTACTAAAGTTACCCAGTTAAGTGAAAATAACAGAGCATATCAAAAAAGCAACAGAGACATTGTTTTCTTTTGAACTTCTTCCTCCGTTGAAAGGTCAGAGTATTCAATCAATATTTGATACGATAGACCCCCTGATGGAGTTTAATCCACCATTTATCGATGTCACCTATCACCGGGAAGAGCATGTTTACAAGAAGCGTGATAATGGACTGCTTGAAAAGATTTCATACCGGAAAAGACCAGGTACTGTCGGCATATGTTCGGCAATACAGGCCCGGTATAAAGTTGATGCCGTACCGCATATCATTTGCGGGGGCTTTGATAAAGAAGAGACAGAAAATACACTTATTGAACTTAATTTTCTAGGCATTGATAATGTGCTGGTTTTACGGGGAGATGCCATAAAAACAGATAGTGCTTTTATCCCCAATCCAGGTGGGCATGCAAATGCATTGCAACTACTTGAACAGGTTGTAGCCATGAATGCGGGTAAATATGTTGATGAAGACCTAAAAGATCCAATAAAAACCGATTTCTGTATGGGGGTTGCCGGTTATCCTGAAAAACATTTCGAGGCACCTAACCTGAAAACTGATCTTGATTATTTAAAGAAAAAAGTAGATATGGGTGCAGAATTTATTGTCACCCAGATGTTTTTTGATAATGTAAAATATATCGATTTCGTAAAACGATGTCGTGAAAAAGGTATTATGGTGCCTATAATACCAGGCCTGAAACCAATTACAAGCTCAAAACAGCTCATTAATCTGCCCAAAATATTTCATATTGATATGCCTGAAACGCTTTGCGAAGAAATAGCATTGGCTAAAGATGAAAAGCAGGTAAAGGAAATTGGTATTGAATGGCTGATACAGCAATCAAAAGATCTGATCAAAGCAGGCGCTCCAGTACTTCATTTTTATACTATGGGAACGGCAGAACCAACCTACCGTATTGCTAAGTCTATATTTTAATGACAGGTCGAGTTATAAAGTCAACTGGTAGCTGGTATATCGTAGAGGATGAAACTGAGACCAGGTATGAATGCCGGATAAAAGGTAAAATAAGAATGAAAGGACTGCGCACGACTAATCCAGTTGCAGTTGGAGATCTTGTTGAATTTGAAAAAGAGCCAGATCAGCCAACTGCGGTTATTTCGAAGGTAAATGAACGGTTTAACTATATACTTCGTAAATCAATCAATCAGTCACATGAGGTACAGATCCTTGCCTCTAATATGGACCAGGCAATTTTATTGGTAACCCTCGCCCAGCCCCGAACTTCGTTGGGTTTCATAGACAGGTATCTTGTCAGCGCTGAAGCATTTCACGTGCCAGTGACGTTGCTTTTTAATAAGTTTGACCTTTATAGTGAAGAGAATTTAGAGAGCGTTCGTGAAATCGAGCAGATTTATATTAAGCTTGGTTATCCTGTTCTAGAGGTGTCTGTATTAGAAAATAGCGGTATGGATGATCTGAATGCGACACTGTCAAATAAAATCAGCTTGATTTCAGGGCATTCGGGTGTTGGAAAATCAACCCTGATCAATCAGTTAATTCCGGGTCTTGAACTTCGCACTTCAGAAATATCTGATGCTTCTGAAAAGGGTATACACACCACAACATTTGCCGAAATGTTTAAATTCCCTTCAGGCGGATTTATTATCGACACCCCGGGAATCAGGGAATTAGGGATAATCGGCATTGAAAAAGAAGAATTAGGCCATTATTTTAGAGAAATGAAGGCGCTTATGCCGAAATGCAGGTTTCATAACTGTCATCATATGCATGAGCCTGGATGTGCAATTGTTGAGGCTGTTGAAACCGGTGATATAGAAGCCAGCCGTTATGATACCTATTGCAGTATCTATCTGAACCGCGACACTAGGGTTTAAGCCCGAATATATGAAAGCAATAATACAAAGGGTAAATGAGGCAAGTGTTAAAATAGACCAGGAAATTTATGCCAGTATAAATCAGGGTTTACTGGTCTTTATTGGTATTGAGAGCGGTGATACGAACGATGATGGTGATTGGCTGGTGAGTAAAATCAGCCAGCTGCGCATTTTTAGTGATGAAAATGAAAAAATGAACCTGAGTCTGATTGATAAAAGCTGGCAGATTTTAATTATCAGCCAGTTTACTCTGATTGCTGATACCCGTAAGGGTAACAGACCTTCATTTATCAGAGCAGCCAAAGGTCAAGAAGCAATCTCATTGTATGAAGCCTTCGTTGAGAAATTCTCAACCCTACTCGAAAAGCCTTGTACTATATCTGAGCCGGGAAACCCGGTTAGTAATCAACCAATGAGAAAAGTATTCACTGGTATTTTTGGCGCCGATATGCAGGTAAGCCTGATTAATAACGGACCGGTAACCATTGAAATTGATACAAGAAATAAAAATTAATAGGAATGGAACTGCAGCACTTACAGGAAAAGGTTGATCAGTACATCAAAAAATTTGGTGTCAGGTACTTCAATGAATTAACCAATATGGCCATACTTACAGAAGAAGTGGGTGAAGTCGCCAGAATCATCTCCCGTACGTATGGAGAACAGTCAAGTAAACAGTCTGACCTTGAATTGGATCTTGGTGATGAACTGGCTGATGTGTTGTTTGTAGTTTGCTGTCTTGCGAATCAAACAGGCATTGATCTGGATGCAGCTTTTGAAAAAAACATGTGCAAAAAAACGACTCGGGATAAAGACCGGCATCATACTAATAAAAAGCTATAATCGTCAGACAGTTGAGAACAACTTCAATGATAGGCTAAGAATTAATGGTACTTAACACGACAGTTAAAATACCGTTTTTCATTATGGGAACCTGTTTGCAGATATCTGTCTGAAGGCAGAAAAGCGCATCTTTTTCTATGCCGAGTTGTTTCATTCTTCGAGAATGAGAGCTCTTTTCAATAATAGCCTCTAGTTTAAGCTCATAGAGCCTGAACAGATCGAGTGCCCCCACCGCAGAATCACCGTCAAGATTAAATGAATGAAAAAGCTTTGAAATAACGGCTCCTGCAAAGACTGTATCCTCGATGTTGAAAAGATTCTTCCAGCCTGCGCAAAGTAAGATGACATCACGGCCGTCATTCAGAAGCCAGTCACATAGTGCAGAAAGATTTAAGAATGATCCAATGACTATCTCAGCTGCACCTGCAGCCTGCTCGATTGCATAGGTGCCATTGGTTGTTGTTAACACAATTTTCTGGCCTGATACTTTTTCTGCCGTATAAGAATAGGGTGAATTCCCAAAATGAAACCCTTCGACAACTGCACCATCACGCTCAGCAGCGAGCAGATAATCGTTGCCATTAAAACTTTCGCATTGTTCTATAGTAGAAACCGGAATGATTTCAAGGGCACCATTTTCAAATCCATAGCAGATCGATGAGCTAGCTCTGAAAATATCAATAATGACCACAACCTTTGCCCTAACATCATAAAGGTGTAATAATGCAGGCGTAAAACAGACGTCTATTGAAGGCATATTATTTTTTATAAAGGGGAAGACTCGATACAATTGCAGGGCAGGCCTGATCTCTGATTATAATATCAATTTCAGTACCTGGATGAATATACGCAGTAGCTACATAGCCGAGACCAATACCATTGGCAAGAGAAGGTGAATGAGTTCCAGATGTAACTTCCCCGATTTTCACTCCCTCCTTATTTCTTATTTCATAATCATGACGAGGAATTCCCCGGCCTATCATTGTAAAACCAATTAATTTTCGGGTAATACCCGCATTTTTTTGAGAAATTAATTGTGCTGATCCACTGAATGATTTAGTCAGACGAGTAATCCAGCCCAGGCCTGCTTCAAGTGGGCTGGTAGTTTCATCAATATCATTACCATACAGACAGTAACCCATTTCAAGACGCAAGGTATCTCGGGCACCGAGGCCTACAGGAATTAAACCCTGTTCAGCCCCCGCATCCAGAATACTACGCCATAAGATAGCAGCACCTACATTATCAAGGTATAATTCATACCCACCTGCGCCTGTATATCCGGTGGCTGAAATCAAAATATTTTTAATACCAGAAATTGTTCCTTTGGTAAAGGTATAATAAGAGAGTGCATTGAAATCGACTGAACTAATTTTCTGAAGAATTTCAGTCGCCAGAGGACCTTGTAATGAGAGTAGTGACGTTTTTTCTGAAATATCAGTCAGGGTAACCTGAAAGCCAGCATTTTCTTTGGCTTTCAGCATCCAGGCCCAGTCTTTTGCAATATTTGATGCATTGACAACGATCATATAAATGCCAGACTCAATGCGGTAAATCAGAAGGTCATCGATGATATTACCGGCATCATTTGTCAGACAAGCGTACTGGGCCTTACCATCAATAAGCTTGGTAATATCGTTACTGGTGATTGATTGCAGGTAACTTTCTGCCCCATCACCCTTAACCATAAATTCACCCATATGAGAAACATCAAACAAACCGGCACGAAGTCTTACCGCCTCATGCTCAGCACTGATTCCTGAATATTGAACAGGCATTTCATATCCTGCAAAAGGAACCATTTTTGCACCAAGTAACACATGCTCCGAAAATAAAGCTGTCTTTTTGTATTCCATATTAATAATTGAATATCCCTTTCGGGCAAGGTAAAGTTAAAAATTAAACGGCTTTAGCGATGGCTGTTTTAGTTTTATCTGGTGCCAGGTAATCGAAATGTCATACGGTGGTATTGGCATAGCCCATATTTTTCGATGGCATTTCGATGGCATGCAGTAGGGTACCCTTTATTACTGATCCAGTTATAGTGAGGGTAGAGCATATGCTGCTCAAGCATATATTCATCTCTGTAGGTTTTCGCAAGAATAGAGGCGGCAGCAATTGAGAAATACAGACTATCACCTTTTACAATACAAACATGTGAAATACCAGTATACTGATTGAACCGATTACCATCAATTAGAAGAAGCTCTGGCTGAACCTGCAGTTTCGCTACAGCCTGGTGCATTGCCAGAATTGAGGCTTGTAAGATATTGATCTTGTCAATTTCGGTATGAGAAACAATGCCCAGACTATAGCTGATTGCCTCTTTTTCAATACATGCTCTCAATAAAAACCGCTGCTTTTCACTTAATTGCTTTGAATCTGTTAGTAAGGGATGATAAAAGTCTTTGGGAAGAATAACTGCAGCAGCATATACTGGTCCGGCAAGACAGCCCCGGCCTGCTTCATCGCAACCTGCTTCAATAAGTTCCTGTTGGTAAAATGAAAATAAGGGCATATGTGCAAACGGTTTGGATTAGCTGTATTTAAAGCTAAGGATGGTAATATCATCATCAAACTGTACCCGCTTGGTTTTATTGCGAACATGGCGAATGAGTTTCTTATTTAGTTCAGCTACCCTTAATTTCTGGTTCTGCTCTACGAAAGTTCTCAGCCCATCGATATCCATCATATAATTTTCTTCTTCAAATTCAACAAGCCCGTCTGTATAACAAAAGACAAGACTTCCTGAGTCGAGTATTATTTCACCTGGGTTAATAAATGGCAGCTCCTCAAAAACGCCAATTACGGTAGTTCCACTTTCGAGAATTTCAACCTTACCATCAATGATTACGAAAGGTGGATGATGACCGGCATTAATATATTTCAAAACCCGGGTTTCAGTATTTAAAAGTCCTACAAAAAGTGTAATAAACTTTTCACCCTTGGTACTGCTGAAAAGGACTTCATTTAATTCAGTCACCAGATTTACCAGTGAAGAGCAATGCTTGGAAAACACCCGTAAATTGGCCTGGAAATTTGCCATTAATAAGGCTGCAGAAATACCTTTTCCTGTAACGTCAGCAATGCAAAAAAGAAATTCATTCTCATTTAATTCAAAATAATCGTAATAATCACCTCCAATAGAATGATGTGGCAGGTATATGGCGTCAATATCAATACGCATATTATGAGGCAGGTCACGTGGAAACAGCATCGACTGTACCTGACCGGCAAGTTCAATTTCTTTTTGAAAACGTTCTTGGGCAAGTCTTTCTTTAAACAGGCGCTTATTTTCAATAGCAACCATAATTACATTAATGATGGTTTGTATAAAACTCGCATCACTGTTAACATGATCATTTATAGTATAGTCACCCAGCAGAACATAAGCATACTGATCATCATTGTAAAAAACAGGAATCAGCAGTTCATATTCATTTAATTCTCTGTCTTTTAGTCTCTTCAGGAAGGTTGTTTCAGAATACATACGCAACTTTTTACAGAGTGTAAATTGTTGTTTAGGCGTTAGTTCGATGGCCCCGTACATTGCCGCGGCATTCCAGGTTTTATTATTATAAATGAAAAGCCTGAGTTTTCCAACTTTGAGGTGCATCTTTAGTACAAACTCAAACATTTGAAAGATTGTTGCCTCTGTATAGTTATGATTTATTGCTTGCGTAATTTCGAGCAGCGAATTGAGTTCAGCCTGTCTTCTGATTAGAAGACTGATGATCTCTTCGGTATTCTGCGTATCGATGCTAGGAGTCCTGCGATCAACCATAAATGATCATTGTGGTTTAAATTTAACAAAAAACCGCTGTTTTAAATGGTTTCTCAGACATTTAAATTTTTTTTATTCACATTCATATTTAAAACAATCAATGTCAACTATGCCTGATGTGACGTTTGTGCTTTTACATCATATGAATCACTCAAGCCTATTGAGACTAAATTAAAGCCATAAACAAGCAACATGATAGCAACCCCTGGAATAATAGCAAGAAAAGCAGCATCAATGATAATATACCCATAATTTTCGCGAATCATTGAGCCCCAGGTCGGAAAAGGTGGCTGGGCCCCGTACCCAAGAAAACTTAACCCGGCTTCCAGTAAAATGGCAGAAGCAAAGTTTGAAGATGCTACCACTAAAACAGGGCCTCCAATATTGGGTAAAATATGCCTGGTAATAATTCTAAAATTGCTAAAGCCAAGAGCTTTACCAGCTTCCACGAATTCTGATTCACGGATACTAAAGAGTTGCCCCCTGACCATACGTGCAACTTCAACCCACATGGTGAGCCCAACGGCAACAAATATTTGCCAAAATCCTTTTCCTAAAGCAAAACTAATCGCAATTATCAGCAGCAAGGCAGGTAATGACCAGACAACACTTAGCAGCCAGCTGATCAGTCTATCAACCCAACCCCCATAAAAACCTGCCAGAGCTCCCATTGTGATACCAACAATCATAGAGATGATGACTGCAATAAGACCTACAGAAAGCGATACTCTTGAACCCAGGATTACCCTTGACAGCATATCCCTCCCATATAAATCAGTACCCAGAATATATGTTCGTTTAAATAAACGGTCTCGAATAATTATCTGTCTCAGCTCATCAATAGATTTAGAAATCATATGCCCTTCAAGCGGTATAAAAAAAAGCCTGTTACCAACTTTTCTTATGCGGCCTGATTCTTTAAGTGCATAGCATACCCGGGCTATTGAATACGTTGATAACTCGGCAACATCTCCTCTTACACCGGTAAATGTTGAAATCTGGATTGAATCATCTTTAAAGTGATAAAAATTTATGGGTATTTCATCATAATAAGAAGGCTGCCCACCTATTAGCTTCTTAAAGATATTCATAGTCTCAACAGGCTCTGATTTAGGGATCCGTAAAAACCTGAACATTGATGCAGGTTTTTTAATACTTAGTTGAATATGCATCTGATTTGCCATAGGTGAATCATCGGGCATGATCAGGTAACCAAGTATTGAGACAATCGCCAGGAAGATAATAAACACCAGCCCCCCAACAGATAAACTATTACTTGCAAAACGTTTCCATACCCTGCGGTTGGGTGAATTTTCTTTCATCCTCTGATTTACAAAAGCGTACTATAAAACCTACTTTACCATTCGGTCTTTCCATTCATATGTCCCGAACCTGGCAATAACACCAATATAAAGAATATAAAAAATGTGTAATAAACTACCTTGAACCAACAAAAAAAGATAGTTCCTTCGATTAAAAAATTTAGCTGCCAGGTAAAAGAACAGGGCATCTATTGCCAATTTAATAAAAAGTTCAATTACCGCCATTTTTAATAACAAAGGGTAAAAAACGCCCCCGACAAAGTTCAGCAGAATACTCAGATAAAAAAGATAAACCAGAACGGAAACAAAAACAGGTAATTTGTTTTTATATTTCATGCTTTTTGAGGCCCATCTCTTACGCTGTTTGATGAATTCTACCAGATTATCTTTTGCATACGTGTAAACAATGGCTTTTCTTGATTTTAAAAAACTAATTTGATCAGGGTAGGCAGCGGCTACTTTATGTAAAAAAAGTTCATCATCACCTGAGGCAATATGATCTATACCTTGGAAACCATCGAGTTCAAGGAAAACAGCTTTTGAGTAGGCCATATTTGCCCCATTACAGGTAAACGGCATTTTATTTCCAATAGCTGAAGCACCCATGGCAATAAGAGAAATAAATTCAAGGGTTTGTATTTTTTGGAAAGTACCTTTTTCAGCAAAAAAAGTAACCGGGGCAGAAATTAACTTACTTGAATCCTGCTCATAGAGAGAAACAATAGATGAAATCCAGTCATAACCCATACGGCAATCTGCATCTGTGGTAATAATAAGTTCGCCTGTCGAAAGTTTGATTGCTTCAGTAATAGCCTTTTTTTTATAGGAATTTAACGCCTTGGTTTCGTTCAGACGTATCAGCTTGATCTGCCCACTGCGCAGACTTAAAATTGTTTCAGAAGTTAGGTCTGTTGAATGATCATCAACGACAATTATCTCAATCAGATGGGGAGGATATTGCTGAGCCAGAATATCGTTCAGACAATTTAAGATGCAGGCTTCTTCATTTCTGGCTGCAATAAGAACACTTACCTTAAGTAAGCCCGTGACACTGATTCTGTCAGATTCTTTAAGGCGCAACCAACCTGAAATAAAAGTAATAATCAGTGCAACGTAGACTAATAAGAAAATGGCAGATAAAAAATTAAGGAGTATTAGCAACTGTAAAATTTAATTTAAGCACAAAATATAAGCCTATAATGGCGGGAAAAATAATATTTATTAGCCATACACCAAATGCGGCAGCAAGAATCGGGATAGAACTGACTGTACCGATTACGTAAACCAGAAAAAAAGCTGCGGCGGCTCCTCTGACCCCAAGATCTGCAAGGGCAAAGCTTGGTAATATTGACTGAACCAAAAAAATCAAACTGATGGCAACCATACACATAAAGTAGGGTGCGCTACCATTTAAAACAAGTAGTAGCACATAATATTGATGAGAAAAAACCAGATACCTGCATAAACTGAGTAAGACCACCTGTAATAACTCAGACCCATTATAAAGTCTCAGTACTTCGAGACTATTTTCAAAACGGCGTAAGAAAGGAAACGCGAGCAGCAAGGTGTTGAACCAGTGTACATGAAAATAAGATAATATAAGACCAGCAATTAAAACCAGGGTACCTGACAGAAGCAATATGTAGAATATAGGTGCTATCCTGAGGTATTTATGTATAAAAAACAACATGCCGATAAGCCCAAATACCAATGTTACCAGCATCTGGCTCAAGGCCCCGACTAGCATGGCTATAGATCCTCTGGACCTGTTCTCAGGTCTGAGGTACATGACTCTGCCTCCGTATTCACCAATTCTTCCAGGAGTGAATATGGCCAGATTTAACCCTGCAAGTAATGAACAAACTGCCGTTTTATAATTTATATGTTCAATCTTCTGACATAAAAACATCCATTTCCAGGTTTCAAGAGCCCAATTAAGCCCCATCATTCCAAACACAACAAGAAAAGAGATTAGCCCACCGTTTTTAGTGATCGTTAAAACCAGTGAATGCCATTTATCTACCGCTCCCGGAAGGCTGAGCTCACGGTAGATAAACCAGAAGGTTAATAAAACAATCGTAATCTTAATTAGAAAGGGTAATAATGATCTTATTTGTTTCTTCATTCGTTATTAAACACAATCAGGGAAAAAAATTAAAAATACGAATTATGACTGAATGCACCTGTCTGCATTTTGTAAACTCATAATTACTAATATAATTTGCAAAAAAGCCGATAGATTCATCATATTTGGTCAGAATCAAGAATGAGAAATATGGAAAATGCAGATGGAAGTAAATCTGAACGAATTATTCTAGGCATAGATCCCGGTACAGCCATTATGGGCTATGGGTTGATTTGCGAAAAAGGTAAGAAGCTAGAATTGATTACGCTCGGAGTTATTCATCTGGCCAAGTATGACAACCATGCTTTGAAATTAAAAAAAATATTTGAACGCTGTCTGGGCCTTATCGACGAATATCATCCAGATTGTATGGCTATTGAAGATCCGTTTTTTGGTAAAAATGTGCAGGTAATGCTGAAACTGGGCCGAGCACAGGGAGTAGCTATGGCGGCGGCTTTACACCGTGATGTTCCCATCATGGAGTACTCGCCCAAAAAAATCAAACAATCAATTACGGGCAAGGGCAATGCTACCAAAGAACAGGTCTCAGCGATGCTCAAGCAACTTTTACAATTTAAAGAAAGCGGAAGTTTTCTTGATGCCACCGACGGGCTGGCAGTTGCTGTTTGCCATGCTTTTCAGCGTTTCGATCCTGGCAACACTAATTCAAAATCTTATTCAGGATGGACAGCTTTTGCAAAAGATAATCCCGGCAAAATCAAGAAAACAGCACTGAAAGAGTAAAGATGTTGTTCTGGCTCAATTGATTTTCATCTTGATTAAGGTTGCCGTTGCACTTAGCTCGTCACTGCTAACTATTAATTTGGGCTGTGTGAAATTTATATCGCCCACGTGATTTAAAGGCACCAGATGTATATGGGCATGCGCAACTTCAAGACCAATTACCGCAACACCTACCCGCTTACATGAAATTGCAGCCCCAACACCAAGTGCTACTTTTTTAGCAAACAGATGTAATGCCTGAAATTCATCATCAGGCATATTAAAAATATAATCAATCTCTTTCTTAGGGATTACCAGAGTATGCCCACTCACCAATGGGGTAATGTCTAGAAAAGCAAGATGGTGATCATCCTGGGCAACGATATGAGCAGGTATTTCACCGCTTACAATTTTTGAAAAGACAGAAGCCATGATTAGCGCCCCACTTCTAAAATTTCAAATTCCATAACGCCACCAGGAGTAGTCACCTGAGCAAAATCGCCAGCCTTTTTACCGAGTAAGCCCTGAGCTATCGGAGACTTTATTGATATTCTACCTGTTTTCAGGTCAGCTTCTTTTTCTGCAACAAGCTGATAGGTCATTACCGCATTATTTTTATTATTCTTGATTTTCACAATTGACAGAGCAAGTACTTTAGTTGTATCAAGTTTTGATTCATCAATCAGGCGGGCACTGCCCAGAACTTCAGAAAGCTGGGAAATTTTCATTTCATGCAAGCCCTGAGCCTCTTTGGCAGCATCATATTCAGCATTTTCTGAGAGGTCTCCTTTATCGCGAGCTTCGGCAATCTGTTTTGAAATCAGACTGCGCCCCTCAGCTTTCAGGTATTTTAATTCCTCTTTTAATTTTTCTAGACCTTCTTTAGTAAAATATGTTACGTCACTCATGATTATCTGCTTACATGCTTTTAAAACAAACAAGACTATACCTGGATATAGTCTTGTTTTTATGAATCAAAAATAAAATTTAAAGCCCAATTCTCAAAATAAAAGCCGGATTGGGTCATTCATCAATAAAAAATAGACTTTTTCTGGATGCTTGTTTTTGTATTTGCAGCCTCCTGTACTACCCTAAATTCGTGAATTAAATTGAAAGATTATAGAACTTTAAAATTTTTTCGGCAAGAACTGTTGAAATTTTAAAATACGATTCTACTGTCCAACCTGCTGTATGAGGGGTTAATACGACATTATCGCGGACAGACAGTGCTTGAAACCAATCATCATCTGCAGGATCTTTTAAAGGGAATTTTTCATTCTCCAGTACATCAAGCCCAGCCCCAATAATCTGTCCACTGTTTAGTGCCAGTACCAGATCTGTCATTCGCTGAACCTCTCCTCTTGATGTGTTCAGAAAATAAAAAGGCTTTTTAAAACGGGAAATAAATTCACCATTCATCATTCCCTTTGTTTCAAAAGTCAGGGGAATATGTAAACTAAGAATATTGGCCTGATCAAAAACTTCTTCAAGCATGGCTTCCTCCACATAATCAGAACCGAAACCCGATTTATACTTATCGTAAGCAAGGATACGGCATTCAAAACCCTGCAGTTTACGTGCAAAGGCTGCTCCAGTATTACCAAAACCAATAATTGCAATAGTTTTCCCCTTTATTTCAATACCACGGTTTGCTTCTCGATTCCAAATCTGCTTTTTTACCTGACGATCACTCTGAATTAATTTATTTGACAGGGCCAGTAGCAATCCGAGGGTATGCTCACCAACAGCATCTCTGTTTCCTTCAGGAGCATTTATGCAATGAATATTAAATTCTGCCGCTGCCAGCATATCGATATTATCCATTCCTGCACCAGCCCTGCAGATGATACGCAGTTTACCCGCTTTTGCCAGAATATCACGGGTAAGCTTAAATTTTGATCTTACAACCAGCGCATCATAGTCCCCGAATATATCAAGCGCTTTTTCAACCGAAATATCAGGTTGAAAATCGCATACAAATTCATGATTTTGTAATATCTCCATGAATACTGCATGCACATCATCAACGATAAGAATGTGTTTCATACTTTTAACGTAATTCAAAAATTAGCCTAATTATCATTTGTTTCAGGCCGGTTAATATGTGTAAAACTAAACTTTCAACATGAGAAAAATAATCACCTTTATTGCTTGTCTGCTCATCACGGCATCAGCAGGACTGATTGGCAGACTGTCTACATCCTCTCAGATACCTCACTGGTATGCTGATCTGCATAAACCCTCATTTAATCCACCGAATTGGGTTTTCGGCCCGGCTTGGGGAATTCTTTATATCATGATGGCTACTGCACTATACCTTGTCATTATTAAACCTGTCAGTATATCAAAGGTTGGGGCATACATTATATTCTTTACCCAGCTCATTTTAAATTCGGCCTGGTCAGTTGTTTTTTTCGGCCTTCATCATGTCTACGAAGCTTTTATAGTCATTATGGTATTATGGTTTTTCATTTTGTTAAGTATCCTTATATTCAGCCGTATCTCTAAAACAGCAGCCTATCTGCTGATACCTTATATAGCCTGGGTAACTTTTGCTGCCTTCCTGAATTTTTATATCTGGCAGCTTAATTAAAAGCTTTAATGGATTTGCATGAACACGCTTTTCCCAGTAGCCCAACCAGAAGTAACCTTTGTTTAATCTGCTTTCTGGGTCATAAAAAACTGTGTGAGTTCAACAAATTCAGTAACTGTCAGCATTTCTGCACGGCGGTCAGCAAAAGGCATGTCAACAGCAACAGGAAGCTGCCCGACAGAGGACAGGGCATTGCGAAGCATTTTTCTACGCTGGTTGAACCCGGCTTTAACAATTCGAAAAAATAAATTCTCATCGCAGTCAAGCGTAAAATTTTCAAGCCTGTCAAGTTTTAAAACACCCGATTTTACTTTTGGAGGGGGGAAAAACGAGCCGGGGTTCACCGTAAAAAGATACGATGCCTTATAAAATGCCTGTACCAGCACACTCAAAATGCCATACTCCTTTGTTGATGGGCCAGCACAAATACGCTGGGCCACTTCTTTCTGAAACATGCCCACCAGTTCAGGTACATGTGCTCTTTCTTCAAGCACTTTAAATAGAATCTGAGAAGAAATATTATAAGGAAAATTGCCAATGACGGCAAAATCTTCCTGGAACAGTGTTGAAGTGTCTAGGTCAAGAAAGTCAGCAAGAATAATTGATTCAGCAAACTGTGGATACTTATCATGTAAAAAAATGACAGACTCCTGATCAATATCAACTGCAACAATTTTATAATTATCATGCTGCAATAACCAGTCAGTTAAGATGCCCTTACCAGGTCCGATTTCAAGAACCTTCGAATACCTGCCTCTTGGGTTAAGCCCATCAGCAATACGTTTAGCAATTTTTTTATCGGTAAGAAAATGTTGACCTAAATGTTTTTTAGCACGAACCTGCATATGACCACAAAGGTATTAATAGCAGGCAGATTGACCTTGTAATACAATTGCATCTGCCAGATATTATTTACAATATTGCTTCCTAATTAACGAATGAATGGAGAATATTAAAGCCAGGATAGGAATCAGCATTGGCGATATAAATGGAATAGGCATAGAGGTGATTCTTAAAACACTCTCAGACTCTCGAATTTATGAATATTGCACGCCCATAGTTTATGGATCGGTAAAGACTACTTCCTACCATAAAAAGCTACTGGGTATACAGGAATTTAATTTTCAGGTCATTCGCACCGCAGCCGAGGCAAATCTCAGGAAACCAAATCTGATTAACTGTTGGGAAGAAGAAGTGAAAATTGAAATGGGGCAGGATACAGAAATTGGAGGAAAATATGCCTTTAAATCACTTGAGGCTGCAATGGAAGATTTGCTTGCTGGCAAAATTGATGCCCTCGTGACCGGGCCAATAAATAAGTCAAATATTCAAAAAGCAGGTTTCTCTTTCCCAGGGCACACCGAATATCTGCAACAAAAGGCGGGTATGGCCGACAGTCTGATGTTTATGCTCAGTGAAGATTTAAAGATTGGCGTAGTTACCGGCCATATACCGATCAGCCAGGTTGCAGCATCAATCACTAAAGAGAATATACTTTCAAAGCTCAGGCTGATGAATAAAAGTCTTAAGAATGATTTTTGGATTGAAAAGCCCAAAATTGCGGTTCTTGGTCTAAACCCACATGCAGGAGACCGGGGATTATTGGGTAAAGAAGAAGAAGAAATCATCATTCCTACTATTAATAAGGCATTTGAAGAAGGAATAATGGCATTTGGCCCATTCCCTGCTGATGGTTTTTTCGGGCAGGCATCTTATTTAAAATTTGATGCAGTACTGGCCATGTACCATGATCAGGGTTTAATTCCCTTCAAACACCTGTCATTTGGCAAAGGTGTAAATTTTACTGCTGGTCTTCCCTTTATCAGAACCTCACCTGATCATGGGGTAGCCTATGATATTGCCGGAAAGTCTATTGCCAATGAAGGTTCTTTCAGGGAAGCATTGTTTACTGCGGCTGATCTTTTTCTTAAACGTGAAGAACAAAAACTATTACAATCTCACCCTTTAAAGATTACAAAACTTGCAAAAGACCGGGATTAATTTGGTCTATCAGGGTAGTAGACTCGGGCATTATTAGTAGCTTGCTAATTAATAAGAAATTTAATACCTATATTTGCAGGCTTATTGCGGAGGGAAAGGTGAAGACAATGAAACAATTTTCAATTCCTTTTGCCAGTCTAAAGATTGGCAAACATGATTTCTATTTTGAAATTGATGATGCGTTCTTTAGCAATTTTGAATATTCGCTATTAAAGAGCGGATTAATCAATCTGAAACTGAGCTTTGATAAACAACAAGACGATATGTTCATGTTGTATTTCGAACTTGACGGAAAAGTTAATCTGATCTGTGAACGCTGCCTTGATAGTTTTGAATTTCCGGTTAGCATTCGCGAAAAGCTGATTGTAAAACTGGGTGAAGTAGAATATGATGATCCAGAGATACTTGTCATTTCAAAAAATGATCATACTATTGACATAGCTTCATTGGTTTATGAATTCATTTGCCTTTCACTGCCATTAATTTTACAGCATAAGGAAGATGAATCAGGTGAGCCAATTTGTAATAATGATACTTCACAGGTGCTGAAACAACTTCAAAACAGCAGTGAAATTTCTGATGACGGTGCTGATCCACGGTGGGAAATATTAAAGAAATTAAAGAATAATTAGAATAATTAAAATACAATGGCACATCCAAAACGAAAGATTTCCAAATCAAGAAGGGACAAAAGGAGAACTCATTATAAGGCTACAGCCTCTCCTCTTTTCATTGACAAAACTACTGGAGCAATACATTTACCGCACCGTGCTTACACCATTGATGGTAATTTATTTTATCGCGGTCAGTTAATAATCGAAAATTCAAGCCCTGCATAATATTCTTTTTCAAAAAAAGACCCATGTGAGCTAATTTCCATAAAATTGTTTCACATAGATTAAAATTGTATTAAATAAAAATACAATTTTACAGGTGATAACCTGAACGGTCTAAATGACAAAAAAAATCTTTTGATGAAAATTGGAATAGATATTATGGGCGGTGATTTTGCACCCGAATCAGCCGTTTTGGGAGCAATTGAAGCCTATAAAATATTGCCTGAGCATCAAAAAATCGTGCTTATTGGTGATAAAAATTTAGCAGAGCCTTTTTTTCAACAGAAAGCGTTTGATTCATCTTTAATTGAATTTATTCATACAGAAGAGGTAATCGGAATGGCCGAAAATCCAACACGCTCCATTACGAAGAAACCAAATTCTTCAATTGGAATCGGTTTCGAACTATTAAAACAAGGCAAACTTGACTCATTTGGTAGCGCCGGTAATACCGGTGCAATGCTTGTTGGAGCCATGTTAAGCGTAAAAACAATACCTGGAGTTATTCGCCCCGCACTTACCACTGTTGTTCCCAAACTGAGTGGTAAATTTGGCTTGTTGCTTGATGTAGGCGTTAATGCTGACTGCAGACCAGATTCTCTCGTACAATTTGGAATTCTGGCGAAAATCTTACTCGAAAAAGTTTATGGAATTGAAAATCCGACCGTCGGTTTATTAAATATTGGAGAAGAGGACGAGAAAGGAAACATGCTAATGCAAACAGCATTTCCAATGATGAAAGAATCTGCTTTTTTTAATTTCATCGGAAATGTTGAAGGCCGGGATCTGTTTACAGACAAGGCCGATATTATTGTCTGCGACGGCTTTACCGGCAATGTGGTTTTAAAGCTCGCAGAATCTTTTTATGAAATGGCCGTTAAAAAAGGTTTTACTGACGAGTTTTTTGATCGGTTCAATTATGAAAAATACGGAGGAAGCCCCATCCTCGGTGTTAATGCACCGGTGATCATTGGTCACGGAATTTCTACCTCAGAAGCTATTAAAAACATGATTTTTCTATCCCGTAATGTCATCATAACCGATGTTATCGAAGATGTGAAAAATGCGTTTCTTTGCTTTCTTGATACCAGCATTTAAGCCAGCATCTATCTATGGCCTTTAAAATATATTTGAATGAGTAAAACAATTCATGCTGCTATTACAGCAGTTAACGGATATGTTCCTGACTATGTATTAACAAATCAGGAACTATCTACTATGGTTGATACAAATGATGAGTGGATCTTCTCACGTACGGGCATTAAAGAAAGGCGCATATTAAAAGAAGGTGGAACTTCTGATATGTGTGTTCATGCTATTAAAGGCCTATTAGAAAAAAGGGGCATTGGCCCCGAAGAGATCGAAATGGTTATATGTGCCACGGTCACTCCAGACATGACGTTCCCGGCAACAGCCAATATAATTTCTGATAAAGCTGGTCTTAAGAATGCCTGGGGTTTCGACCTTGCAGGTGCCTGTTCAGGTTTTATTTATGCCCTGACAGTTGGGGCAAAATTCATCGAGACCGGAACTCACAAGAAAGTACTCGTTATAGGGGCAGATAAAATGTCATCTATCATCAATTATAAAGACAGGTCAACCTGCATTATATTCGGTGACGGTGCAGGTGTAGTTTTGCTTGAACCAACTGAAGAAGGTGTGGGTATTATTGACTCTGTACTAAAAAGTGATGGTGCGGGCAGACAGTTTCTCTATCAGAAAGCTGGGGGTTCGTTGCATCCTGCAAGTCTTGAGACTGTACAGAATGAAGAACATTATGTCATTCAGGATGGAAAGACAGTTTACAAATTTGCCGTTAAAAATATGGCTGATGTAGCTGTTGAGCTTATGGAACGCAACAACCTGAAAGCTGACAATATTGCATGGCTGATTCCCCATCAGGCTAATCTGAGAATAATCTCTTCTACAGCAGAGCGTATGGGCCTGCCAATGGAAAAAGTAACCTTGAATATTGAAAAATATGGGAACACAACTGCTGGTACAATACCATTATGCCTCTGGGAATGGGAAAACAAGTTCAAGAAAAATGATAATTTAGTTCTCGCCGCATTTGGTGGAGGCTTCACTTGGGGTGCCGTCTATTTAAAATGGGCATATTAAAAGCGGAACAAATAAAAGAGCAAACAATGAATATTAAAGAAATACAGGAACTTATAAAGTTTGTTTCGAAATCAGGGGTCAACGAAGTTGCAATTGAACAAGTTGATTTTAAGATCACCATCAAAACAAACCAGCCAGTACAAGCCCAATATCTTGCTGCTCCTGCCCCGCAGGGTGTAACTCAAAATATCACAGGCAATACAGCACAAGTTGTTGAGCCAGTAGCAGAAATAAAAAAACCTGTAGAAGATGATTCTAAACTTTTAACAATAAGGTCACCAATGATTGGTACTTTTTATCGCACAACAGGCCCTGATAAACCACCATTTATCAGCGTTGGTGATGAAATTAATGTAGGCAAAGTTGTCTGCATCATTGAAGCAATGAAATTATTTAATGATATCGAATCTGAAATTTCGGGGCGTATCGTTAAAATACTAGTTGAAAATGCCAGCCCGGTAGAATACGATCAACCCTTATTCCTGGTAGAACTCCTTTAAGATACCCGAACCATTCAGTACCTCTTTACGTATCTTCATTTAGTCAGACGTTCATGTTCAAAAAAATATTAATTGCCAACAGGGGTGAAATTGCCCTCCGTATAATTCGTACATGTAAAGAAATGGGGATTAAATCGGTGGCGGTATATTCAACCGCAGACAGGGATAGCCTGCATGTACGTTTTGCCGATGAGGCAGTCTGTATAGGCCCACCTGCCAGCAAAGATTCTTACCTGAATATTCCCAATATTATTTCTGCAGCTGAAATTACCAATGCTGATGCCATTCATCCGGGGTATGGTTTTCTTTCTGAAAATGCCAAATTTTCGAGTATTTGTGCTGAGCACGGTATTAAATTCATAGGTGCCAGCCCTGCCCAGATTAATGCCATGGGTGATAAGGCTTCTGCTAAAGAAACAATGAAAAAAGCAGGAGTTCCAACAATTCCTGGTTCTGATGGTTTAATCGCCAATGTGAAAGAAGGGATTAAAATTGCTGAAAAAATAGGTTACCCTGTCATGATCAAAGCTACTGCAGGCGGTGGTGGTAAGGGTATGAGAACTATCTGGTCAAGTGAAGACTTTGAAAAGCTATGGGACTCAGCCCGACAGGAAGCCAGTGCTTCTTTTGGTAATGATGGCATGTACCTTGAAAAATTTGTTGAAGACCCAAGACATATAGAAATACAGATTGTAGGTGACCAGTTTGGTAAAGTGTGCCACCTGTCTGAGCGTGACTGTTCTATTCAGCGCAGACACCAAAAACTTACTGAAGAATCGCCTTCTCCTTTCATGACAGATGAACTTCGTCAGAAAATGGGTGAAGCTGCTATCAAGGGAGCAAGTGCTGTTAATTATGAAGGAGCTGGAACAATAGAGTTTCTGGTTGATAAAAACCATAACTTTTATTTCATGGAAATGAATACCCGTATACAGGTAGAACATCCTGTAACGGAAGAGGTTATAAATTTTGACTTAATTAAAGAACAGATCAAGGTTGCTGCTGGTGTTCCAATTTCTGGAAAATCATATTTTCCGCAAGGACATGCAATTGAGTGCCGTATAAATGCTGAAGACCCCTTTAACAACTTTAGACCATCACCCGGTAAGATTACGCATTTTCATTCTCCGGGTGGCCATGGTGTACGTGTAGATACACATGTATATGCAGGTTATGTTATTCCCCCGAATTATGATTCAATGATTGCTAAAATTATTACAAGCGCACAAACGCGTGAAGAGGCAATCTCTACGATGGAAAGAGCACTTAGCGAATTTGTTATCGAAGGTATTAAAACCACGATTCCATTTCACCTTAGACTGATGCAGGATCCAAATTACAGGGCTGGTAATTTTACAACTAAATTTATGGAAACCTTTGACCTTAGCGAGTAAACTCGCCATCCTATGAGCTTCGACGACCAACGCAAATCTTTTTTTAACAGCCTGAATAAGAAAAAAAGAAATTCAGATGCTGAAATGTCATTCTTTGACCATCTTGAAGAGTTACGGTGGCATATTATCCGCTCGCTGATTGTAGTAGTTGTTATTGCAGGGGTTGCCTTTAGTTTCCCGCATTTTCTCTTTGATGTTGTTCTATTCGGACCTAAGAGATTAGATTTTTGGACATATCGCCAGCTTTGCCGCATTTCTGAACTGGTTCACCAGCCTGAACTATGCGTAAAATCGTTTCACTTTACAATGCTGAATACTGATCTTGCAGGTCAGTTTACCTGGAATTTTACTGCGGCCATCATGTCTGGTCTGATAATCGGGTTTCCATACCTCTTATGGGAATTATGGCGTTTCATAAGCCCGGCGTTAAAAGATGAAGAGAAGCGGCATTCTACAGGTATGATTGCCTTTGGCTCGATTTTATTCCTTTCTGGTGTTTTATTTGGGTACTATATAGTCATGCCCCTTACCATTAATTTTCTGGGTGGGTATACAATTTCAGACCAGATAGTAAATCAAATTACGTTAGATTCGTACTTCAGCATGTTGATTACGCTTGCCTTGGCTTCAGGTATAACTTTTGAGATGCCAATACTGGCATATTACCTTTCAAGGGTTGGCATAATAACACCAAAATTATTGCGTAATTCCCGACGCTATGCAGTAATTATTATTCTGATAGTAGCGGCGGTTATTACCCCAAGCCCAGATATTATGACCCAGCTTATTGTCTCAGCTCCGTTATTCATACTCTTCGAGATTAGTATTTTTGTTTCTGCAGGAGTCGAAAGAGGTAAAAGACGTGCAGAAAAGCGATTGATGAAAATATAATAAAACCACACGGTTCGCCTTTAGGCGGCATGATCTACTTACTGTAAAATAGTTTGCACATCATGCCGTTTTTATGTTCAGGCCTTTTATACTTGGTAACGCTATCAATCACTAAAATATAGTATAGTATTCATGAAAACCTTACTGATAATTTCTGCACTTGCTTTCACATTTCAGGCAAATGCAATGAGTATATTTTCCCATAAACCTGGAGATTCTCTTATAAAGAATCTCAGAAAAAATGAGCTGGCCGTTAAGTTTGCTAGTCATATCACCCAAAAAAGTTTATACGACCGGCTTACAGTGCTTACTGCCGATTCACTAGAAGGAAGGGAAACAGGCAAAGCAGGTGCACAAAAGGCTTCGAGATATATTGCCAGGAATTTCAGGTTATTTGGTTTAACCGCACCAGTTGCAGGATCCTATTTCTTTAACGTTCCTTTAGTTGAGAAAAGATTTGGTAAGGCCGAACTAAATATGGCAGGTACCGTTAAAAATGAGCACGACTGGTTCTACTATCCTACTGGTAGAGCTTCAGGAGGGGCTACTGTACAGTCAAAACTGTTTATTGTGGCCTTACAGGCAAGCACTGATTTACTTGAGTTATCCCTTAAAGGAATTGATTTATCAGGCCTTAGTATATTGGTTTTGCCAGGTAATACAACTAATGATCTTCAAAAGCGAACTTTTCGGTCTTGGTTAAGGGCAAATAACAGAAGCCTCTCATTTCTTTTTAGCAAGCAGCCTGCGTCTATATTGGTAATTGATGATTTTCCCGGTACACAAAATTTTACAGCCGATGAAGTAAATAAACGATATGCAAGCAAAACCATAAACTTCAAGGGTGAAAAGGAAACAACTTTGAGAAATGCACTTTTTGTATTATCCAGGCATGCTGTTGACAGACTTCTATCTTCGGCTGAGCCCAGCGTCAGGCTTTCTGGAAATCAACCGATGGCCAAAGCATTAACACTTGCAGGTCTTGAAATGGATGCAAAGCTAAAAACAGGAGGTATTTTAAGTATACCTGTTAAAATAGATATCATGGTACATTATACTGAGAGCCCGGTTGAAGCCAACGATGTACTGGGTTTTCTGCCAGGTACAGATCTGGCCGAAGAAGTACTGGTAATTTCAGCACATTATGATCATCTGGGCTTGCAGTATGGGAAAATCTACCATGGTGCTGATGATGATGGTTCTGGAAGCAGTGCCCTGCTTTCAATTGCAGGTGCATTTGCAGATGCTGCAAAACAGGGTCATAAACCAAGAAGAAGTATTTTATTTCTGGCAAATGTAGGTGAAGAAAAAGGTCTGTTAGGATCACAGTACTATAGTGAGCATCCTGTATTTGCGCCAGCAAAAACAATTACAGACTTAAATATCGATATGATAGGACGTATTGATTCTGCACACATGCAGGATTCTGACTATGTGTATACCATTGGTTCGGGTAAGCTAAGTTCAGCATTACAACAGATATCAGAGTCAACAAACAACCTGTATTCACACCTTAAACTCGATTATCGGTATGATGATCCAAATGATCCAAACCAATTTTACTACCGCTCAGATCACTATAATTTTGCGAAACTGAATATTCCCATCATTTTTTACTTTAATGGGGTTCACGCTGACTATCATCAGTCAAGTGATACAATTGAAAAAATAAACTTTGGGATTTATCAGAAAAGAGCCCAGCTGGTATTTTACACTGCATGGGAACTGGCAAACCGGGATAAACGGCCAATGGTAGATCGAACAAACGACTTCAAGTGAAAAAAAAACTTAAAAGCTATACAGTTTTGTAAAATTATATTGCCAGAGCAAGAACTTTGCTCCAGGATGTTATTTTTTTCTAATTTTGAAATATGTCAAGTTTCGAACTCTATTTTGACCTTGCAGGTCTGGTTGTAATGGCTTTATTCTATGTTTTAATGTTTGCCAATATTGTGGCAAAAAGATAGACTTAATGGTTAGCAAAGCAATTATTACTGGTAAAGAATTGTTAGCTCAGTTCAGGTTTCCGCTCTATAAGTATAATGTTCTGCTTGATAAGAGTGATGGCACACAGGAAACCCGTACCAGAGAGATATATCAACGTAGTAATAGTGTAGCAATATTGCTTTATAATCTGGAGAGAAAAACGGTCATCCTTACTCTTCAATTTCGTCTGCCTGTATTTCTTTCAGGTATTTTAAACGGTCGAATTATTGAAGCGCCGGCAGGAACAATTGAAAATGAATCTGATTATCAAGCTATTATCAGGGAAACCCAGGAAGAAACAGGATATAAAATCTTGAAGCCAGTTAAAATTGCAGAATGCTTCGTCAGTCCAGGATCATGTGCTGAAAAAATAAGTCTTTTTATTGCTGAATATCAGCAAACAGATAAACACTCAGCAGGCGGAGGATTAAAAGAAGAGGGAGAAGATATTGAAATATGTGAGTTATTATTTGAAACTCTGAGAGTAAACATGATGAATGGTGAAATCTATGATGCCAAAACCTTAATACTACTGCAGTATCTTGAGATTCATTATTTTAGATCACCTTCTCTCTGAGAAAAAATTTTCAGCATTCAACAGTGAATTTGTTCTAAATATTAAATGGCTAACAAAGCAGAACAGTTTCAGTCTGATATAGAAGTCAAGGCTTTCGATCAGCAACATAGAAAAACTATTAATAATAATATTGGCAAGTATAACAACGCTGTTGCTGGTGCATTACCCAAATTCTATCACCTCGAAAATTCGAAACGCCGGGCACATACCGTAAAATGGAAAGCCATTGAAAATATGGACAGGTACCTTCTTGAATTTGAGCAGAATTTCACGCGTCGGGGAGGTAAAGTAGTCTGGGCTAATGACGCTGCCGAGGCCAACCATGAGATTCTCAATATTCTGAGAAAACATTCGGCAAAAATGGTCGTGAAGTCAAAGTCTATGGTCACTGAAGAAATTCAGTTAAATGAAAGCCTGATACACCATCAGATCGAATCTGTAGAAACTGACCTTGGAGAATATATTGTTCAATTGCTCGGGCAGAAGCCTTACCATATTGTAACGCCCGCAATGCATCTGAGTAAGGATGAGATTGCAAAATTATTTCATGAGAAATTTGGGAGTCCGATTGATGCCAGCCCTGAACAGATTACCGAAGTCGCCCGCGGAATTATGCGTGAAAAGTTTGTTAAGGCCGATATTGGTATTACAGGGGCGAATTTCCTGATTGCTGATACCGGGAGCATTTGTGTAACTGAAAATGAAGGTAATGCACGCCTTTCTATGAGCTTTCCTAAAGTTCATATCGCCATCGCTGGAATTGAAAAAATACTGCCCAATATGGCTGATCTCGACCTTTTCTGGCCTTTACTGGCTTCCCATGGCACTGGTCAGAATCTCACTGTTTATAACAGTCTGATTAACGGACCCAAACAAGAAACAGAAATTGATGGTCCTGAAGAGATGTATGTTATACTTCTTGATAATGGCAGAACGAACTTGCTCGCCCAGAAAGAACAACGGGAAAGTCTTTACTGCATTCGTTGTGGTGCCTGCCTTAATGCCTGTCCTGTTTATAAAAACATCGGTGGTCATTCTTATGAAACAACGTATAGTGGTCCGATAGGCTCCGTCATCACACCCTATATGCGTGAGATGTCTGATTTTAAGCATCTAAGTTTTGCTTCGAGTTTATGTGGGGCATGTACTGAAGTATGCCCTGTGAAGATCGAAATACATAAAATGCTATTGGTTAACAGGCGCGACAGTATTGATAAAAACCTTGCCTCAAGGCCTGAGATGTGGGGGTGGTTTTTCTTCAAGCGCTTCATGCTTAGCAGAAAGTTGCTTGATTTAACGAAAGGCCCGTTTAAGAATTTTGTTTTAAAAAGACTGTTTTCACTGGACTGGGCTAAAAGAAGAGTTTTACCAGATGTAGCGCCCCAATCATTCAGCGAACAATATATTAAGTCACAAAAAAATACATGATAGATTACGCATCTAGCAATTTCCCATATCCTGATGAGCTTTTAACTATACTGTACGAAAATCTTCTTCGCCCTAGACTCATTGAAGAAAAAATGTTGATTCTACTCAGACAGGGGAAATTGGGAAAATGGTTCTCCGGTATTGGGCAGGAGGCTATTTCAGTAGGCGCCTGTCTTGCCATGCGTTCAAATGAATATATACTACCCATGCATAGAAACCTGGGTATTTTTACCAGCAGGCAGGTTCCGCTAGAGAGGTTGATTGCACAATTCAAGGGTTATACTGAAGGATATACAAAAGGTCGTGACAGGTCTTTCCATTTTGGTAATAAAGAACACCATATTGTCGGTATGATCTCGCATCTTGGCCCCCAGCTTGCTGTAGCTGATGGTATTGCACTCGGCAGTTTAATTAATGGTAAAAATGAAGTTTGCCTGGTTTTTTGTGGTGAGGGTTCAACCAGCCAGGGTGATTTTCATGAAGCCTTAAATGTAGCGGCTGTTTGGAATTTGCCTGTAATATTTGTTATTGAAAACAATGGATACGGGTTATCTACCCCTATCAGTGAACAATATAAATGTGCCAGTTTAAGTGATCGTGGACTTGGATATGGTATTGAAGCCATACAGATAGATGGCAATAATATTCTTACTGTTTTTGATACATTCAATATGCTGGCATCTTCAATCAGAGAGAATCCACGACCAGTTCTCATTGAATGTATGACCTTCAGGATGCGAGGGCATGAAGAGGCCTCTGGCACAAGATACGTACCTCAGGAGCAACTTGATCAGTGGACAGCAAAAGACCCAGTTCTTAGTTTTGAGCAGTATTTGCTCAGTAAGGGTATTTTGAATCAGCAAATCATAGCCGGTTTAAAACAGCAAATTCATATTGAAATAGAGACAGCTATTGAAGTTGCATTTTCAGGTACCGCTTCAACTGCAACAGCAACTGAAGAGATGAATGATGTGTATGCCCCCCTTGAAGCTGTAGCAAAATTTGGATTGCCTAAAATTGTCGAACCAGGAAGATTTCCTGCACCCATGCCTGACCTACCTCACCTAAAGTCTATACCGCCTGAGGCCCAGTTTCCTGATAAACGTTTCATCGATGCAATCACCGAATGTCTCGGCCAATCAATGGAGCGATACCCTGAACTAATTTTAATGGGGCAGGATATTGCTGAGTATGGTGGTGCCTTTAAAGTAACTGAGGGATTACTTGAAAAGTTTGGTAAAGCCAGGGTTCGAAATACACCTCTTTGTGAATCTGCAATAGTGGGCATCGGACTTGGTCTGGCCATAAAGGGAGGTAAATCAGTCATTGAAATGCAGTTTTCTGATTTTGTGACCATGGCTTTCAACCAGATTGTTAATAATCTGGCTAAAACTCATTATCGTTGGGGGCAGTCAGCAGATGTGGTCATACGCATGCCATGTGGAGCTGGCACAGCCGCAGGACCTTTCCATTCTCAGACAAATGAAGCCTGGTTTCTAAAAACCCCCGGATTAAAAGTAGTTTACCCCGCATTTGCCTTCGACGCCAAAGGCCTGCTTGCGGCAGCCATTGAAGACCCAAATCCAGTACTATTTTTTGAACATAAATTCCTGTATCGCAGTTTAAAAGGTAAAGTTCCAGATCAGTATTATACCCTGCCTATAGGCGTCGGAATGCGACTTCAGGAAGGAACTGATGTTAGCATAATTACCTATGGACTTGGCGTTCACTGGGCATTAGACAGCCTTGGCAGACACCCTGAGATTAAGTCTGATTTAATTGACCTTCGAAGTCTTATGCCCTGGGACAAGGAGCTTGTTCTAGAAAGTGTGCGCAAAACAGGTAAAGTAATTATCTTGCATGAAGATACCCTGACTTGCGGCATGGGAGCAGAAATCGCTGCCTACTTAGCTGAACACGCATTTGACAGTCTCGATGCACCTATATTGCGCTGCGCTAGTCTTGATAGTCCGATACCCGCCAGCAAAAGTCTGGAAGATCAGTTTTTGGCATCATCAAGGTTCGAAAATGATTTATTGAAGCTCTGGAAATACTAAACGCGGACTTCACAAACTTAAAGTTCATAAAATCTGCTTTTGTATCTTATTTATATTCCTTCAGACTTCTCTTATTTCGAAGCCATATAATCATTGTCAGATTACAGAGTGATTTCACATGTGTAATAGTTGACAATACTCTTATTTCGAAGCCATATAATCAAGTGTCAGATTACACAGTGATTTAACTCCGAGTGCAAAACCTGATTCATCAATATAAAAATCAGGTGTATGGTGTGAAGGTGCTTTCAGTGGATCCGCACCTTTAGGCATGCCACCAAGGAAAAAATAAATGCCCGGAACCTTTTCTTGATAAAAGCTGAAATCTTCAGCACCAGTAACTGCTGGCTTTAATAAAACATTGGATGCGCCTGCAGTCTTCTGAAGACTTGGAAGCATTTGAGCTGTCAAAGCCGGATCATTAAATGTGACAGGATATCTGGTTGTATAGGGTAATTTAATTTCGACAGTCGCATTTTGTGCCTCAGCAGTTTTGGTAGCAATCTGAATTACCCGTTCGTTTAACATCTTGATATCTGATTTAGAAAATGCCCTGAGAGTACCGGTTAATTCAACAGTTTCAGGAATGATATTCGGGCGATTCCCCCCCTTAATAGAACCTACGGTTACAATCGCGGGGTTTTCAGTAAGATCAAGGTTTCTGCTAACAATTGTCTGAAGATTATTGACAATTTCAGCTGCCACAACAATTGGGTCTATACTTGACCATGGATATGCACCATGTGCAGAGCGACCTTTAATAATCATTTGAAAATCAGTACTCGCAGCCATGGTTCCACCTGGACGGTATAAAATAGTGCCCACCTCTGCAGCAGAATTAATATGTAGACCAAAAATCACATCAACTTTAGGGTTTTCAAGTACCCCTTGTTTGACCATTTCTTCAGCTCCACCTTTTTCACCAACTGGAGTTCCTTCTTCTGCCGGCTGAAATATAAATTTAACTGTACCATGAATATCCTTTCTCATTGACGATAAAACTTCAGCCACGCCCATCAGAATTGCCATATGAGAATCATGACCACAGGCATGCATGACACCAACTTGCTGACCATTATACATCGTCTTTACCTTTGAGGCAAAAGGCACAGGTGTACGCTCTACTACTGGTAACCCATCCATATCTGCACGCAGGGCAACTACAGGACCAGGAAAGCCCCCCTTAAGAACGCCAACGACACCTGTTTTAGCCACATGCTCGGTAACAACAATACCCAATGATTTTAGATATCTGGCAATAATTTCTCCTGTTCGAACCTCACTATTACCGAGTTCAGGGTGCTCATGAAAATCACGTCTCCAGGCCACAACTTTACTTTGTATAGCATCGGCCTTCGTACTTACTGTTGCTCTTAAATCAGGCTGCTGGGCAAAGGCAGAAAAAGAAATTGACCCCAGAAATAACAGGTAAAATACGTTGTTCATAAAATAATGGATTCTTAAATACGTGGATGCTAACCTAAGCAAACAAAATCGCATTACAGAACTAGTATCCTGCATTCATTCAGAATCTGGAAACCAATCAGAAATTACCTGATTCCTTTTACACCTGTTTATCCCCCTTAAAATGGGTAAGATTAAGATTCCGTGAAAACTATTTTTTAGGAGGCAAAGGTGCCTGTTCACTCATGATATAATAACCCATTGTCGCACAATCACAGTCTAGATCAGGTTCAATTTTCAACTTTGAGGTAAAGTATTTATAAAAATCTATCCGTCCCCTGGCTTTTGAAGCAGCATCTGCAGTACGTCCGGTACCGCATTCAACACCACCATTAACGATATTAATTACCATTCCAAAACCAGGCTTACGGTTAAGTGCCGCATCTTCAGCTGAAGGCTGCCACGCTCCAGTGATAACCTCATGACAGGAAGGCTTATTATTTTGTTTACGCATCCAAAACCAAATAGCAGATTCAAATACTACCACTGGATCTTCACTAAGCAATTCAGGCTTTTCTACCAGTGGCAAATCTAAATCTTTACCTGCTTCACCATAGTTATACAGGTAAGAGATTTGTAAAGCCCCACGCCCATAATAGTTCTTTCCTGTGACTGGCAGATAGGCGGATCTACCAGGACTATTATATACCGGACAATTACCTGTTATGCAAGCCTGCTCTTCAACAAACACCAAACCCCAGCTTAGTGGGCCTCCTGGGGCTTCTGCCCAGCCCCCTGTTGTTTCCTGAGCAATAACAGCCAGAAACGCAGCGAGCTCATTTTTTCGGATTTTAAGATCACCCTCAGCCAGAAATAATGGAAATTTAGCCGCTGCCTCTTTTAATCCCTTATACGTATAAACCTTATTACGGTGGGGAAAAAAGAGATTAAATTGATTGGCAGTAAGCACGGGCTTAAGATTATCTTCTGTTGAAATTTTATTACACCCCAAAATCAGGCAGAATGGAAAAGCAATTAGAATTACCAGAAGAACTCTTTTCATGCAGTATTAACTTAGTTCGTAAGTTAATATTTTATGCAGGCTTTGGTAAATTTGAATTGTGTTGTAATGAAAAAAATATGCCCCCATCTGGATCTCAAAATCATGTGATAGCCTTTGTCATGAGAAGCATGGCCTGTTTGAACAGTGGTTTGAGACATACGTTTTAAAGTAGTGATTTGATCAGCGCCTCTGTCGTAAGGCCCTCAGCCTCAGCTCGGTAATTACGAACCAGGCGATGACGCAGCACAGGAATAGCAACAGCCTGAACATCTTCAATATCAGGAGCGTATTTACCAGCAAGAACGGCATGGCATTTAGCACCCAGAATAAGATACTGGGACGCACGGGGTCCTGCACCCCAACTTATGAATGAATTAACCTGAGAAGTCGCAAACTGATTATTGGGTCTGGTTTTACTTACCAGTTTAACAGCATATTCAAGTACGTTATCAGTTACAGGAATCTTTCTGATAAGTAGCTGAAATTCTTCAATTTCTTTAGCACTCAACATTTTAGTTAACACAACCTTTCCTGCAGAAGTCGTATTTTTAACCACCTGTAATTCTTCCTGAAATGAAGGATAGTCAAGTAAAATATGAAACATGAACCTGTCTAGCTGTGCTTCAGGTAAAGGATAAGTTCCTTCCTGTTCAATCGGGTTTTGAGTGGCAAGCACAAAAAACGGATTGGGTAATGCATTATTAACACCTGCAACAGTTACCGTTCTCTCCTGCATGGCTTCAAGCAATGCTGCCTGTGTTTTTGGAGGCGTACGGTTAATTTCATCAGCAAGCACAATATTGGCAAAAACTGGTCCTTTGATAAATTTGAACTTACGGTCTTCACCTAAAATCTCTGAGCCCGTTATATCTGAAGGCATCAAATCAGGAGTAAACTGTATTCTGTTGAAATTTAAATCAAGCACCTGTGATATTGTCTGCACGAGTAGCGTTTTTGCAAGCCCGGGAACCCCTACCAGCAGACAATGCCCACCAGAAAAGATAGATATCAGTACAAGCTTTATTACTTCCTCCTGACCAAAAATGACTTTTGCTAATTCTTTACAGATATCCTGATAAGATTTAGACAGTCTGTCTACTGATTCAACATCAAGATTTGAGGAAGCCTGCATTTTACAACCTGTTTGCTTTTTTAACCCATGATTTCATGTCCTTACATTGAAGGTATTCAGCATCAATTTTAATATAGGTAACCAGTTTCTTGCGTTCAACCCAGTCAGAAAAAGTTTTACCCTGCTTGGCTTGTAAGGCAAAAGCTTGAATACGTGCATAATCCTGAACCAGATCTGCTTTATGGGGTGAAGTCTTAGATGCAAGGTTAACAAGCCTGAAGCCTTTTTTATTACCCTCAGCCTGACTATATTCAAGTGCAGGAGTAACATCACCTGCTTTCATGGTATCAACTACTGAGAAAATTGTAGGTTTTGTATGAATGACCTGTTCGATCTGATCAAGAGGCAGGGCTGTAGGATAAATCATCCCTGCATTACCTTTTGACTGATCATCATCAGAAAATAGAACAGCACCCTGGGCAAAATTGATTCGTTTTGATTTTATCTGTTTATAAGCTGAATCAAGTAGTATTTTAGCCGAGTCAAGATCTGACTGACTTACTTCAGGAATAATCAGAATATGCCTGGCATGAATTTGATTTCCTCTACGTTCTAAAACCTGTATCAGGTGATAACCAAATTCAGTTTCGACAGGCATTGATAACTCTCCTGGCTTAAGTCTATAAGCAACAGCTTCGAATTCTTTGGCAAAGGTTCCTCTCAAAGCAAATCCAAGATCCCCTTCTTTACTCGACGACCCGGGATCCTGAGAATATAATAAGGCAATAGTTTCAAATTTCTTGCCATGTTTTATTTGTTCGCGAAGATCTACAAGCTTGTCTCTTGCTGTCTGTTTTTCTTTGGCGCTAGGTTTGGGTGTTTTAATAATTTGAGCGACAACTACTTCAGTACCTATCAGCGGAATACTATCTTTCGATGAATTGTAAAACTTTGTGACATCAGCAGGTGATACAGTTACTTTTTCTACCAGTTTACCACGCATTTTCTGAGACAGCTTATTGGCATGTACATCTGGCCTTACTTCTTCTTTATATTCGAGTAAGCTTTTTCCAAGTACAGCCTCCATTTTTTCCTGGTCACCGCCGTAATAATTTTTCATCATTACATTGAAACGCTGATTCATATCATTATCAACGTCAGCTTCATCAACCGTTACACTATCAATGGCGGCCTGTATCAGGAGAAGTTTCTTGGTCATCAAATCAGAAAGCAGCAGGCACTTGGCGTTTGGATTTTTTAGTATTTCAGGATTTTCCTGTCCCTCATTAATCAGCTGCTTCTGAATATCTGATTCTAGAATCTCTTTGTCACCTACTACAGCGACGACCTTATCGGCAGAAATTGTTTTTTGAGAAAAGGCTGGCTGTATACAGGCCAGAAACAGAATAAAAAAGGTGATTCTTTTAATCATACGATGTACATTAGCCCAAAAGCGGTTAACTAAACCGGCAATAAAGTGCTTTATCTGGCGAAGATACATAAAATCATAAACGTGCGCATATACAGTTAATTATAGTGCTGCAAAACTAATCAGAGCTCATGGAGAAACTAATAATACCGACATTCGATCTACCTGTTTCTGGTCTGATGACTGAAGAATTATTCTACCTTAAAAATGATAAGTTACTGTCATACAATGAAATAAATATAGAAAATGTCATAAAAGAACCAATAACAGTAATGGATAAAGACGTTCCCGTTGAAACTGTTAATTTTAAAAAAATGCAAACGAAAGGTTTCTATAAGAAGCCTTTATTGTTTCTTTCTACTGGTGGTCAGAACCCTCATAACGAATCAGCGTATAATTTGCTGGCAAATATCCTGAAAGCATTAAATCTTACGTTTGATGATATTGCTCTTCTTGAAATTACGGGCAGCCAATCATTACCTCTTGAATTACTGATCAATGAATACAGGCCAAAGCTTGTTATTTCTTTTGGTGCAGAATCAACCCTAGACGTCTGGCCTCAAGGTTCTATACTAAATATTCCGGCTAAGCATGATCAGGTTCTTTATTTTAAAGCTGTCAGCCTGAAAGAATTGGAAGACGATAAAGCAAGCAGAGCCGCACTTTGGAACAGTTTGAAGATTTTATTTAAAATTCAATAACCTCGCTATGTACGAATCTGTACCGACACATTCCCCACTGATATTTGCCACACATAATAATCATAAACTTGAAGAGGTTAGCCAGATGATCGGTTCTGTCATTAAATTACAGTCGTTGACAGACATAGGTATACATGATGAAATAGAAGAAAATGGAATTTCTTTTGAAGAAAATGCACTGATCAAGTCAAGATTCATCTATGAACAGACTGGAAAAAACTGCTTTTCAGATGATAGCGGCTTAGAAATCGACGCATTATCCGGGGCACCAGGTATTTTCTCTGCCAGGTATAGTGGATCACGTGATATGAATCAAAACCTTGAGTTAGTTTTGCATAATATGACTGGCCAGTCTATCCGAACAGCTCGCTTTGTCTGTGTTATCTGTTTGATTACAAATGGTCAGGTACTTTATTTCACTGGTAAAATTGAAGGAGTAATATTGCATGAACCCCAGGGTAAGGCCGGTTTTGGTTATGATCCGATCTTCAGGCCTGAAGGGCATGCTTTGAGTTTTGCAGAAATGGATACGGGCTTAAAGAATAAAATCAGTCATAGGGCACTTGCCATTCAATCATTAAATACTTACTTGAGAAAATAGTACTTACTTGGGGCTTGGGTGGGTAAGCGTATCACCAACACCAGTACGCGACAAAGTTGAATCTGCAGGAGGTACAAATTGATTATTTCTCCTGGTTTTATCTAACGGTTTTTCAGGAGAAGCTGGCTTGGTGAGTAAACCAGTATCCCGTTTTAAGAGAACACCCTTTGCTGGCTTTGCTCCTTTTTTCACCTTTGGTTTTGGAATATCCAGTATATTTTCAGAATAATCATCATCTAAAGCCCCGGTTGCAGATTTTTTATTGACAATAGAATCTTCCTTAATAACTTCTGGTTTGGGTTTTAAAAACAGATCTGCTTTTGAACGCGGCCTTTCACTTTCGCGCCAGTAAAAACCTTTTAGTCTCTCACTACCAGGATCTATTTTTTTTAATGGAAAGAAATGCCCTTCCGGTTCATCAACAGCAGTAAAAGATTCAGCCTTATTTTCTTTAAACCGCATTAAAAAGTAACTTCCGATCTCAGAATTCAGACCGCTGATCGTACTCTTTATTTTATGAGTGACACTATCCTTCTTATCATCTGTAGCATAATACAAACTTTTACCATTGCCTTCAACCCGCATTCTTTCAAGATGGTTATTATTGAATTTGCCAAACATGTCACGGCCACTGATTTGATTAAACCGCTCCTTATTTATCAGGCTGTCAACTCTGCTGATGATAAAAGAAGAGTGAATAATTATTAGGCTATCAAGCTTTTTGTCTTTTAAGCGTATAGAAATCGTATCGCCAGTCATTTGTGCACCCTCAGTCCACAATGCTGGTTTCTTGAAACAACGAATGGTCGAGTCAATATAGGTGTATACGAGTGAATCTGCTGCTGCCTGAAAATCTGATTTAAACAGTTTTGCATGATGATAGGCAAACACTACCCTGAAATGGGTAGTATCAGCGAAAGTAAATGGTTTGTATAGCTCTTTTTTGAGAGCCCTGCCAGTGAAGGCAAGCAAATCTGGTATCTGATAATCTCCTTTTAATGAAGCCAGTTTCTTTTTAAGAGAATCGAGTTGCCTGACACTTATTTTAACCGGCATATTCACAGGTGTATCTATAACTTTGACTGTCAATGACTTTTTACCAAAAAGCCGGCTAAAAAAGCTCTTCCTGCCAGGCTCCAACGTAAATTGCCGGGTATCTGTTTGATCTTTTAAGTTGGTAACTTTACTTGTATCAGGTGAGTTGACACCGACAGGGGAATTAGTTAAAACAGGACTACTTTTTTCTGCGGCAACAGTACCTGTCTTTAATTTTGTTGTTGATTTTCTGGTGGCTATTGCATTTGAAAGCCCTGTTAGTTGATCCCCGGATTTTAGATTCTTTGACACAGGCAATAGTGCTGACTTATCTTTTAGCGGTTTAATTGCCGTATTCTTTAATTTTAAACTGTCTTCAATAACTGCAGTTTTGATTCTTGCAACAAGCTGATCTGCCACCCGGCCAAGACTATCATGCGCAAAAGGTCTGTTCCTTACTTTTAACGGAATACGAGGCGCCAGATGCGGCCTGGCTTTTTCACCTGTAAGTGAAAGAGTCATCAGCGTATCGGCTGTGAGAAAAGTTGAATCTACTCTCTCTTTTAAAACTTTCGGAGCTCTGACAATTGCCTGATTCTTTTTTATGCTCAGATCTGGAATCGGTGCATGTGAGGGGTTAGCTCCTGGCTGCCCTGCTGAAATTTCTTCTGAATGTCCGGCAAGTATTTCTGCATAGGTAGGAGTACGTTCTTTTACTGGCCTAATTTTACCCTTAACCCCTGGCTTAAGAGAATCAACAGTCTTTGAGGCTTGTTTAAGCGTATCGGATGCTGTTGTTAAAAATATGAACAATGGTTTATGAGTAACGTAGGTCTGTTCATTCACCTTATTGTACTGTGCGATACCTCCTCTTATAATACCATTATCAGTTGAGTCTGTAAAAACTACATGACCGATAGCCCGGCCAAATCCCGAGCGTTTATCGTAGTACAAACTGTCACCCACCAATTTTTTACTTCCATTCAGATAATAAGCATGCTGTCTGAAATTTGCCTGATCATTGGCTGTATTATATTGCCCGTTTTCACAGTATATAAAATCATCGCGGCTTTGAATTTTTGTAGGACCGAAGAAGTAGGCAATTCTGGTATTCGTATTATATTGCAAGGTATCAGACTTAATCGTTGTCTGAGGAGTTAAAATAGAAACATCTGTTTTAAAGTAACAGATCTTTGTATTTTCATAGTAGTATCCGGTGCGGCTAACCAGTATATTATCTTTATTTATAATTTTCCCTCCGTCAAAATAGGTTCCAACCTTTGTGCCCAGATCGTAATTCAACCGGTCAGTAGTAAGCACACCCTGCTTGTCAGTCATCACGCAATGATCAAACATCTCGGCTTTTTGGGTACCCCCATCATAAAATAATTTATCACCTGTAATGGTGACTGTATCTGCCTGATGAATAACCACATGACCAAATGCTTCAAGTCTGTTTTCATTTGTATAAAGCCTCGAGCTGTCTGCCGTCATATTAGCGTTACCCTGAGAAAAAACAGCCCGATCTTTAAAGTATGTAATGGTTTTACCGTCTTTAGTTACCACAAATGCGTCTAGTTTTCCGTCAGGGCGGGCAGCCGCAACCTTGATAGGCACACCATGAGAAGGTACTAGAAGAGGTTTTGGTGCTGTCTGAGGACTGGCAGTTTTAAGCGTTTGTGCGAATACTGAAAACCCTGAAGCAATAAAACTGCTAATCACTACGAATTGAATAAATATGCTTTTTGACAACCTCATTTTAATTAACAGCCCAATTTTATGCTTAAAAGCGGTTTAATTCTTATTAATCCTGTTTAAAATCAAGTTACATTAACCTATTCGTCAAAGGTAATTTTGAGACTGAGAAATTAGGTAATCCAGATTAAAAAAAACAGATCTTATATTTACGAATAAATAAGATTGATTTAATGACCACCGATATTTTTTTAGCCCGTTTAAAATCATTTATAGAAGGTGAGGATCTTTTTGAGCCTCATCAGCTGGTGATACTTGCTGTAAGTGGGGGTAGAGATTCTATGCTTCTGGCCTGGGCATTTAGTAAACTGGGCTATAACTTTCAGATCGCCCATTGCAATTTCCAACTTCGGGGTGAAGAATCAACTTTAGATGAAGAACTTGTTAGAAATACGGCACATAATTATGGTGTTAAATTTCACCTTAAACATTTTAATACTGATGATTTTGCCAGGGCTAATCATATTTCAACGCAAATGGCCGCAAGAGAACTTCGCTATGCCTGGTTTGAAGAGATTCGCATTCTGGAACAAAATGCCATGATCGGTCTTGCTCAACATGCAGGTGATCTCAGTGAAACGATATTAATCAACCTGATCAGAGGTACTGGTATTGCAGGTATGCATGGTATTTTAGCCAGGCGTGAGTTTCTGATCAGGCCAATGCTTTTTCTAAACAGGGATGAGATCGATATATTAATTGCTCAGAATACTATTCAGTACAGGGAAGATGCTTCTAATAATTTAACAAATTACCTGCGTAATAAGCTCAGAATAAAGGTAATGCCGGTTTTAAGAGAAATTAATCCATCAATTGAACAAACATTTATTGAAAATGCGTTAAGAATGGCAAGCGTTGAGCGATTATACCAGCAACAGATATCAACTATAAAATCAGAATTACTTCAAGATTTACCAGATGGAAGTATACAGATTTCTATTGAAAAGTTGGTAACACTGAAAGCCGACGCCAGGTTTGTATTATACGAAATATTGAAATTTTATGGCTTTACTGATGCTGTAACGGTACAAATCATCGCAGGTATGCGTAATCAGAGTGGAAAAATATTTCATTCGTTATCCCATACTGTTCTTAATAACAGAGCATATCTGTTACTTGAAAAACAGATTCAGGAAATACCAGGTTTTAACAATTCTCCGGATTTTAAGCGTTCGTTTAAAGTTCAATATCCTGCTTCTCTACTAAAAACCTATCCGTCAGATTACAAAATAGCGTATTTTGATGCTTCTTTTGCAAGCATGCCTCTCGAAATGCGTAACTGGCAGGAAGGTGATTTCTTTTACCCTTTGGGATTGAAGCATAAAAAGAAATTGAGTGACTTTTTCACAGACAATAAAGTAGCATTAACTGAAAAACGCCGGATACCTATCGTTTTACATAAAGGTGAAATAATCTGGATAGTTGGTTACCGTATTGACGAACGTTTTAAGGTAACTACAAAAACCAGTAAAATTCTTAAGCTCACCTATCTTGGTAAATTATCACCGCCGATATGATCAAACAAAAAAACCCGGGATTGACTTATTACAGTTATAATAACCTCTAATTAACCTAAATCAAATTTGAATTATGGAAAAGTACCTACTGATTGCCTTTATGCTTTTTGCCCCCGCGGCAAAGCAACCTACAAAACCTATTCTATGCTGTGGAAAAACTGCCACCGAACAGTTTGCTGCATTTGCTTCAGATCCGAATTTCGTAAAAATTCACGTTTTGCCAGCAAGTTTTAACTATGTAGCCGGAGCTGGAGCTGATATTCATTTTACAGCAACCGATGGAACACTTGCGCATGGTTATGAATTTAAGGCAGCTAAAAAAACTAATAATTATCTGCTCGTTATTCATGACTATTTGGGCTTGGGCGATTATGCGAAATATGAATCAGAAAAATATTTTAAAAGTCTTAAAGACGTTAACGTTATCGCCATTGACTTATACGATAATAAGACTACAACTAACCCTGACTCGGCAAGGAAATTGATGCAGGCAGTTACAACAGTGCGTGCTACTGCTATTATACAGGGTGCGATAAAAATGCTTGGCAAAAATGCACGAATCGGAACTATTGGCTGGTGCTTTGGTGGAGGATGGTCATTACAAACTGCATTGGCAGCAAAGCAGCAGACCGTTGCCTGCGTCGTTTTTTATGGTATGCCTGAGCAGGATGTAACCAAACTTAAAACCTTGCATTCAGATGTACTGGGTATCTTTGCCAATAAAGATAAATGGATCACACCAGCCGTTGTTACAGGTTTTGAGGAAAACATGAAAAAGGCAGGTAAAACACTGACAGTTAACAGTTATGATGCAGATCATGGTTTTGGAAACCCAAATGGGCCTACACACAATGATCTTGCAGCATCTGATGCTTACAGTAAAGCTGAAGCTTATCTGCATGCAAGATTTAAATAATTAATATGTTGCTATGACAATGAATGAATCAGAATCTTTTGATGTGATAATAATAGGGGCTGGTCCAATCGGTATGGCCTGTGGAATTGAATGTGACAAAAAAAATCTAAGCTATGTTATCATAGAAAAAGGTTGTCTGGTTAATTCCATTTATGATTACCCCTTAAACATGACTTTTTTTTCGACTTCTGAAAAGTTAGAAATTGGAGAAGTTCCATTCATGTCAATCAGTAGTAAGGCCAACAGGCCTGAAGCCCTTGAATATTACAGGAGGGTAGCTTTATTCTGGAAAATGAATATCAGGTTATATGAGCCAGTGAGCCATATCAGCAAAAGATCTGATCATTATGAAGTTGTCAGTAGCAAAGGAATTTACCGGTCAGAAAGTTTAATTATTGCTACCGGATTTTATGATATTCCCAACCGGCTGGGCATACCTGGTGAAGATTTACAAAAGGTAAAACATTATTATCAGGATGCCCATCCGTTCTTTGGTCAGAAACTTGCAGTAATTGGGTCTGCAAATTCTGCTGTAGACGTAGCGCTTGAATGCTACAGAAAAGGTGCGTCAGTTACTATGGTCATTAAAAATCATCAGTTTAATGATAATGTCAAATATTGGGTTAAGCCTGACATTGAAAACAGAATTAAAGAAGGTTCTATTAAGGCCTACTTTTCCTCAGAAATTACAGAGATAAATGATACTCATATTCTCGTTAAAACGCCTGATGGTATGATAGAACTAGAAAATGATTTCGTTATGGCTATGACAGGATATTTACCGGATTTTAATTTTTTAACCTCATTAGGCATAACATTCAGAGATGATTCATTTAATACGCCAACGTATAATGAACAGACCATGGAAACAAATCAGGAAAATGTTTATCTCGCTGGAGTAATTTGCGGGGGATTAAATACCAGAAAATGGTTTATTGAAAATTCCAGAGTACATGCAGCAGTTATCGCTACAAAAATCTGGGAAAAGATTAAAATGGGTGTAACCGAATAGACGTTTGAACCGTATAAATCAATAAAATAGCAATTAGTTAACATTATCTTAACATTAAAGATATATTATGTTAACTTTGACTTATACTGTTACTGGATCTTATACGATGAAGCACTTAAACAACCACTCCAGCCCAGCCATTTACCATACGTTAATAGGTCGGCTACTTTGCATCATGCTTTTCCTGATGTTTTCAACAATAAGTATTATGGTGATACTTTCTATCGCAAATAATATGCATTATGGTCAGCTGATAAGTATTTTAAATACGTTTCTAATCATTGAGTGCTTTTTAGTTATTGTCATGCTATTGAAATCATTTCTTAACGGCGATCTGAGATAAGCGTGATAATCTGCAATACGTATTTGAAATAAGCATATATATAATTAGCTCCGAAATCGTGAAATATTGATTTCGAGAGAGTTGCAGCTTGCAAAAGAAGAATTGGGTCTTGAAAATGCTTTATTAGAATAATCAAACCAGTTGAGCTTCGAAAAGTTCGAGCTGTTATAGTTAGTGAAATTAGTGGGATGTACTGGACTTGAACCAGCGACCCCTGCCTTGTCGAGGCAGTGCTCTAAACCAGCTGAGCTAACATCCCCTTTAAATATCAAAACTACATAAATAGACACTTCTTTTATTTATTTTTTATTATTTAGTGGCTGGCAAACCATATCCAGGCCATTAGTACAAATTGCAAGATAAGTCTGCCCCAAGCCATTGGACCAGTTACAGTTAAGCCTCCTACCCTCATTGGTGCATGTATCAGCATATCAAGATGAATTGGTATGAAGGCTGCAAGCATTAGCACAATACCAGTACCAGCCAGCGCCCTAGTACGCGGAAAGATCAATAATATACCCAGTGAAATTTCAAAAAATCCGCTTAGATAGACCAATGGCAAATGATAAGGTAAATATGCAGGCATAATTCTTAAATATGCCTTTGGATGCCAAAAATGATTGCTTCCAGCAATAATGTATAGAACCGCCTGTAAAAATAAACTACCCGTTTTAAACAAATTCATCAAAATCTCAGCTATCAGTTTAACCTCATATACGTAAGCATTTGCGTTTTTAGATTCAACGCTTTCTTTTAAAAATAAAAGCGTCTTCAACCTTTTCCATACCCAGCTTCGGATAATAATTTATGGCTTCTGGTGCAGCAATTAATAGCAACATGCTTTGTTCACCAATTTCTTTACGGGTAAGAGCAACTAATTCACGACCAATTCCCAGATGCTGGTATTCTTTTTTGACTGCCAGATCTGCCAGATAACAGCAAAAACAAAAGTCTGTAAGAGAGCGGGCTATACCTGTAAGTAGCTCACCGTCCCAGGCCGAAATTACCAGACCTGCGCGAGAATACATATTTGTTATACGCTCAGAATCATCAGTTGGGCGATTAATACCTGAACTATTATATACATCGATAATTGAAGCAGTAGAAGGTATAATGCCTGTTTTATAAGTGATAGTCATAAAAAGTCTTTGACCCAAGGTATAAAAACAGAAGAATCTTACCAAATCATGATTTTGGTTCTACACAGAACAGGTAGTGATAAGTTTGACAAAATTCAGAATCAGATGTTCGTATTGTTTACCCGGGCTTTATTATTCTTGATATACCAGGTTATGGGCAGGAAGCGCGTATTTTTCGATTATCTACGGTAAACTATAGACAGATTAAAAACCTTAACGAATAACTGGATTTATGCTGATACGCCTGATCAGTTCAATACATGCCCTGGTATTATGATACGGGCATTTCCAGATACCGACCTTATCTTGCCCTATCATAGGTGAGTGATCAGCACCTACGCCCCAGTACCATTCACCCCTGTTTTTATCAAGGATATACTTTTGGGTAAATTGCCAGCATTTCAAAGAGGCATCAAGAAATATGTTTTCATTACTTATTTCCCAGGCATTAAAGAAACCCACCATCGCCTCTGCCTGAACCCACCAGTGTTTTTCACCAATCAGCATTTTATTTTCAGGTTCGTATTCGTAAAAAAGTCCACCATCAGTATCAAGGCCAATCATGGCCTGAGAAGCAAGTTTCAGTGCCTGAACTTTAAAATTCTCTATCAGATCTGTTTCTCCTATAATTTCAGCTGCCTCCAGTAATAACCAGGAAGCCTCTATATCATGACCATAAGAAACTGTAGTTGATTTCGGATTCCATTTATTATCAAAAAACAGTACCTGGCAATTAAGACCAGGGTAAATAATATGATCAGAAAAATTTTTTAGCAGGCTGCTGATATGATTTTTCAGATCTTTATCAGGCCAGATGCTGTAGAGATTGCTGAATGCTTCAAGAACATGCAGATTCGTATTCATTGACTTCTGAACGTTTACATCTTTCTGACTTAGACGCAGGTCATCAATCGGCGACCAGGTTTCGGAAAAAGCTTCAAAATACCCACCATTTTCCTGGTCCAGACTTTTTTCTATGACTGTTTCATAAAGACTGATTGCTATATCAAGCACGCTGGAAATACGGGTTGCCCGGTAATATTCAGCGAACCCATAGATAGTAAAGGCGCTGGCATAGATCTGCTTCTTTGCGTTTTGCTTAATCCCTTTATAGTTTACTGACCAGTAAACGCCACCGAATTGTTTATCAATAAAATACGAGTTGATGTACTTAAACGCACTTTCTGCATATTTCAAGTAAAAACCGTCACCTGTAAGATTAAATGCAGCAGAGAAAGACCAGAGAATTCGTGCATTAAGCACTGAACCCTTATCAGCTATGGCAATTGCTTGTCCACCTTCATTAATTTGCCCAATAAAACCTCCTTCTTTTAAATCAGGAGTATTTTTTAACCAATACTTTAATATGTCATCCAACTCCCGGCTTAACTCTTCACGATAGGTTAATAACTGTTTTTTTAGCATTTGATCAGTTCTTAGTTGACTGAGTAATTCAGTTCTGTGTAGGTATTGCCAGATTCCTTTGAATGCTTTTAGTAATATTTTCTACTGAAGATACTGATCGAAAACCGTCAGCAGGTGAATTCATCACATAATCAAGCAGGCGGTCAACTGATGATTCTGCAACATGCATACGTGTATCAGAAGAAGCATAATAAATATACACTTTACCATCATCATCTTTAATCCAGCCGTTCGAAAAAATGACGTTTGATACGTCACCAATTCGTTCTGCTTTTTGTGGGGCGATTATATAGCCTGCGGGTTTATAAAGCACGCTGGTCAGGTCATTTAGGTCAGTCATAAACATATAGAGTACATAACGCAGACCAGCTGCGGTATTTCTAACGCCATGAGCAAGATGTAACCAGCCTTTTGCTGTTTTGATAGGTGCCGGTCCCTGACCGTTTTTTGCCTCATAAACAGTATGGTAGCTTTTACTATCGATAATAGTCTCAGTCTCTATTAGGGCCTTTGTAATGTCTTTACATAAACCAAAGCCTATACCTCCTCCATTACCAGCTTCAATAAAGCTATCCTGAGGGCGTGTATAAAGGGCATATTGCCCTCCAACAAATTCTGGGTGCAAGACCACATTGCGCTGCTGTGAAGAGGAGGTAATCAGATCGGGTAGACGTTCCCAAACCAGCATGTCTTTTGTGCGGGTGATACCACAAGAGGCAATAGCCATTGACTGGTCAGATTGAGAAGCCTGAGGATCTCTTCTTTCGGTACAAAACAACCCATAGATAAATCCATCTTCATGCGCCGTCAGACGCATATCGTACACATTGGTATCTGGGTTTTCAGTCTCAGGCAGATTTACCGGGTAGTCCCAGAACTTAAACCTGTCTATCCCATTCGGACTTTCAGCAACAGCAAAGAATGACTTCCTGTCATTTCCTTCAACCCTGGCTACCAGTAGATATCTTCCCTCAAATTTTATAGCTCCTGCATTAAATACGGCATTTATGCCAATACGCTCCATCAAGTAGGGATTACTACGTTCATTCATATCATAACGCCAGGTTAGAGGGGTATGTGAAGCAGTTAGAATTGGCAGCAGGTAGCGCTCGTAAATGCCATTTCCAACCGATTGCTTTGTATTTGGCATATTTATCAATTCATGATAGCGAGCTATCATTTCGGCAAGTCGCTGGTCAAAATTTTTAATCATTTTAATAGTCAGTTAGTTTGTTCCACCATGTTTTTTTCAGAACCACACTGATCACAACAAGAATTGCAACCGTAATGGCAAGAGGTAACTTTTGCATGAGCACCAGGTACATGGGTAAAATTGTCAGACATAACTGCCCGATAATACCCAAGACCACATTAAACATGTTCAGTTTAAAATTGCTATTCGGTACAAACAAAGGGTCATCAGCCATCACTAATTTATTGACTGGCCCCCAGATACCCCAAGGTCTGACTGTTTTATAAAAAGATTTTAATACCCCAAGTTCTGTTGCAGGCGTGGCATATGAACCGATGACTGAGCCTGCCAGAGAAATAAGAAATAACAGGGGGAAAAAATAAAGAAACTGTACACCTTCAAAAAAATGGGTGAACACCAAGGCCGATACAATCCCAGTGAGCATACCCCAGAAAAATCCATTGGCATTGAATCGCCACCAGTGCCATTTTAGCACGTTTGATGCAATATAGCCTCCATAGAGCGCAGAAACGATCCATTGAAGCACACTGTTGATATCTCTAACGAAAAAGCCCATCATTACTCCAATAAATACGACAACGATTCCGACTATATAGTTCATACCTATGATTTTTCGGGTAGATGCCTGTGGCTCAATATATTTCAGGTAAATATCATTTACTATATAGGCTTGGGCTGCATTCAATGTACCGCTAAAAGTGCTCATGAAGGCTCCCAGTAAACCTGTTAAGACCAGGCCTACCAGACCAACCGGTAAAAATTTATTAATCACCACCGGTAATACCCGCTCGAAATCGACAATACCATTGGCATCTTTCAGATTCATCTGATGATAATATAAGAGCCCCAAGACGGTAAGCCCTATGATCAGGGCATATCTTACTGGCAATAAAATAATATTTACAAAGCCGCTCATTTTACTTGCTTCTTCTGGTGAGCGGGTTGAAAGAATTTTCTGCATATCATAATTGGGTGCGGGCCCTGCAAGTGAAGCTAAAACTCCTTTAAAAGTCATCATCATGAAGAAAATTGAAAACAGAGAATACCCGTCACTTTTGATTTTATTGTTAACCTCATCGATTATACCTGTCCAGGACATGTCTAAACGAGCTCCGAAGAATGGATTATACCAGCCATGGGGCACATTTAATGGCTTCCCGTCTAATTGAGTAATTGCAATATAGGCCACCCAGATACAGGCAACTGTCATGATACAATATTTGATAATATCACCGACAACAATACTGTGCATACCTCCAAGTATGGAATAGAACATGGCAAAAAGGGTGAAAATAATACCGTATACATGGGGCGCATACTGGGGTGCAATGTAAAAAGGAAGGTAATCTTTGACCATATTCCAGGGAACGAATATTTCTATAAACTTGCCTAACCCCACAAAACCGTAAGCTAGAAAACCAAAACAACTCAGTAATGCAAAAACAACAACAATATTGTGTGAACCGCTTACCCCTGCCCCACTTGTACCAAAGCGGGTCTGTAGCCATTCAGCACCAGTTGTTGCATTTGACCGGCGAAGCCATCTCGACAGATACATCATTAAGAAAACCTGGTTAAAAACCGGCCATAGCCAGGGAATCCAGATACTTTTCATACCATATGCGAAGCAAAGGCTCACCATCCACATAGTTCCACTGATATCAAACATATCTGAAGCATCACTCAGGCCCAATTTATACCAGGGTAATGATCTACCCCCTAACATGTATGCTTCCTTATTCTGTCTGGCCTTTTTACTGTACCAGAATCCGATGAAGATGGTACTTGACAGGTAAATCAAAATGATTGCAATATCAATAGATGATAATCTCATAGATTTTGAAGTGATTCAGATTTTAAGTTAAAACAATGATTGTTTTTTATCTGACTCAATTGCAGATGTTGATGCTCATCACGAAATAAGGAGTTTTTTAAGCTACAGACTAATACTATTTTATCCATGAATGAACCAAAAGTGAAACTCAGGGAATTATTAGTCGGTATGTATAGATGTGAATTTGGAGAATTGAAGCAGAAACTCAATTAGTTAAACAAACTGCTTTACCAAAATAAAAAAGCAGCTACACTTGTGATGTAACTGCTTGATTATAAATGTGGGAGCTACTGGGTTCGAACCAGTGACCCTCTGCTTGTAAGGCAGATGCTCTGAACCAGCTGAGCTAAGCTCCCATTCGTTTTAGAAAGGATTGCAAATATAGAGTTTCAAGGCATTGACACCAAATTAATGTGAAAAAAAATGAAGAGCGATTACAAGATCGTGAAGAACAACCCGTTTACAATTATTCAAAAACGATTTGAAGTACTTCCCATGATTTTACCTGCCCAAAATTGTCAATATGGAAGGCGAAATATTGCAGCAAAAATGAAATAAGCTCTTTTCTTGCGGCCTTCGTAAAATTTACTGACACCCTATCTTCTTTTTCAGCTGATAAAATTGCCTGAATGGTTACACATACTGCGCCTACCAGAAAAGCAGGATGCTGGGGCTTTATGCTACTGAAGCATCCATTTTTAAGGTCGAAATAAATCTCATTCTCATTTTCAGCAGCAGCCGGTAGAAAACCAAGTTCTTCGCTAAGGTCAAGCAGAAAAAACACCAGAAAATTACTAAGTCGCTCCTCAATAAGGTCGAGACATAACAAATAATTAAAAATGAATTCAAATAATCTAGGATCAGGATGACCATGACTGATAGATTTACAGATCACCTCATTCATAAACATAACCAGGGTACTTTTTACAGTATCCATTGGTATAGACTTATATGCCGGGCTGTTTCGTATTTCTGATACACGCTGAATTCCTCCATTTTCTTTATGATACACTATCATATCTAGCAAATGCAGTGATTGCATGATGGCAGGACTATACTTAGACTTATTTTTACGGACCCCGTTTATCAAATAAGATTGTAAACCAAATTCAGCGGTCAGCACCTGCAGTACAATGCTACTTTCAGCATACTTGGTACTTTTAAGTACGATACCCTTCGTTTTATGAAGCATATACCGTAAAAAAACGTGTCTGTAAGTGAGGATAGAAAATAATACATCCAACTAGTAAAGCTATGATTGCCGCAATTAAGACAGCTGCAGCAGCGATATCCTTAACTAAGCCGGCTTTCTTTGAAAAATCAGGAGAAACGAGATTTGTTAATTGCTCAATAGCCGTATTGAAAAGCTCAGCAACAACAACAAGCCCAAACATTGCAATGAGCGTTACCCATTCGATAGGTTTTAAATTGAGCCAGAAGCCGAGTGTCGTGATAACGATTATTGACAGACAATGTATTCTTAAATTCAGTTCTGAGCTTAATGCATACCTGACACCCTGATAGGCATAGCCAAATGACCTGAAAAATTTCTTCACTATTATATAAATTAATTAACCTGCCTCTGCCAGGTATAATGGGTAGAGTACTGAATTCTGAAGATGTAAATCTACACAAGAAACAAGGTCTTTTATTGTTTTCATCCGGGCAAGTTCCTGATCAGGTATGTACAGATTGTATTCATTTTCAAGGTGCCAGATTAATTCCTGAAATTCATGAGGACTTAACCCTAGATCTTCGGCCAAACGGTCGTAAGCTCTAAATACCTGTATGTCCATTAAAAAATTCGTTTTTAGTAAGTCTTTTAATTTTAAAAAAATAGACCTTTTCATGCTGTTGTAATTAGTTCATCCAATAAAAATCGCCTATAGCTTGTTACTATCAGCATTATCTTAGGCCCAAAGCCTGCTTGTATAGCTTTTTACGCTTATTTGACTGTTTCAAAGAAAAAGGTTTAACACAATCAACAATTCTTTTTAACCGAACGTTCAAATTATTCGGTTCGTATTCCGACTTCTTTTCTACTAGAGAACGAGGGCCAGATCTTCTGTTTGAAATATTCTTATTTACGATATATACCTTTAAAAACAGGCCAAAATAAATGTATTCGCTGTATTATTACAATTGAGCAGAAAAAGTCTGATTAGCTTACTCAGAAATCACGAGAGAGGCTTTTATAAAAAAAAAGATCTTCCCGTTCAAGTATGAAATGCAGAATCAGGAATAATTCTGTTCAGTTTTCAAAACAGTAATGTCTGTTTTTACCCGGGAAAAGAAAAAAACCAAGTCATTCTCATACAACGTATCTAAATTCCTTTCATACCTGTAAAAAACTACATTTGCAACTAAAGCATTCTTTTAAAATATGTGGGCGTATATTTCTAAGGTAATTATTCGTTACCGCATACTGTTTCTACTTGTGATCAGCTTAACTACGGCTTTTATGTTTTATAAAAGCCTTGGGTCGCGTATTTCATTTATTGGCGCAAAAATACTTCCATTGACTGATACTTCATATGTTGCCTATAATCACTTCAGAGCAAAATTCGGTGATGATGGCAGTGTATTCGTTTTAGGAATTTCTGACCCGGATATCTTCAGGCTTAATGAATTTAACGACTGGTACAAACTGGGAGAGGCAGTGGGGAAGCTTAAGGGTGTTAGCTATGTTTTATCAACAGCTCATTTATTCACAATTAGAAAAGATACGGTGGCCAGAAAATTTATTGAAGGCCCGATGCTTACTGCTGCCTTAAAATCCCAGCAGGCTACAGATTCAGTTTGTGCAGAGATTTATAGACTTCCATTTTACGAAGGATTTTTGTTCAATAAATCAAATCCGGCCACCTTGATGGCCATTTCGATAAACCAAAAAATACTTAATTCAAAATTTCGTACTCCGTTGGTTCATGAGATAATGAGACTCGGTAAAGCATTTGGTGACCGTCATCATACCGAAGTACATTTTTCAGGCCTGCCTTTTATCAGGTCTATTCTTACTGAAAAAATCGCATTAGAATTCAGGTTATTCCTGGTATTAAGTATTCTGGCAACGGCCTTAATTTTATTCTTGTTTTTCAAAAGTATCTACCCTGTTCTTTTTTCTATGCTTGTGGTAATAATCGGAGTGATCTGGTCATTAGGTATATTAAACTCTTTGGGATATGAGATAACATTGCTGACAGCATTAATTCCATCATTGATGGTCATTATCGGAATACCCAATTCAACTTTATTATTGAACAGGTATCATGCTGAATTTCAATTACATGGCAATAAGATTCTGGCACTGGAAACAGCTATTGAACATATTGGATTTACCACCTTTATCGCCAATATAACAACAGCTATTGGTTTTGGGGTTTTCTTTTATACCAGAAGCCAGGTACTTGGTGAATTTGGGGTAGTTGCATTTTTAAGTATTATGAGTACTTACCTGCTCGCCCTGTTTCTAATTCCAATCTTATTTAGTTTTCTACCACCGCCAAAGGGTAAAAATATGGAGCATCTTGAAAACAAATTACTCCAACGTATTCTTGATTTCGCCTTTCAAATGTCAGCGTACCGAAGAAAATGGGTTTATGGGATAACGTTTTTATGTATTTTTTTAGGGTTTATTGGCATCCTTCGTATAAATGTAAATGGCTTTATCGTTGATGATTTACCAAAAAAGGATCCTGTTTATACCGATCTTAAATTTTTCGAGAAAAACTTTGAAGGTATACTACCCTTTGAGATCAGTATTGATACAAAGCATAAAAATGGAATTCAAAATTTACTTTTTCTGGCTAAACTTGATACACTTGAAAAATTAGTCGACCAATATCCCATCTTCACAAAAGCCATATCAATAAACAAGGTCTTAAAATATTCAAAACAGGCTTTTTATAATGGCAATCCTGATAAATATATTTTGCCTTCAAACGATGAGCTGCCATTTTTAACAGCATACGCAGGCAAGTCTATAGGTAATAACGAGCTTATAAAAAATTATGTAGACAGTTCTTCAGAAACAGCCAGAGTAAGTTTTCAAATGGCCGATATTGGCTCAAAGCGAATGAATAAATTACTAACTGTAATTAAACCAAGAATTGATTCACTTTTCCCCCCAGCAAAATTTAAGGTTCAGGTTACAGGGTCAAGTATAATTTTTATCAATGGCACGAATTACCTGGTTAAAAACTTGTTTGAAAGTCTTGCCCTAGCCGTAATTCTGATCTCATTCATTATGATCTGGTTATTTAAAACCTGGCAGATGGTACTGATTTCGCTAATCCCAAATTTAATTCCACTGGTGATGACGGCAGGAATTATGGGCTTTGCTGATATTTCATTAAAACCATCGACCATCTTGATTTTCAGCATTGCTTTTGGTCTGGCATCTGATCAGACCATTTACCTGCTTACCAGATATTGGTATAACCTGAAACAGGTAAACTTGATGCCTAACCGATTAAGGCAGGATACTTCATTGAATTCCCTCATTAAAGACAGCCTAAAACAAACAGGTGTCAGTATGATTTATGCAGCAGTTATATTATTTGCTGGGTTCTCTATTTTTGATGCGTCGCAATTTGGGGGTACAGTTACCCTGGGCATTCTGGTATCGATTACGCTCGTTTTTGCTTTAATAAGCAATCTTGTATTGTTACCCACTTTATTATTTACAATTGGACTACCATCGTCTATTCGTGTCACAAACGAGTGAGATTTAGAACCGCAGACCTAAAATCAGGGTATTATTTGACCCTGAGATTTTAAAAGCTTCGTAGCAATTGAAGGCCTCATAGCCAGATAAAATAAACCATAAAAACGATCATGATCAAGTTTTTAGTTTAGTTTGCCAAACCTTAACTATTCTACAAAGGTTATTTTTCAAAACTTGCAGCATTGTTTTTTCCAGCTGACTCCAGCCCATCGCCTGCCGAAGTATTACAATGTTTTTCCCAAATGTTATCATAATGGATAATTACGAACGTAAATTATTCTAAAATTTACTATTTATCAAATATTTACCAATAGTAAAATTGCATATGAAACGACTTTCTGAAAAGACGCGTCATTTTTGTAAATTTGTTTCATAGGTTAAATTAGTTAAATAAAGGCAATTGCTTAACCAGATCATCGATAGAAACGCTAATCATTTATATACAAACTCATTGAATTATAAAGAATATTCACAGCTTAACCTTCCTGAAACCGGTGAAGCTGTTTTAAAATTTTGGAAAGAAAACCAGATTTTCGAAAAAAGTATTACAAACAGATCTGCCGAAAATCCATTTACCTTCTATGAAGGCCCTCCTTCTGCAAATGGCAAGCCTGGAATTCACCATGTAATGGCTCGGGCTATTAAAGATATTTTTTGCAGATACAAAACATTGAAGGGTTTTCAAGTACTTAGAAAGGGTGGATGGGATACCCACGGCTTACCAATTGAGATTGCTGTTGAAAAATCTCTGGGAATTACCAAAGAAGATATTGGTAAGAAAATCTCTATTGAAGAGTACAATATAGCCTGCAAAACAGAGGTTCTCAGGTACACTGATCTTTGGAATGATCTGACTGAGAAAATGGGTTACTGGGTTGACTTAAAAGACCCATATATTACTTATGAAACCCGGTATATTGAAAGTCTATGGAGTATCCTGAAACAATTTCATGAAAAAGGATTGCTTTATAAAGGCTATACGGTACAACCTTATTCACCGGCAGCAGGCACCGGATTAAGTTCTCATGAGCTAAATCAGCCCGGCACTTACAAAATGCTTAAAGATACGAGCATCACTGCAAAATTCACCTTAAAGTATGACCAGCAATCAGCCTTCCTTTTTACAGATCCGTTAGAACCTGTAAGTTTTCTTGCCTGGACAACGACACCCTGGACCCTGCCCTCCAATTGTGCACTGGCGGTTGGTCCTGATATTACCTATGTTAAAGTTTCGACTTTTAACTTGTATACTTTTCTCCCAGAGTCAGTCATTCTGGCAAAAGAACTTGTATCAAAACATTTTACAGAGAAAGCTGGTACAGTTGCATTTGAAGATTATAGCCCTGGTGATAAACTTATTCCCTGGAGACTCATCTCAGAATTTAAGGCAGCTCAGCTAGAAGGGTTACACTATTATCAGCTAATGCCTTACGTAACCAGTGAAGAGCTTGAAAAGAATGCTTTCAGGGTTATTACTGCAAATTTTGTTACAACTGAAGATGGTACCGGGATAGTGCATACGGCGTCAATATTCGGAGCAGATGACTTTAAGGCTTGCCGTGATAATGGGGTCCCTTCTGTCATGGGTCATGATTCAGCTGGCAATGCATACCCGCTTGTAAATAAACAGGGTAAATTCACTGCCGAGGTAACAGATTTCGTTGGCAGGTACGTACGTGCAGAATATGAATCAGATGAAGTCCGGGCTGATCCAGCCTTCAAATCAACTGACGTGCTGATAAGTATATTCTTAAAAGAAGAGAATAAGGCATTCAAGGTCGAGAAGTATGAACATTCATATCCTCATTGCTGGCGCACCGATAAACCGATTCTTTACTATCCACTCGATTCCTGGTTTATTCGAACTACCGCTGTAAAAGACAGGATGGTAGAACTCAACAAAACTATTAACTGGAAACCAGAATCTACCGGAACAGGCAGGTTTGGAAACTGGCTTGAAAATCTAGTAGACTGGAATTTATCGAGATCCAGGTTTTGGGGAACACCGCTACCAGTATGGAGATCACTTGATAAGAAAGAAGAAGTCTGTATTGGTTCAGTAGCAGAATTAAGCCAACGTATAAATGAGGCACTTGCATCGGGTTTATTAACCCCTGACGAAACCAGCAGTACACAAAAAGAGGCAGATGCGCTAAATTCCGGTAAATTTGATTTACACAGACCTTATGTCGATAATATTGTTCTTATAGGCAGTTCTGGGGCCAGGCTTTATCGTGAACTTGATCTGATTGATGTATGGTTTGATTCAGGAGCAATGCCCTATGCTCAATGGCATTATCCGTTTGAAAACAAAGAGGCCTTTTCCAAGAGCTATCCTGCTGACTTTATTGCCGAAGGGGTAGATCAAACCAGAGGCTGGTTTTTCACCCTGCATGCGATATCTGTTTTACTGAATGATTCAGTAGCTTATAAAAATGTGATTTCTAATGGTCTGGTGCTTGATAAGAATGGCAATAAAATGTCAAAACGTCTTGGCAATACTGTTGACCCTTTTGAAACTATCAATCTGTATAGTGCAGATGCTACCAGGTGGTATATGATAGCCAATGCCTCGCCATGGGATAATCTGAAATTTAATCTGGAAGGTCTGGCTGAAGTTCAGAGAAAGTTCTTTGGTACCCTATATAATACCTATGCTTTTTTTGCCCTTTATGCCAATATTGATCAGTTTTCTTACACCGAACCAGAAATAGAAATTGCTGAGCGACCTGAAATCGATCGGTGGATTATTTCAAGACTACATTCATTGACAAAAGAAGTAGATCAGTTTTATGCTGAATATGAGCCTACCCGTGCTGCCAGAAGTATTCAGGAATTTGTAGATGAGCATCTGAGTAACTGGTATATCAGGCTATGCAGGCGAAGATTTTGGAAGGGTGATTATACTGCTGATAAGGTTTCTGCCTATCAGACACTTTATCAATGTCTTGAAACCATATCATTATTGACCTCACCTATTTCTCCCTTTTTCAGTGAGCAGCTTTTTAGCGATTTAAACGCCGTAACCAGGCGTTCAACTGTTGAATCAGTACATTTAAGTGATTTCCCGATATATAATCCTGCCTTGATCGATGTGTCACTGGAAGAGCAAATGCAGCTCGCCCAGATAGTGTCATCACTTGTGCTCTCGCTTAGAAAAAAGGTTGATATAAGAGTGCGTCAACCTTTGAACAAAATCATGATTCCGATATTGGATGATAGAATAGCATCAAAAATTGAAAACGTCAAACACTTGATTCTGTCAGAAACTAACGTTAAGCAGATAGAATTTATAACGGATACAAGTGGTGTGATCATTAAAAAAATAAAGCCTAACTTCAAAACTCTGGGCCCAAAAGCTGGAAAACTGATGAAAGAAGTCGCTCAGGCAATTCAGGAGCTAGATCAGCTAAAAATTGCAGAAATAGAAAAAAACCAGTTTCTGCAACTTACTGTTCAAGGTCAGGAGTTTACGATAACCCTTGCTGAGGTTGAAATTGCATCAGAAGATATCCCTGGCTGGCTGATAGCTACGAACGGAAACATTACTATTGCTCTTGACGTACATCTGTCTGATTCACTTAAACAAGAAGGTCTTGCCCGTGAGCTTGTAAACCGCATACAAAACCTTAGAAAGGAAAAAGGTTTTCAAGTCACAGATAAAATCAATGTTACACTTGAAAATCAACCAGTTCTGACAGCTGCGGTGAAAGAGAATTTAATTTATATTTGCGCAGAAATTTTAGGATTGAAGTTTGACATTGTCGATTCCGGTACATTGGACGGCGATCAGATTGACATTGAAGACATAAAAGTTAAAATTCGAATAGAAAGACAATGATTGAAGAAAAAGAGAAAAGTCGGTATTCTGATGTTGAACTCCAGGAATTTAAGGCCATTATTTTAGAAAAACTAAGTGGGGCAAGAAGTGAACTGCAATATCTTGCCCAAACTTTAAGCAATCCGAACGATAACGGTACTGATGATACAGCTGGCACTTTTAAAGTGCTGGAAGATGGTTCTGCCACACTTGAGAAAGAACATATCAATCAGCTGGCAGCGAGGCAGAAGAAATTTATCGAAAATCTTGAAGCTGCTCTTGTGAGAATTGGAAACAAAACCTATGGAATCTGCCGGGAGACAGGTAAACTTATACAGAAAGAGCGATTGAAGGCAGTTCCCCATACAACGCTAAGTATGGAAGCTAAATTACGACAGTAGCCTATTTTTTTATTTATTAAAGAGCCCAGCTGTTAATGCTCTTAGTTCATACTTTATCCGTGAGAAGAGCAATAAGACCAATTATAATTGTTTCATTAGTGGTATTAGCAGATCAGTTGCTTAAAACCTGGGTGAAATCACATATGTTTATCAGTCAGGGAATAAAAGTAGCGGGAAATTGGTTTCTCCTTGAATTCACTGAAAACAATGGTATGGCCTTTGGCTATGAATTTGCAGGAGAATATGGTAAAATATTTTTAACCCTGTTCAGAATAACTGCTGTATTCGGAATTGCTCTCTTAATCAGGTATTGCATACTCAACCGATATAGTCCTGGTTTTGTCGTATGCCTAAGTCTTATTTTGGCAGGTGCGCTTGGTAATATCATCGACAGTGTATTTTATGGTGTGATCTACGGTTACGCCCCACTCCTGCACGGTAAGGTTGTTGATATGCTTTATTTTCCCATTATCCAGAGTCACTATCCTGAATGGTTCCCTGGATCATCAGGGCAGGAGTTCACATTTTTTAGCCCTGTTTTTAATCTGGCAGACTCTTCTATCAGCATAGGAGTACTTTGGATTCTTGCATTCCAAAAAAATTACCTCAAAACACGTAGAGAGCCCGCACGCGAAGATGATTTGAATTCAGAAATAGTAGAGGTCTGAAATTGCTATGAAATAAACAATCAGCATATTCTATCGTATTTCTCTTAAAAAAAACTATTGAGATTATATAACCTTTGAGTACATATCAGAAATTATGAAAGCTCTTCTTTTATTGACAGCATTAATATTAGCTGGCAATTGCCAGGCTCAATCATCTGTTTCAAAGTCTACTTCCGAGTCAGGTGTCGACCAATCTGACTTTCATAGTGGCAGAAGGTATATTTCAGTAAACGGATCAGCAGAAAAAGAGGTCACCCCAGACATTATTTATATTAGTGTAACAATAAAAGAATACTTTACTGATGCTGCCCAAAAGCAAAAAGCCAGTGTTGATGATCTTGAGAAGAATTTTTTGAGAACTGTTTATGCTGCAGGTATTAATGGTAGTGATATTTCAATTGAAAGTATTTCTGGTTATGGTAACTGGGGGCCAAAAAGAAAAACTGAAAGCTTTCTGGCCAGCAAGCGCTATCAGCTCAAACTGACTGATCTTGACAAAGTGAATTATATCATGTTAAAAGTTGATCAGAAAGCTGTTTCAAATATGTTTATCAGTGGGTATGATTATTCTAAATTGGAAGATGTAAAGAAAAATCTGCGTATCGAGGCTATGAAAAACGCCAAAACCAAGGCAATGTACATGATCGGTGCGTTGAACGAAAGCATCGGGCCTGTTATTGAAGCAGAAGAGCAAGATAGCGATCAAGGAAACAGGATCTCATTTAACCGTATGAGCATTGAAAGCAATGACCGGCAGTCTACAGATCTTGAATTTAAAAAACTTAAGATCAGCTCAACAGTAAAAGTAAGATTTCAGATTCAATAACAGCTGTTAAACACCAGAAATTAATTCCGGTATTCCTGGTTTCAACTCTGGTCATATTCACTCGAATCAACACCTGAATTCAATAACTTAGATTCAACGCCTAGATTCTATCAAATCCTGTATAGGAAACTAAGGCAACAGGAATCTTAATACCATTTTCATCCTGATTATTTTCAAGTAAAGCTGCCACTATTCTGGGAAGTGCCAGTGCACTACCATTCAACGTATGAACAAGCTGGGTTTTACCTTCTTTTCCCTTATACCTTATTTTCATCCTGTTTGACTGATATGATTCAAAGTTAGAAACAGAACTTACTTCAAGCCATTTTTGCTGGCCTGCTGAGTAAACTTCAAGATCATACGTCAGAGCAGACGTAAAGCCCATATCACCGCCGCATAGTTTTAACAAACGGTAAGGCAACTCTAATTTGGTCAATAATGACTGAACATGTAGGCTCATTTGCTCAAGTACGGTATATGACTGGTCAGGATGTACGATCTGAACAAGCTCAACCTTATCGAATTGATGCAGGCGATTAAGACCCCTTACATGAGCCCCGTAAGAACCAGCCTCACGTCTGAAACAGGGCGTATAGGCACAATTCATGGCAGGTAGCTCATCTTCTTTAAGAATGATATCACGGTAGAGGTTTGTAATGGGTATTTCTGCTGTTGGCACCAGATACAGGTTATCCTGACCGGCATAATACATCTGTCCTTCTTTATCAGGAAGTTGGCCTGTACCGAAGGCAGAAGCCTCGTTCACAAGAATTGGGGGTTGTACTTCTAGGTACCCTGCATTAACAGCCTCATCAAGAAAAAACTGAATTAACGCACGTTGAAGTTTTGCACCCTTTCCCAGGTAAACGGGAAAACCTGCCCCGGTAATTTTATTTCCAAGTTCAAAGTTTATCAGATTATACTTACTTGCTAGTTCCCAATGAGGTAAAGCCTGATCAAGCAAAACTGGTATTTTACCTGATTCAAGTACAGTCAGATTTTCCTCTGGTGTTTTACCAACTGGTACTGACGCATGTGGTAAATTTGGCAAAAGAATCAATTTTTGATGAAGTTCAGCCTCAGCTGCTTCAAATTCAACGCCTAGGGTTTTAATCTGCTCTTTAAGTTCAATCGTTCTGGCCTTAAGAGAGTCTGCTTCTACCGCTTTTCCTACTTTCATAAACTCGCCAATCTCCCTTGCAATTTGCTTTGATTCATTTAGCAATTCATCACTTTTGAATTGCAGTGATTTCCGATGATCATCAATTTTGATAACCTGATCAATCAATTCAGGGTTTTTGAAGTTTTTTACCGACAGGCGCTTTATAGCCTCGTCACGGTTTTCTCTTAAATAACTTAATGTGAGCATAGACGCTGAGGGCCAGATGAAAAATAACCGGCCTGGGCCAAAAATACATAATCCAGCAAAAATAAGATACCTGTAAAATTCATGAAATTCCCTTAATTTCGTCAAATGCAAATTATTGATGGAAAACTTTTCCTGGTACCAACTCCTATTGGCAACCTTGAAGATATTACGCTCAGAGCCATCAGGCTTTTAAAAGAATGTGATCTGGTACTCGCTGAAGACACCAGAAAGGCTGGCTTTCTTTTACAACACCTTGAAATCAGCAAGAAAATGTTTGCGCATCATCAGCATAATGAGCATCAGGCTATACCTGAATTATTAAAAATGCTCAGGGCAGGTAAAAATATTTGTATGATAAGTGACGCAGGAACCCCTGGCATTTCAGACCCTGGTTTTTTACTCATCAGAGAATGCATAAAAGAAGGTATCATTTTCCAAACACTGCCAGGGGCAACCGCTTGTATCCCGGCTCTCGTTAATTCAGGACTGCCCTGTGACCGTTTTTGTTTTGAAGGCTTCCTGCCTGTTAAAAAAGGCAGACAGACCCGTTATAAAGAAATGAGCAGGGAAACCAGAACCATCGTATTTTATGAATCTCCACACAGGATCATAAAAACACTCATAGAAATGTCTACCTATTTTGGTCCAGACAGGCAGATTGCCATAAGCAGAGAGCTTTCAAAAGTTTTTGAAGAAACATTGCGAGGTACTGTAGCGCAAATGCAGGATCATTTCAATACACATGCTCCTAAGGGAGAATTTGTTATCTGCCTAGCCGGTAACCCTGAAAAACATGGCAAATACCCTATTTCTACTGAAGAAGAATCTGATATTGAACAGGAAGATGAAATATTACACTCTGAAAATCATATAACAGAAGAATTTAATACAGATGAAACAGATTTATGATTTCTACTATAAAGCATCCCTTGTTTAAGGTTTTAGCAGTCGGCACATTCTTTGGTCTGGCATGGCCTCCCCTACCCACAAGTATGTTTTTACTGGTTGCTTTTGTTCCCCTGTATTTTTATACTGAGGCAATCAGTCGTAAAGAAGTCTTAAATCAGCTTATTATCTATACGTTCATTGTACTGGTGATCAGAAATTTTATCGGGTTATACTGGATTGCTATCGTTAGCCCAGGAGCTTGCCTGGGTTCTGTCTTTTTAATCAGTGCAGTATTTACACTGGTTATTGCTGGCTATCAATGGTATCGGACTCTTTTAAAAATAAAAATAGTTTCATATTTACTATTTATTTCAAGCTGGGTTGCAGCAGAATGGTTTTGTGAAGAAATTTTAAAATTTCCCTGGATGAATCTGGGCTTTGGCCTTGCAAGCCAGTTTTACTTTGTTCAATGGTATGAGTATACGGGTATTTACGGGGGAACAGTCTGGATCTTAACTGTCAATATCCTTATTTATGAAGGTTATCAGCTTTATAAATCTGACTTAACGCTCAAATCCCGGTCAGGAATATTTTCAACCCTGGTAACAGTTCTGGCCATAGTATTACCTGCAAGTTTCTCTTATTATACGTATCTGAGTTACCGTCCGTCAATGAATGCAATTCAAGTAGTTGTAGTTCAAACAAACACCAGCAGCACTCAGAAATTTAAACGGGAGAACAGTGAACTACAACTCGGCAAACTAATCAGTATGTCAAGAAAGGCGGCTAAAGAAAATACAGAATACTTTATCTGGCCAGAAACAGCTCTTGAATCCTGGCATGCATTAAATGAAGATAGTCTGGCACAAAATAAGAGCATACTTACAATTCAAAACTTCTTAAGAGCCTATCCGAATGCAAATATTATCACAGGCGCACTTACGTATAAAAGAAATTTAAATACTCGGGCTGATAGCAGCTGGTACAATACAGCACTGCAAATTGAAAATTCTGACCATTTTCAAGTGTATCATAAAAACATACTTGTACCAGGTACTGAAACAGCCATGTTTCAGGGTTATAACCCAGGAGGAGCCCGCGTTTCACTTTACCTTGGGGGGTTGGCAAAAACGTTCAGTACTTCAGCGAATGATATTTTTTATGCTGAAAGCGGAATGGGAATCGCTCCTGCAATATGTTTTGAATCAGTATTTGGAGCTTATATCTCTCATAATCTTGTATTAAAAGGAGCTCAGCTCATTGCTATTATTTCGAATGATGCCTGGTGGGGCAATTCATCAGGTACATGGCAACATATGGAATATATGCGTTTGCTTGCTATTGAAAACAGAAGAAGTCTGGCATGTGCCTCCAATGGCGGCATCTCGAGTCTAATTGATCAGGAAGGCAATATAATCAGTAATGCCAGACCAGGAATTGAAACTGCCTTATCAGGAGAGTTACTCTTAAGGGAGGAACCCAGTTTTTACGCATTACACCCTGACTATATCCCATTTGCCTGTACGGTACTGAGTATAGCTGGTTATCTGGGGGCTACAATTACCTATCTAATCAAGGGATATCGTCGCCAGTATTCAACGAGTAATTAAAAGGAATACTATAATAAGTTTTGGCTGCAACCCCGTTATTTGTTCCGGGATAAAACACGGGTAAACTTTTGCAAATATTCAGGGCTTGATTTACAAGGTCTCCACCAAGATCTTTGCCAGAAACAATTCTCATATCTGAAATTATGCCTGTCTCACTTACCATAAATCCGATTGTGACTTTACCCATTATATAGTTTGATTTCGCAAGTGTTGGATAACGAAGCTTTTCAGAGATAAACTTTGATAATTCTTCACTGCCACCAGGATACTGAGGTAGGTACTGCCCTTTCTTCAAATGAGTGCCATCTATGATAGAATCTGAAGGATAGAGTTTTTTGTAACTAGTAAAAGGATCAATACCGTAATTATGTACAAATGCTTGTAAAAATTGCTTGTTACTGGCAAGTGCCTCAGGTGTATTTTTGCTGTACACAAGATACACTCCATTTTTACCACGCGGTCCATATAACCTGATGGCTGTTTCAGGTTTAATCTGACGACTAAATCCAAGATTATTAGCATCTAATTTTTCTAGAGCTGTTACTGTCATGCTTGAATCCGGATCGTAAATAATCTCCCCATCGAGAATACATAAAAGTTTTACAATATTTTTATTACGTGATGCCATCTGGGAAAACGCATTGCCGGAGAGATGTAAAAGAAAAAGAAATACGATGAGCTGAAAAAACTTAATTCCCATTTTCTTAAATGTTTAAGAGCGTGCTTTTCATAGTTCTGTTCTGATTAGCACAAAAAATACCAATTAGTTTTTAATTTTTGTATTAATCCTAAACAATATACTATTACATAGCACAGTGCAAGCTAATCAAGCTGATTTTCTTGAGCACTCAGATTAAAATTTATAGAAACTGAGGTAAAAGTTTTAATAGGTTTACCTGCTCTTGATCCTGGAAAGAATCGAGGCAATGAATTACCGATTCTTATAGCCTCACTTGTTAAAATACCTAAGTTTCTTCCGCAAATTGCACGAATATCTGAACAAGTACCATCTTCTTTTACAATAAAGCCAATGATAACCCTGCCTAATATTGAATTTGATCTTGCATCTTCTGGATATTTGAGTAAACCCGATATAAAACCCTGTAAAGCTGAAATTCCCCCTGGGAATTCTGGTTTTTTCTCATCAATACCTGGATTATTTGCATCAATTATTGAGTCATTGGGATAAATTTTTCTAAATGATGTAAAAGGGTCTAGTTGAAGATCACTACAGTACCGGCTCACAATAGCATGATTTTTAGCAATACAAGCATGTTCATTTTTACTATACATCAGATAAACACCATGATTCCCAATTTTACCAAATAGCTTTGTGGCAATCTGAGGTCTGATCAAGACAGACTGCGCCAGATTTTTCGGATCTATTGCCTCAAGTGACAGTACAGTTAGACTTGTATCGGGATAGAATATAATTTCACCATCCAGGAAGCAGGTCATCTTTACAATTTCTTTTATTTTACTCTCCATCTGGGCGTGTAAAATAAATGGTTGCAGGGCTAACAGGGTAGCGATGAGTACCTTGGCAGGGTAATTTGCCATTCCGAATCTTATCATGATTAATTATTGAAGAAACGGATCTGGCAATGCTAATTTGCAATTACACCCAAAACACATTTCGCAGTAAATTCATTGACGTTTTGTCAAACTAAAGGATTCATTCCTTTTCCGTTTTTACTGTAAAAAGCTAGAATAGTTACAATGGGGCAACCTATTTAGCTAGGAAATATGTAACTATATCGTTATTAAATATTTTGTATTTAAGAATATTTCCCTACGATAGGCATTCTTCTTCCCATTCCAAAAGCCTTGGGTGATATTCTAAGAATCGGGGCAGCCTGATAACGTTTAAATTCAGCATTATTAACAAGTTTTATCACCTTTGTCACAATTTCACAATCAAACCCATGAGCAGTTAATTCAGGAACGCCCCATTTACATTCAATATGAAGAAATAAAATTTTATCAAGTAGTTCGTAGGCAGGCAAAGAATCTGAATCTTTCTGATCAGGTCTTAATTCAGCAGAGGGTGGTTTTAGAAGAGTATTTGTTGGAATAATCACTTCCTTCAGGTTAATGTATCTACAGAGTTGGTACACCTGCGACTTGTAAACATCACCCAGAATGCTTAATGCTCCGCACATATCACCATAAAGTGTTCCATAGCCCACTGCTGCCTCACTTTTATTAGAGGTATTTAACAAGATATGGCCAAACTTATTTGAAAAAGCCATCAGAAGGGTACCTCTTGAACGTGCTTGAAGATTTTCTTCTGCAATACCCTGTTCGAACCCAATAAAGTCAGCTTTTAGGGATGATTCAAAAGAGGCTATGATGCTGCTGATAGGTACAAAGTGCATCTGAATACCCAGGTTATCAACAAGGTCACGCGCATCTTTTAATGAATGATCAGATGAGTATTTAGAAGGCATCAATAATACATGCACATTTTCAGAGCCAAGAGCATGAACAGCAAGTACACATACCAGAGCTGAATCAATACCTCCTGAGAGGCCAAGTACGGCTGAACGAAAACCAGATTTTTTAAAATAGTCACGTATTCCCAGCACAAGTGCCTGATATATACGGCCGGTCAAAAGATCAGAATAAGCTAGCACCTCGTCGGCCAGTTCTGGCATCGATAATAAGGGCTTAACTGAAAAGTGCTTTTTCTGATCAACCAGTGTAACCAGGTTATCACTAGCCAAAATTACCTCATTTCTACCGCCCAGAAAGTCGACATATTGAAGATTTTCTTCAAAATAGGGCAGTTGTGCTGTTATTGTCGTATCAGACGACATTACAAGAGACCCTCCATCGAAGATCAATTCAGTCTGAGCCCCAACATGATTCACGTAGATAATAGGTAATCGATATTTTAAGACGTTTGCCTCTAAGGTCTCGATCCTTCTTTCGGCTTGGCTATAATGAAAAGGAGATGCAGCGATATTTATCATCAATACCGGTTTTTCAAGCATCAATACTTCCATTGGGCTTTGGGTATACATTGATTTTTGTATATTCCAGATGTCTTCACAAATTGTCAAAGCAATTTTATGCCCCTGTAGTTCAATGCAGGCAAATGATTTTGCAGGTTCAAAATACCTGTATTCATCAAATACGTCATATGTAGGCAATAAGGCTTTATTAACTTGAAACATGATTTTCCCATTACTTAATAAGAAAGCTGCATTATGCAGTTTTTTTCCTTCTTCAGCCTTATTTTTTACGGGACAACCTATAATGCAGCTTATTTCTGTGCAAAGTAGTGCAAGCTGTAGCAGTTGCTGCAGGCAGGCTTCAATGTAAGACGGTTCCTCGAGAAAATCTCTTGCCGGGTAGCCACCAATAGCCAGTTCTGAAAAAACGATAAGGTCTGCTTTATCTGTCTTTGCCTGCTCTATCAGTGCACTGATTTTAAGGTAATTTGCTTCAAAGTTTCCAATATGATAATTTACCTGTGCAAGAGCGATCTTCATGAATATAAATGTCTTCTCCCATAAACAAGCTTAAGACCTGTTTGTGTATTAAAAATAAACTCCAAACTCTATTGCCATAAAAGAATTTGTTATTGAGGCATTTCCGGCATTATTGATATGAGTAAAACCATTATTAAATAATAACCCTGAGGTAAATGTAAAATTCCGGTTAAACCGGTAATCATATCCCAATCCGGCGAGAAAAGATGTCCTGAAAAACCGGATAGATTTAGCATCATCTGTACCTCCAATAATTGTAGGAATACCATTTGTACTAGAAGATGCCACACTTGACGAGGCAAGTTTAAAAGCAGGATCAATACCAAATTTTAAATATAACAAGGCTGCTTCACCAATTGTGTTTGTTCTGATTTTTATTGCCAGTGGCAATTCAAGATAGGTGAGCTTATAAAGAACTTTATCAAGTTTTTGAACCGTAAGCATATTTCCCGCCTGTGTTTGAGAAACCATTGATGCAGAAACTGTACCTCCATTTATCGTACTGATGGCAAATTCTGTACTTAATCCTAAATTTTTAGTGAACAGATAATCGGCTGTTCCAGCAAAAGAGAAACCAAGTTTCAACCCATCACTCTTAAGCGGACCCTGATCTTTCAAATTCAAATACCCGAATGTCGGGTTAAGTTTGAAACCCAAATGAAGGTTCTCTGTCTTAAAAACTACCTGTGCGCTGGCAAGTCGATTTAAAAAAATTAAAATACTGAGAACAATGAGTATTTTTTGTAAGAAAACAGACTTATTATTGCCGTTCATACCTGACTTATGATACTTAACTCTATTCGGTTACGCAAGCCTTGCTCAGTCTTGCTAATGGTCATTACTGTGCTAATATCTTCCTGCAAGCAAAGCAGGTTAGAAGTTGATATTTCAAATATATCTTTTAAGCTTCAAATTGACCGCTTCGAAAGGGATCTTTTTAAGGTTGATACAATTAATCTAAAACAAGGTGTAGCCAGGCTAGAGAAAAAGTATCCAGAGTTTTTGCCGCTATTCATCGAAAACATTGCCAGTCTAGGCAAGATGCATGATTCTACAGATATGCTGCAATTAGGCCACTTCACGTCAAACAAAGATTTAAAAATTTTGAAACATGATGTCGATTCCGTGTATCCCAATATCATAACCCAGCAGCATGCACTTGAAGATGCGTTCAAACACGTTATATATTATTACCCCAGGGTCAAATTACCCAGGGTGATTACATTCATATCCGGGTTCAATAATGCGGTTGTTAATACCAATTCAGATCTTGCTATCGGACTTGATATGTTTATGGGTAGCAGGTATCCGTATTACAGGGCGGTACAGTTTCCCCGGTATATTGCTCGTACACTAAGCCCCGAATACCTGCCGGTTACGGCTATGAAAGGATTTTCACGCCAACTCTTTGCCCCATCCCCGGCTGAAACAAATTTATTGGGTGAAATGATTTATGAAGGAAAGATGCTTTATTTTCTGGATGCCCTTTTTCCTTCGGTGCCTGATACTCTTAAAATCGCCTATACTGGCAAACAGTTATCGTGGTGCAGGAATAATGAAGAAAATATCTGGGCCTATGCTGTAGAAAATGACAAACTGTTTGGATCAGAAAAGAAAGTACATGAAAACTTCTTTTCAGAAGGCCCCTTTACACAGGGTCTTGCAGCTGAATCTGCACCTCGCCTTGGTATGTATATTGGCTGGCAACTGGTAAAGCAGTATATGGAAAAAAATCAGACGGTAACCGTTCAGCAATTAATGGCTGAAACAGATGACAATAAAATACTCAAAGGAGCAGAATATAAACCTTGAACGCGTTTTTAAAAAATAGGCTGCGACCGATGATTGCGGCATCAGCAAGTGAATAACCTGGTAAGTAGCTGACTCCAATATTGGCAGCTAGTACGAGTGGCTGCCGGAACTTTAGTTTGATGCCTGTTCCTGAATCTTTACGATCTTAAACTCAGTGCGTCGATTTTTCGCATGTTCATCGGGTGAACATTTACTGCCACAGTTAATCAGAGGAACTTCTTTACCATACCCTTTTGCATAAATACGGTGTCCGTCAACCCCATTTGAAATCAGGTAATTTACTGCTGCCTGAGCCCTCATCTGAGAGATATATTTATTAATCGCCGCATCTCCCCTGGTATCAGTATGTGATCCCAGTTCGATATCAATTTCAGGATTATCTGTCATGACCGTTACCAGGCCATCAAGTACTTTTGCCGCCTGATCAGATATACTCCACTCATTAAACTTATAATAGATATTATCGAGTCTGATTGATTTATTGATAACCATAGGCTCAAGCTTTACATTCATATCAATGACTGCTGGCTTGCCGGGTAAACTTATTTGATCATCGGCTGAAATAGTATCTTTCTTGGCGAAATACTTTTCGCGTTTCACGGCTACTTCATACTTTTTGTGATGCTTTGCCTCAAACTTGAAAATTCCTGCACTGTCTGTTTGAATATTTTTAACAGGCTCTGGTGAACTGGTTTCTTTTACTGCAAGTTTAACATCTGGGATACCTTCACCCGTTTCCTGATTTATAATTTTAGCCTTAACAACAAAGTTGCTCAGCGGAGCCTGGCTGACCTGGGTTTCGAACGAATATATATCATCGGAGCCCTTACCACCCAGGCGGTCAGAAGAAAAATATCCTTCTACTTTTGTTCCACCTGAAACACCTGGGCTTGATTTGGTAACAATTACGGAGAAATCATCTTCAGCAGAATTCATTGGAGGTCCCATATTTTTAACCCCAGTCCAGCCCTTTGCTGTCTTATGGGCCGAGTATATATCGAGCCCACCCATTCCAACATATCCGTCTGAAGAAAAATACAATACAGAGTCACCAACCACAGAAGGATAGCGCTCCTGACCAGGGGTATTTACTTCCGGGCCAAGATTTGCAGGCTTGGTCCAGGTACCATCATTCTTCAGATCACAATAGTAAAGATCTGACCCGCCGTATCCTCCTGGCATATTGGAAGAAAAATACAGACGCTTACCTTCGTTGGTAACACAAGGGTCTCCCACTGAATAATTAAGAATTGAATTATATGGAAATGGCTTTACTTCTCTAAAAGCTTCTGAATAAACAAGCTCTACCTGGAAAGTTGATTTATTAAATGACTTGGGGATATCTATTTTACGGGTTCTGGAGAAATAAAGAATATTATTTTTTTCGTCAAATGAGGCACTGCTGGTATGATATCGTTCAGTAATCAGTTTTGAGAAAAAAGCAGGCTGTGTCCAGCTAGAATCAGCATTCATATTTACATAATATAACTTTAAATAAGGCCGACCTGTGCCACCAAATATATCCTGGCTGCCTTTCTTGCTACCATTTGATAGTATTTGCTGAGCCTCATCATTCCGTCTGTCAGAAGAAAACATATAACCATTGGCAAACTTTGTAAGACCCCAGTCAGCATACCCCGTGTTTAGCGCTGCCATATTTTTAATTTTCATAGAATACGGCTGTTTTAACCATTTTAATGCACTATCACATGATCTTTCAAGTAAGTCTATTTTCTTCTTATCTGTGGGTGAACTTTTCAGGTAGATAGCGTACTCTACTTTAGCTTCTTTATATTTCCCGAGATTATGTAGTGCACTTGCATAGGCAAAGCGGTATTCCGGATTTGCACCATTCAGGCGTACGAGCTGCTCAGACCAGGTCAGAACATCATTGTAATTTTTGAGGAATTTGTTACAGGCAAGTATTTTCTCAATAACAAGTGGATCATTTGGCTTTTTATCATACACCTTAAGGTAATTTTCAAGGGCATAATAAAAATCGGTAGAATTCAGCAGGTCGTCTGCTTTTTTCATCAGGGTTGTCGTCTGAGCAAAGCTTTCACCTGTCACCAGTATGCAAAGCAGCAAAAGGATAGTGGGGTATAAACGTTTAAACATGTCTAGAGGCATTGAAGCTTAAAAATATCTTGGTGTAACCATTGAGTTCTTGAAAGACTGCCTTGAAATAGGCAGGTAATAGCCGATTGAAATTTCATGACTTCCCGACTTAAAACTCATGACACTATTTAACGGGTAATCATATGCATAGCCAATACGTAAACGGTCATTGACATAAAATTCTGTTAAAAATAAAATGGCATTCAGGTTACCAGCCGTACCCCTGTTTATTGACTGGGTATTGATAGGTACACCCATACGGTAAGAACCTCCCAGCCATAATTTATTATCAATCAGCAAAAAGCAGTTAATATCAGCCGTACTAATTCCCGCCTGTGGATCTTTTAATAAAAAGGAGGGTTTGAGTGCAAACTCATCATTTACCTGTAGCAGGGCACCTCCAGAAAGATAGTAGTGTTTTTCTTCACCAGGAGTTGCAATGCCCAGGCCTGTTGTATGAATACTCTTGGTAAACAGGTTACTGGCTGAAGCTCCTAGATAAAAAAATGAATTATAATAGAATAGCCCTGCCTTGCTGGTAAATGCAAGCGAACTATAGGCGCCCTGAGTAATTAAAGGATCATTTGCATCGTTTGGATGAGACCTGCTTGGATCTGAACTAAATTGAGAAATACCACCCTGCAGACCAAAACATAAACGGGCATTATCTCCTACTGCTACACGGTAAGAGTAAGCAAGCCCTCCGGTAAGCGTATTCTGTATACCTATCTGATCAGAATTTACCTGTACTCCAAAGCCCATATTATCACTGAACAAGGGCGCATCAATAGAAACTGAGGCTGTCGTGGGTGCTCCCTTAAAACCAAGGTATTGGGCTCTGAAAAAAGTGGTTGCATTAATCTGTTCTTTATATCCTGCATAAGCTGGATTGATATACAGATAATTAAACATGTATTGACTGAATTGCAAATCTGTCTGGGCAATTACGCTTTGTTTCAGGCCGGCAAACAGAATGATCAGTAAGAAAAGTTTCTTAAACATTAGTAAATTCTGGTTTGATTGGTCAGCGCATCAAGGTGATATACCCTTTAATTAATTGTTGTTTGCCGCCGGTATTAATCTTGAGAACATAAAAATAGGTACCCGGACTCAGGCCATTACCATCCCAGTTATTTTGATATCCGACTTCGGTAAAGACTGTACTACCCCAGCGGTCGAAGATAACCAGCTCATTATTCGAATTCACCTTTAATGTAATATTCTTAATGATAAACTTATCGTTTTTCCCATCTCCATTTGGGGTAATAATATCTGGCAGATTGCCGGCAAAGGGTGGAGGTAAGGGATCATTTATTGTATCGCGCAGAGCATTATTACTCAGATCAGGATCACATTCAAATGCATGGATACTAACTTTTGAAATAATCTGACTATTATCCAGGGGCTGCACGGTTAGAATCATGGTGGCAATTGAAGAAGGCTTCATAATGCCGATATTCCAGGTTAAAATATGTGTTGTGACATCAAAAGTGGCTATTCCCTGATCAACTGCTGAAATACCTATTTCATTGACATTAGCTGTGATCGTGTCTATAAGAATAATTTTTGTTCCAGTAGCAGTTCCAAAATTGTTTGCTGACAGCGTATAGTCAAAGGTAACTCCAGTACCTTTATTACCAGGACGTCGTGTTAAATGTACACCCATATCAGCAACCACCGGATTATTAGGACAACCTTTCACTACTGGAACAGGAGGCTTTTTACTGCAGGTGTCGCATTTTTTTGTCGTAATCACGACTATATTACTATTTACTGAGCAGGTTCCGCTACTGGCGATACGCCTGAAAAATGTCTTTTGATTTAATGGGCCCGGCTGATAGTTCATCATGCTGCTGCTGCCTCCGGCTGTAGTAAAAGTCACGCTATCTGTGCTTTGTACCCAGTTATACTTTACGCTACTGGCTCCGGCGCTAACGGCCGAACCATTCAGCTGTGCAGGTGCTGTTGCTGAATCAATCAGTTGTGCGGCTGTAATAGTATTGGCGCTGAATGCGGCAGCCACAGAGATCTGTACAGCATTGGTAAATGCCGTACAAGTACCCGTAATGCATTTACGACGGTAGGCTGTTGTTGTAGTTAGTACCCCCGGGCTATAGCTTTGTGTTGTTACTGCTGCTATATCAGTAAAATGGGTGCTGTCTGGACCAGACTGCCATTGATAGGTATAGGAAACTGGCAGTGCAGATCCTGCGATAGTACCCGGATTAAAACCCGTTGATGCACAGGCTGAAGAAACAGCCGGGGCTGTTATATAGTTATTGGAAACCCCACCAAAAACAAATTTAATGGGTGCACTGGTATCTATGCAAACCCCTGATACGACTACCCTTACATACCAGGTACTCTTGGTAATGGTAGCAGGAATATAATCTGCAGAAGTAGAAGACGCGCCACCTGCCCTTGAATAGGTTGCCCCATTATCAGTCGATAAAGCCCAGCTATACTGGTAATTATTACTGGACGTACCCGTTGGTACAGGACCGCTTAAATCACCAGGACTGGCCGTCGGGGTGCCACAGGGATAAGACTGAGAAGTAGCCTTACCAAGCGTAATTGAAATTTTATTACCTGCTATTTTACCCGCACTAACGTAGAAAACAACTATTGTACTTGCACTGGTTGCGGCACCAGACGAAACCTGGCGCACATAATAGGTGGTTTGATTGATGGTACCTGTAAAATAACTGGGTTTTGTAGCACCCGGGATATTTGTATAAGTACTACCCTGATCAATGCTTTGAGTCCACTGATAGGTATATGCACCAGGGCCCCCAGCTAAACCAGTTGAAGGTGTCGAGCCGATGATTGAATCGCCAGGGGTAAAAGTTGAAGCACCGCAAGATCCGCTGAGCCCATTATAATAGTATCCGATTGCATTGCCAGAAATCTGGGCAAAACAATCTTTTTGCCATATAAAAAGGACAAAAAAGATTAAAACCGTTGATTTAGCAATTCTCATAACTATTGATTGATACTTTCTACGCCATTACGGGAAACTTGTTACAAGATTTATAATCAACCCTGTAGCCTGGCGCCTTCCCTCTCGACGGGCTAATTCCCGTACTTACATTTACCAATTCATTTTTGGGCATCTCACCCCCGTTTTATTCCCAAGCTGTAAACCCAGAATAATCTCATGACTACCCGATGTATACTGCTGAAGAGGGGAATAGGTGTAATCATAAGCATAACTTACATTCAGCGAACGGCTGATATAAAAACCCGCCGATAGCGAGAACCCATCTGTTCTTCTTATTGAAGTGCCCAGCCACATAATATCTTTATATTGTAGTTTTCCATTTAAGTCAAAGGATACCGGTACTGGTGAAACATGCTTTATCATTACCGACGGAGTTAGAGAGATGTCTTCAGTCAAAAAGAACTTGTATCCTGCCGTGACAAACTGATGCGGCTGTAACCTGTTCAGCGGATTCTTATCCTGGGTATTGAAATTTACCTGGCTCGGCAATAGCTGTGTCATCGATGCCCCGAAATAAAACTGCTCAGAATAAATCCAGATACCTGCCACCAGATCTGGAACCAGTTGCGATGCCCTGTTTTTGGGTACGGCCGGATCAAAATTCTGGTCAAGTACCAGCTGGTCTGTTGCCAGACTATACTGGGTAGCACCAGCCGACACTCCAAAGGCAATCTTAATACGCTTGGTCAGGGGAATATGGTAAGCATAGGATGCATCAATCGTCAGCTGAGAGGTTGGACCGGTTCTGTCTTCAATTACATTAAAGCCAATTCCGTGATGACCCTTCTCAATATTGCCCAGAGGCCCCTGACTGGTAATATAGGTCGTAGTTGGAGCCCCGTTAATACCCAGCCACTGGTTACGGTATGATAATTTGGTATCGAAATAATCTTCAATACCCGCAATGGCCGGATTCAAAATGTAGTTATTCTGATAGTACAGTGAGTACTGAGGCCGCTGCTGGGCGTGGCTACATATACTCAGTAAGAGTAAACCCAGCAGTATCTTGATCTTTCTCATTAGTACAATAATGTTAAGGGTCCTGTAAGCGGTTTCTGATTCTGCCCATTCAGCTTGATCAGGTAATAATATGTACCCATCGGTAGCGGCTTGCCATTGTAAAAACCGTTCCATGGATGGCCATAGCCCTGAGAATAAAATAACTGCTCACCCCAGCGGTTGAAGACAAACACCTGAACCTTTGGATAAAGATCAAGACCTCTGATAATCCAGTAATCATTCGTACCATCGCCATTGGGCGTAAATGTATTGGGAACATGCAGTAGCTTATGAACGATCACCTTAAATACAGCCCTTGAAATGCAGCCAAAAGGTGAGGTAACGGTAAGCGTATAATTGATGCTGTCTTCAGCTGTAAATACCGGATTAGGGACAGAAGTACTGCTTAGACCTGTACCAGGAGACCAGCTCCATTTCAAACTATCGGCACTGATCTGGGTAATTCCGTTCGGACCGAATGTGAATGGCAATGCGCCAATACCGTTCAGGGTAACAACTGTACCCTGCATGGTTTCAATGCGCTGCCCGGCCAGTAGTATGGTATCATGTACCATATATTCGGTACTGGCAGATGACATACAGCCATACTGGTTGGTAAATACATAAGACACTACATCAGCACCAATAGGAGCCTTTGAAGGCATAAAAGTTGTGCTGTCAATCACACCGGCACCCGTATAATACCCGCGGCCAGGCTGGCCCGGAGGCACCGTACTACCACCAGTGAGTGTAATATCAGGGGCGTAACTACACATATCAAACTGTGCTTCCCTGACATAGGTAAGAGGCGTCACCGGATTAAGTGTAAAACTCTTCATCGGTGTTAGTACTGGACAATTAGAGCCAGTCATCAATACTTCCTGAGCACTATAGGTAACAGGCACTGTTGAACTCGAATTGAAAGTCTCAAAAACCACGGCCCCACTGTCAGTACGGATAAGCTTGCCTGTGGCATCAAAGAAATTCCACGTGTATTTTGTGATCACCTGACCAGGAAGGTTACTTGAATCCTGAAAAATCAGGGGCTCTCGCATACAGTATGGCTTATTGACAGTAATCGTAAAATTCGCATTTGAATCAACTGTCGTAACCTGTATCGTCTTCTGGAGGGTATCAGAACAGCCACTGGCCGAATAAACTATCAGTTTGACAATATTATTTCCGGCAGCACTATACTGATGCTGTGGGTTGGCTGCTGTAGAAACATTGGCTCCTGAGGCAGGATCACCGAAATCCCATTTATACGTTAGCGCTGTTTTATCACCCGATTTACTCTGGTTCAGGAAGTTTACAATCAGGTTCTGACAAACAGACCCTACCACAAAGACAGCTTTGGGCCCAGTTCCAAGACTAAGAATAACAGAAGTATCTCGTGAGCAGCCTGCTGCTGTCAGCGCACGAACAGTATACTTGCCTGAACTGGTAACTACATATACCGATGAATCAGCATTAGTAATCAGGGTATCATTTTTCAGCCAGATATAATTAACGGCTGTTGCATTTATAGCTGTCAGTTTTGCTGATTTTGAACAAGGAGTTAACGTTCCCGGCACAAGAATCGCAGTTGGGCCTGGCACTGGTAGAACCTGCACCGTATCAATTGCCGAGGCTGAGCAACCGCTACCCGAATTGGTAAAGGTATACATGATTGGGTGCTTGCCCAGACCGGCAAGTTTTGGGTTAAAGACCCCATTAGTAACACCGACACCTGTGTATACTCCCGTGCCACCATTTGTACCATTCAGGGGCAGACCTCCATGAAGGGTATCTGTAGGCTGGGAAATACAAACAAAGCGCTGGGCAAGTTTCAGGCTCACCATTGGTGAGGCACCAATGGTAATAACCTGTGATGAAGTATCAATACAGCCCGATTGTGCCGTCACACTCTCTCTGATCCGGTAGCTGATTGCAACCGTCGTATCTGGAAAATTAACAAACACATCTTTTACTGTATCAGCACTTACACCTGCGGGCTTACCCGAAGAAGTAAAGAAATCCCAGCGGTAATGAATTATAGCCCCATACTGGTTGGTAGAAGTATCACGCAGGCCGACTAGCTGACCACCGCAACGGTTTGCAGGGTTACCCAGTATGGTGAATTTAGAAACTGGTTTGGTACCCTTGAACAGGTAACTGTTTTTGACGGTATCGGTACAACCATTTACAGAAGTGGCAATCAGGGTTACCAGGTATTTTCCAAGAACAGTATACTGGTGAAGACCATTAACCGTGGTTGAGGTATTTAATGCTCCTGATGCTGGGTCACCAAAATTCCACTGGTAAGTTGGCTGTGGGCCAGAAGCAATTGTAGTTACGTTTACAAAATTGACCGATGAACTCTGACGGCAGCTATCCCGATAAATAAACTGGGCCTTAGGTGCCGGATTTACCGTTACTACTGTACTGTCAAGACTATAACAACGACCATCACCGCTATTACTCATTTTCAGGTAATAGGTACCTGTCAGATTTGCCAGGATAGAATTTGAGGTTGAAATAATATTCGACTGGGTTTTATAACTCCAGACTAATCGGGCCGAAGATGTTACTTTTAACAGTACCGAAAAGCCGGCACAAACTTGGGCTGTGGCAGGTAAAATAGCCTTTGGTATAGAATCAACAACTACATAAATTGAATCGCTACCCGAACATCCAGCAGCATTTGTTTCAGTAATGCGGTAGTAACCTGTATTTGCGCTCACATTCAGCAGCGTATCAGTTTTTCCTGCAAGGCTGACAAAAGTGCCTGAACTATTCAGTGAATATGACCACTGGTAGGTAAGATTCTTTTGCCCGGGTACATATAGTTTCACAATACTACCAGTACAAACTACTGTTGGCCCGGTAATCTGGATATTTGGCTTTGGTATAGGAGTAGTTATTATATGAGAGGTATCAGAATAGGTCTGGCAACCATTCACATCAGTTACCTGCAGGTAATAGTATCCGTCAGAATTTACAGCTAGCGTAGTTGCCTTACCTGTCGGTGCTGGAACGGCAACATAGTTTCTGTACCATTGGTAGGTGTCTGAGCCGGGTAAGGCAGCACCTGTATTGCTCAGTACGAATGTACCCCCAGCACAGATAATGGCGCTTTTGGCAATTATTGGTTTTTGTACCGGGAATACCGTAAAGGCTACAGTAGCCGAATCAGGGCAGAAATTATTAGCACTTACCAGTACTTTATAATTTCCTGTTGAATCTACTCCGAGGGTGTTGAATACGGCACCTGAAATAGTGTGATAGGCTCCTATGCCATTGGGCTGAAATGACCACTGGTAGTTTGGATTTTTTGGAAGTGGATTATTTGAAATTGTTGCTGTCAGTACTACTGGAGTACCTGGGCAAGAGCCTGAAGGACCTGAAACCGAGACGGCTATAACAGGATTGGTTTTAACTTCATTTATCACAGATAGACCAGGACAACCAGACCCATCAACAACCCTTACCTGATAAAAACCAGCAACAGTTACATTATATGATTTGCTTATCGCACCCAGAATTGGGGTAAATGAACCTGCCAGGCCAGTTGGGCTGCTATACCATTGGAACGTAACTCCAGGAGGTGAATACAGGGTCGTAAAACCACCTGAACAAATTGATTTGGTTCCAATGTTTGAAATAGGCGGCTGGTATTGGGATACAAATACCGTATCTGAATAACCCGTACAACCTGCAGGACTAACCAGACTAACTGTATAATAACCACCAGAGCCTGTAGGTTTCAGCGCGAAGGTTGAATCATCTTTACCTGCACTTACAATTGTTGCACTACCTGTCTTATTGGTAGAGTCAATCTGATACCAGGTGTATATGCCACCGTGCAGGGTATCAAGGGCATGCAATACGAAAGCTGAACTTGAACCAAGACATAATTTGACTGTTCCTGTTACATTTAAAATCGGTGTTGGTATAGGGTCAACGATAACATTCACTATTGGTGAGGTGGCTGTGCAGCCATTCGAATTGGTGACAATAACCGTATAGTTTCCGCTCTTTGAAGCGGTATAGCTACCTCCTGTGGCCCCGTTTATGAGAGCTCCGTTCAGGTACCATTTAATCGGACTATAGGAGACAGCATTCACCAGGTTCAGCAAAACCGAACCTCCTGTACAAAAGCGGGTTGCACTAGCGGGTGCAATGAAAGGTTTTGGCTGTGGATTTACGATAATCTGTGCCTTGGCTGACAAACCTGAACAGCCATTGTTATCAATGACCTTAACTGTATACTGGTTGGTACCAAGCGTGCTTACCCGTACTGTACGGTTTGTATCGCCTGGTATAGGATTGCCATTCTGATACCACTGATAAGAGAAGTACGTTCCTGTAACCTCCATCGTTGCACTATCAGGAGAGCAAACCGTTGAAGCACCATCAATCTGAATGACTGGAATAATTTTGGGGTAAACATTTACCTTAACAGCAGCCGAAGTATCGGTACAACCTGCAGGTGTTGAAACTACGTAATTATACATTCCACTTATTGCGGTTTTCAAGGTATCCTTGGTATGTCCTGTTAGAAGCGCTCCATTCATAAACCACTGAAAACTATAACCTGGTTGCACAAATGCAGATAAAGTCGTTGCTAAACCCCCGCAATTATTTAAATTTCCGGCCGGGGTTGAGGCTGTTGGCTTAGGGTTGATCGTTACCTGTACAGAATCGGAAACAGTCGAACATCCGGTAGCATTTCTGGCAACAACGGTATAAAGGGCTGTGTAAAGTGCAGTATAAGTTGGGGTATTGCTGTTCGGCAGGGCTGATCCATTGGCTCTCCACTGATAGGTTAGGCCTGCAACGGCAGGAGTACTTACGGTGACAACTCCCGGATAACAGACAGGTGCTGAACTACTGGCTGAAACATGCGCTTTTGCAGGTGGGGGAATGACTATTACCTGATGTGGGGCCGAACTACCAGGGCAACCAAAACCGTTGGTAACAGTAATGTAATAAAAGCCTGAGGTTTTAGCTTGGTAAAGCGGATTTGTAGCCCCTACGATTGCAGTATAAGAACCAGCCACCCCTGTCAGACTCTTATAATACTGGTAAGATGAGTACATATTAAATACTCCGAATGAGGTACTGTCACCCTTACAAATTACTGAATCGCTTTCCTGAACTATGGGTACAGGTATCGGGTTAACGGTAAGGTGATAATCTGCTGAATCAATACAATTATTATTATCAACTATAGTCAGCGTGTAGGTACCACCTGTAAAAGTTTTTAACGTATTGGTTGTTGATCCCTGGGTATACTTATGCGAGTAGGTCCATTTATAACTTTTCGCAAGTACACTTGTGCTCAGAATAGCTGCCGTTCCCTGACAGGTTGAACTGTTTCCTCCGTTTATAAATAATACGGGAGCAACATATACGGTAACAGCAATACTGTCTGATGAAGAACAGCCATAGCCATTCTTCTGAACGGCTTTATAGTTACCGGTTGATGAGGCATAATAAACAGAACCACCGGCACCTGCGATAAGTATATTATTCCGGTACCATTGAATAGTAGCCGTGCCAACAATACTTAGCTGCACCTGACCACCGGCACAAACGGTTGCAGGCCCCGAAGCCGTGATTTTTGTAACAGGATTACTTAATACATTAATGGTTGTACTATCAATAGAAGAACAGGTTTTTGTAGCATTTTGCACTGTATAATACAGTGAATTACCCGGGCCAAGTACCCCCTTGGTAGGGTCAAAAGTATTACCGGTTACTCCTGTACCATAAAATGTACCACCTGCGGGAACACCATATGGTATGAGGTTTACCAGCCCCCCATTCACACATACTGCAGTGGGCTGATTAAATTTAACAGCTACTTTTTCTATAATAAGTGTGGCCGAAGGGCTGGCCACGGCACAGCTAACATTCTTTACATTCAGCGGGCTGCCTGCAATCAGGCAGCGAAACTGATAATTATTCTGATACATCTGTACCTTGGCAATTGAGTAGGTTGTATCATTGGCTCCGCTTATATCACCCCAGGTAACACCGTTGTCGGTACTTTGCTGCCATTGAAAATAGGGGGGTGAATAACCGGCACTTGGAATGGCCTTAAAAGAAACACTATTATTCAGACAAACCTGACCTGCTGGCTTAATAAAATTTATACTTGGACCACAGGCCCTGAAAGAGATATCATCGATGGCAAGATCATTACCGCAGCCACCAGGAGCTAAATTACGAAGTACTACGTACACCGTTGAATAACTGCCCGTATTAAATGAAAAGCTATAATTTGCCCAGGGGGGATTAGTCGCACCTGTAGCTGTAATATTACCTGTAGTAGTTGAATGAAGAATATTACCCAGAGAGTCCTGAACTTCAAATGCAACATTTGATGGCAGGCAGCTGCCACCGCATATTTTTAATGATTGAGGGCCATTAACTTCAACGATCCAGGCAGAAAATAGAAAATTCGTACGCTGGCATAAATTTGAGACCTTACGCTTGTAAAAAACTTTGGTGGCATAAGAAGCATTAACAATCAGCATTTTACCGTTTGCATCACCTGTATGATCCTTTATATCTACCCAGTCGCTATGACCAATTACAGGACTAGTAGCGATCGTGTAATAATTATCTTGTACTCCTCCTGCGCTTGGGTCCTGGTAAATAAAATTCGTAGCTCCGGTTGAATAATCGGTGCCGATACCTGCGTCAACTGTTAGTGGAGGTCCATATTTCGGAGTGGTAGCATTACCAAAGGTTTCGGTGAAAATAGGTGCACCATATCCACCGCCGCATTGAGCCCAACTTGTCAGGCTGCTTAGAAGCATGAAGAAAATGAAGCTAAAAACTACCAGGTACCTGGATCTGATAAAGGTGTAGATTTGGGCCATAATCGCTGATTACCCCAGGCTGTTTTAGAAAAACTGGGGTATTTTATGCCCAGTTATACGTCTATAAAATTATTTTAGTTTGTCACAAACCAGTTACTGCATTTCCCTGCTTTTGTCAATTTATACATTTCACTATCAGGCAATATTAATAGCTGAAATTTGAGTGGCAGTTGAAGATGCTTGTATTCAGCTTATACAAATAGTAGATTTACAGCCTTGAATAGGTATTTATTGAAATTCTGAAGAAAACTCTCATCAGATTGAAATACAGCTATAATCTATAAGCAAATTGCTTAAAGATAGATATAGTATATTATCTGTCTATTTTATAGCGGGCTGATGCATTAATACGTGGGTAATAATAGTTGAGTTTGTCACGTTTTTATTGCTTAAACGGAATTTCTCTATCTTGGCCCGACCAATAATGAATAACTTTTAGTTTAATTGGCTAGTTTTATTGCATACGTTTTAGTCCTGGCCCGTCTTGGAAATGAAGTCTTTTTTAATTGTAGATAAAGATTCACTAATTCTGCTACTTCTAATAAAGCCAGAAGCGCTTCTGAAAAAATTTCTCATAGCTTAATTTTTGCCTTATAAGCTTCAATTCCTTATTAAGTAACAGTACATGATCAATTGTTAAAGCCTGAGCAAAGACGGGTATTGATCAGTTTCATAAGGTATAATTAAAAATTGGTGCGCCATTAATAGTGATACAGTTAATCAATTGGAATGATACCTGTTGAAACATCAGCCCCAACAGAAACTGCAATTTGTTGCAACCAGTTATGAACTCCATAATGCTGTAAGTCAGCATTGCTAACTGGTGTAATTTTTAAATTATAGGCATCAGCCTTCAGGCTTTTTAGGAGGAATATGCCTTTTGAATCAGTGACCGTAGAGGCTACACTAGCTTTTGTACTAATTAAAATTGCTTCAACGGTACAGGCAACAGTGGGTGATATACTTCCCTGGATGCCTCCTGTTCCTGGATTGTTAAGTGATGAACCCTGAGGTATGACGCCATCAGATGAGCTTTGCTTTGTACAAGTTGCACAAAGGATGATCATAAGTAAAATATAGACTGACAGGTGAATTTTTCTCATACGCTATTGTAATAATAAAGCGCTATACGAAAAAAAACATAAAAAGGTTACTCAGGCACTGTTTGACAGTACTTTAACCTGAATAAAACCCTTATTTTGAAAGTATTAAACCAAAAAAACCTATCAACTGTTGCTTTGTGGCCAACCATTGATAGCTATTATAAACTATTTGATGCTTTTAATTGGCAGCAAGTGCATTTGCGCCACTGACAATTTCAAGTATTTCTGTTGTAATAGCAGCCTGTCTTGCTCTATTATATAGAAGACGATATGACTTCAACAGCTCACCGGCATTTTCGGTTGCCTTATCCATAGAAGTCATGCGTGCTCCGTGTTCTGCAGCATGAGAATCAAGAATGGCTTTATACAATTGAATGCGAATCGCTTCAGGAATAAGTTTATAGACAATCTCGTTTTGACCTGGTTCAAAAATATAATTAGCAACCTCATTTGTTTTCGCAGATGAAGCAACTTCTGAACCTTGAACAGGAAGCAAAACTTCATGGGTCAAGATTTGAACTGCGGCATTTTTAAACTGGTTGTATACAATTTCAACTCGATCCCATTTGCCCTGCTCATAGCCTGACATTATATCATTGGCAATTCTAGCTACTTCTTCAAAGCGTAGATTAACATAAACATCATTGTGTGCTCCCAGCATATTAACATTACGCCGGTTAAAATACTCATATCCTTTACGGCCGATTGGCATAAAAAGCATATTAACTTTTTTCCCATCTTCAGGAAATTCAGTATTGATACGGTTCAGCGTAGCCTTGATAACATTCGAGTTGAATGCACCTGCCTGACCACGATTTGAGGTAATTGGAATAAAAAGTACCGATTTAACTGGCCTGGCCTCTGTATACTGACTATGCACTTCCTGTACCTGTGAAGATAAGTTTTCAAGTATCTCTTTCAGCTTATTCGCATAAGGTCTCAGCTGATAGATAGAATCTGCTGCTCTTTTTAATTTAGCAGCCGAAACCATCTTCATAGCTTTCGTAATCTGCTGAATCGACTTTACAGATATGATTCTACCCCTGACTTCTTTTAAATTCGCCATATCAACTAATCAGCAATTCTTAATATTTTCCACTTAAATCTGCTGCTACACTTTCAAGCACAGCGGTAATTTCATCTGTAAGTTTTCCTTTCTTCAAACCATCAAGAACATCTTTATGCTTGATTTCAAGGATACGCAGGAATTCTTCTTCAAAATCGCGCACTTTATTAACAGGAACTTTTCTTAACAAACCCTTAGTACCACAGTATAAAATTGCAATCTGCTTTTCAACTGTTAAGGGTGAAAATTGAGCTTGTTTTAAGATTTCAACATTTCTGGCTCCTTTATCAAGCACCGCTTTTGTTGATGCATCAAGATCAGATCCAAATTTTGAGAATGCCTCAAGCTCACGATACTGAGCCTGGTCAAGTTTTAATGTACCGGCAACCTTTTTCATTGATTTGATCTGGGCATTACCACCAACCCTGGAAACAGAAATACCTACGTTAATGGCAGGTCTAACACCTGAATTAAAAAGACCTGATTCAAGAAATATCTGTCCATCGGTGATAGAAATTACGTTGGTAGGAATATAGGCTGAAACGTCACCTGCCTGAGTTTCAATGATTGGCAGGGCAGTTAAAGAACCTCCTCCTTTAACCATTGATCTGATTGAATCTGGAAGGTCATTCATTTGTGAGGCAATCTCATCAGATGCATTGATCTTGGCTGCTCTTTCAAGCAAGCGAGAGTGAAGGTAAAACACATCACCTGGATAGGCCTCACGGCCTGGTGGGCGACGAAGTAGTAAAGAAACCTCACGGTAAGCAACAGCCTGTTTAGAAAGATCATCATAAACGATCAAAGCCGGGCGGCCCGTATCCCTAAAGAATTCACCAATAGCTGCACCTGCAAATGGGGCATAAAACTGCAAGGGAGCAGGATCAGCAGCTGAAGCTGCGACAATTACGGTATAAGGCAATGCACCTGCTTCATCTAGTGACTTTAGTAAACTTGCAATGGTAGAATTTTTCTGGCCAATAGCTACATAAATACAGTAGACGGGGTTTTTAGCTTCGTAGAATTCTTTCTGGTTGATGATTGTGTCAATGGCGACAGCAGTTTTACCTGTCTGACGATCACCGATAATCAATTCACGCTGACCACGACCAATTGGAATCATGGCGTCAATTGCCTTAATACCTGTTTGAAGAGGTTCTGTAACTGGCTGACGATATATAACACCGGGAGCCTTACGTTCGAGTGGCATTTCGAATACAGGGCCCAGAATTGGACCCTTACCATCAATCGGAACACCAAGTGTATTTACAACACGCCCAAGCATACCTTCACCAACGTTGATAGAAGCAATTTTACGGGTTCTTTTTAAAGAATCACCTTCTTTAATATCGTCATATGAACCCAAAAGCACGATACCAACGTTATCTTCTTCAAGGTTAAGCACAATACCCTGTAACCCATTTTCAAATTCAACAAGTTCTCCTGCCTGAACTTTTGAAAGACCGTACACACGGGCGATACCATCACCTATTTGCAATACAGTACCTACTTCTTCTAATTCCGCTTCGGATTTAAAACCCGCCAATTGCTGTCTTAAAATTGCCGAAACTTCATCTGGACGTACTTCTACCATATTATGTTGACTAAAATTGGTTTTAAAAAATTAAATCTGACTGCTGAAACTTGTATCAACAAGTTCCTTCCGCAGGCCAGCCAGCTTGGTTCTAAAGCTGGTATCTATTTGTTTATCTTCAACGCGTAAGATGAAACCACCGATAATTTCGGGATCTACGATTTTGTGTACCTGTATCTCACCTTCTGTCAGCTGACGAACCTTTTCTAAAAGTTGGGCTTCTAATTCAGGTGAAATTTGAATCGCAGTAGTAATTTCGGCAATAACAATTTTATTTCTGCTATTATACTGATTGATAAATTCAACTGCAGCAGGTAAAATTATTTCTGATCGTTCTTTTCTGATCATAATTTCAAAAAAGCCAATAGTTAGCTTATTGAACTGAGTCTCAAATAAGGCTTTCAGAATTGATAATTTTTTGTCAAGCGGGGTAATGGGATTTCTCAAGAGTCCTTGAAGAGCTGAACTTGATTTGCAGGTTGAGATAAGATCAACCATATTCTGATAAACTGATTCAAGAACATTTGTTTCAACTGCTAGGTCAAGTATAGACTTGGCATACCTGCTGGCTACATTGCGATCAGACATGGCTTAGTTTAATTTAATATCTTTCAACATATCAGCTACTGTAGCTTCCTGCTGTGATTTATTTTCAAGATTCTTTCTCAAAACCTTTTCAGCCATTTCAATCGATAACCTGGCTACCTGATTTTTAACCTCATTCAGGGCAATCAGTTTCTGACTATTGATTTCTTCTTTTGCCTTTTCAATCAGGCGATTGCCTTCAGAACGTGCAATATCCCTTGCCTCTTCAAGGATAGAAGTTTTAATATCCTTTGCTTCCTTCAGTATTTCATCACGTTCAGCTCTTGCTTTTTTCAACAGCATTTCGCTTTCCTGATTGAGTTTAGTCATCTCAAGTCTTGCGTTTTCAGCTGATAAAAGTGCATCTTCAATCGTTTTTTCACGTTCATGTAAAGCCGACAAGATAGGTTTCCAGGCAAATTTACCCAGTACAAAAACCAACAGCAGAAATGCAACAGTACTCCAGAAAACCAGACCAATATCTGGTGTGACCAGTTCATTCATAGATATAATTTTTAAAAATTAGGTCTTTTAAAATAGCATGACAGACTTAAAAAACTTACTGAATACAGGAAGCAGATGCTGTCACGCTTTTCTTCAATCTTGAATTAAATACGGATTCTTATTTAAGTCCAAGGAAAGAAACAACAACTGCGAACAGTGCTACGGCCTCAACAAGGGCAGCAGCAATTAGCATAGCTGTTTGAATTTTTCCGGCAGCTTCTGGCTGACGTGCAATACCTTCCATTGCAGATCCCCCGATGTTACCAATACCGATACCTGCGCCAATCGCGGCAAGTCCAGCTCCTAATGCGGCAATACTTCCAATCATTGTCTTAGAGATTATAGTTATTAAAAAAAGAAAAAAAATTAATGTTCAACATGTTCATTCACAGCCATACCAATATATAAGGCTGCAAGGGCAGTAAATATGAATGCCTGTATAAGACCAACCAATAACTCAATCAAACTTATAAATAAAGTAAATGGGATTGAGGCAGTTGCCAGCCAGGCATTCTTAAAGATAAAAATTAAAGAAATCAGACTTAAAATCAAGACGTGACCTGCAGTAATATTTGCGAATAACCTGATTGTAAGAGCAATTGGCTTTGTGATAATTCCAATTAGCTCTACTGGAACCATAATGACATACATTAATACGGGTACTTCAGGCAAAAATATATGTTTCCAATAAGGCTTCTTTGCATTAAAGAGGGTTAGAATCAGGGTTATGGTTGCCAAGGCAAGCGTAAAACTGATGTTTCCAGAAAGATTTGCTCCGCCCGGAAAGAATGGAACAAGACCCAATAAATTATTTATCCAGACAAAAAAGAATATTGTTAATAAAAAAGGCAAAAACCGTGTCGCATTTTGACCCATGTTGGGTATGGCTACTTCATCACGAATAAAGACAACAAATGGCTCTAAAGCAGATTGCATTCCTTTTGGTGTTTTGTTCAATCTTTTTGTACTACTAATTCCAACGGGGATCAAGATTACAAATAGCAGAAAAACCGAAAATAACAGGGAAGCAACATTTTTTGTAATCGAAAAATTCCAGATCTTTTTGGTAAGAGTGGCTTCAGGCTTTCCGTGATCGTTTAATGCTACGATCTTATCATTTATCAATGAATAAGTATAATGACCCTGATAAATATGTTCGCCAGTTTCTATTCTTTCACTTGAGAAAACATCAATACCTTTTTTAGAAATTAGAATTACTGGCAGATAGACATATGTATTACCCCAAAGATGCCAGGAGTAATGATTTAGAATATGGTCCATGACCAAATCTGTCGTATTAAATTCCTTCAGCTCTTTTAGTGAAGTTTCTTTGACCCCAGAATTCGTTTGGCAATATGCACTACCAGCACTTAAAATGCTTAAAAACGCAAGTACAAGTGCAAACCAATAACTTTTTGTAATAAAAAATGGCCTCTTTATCATTAATTGCTTGAATTGTTCTCTTTTTTTGGGAGGCGCAAGTTATGCAATAAACAATGAATTTCAAAAACTGCAAACAGGATATATAATGCAAAAAAATCAACAGCAAAAATCAGTGCCTGTTGTCTGTATTTGAGTATAAAAACCAGTGCCAGAGACATAGAAATAACCATGCGCAGCACATTGGAGCCAAGAAGAACCAGTACTGAATCTGGCCCTCTGCGTTTAAGACCCTCTTGTGCCAAAATATAAATTACCGGTGTAAGTACAGCGAAGAAGCCGTATACCACCCAAATCTTTTCGATCAGCCATACTGGTTTTTGTAACTGTATGAGCCTGATCAGTGATATGAGCAGTAATGAGAAAGGAATATAAATTTTGAGGAAATAAGGAAATTTGATCTTGCGCATTACCTGGCGGTTAATTCTTACATGAATATAACGGCTAATTTACACTATCAAGAACGCTTATTCTTTTATCTGAAACAGCACCGCCCAGATACCAGTACAGACACCTGTTAATGATAAAAATGCAGTAAGCCAGGGGGTTTCATGTCTGAGCCGATGATCGGCCCAGACACCAAGCCAGGTAAACAGGGCAATAATAACCAGTAACTGTATACCAATGCCTGTAAAACGTACAATATTATTAGTTGAAGACCTTTTCGAATCCTTTTCCGCCATGTTCAATTGGTTGGGTAGCTGTATCATCTTTTTTCAAGTCTTTAGAAGTGGCAGCAGCAACGGTAGTACCCATATTGCAGCGTCCTTTGAAAATAGCACCTGCCTCAATAACAATCTTACTGGTATTTATGTCTCCTTCAAGATTTGCTGTTGATTTCAAAAAAACCATATCGGTTGCATGGATATTACCTTTATGGGACCCAAAAATATCAGTGTTCTGACTTTTTATATCGCCTTCTACAATCCCGGTTGCACCAACAACAACTTTAGATTTTGAACTTATGGTTCCGATGACCTTACCATCAATTCTAAGATCGCCATCACTTGAGACATCACCTTTGATTATTGTTCCCGGACCAATTAAATTAATTGAATTTGAATTTGTTTCGTCGTTTAACATTTCGTCTTTAGGATTTTTCCAGGCCATAAAATAATATTAAGAAAAAAGCTTTTTATAGGTCTGAAAGGTATACGGTTCATTATTCTAATAGTTGCAGGTATTAACCTTCTAGCTTCTTCTTAAATTTACAAGGTATCATACAAGAATCCAATTCATAAATATTTAAGTTTTTGAGGGAAGTCTTTACTGCGTTAAGTTAAAATTTAGCTGATCATAAAGGTGAACACTGCTAAACAATTTAAAACTGATCGCACCTCGTTTTTGCCGGTTGTTAAAGTAAAAACTCATATCAGTGCATAAAATATTTTAAAACATTTTAAGTTATATCTTTACATAGAAACAAAATACTTTGATTAAATCTATCTACCGATTAATTTTTTTAATCATCTTTTTCTCCATATTATTTGTTTCATGTACTGAAACAAAAAAGGTTTCTGCTGGGAGGGCTTATCGCAACTTAACGGCTTATTACAATACATATTTTAATGCAAAAGAAATATATAAGCAGGACCTTCGCAAAATCACCCTGGCAAACCCTGATCATTTCGATCGGCTTCTAGCATTTTACAAGCTTGGAGATGAAGCCTCTGCAGCAGGACTTACGGCAGATATGAATCAGGTAATTTTAAAATCATCAAACCTGATAGCCAAACATGACCGTAGCGACTGGGTTGATGATGCTTATCTGCTGATGGGAAAAGCCTATTATTTGAAAGGTGACTATTATCAGTCTCTTGATAATTTTCAATATATCTACAACAACTTTACCGATCCTGCAATTAAAGAAGCCGGCCTGATCTGGGCTACGCGTTCATATATGAAACTTGACAAACCCGATGATGCTCAGGTGAGTCTTGATCTGGCTCTTGGAGGAAGCGTGAAAGCACGAAAAATGAATAGTGACGAATTATACACAACTGCAGCCAGATTTTATCTGGAACAGAGAGACACACTGCATACTGAAGAAATGATGAGGCTTGCTTCAATTGGGGCAAGCAGTTATAGCCAGGCTAGCAGGTATTACTTTATCCGGGCCCAGCTTGCTACCATGCGAATGCACCCCGATGAAGCAATTGCAAACTACCGGAAGGTCTTGAAATTAAAACCAGGTTATGATCTGACATTTGGAGCCAAACTCGGGCTGGCCAATATTGCTCTCGGTTCTGATGCCATTCAAAAGGGCCTTGAAAAACTGCTTGATGATGAAAAAAACCTTGATTATCGTGATCAGGTTTATTACGCTCTTGGAAATAATTTTGCTAAAGAGCAACAATTCAAAAGGGCTCTTAATTATTACCGTCTCTCCATTGATTATAATACAGGTAATACAAACCAGAAAGGCCTTGCTTATGAACAGATGGCTGAGATTTACCTGAATGAACAGAAAGATTATAAAAAAGCGGGTGCATATTATGACAGCACCATGAATTTTCTTTCCCGTGATTATTCTAACTATGCTGCTTTACAAAAGAAACAATCAAAACTAGGAGAGCTTGTAGCCAACTTTAAATATGTAGCCCAGGAAGATACCCTATTATTACTTGCTTCATTAGATACGTCAAAACGGCTGTTAAAGGTACAGTCTATTATTACTGATCAGCTAAACAGGCAAAAAGCTGCTGAACAGGTAGCGATTATTGCTTATAAAAAGCAAATGGCCGCTTCTAATTTGCGTTTTGCAGCACAGTCAGCAGCGGGCTCATTGACAGGAAATGGATTAAACTCCATGGCATCACCCCAAGCCAGTTTTCTACAAACAACTGGAGGAACAGGGCAACAGGCAATGTCTACCTATCAGCCCTCAGCGGCTAACCAAATGCAGATTTATGCACAGGGAGCGTCAAATGCAGGAATGGGATCAGCTGGTTCATTTGGTGTCAGCCAGTCTAATGCATACTCAGGATCATCAGGTTCAGGTGGGGGGGCATTTGGTGGAAATTCTTCAGGAGCTGGCTCTTTTGGAAATATGTCAATGGGCTCAGGTGCAGGTGCTGGTTCATTTGGTGGCGGTGCTTCACCGGTATATGCAAGTTCAACTTCTGGTTACGGAGGTCAGCAGGGTGGTGGAGTGCAGGGTAATGGAATGCAGGGTGGTGGAATGCAGGGTGGTGGAATACAGGGTGGTGGAAATCAGGGTGGTGGACAGACTCCAATGCAAGTACCTCAAGGCGGAGCTGCGTTATATGGCGGACAGTCATTTAATACGGTAGGTTCTGGAGGTCAGTCAGGCTCATCTATGGGTTCAGGAGGTATGCCTGGTCAGGGAGCAGTCACCTATCAACAACAGGGAGCAGGTGGAATGCCAAATCCACAGCAAGGTTCTATGTCTTATGGTAACAGTCAGACAGATATGACCAATTCTGGTAATGGCACCGGTGCAATTAATCCATCAACTGGTATGTCTACATTTGTTCCCAACACAGGTTCAACCAATCCATACGGAGGGTCAAACAATCAGTCAGGTCAAAATGGGGCCTATCAAAATCAAGGCCCAGCCGCATCATCAAATGCCTACGGTAACCAAAACCAGCAGTCAGGTGTATATGGTGGGTATAATACAGGAGCTTATGGGGCAAATCCCTATGCAAATACATCATCCGGAACGAATGCTTATAGTTCATTTTATTTCGCTAACCCACAGGCGATGAGTGCAGGCTTTGTACGATTTGTACAAGTCTGGGGAAACCGGCCTTTGCGTGATAACTGGCGCCGAAGCTCAAGATTAGCCTCTGGTGTTGAGCAATCAGCAAGCGCAAATCAACCAGATTCAGCAGTTCTGGTTCAAAAGAACAAGGTTGTGCTTGAAACTGCAGCAAATGACCCAAGGCAGGCAGAAAAAACCCTGATGAACCTGGTACCAAAAAATCCTCAGGAAATTGACTCAGTAACAGCCAATATGGTGGTTTCATATGCTTCGATTGCAAGTATTTATCAATTTGACCTGAATGATGCTCAAAAAGCAATTTCTACTTATGAAATAATATTGCATCGTTTTCCAGATAATAAAAATATTCCTCAATTCTGCTTCCAGTTATATACTTTAAATAAACAGCTGGGTAATAATAGAAATGCAGAACTATATAAAGGCCGCATTTTAAAAGAGTTTCCTCAAACAGTTTTTGCCAGTTACTTTCTGCATCCAGAAGAACTTGAGCCTAAGAAAATCACTGATCCAATACTTGAAGCATATTATGATTCAACCTACCAGGCATACCAGCAACATGATTTTCATGAGGTTATGCTTAGGGTTAAGAAAATACCAAAGGTCAGTATTCCCGATTATCTGCAACCACAGTTTGACTACCTGAACACGCTCAGCATTGGATACACCCAGCCCCTGAGTGTTTTTGAACCAGTCTTAAAAGCACTTGCCCAAAATTATGCTTCAATACCAGTGGGAAAAGAGGCAACAGCTTTACTAAAAGTAATAGACAGTAACAGGCTAGAACTGTCAGATCGTCGGTTTGTGCTCGAGGGCTACTCTAGAGAGAATGGTTTTGAACTAGCACAGCGGGCTCTTGACCGAAAAGAAGCTGAAGCCTTAGCCGAAAAAGAGCGAATTGCTGCCGAAAGAAAGAAGTTTTTCAGTCCTGATTACAACTCTGGCTATTCATTACTCTTAGTCTTTAAGAATAGTAAGGTAAATATGCGTCCGGTGCGACTTGGACTGTCTCAATTTGCAGAAGCTAATTTTGCAAGCCTTCATCTAAATAATACTGTCAGTCTTGCTGCTGGTAAAACAGCAATGATCGTTGGTAATTTCACTGGCTTTAAAACAGCAATGAACTATTATAAACATTTGACCGAAGTCAAGGAAGATGTTATTCCAGTAGCTTCCGGTGGTTATGAATTTTATATAATCAGTAAGGGTAATCTTGATAAAATAAAGACCGAAGACCAGCTTCAGATTTATAGAGAATTCTTCGATGATAATTACCTGCCATATAGTACTGCAGTACATCCTGAATGGCCAAATATCCTGAGTCTGTCAACTGCAGACACAAAAAAGAAAAATTCAGTTGTATTGCCAGCATCGACCTTTTCGACGAATGAAAATTCTCCCTACTTATTAATTATAGCTGTCAATTCATTAAAAGTAAACCTGAACCCGGTAAGATTACAGATCAGCATTTTTAACCAGTTGAATTTCGCCAATGCCAAACTCAACCACCAGACACGCCTGCTCAATAATGAAATACTAATAATAAGTGTAAATACTTTTCCAGATCTTGCCACTTCCACAAATTACTACAAACGGTTTATCGCCGATAAACCTGGTATCTCGGGTTTACAGGCATCACAATATCAGGTCATGCTGATTAGCGCAGCTAATTATGCCAAATTAAAAAACACGGCAGACCTGAGTTCGTACTTTAATTTTTTTACAACTCAAATTAAACACTAGGATCTCGTGGCAAGCCCTGATAAAAACAAGAAATACCTGCTCATATTTTGGTTCTCAATTTTGTCGGTCTTCGTACTGGTATGCTTGTTTATCACATTCATAAATCTGGGTGTGTTCGGACCTTTGCCCTCTTTTCAGCAAATTGAAAATCCTAAGAGTAATCTTGCCTCTGAGGTAAATTCTGATGATGGAAAAATGCTTGGTACCTATTATTACGAAAACCGTAGTAATGCTGATTACAACAAACTCTCAAAAAATGTAATTAATGCCCTGATAGCCAATGAAGATTCACGCTTTTATGAGCATTCTGGAATTGACTTCAGACGCGTACTGAGTATTGCTTTTCGATTTGGTCACGGTGGGGCTAGTACAATATCACAGCAATTGGCAAAAAATCTGCTTGTCAGACGTTCACGTTTTGATAATCCATTTAATATTCTTGTTCAGAAGATGAAAGAATGGATTGTTGCCATCAGACTTGAACGAAATTATACTAAAGAAGAAATTATCCGCTTATACCTTAATACCGTTGATTTTGGTAATAATGCCTTCGGTATCAAGATGGCAGCACAAACATATTTCAATACAAGTCCTGACAAACTAAGCATATCTCAGGCGGCCCTGTTGATAGGGCTGGTAAAAGGCCCTTCGTATTATTCTGCCACCCGCAACCCGGCCAGATCTCTGATTAGAAGAAATGTAGTGTTGATGTTAATTCATGATCATTCATTGATAACTGATGCAGAATATAATGAAGCAAAAAATGAACCCCTGGGCCTGGTTTTCAGGTTACAGGATCATAATATTGGGCTTGCTGCTTACTTTAGAGAATATTTACGCCTGCAGCTTGGACAAATGCTTCATGACGGCACCATTCCCCTGCAAAAAGATGGCACACCTTATAATATGTATCGAGACGGACTAAAGATTTATACTACGATCAATTCAACCATGCAGCAATATGCTGAACAGGCCGAGTCAGAACATATGGCAAAACTACAGCGAAGCTTTAATGAACATTGGCGTGGCAGAACCCCGTGGGCAGGCAATCCGGAAGTGATCGAACAAAGCATGAAGCGTAGTGAACGTTATAAAGAGCTTATTGAAGAAGGTGTATCAGCAGACTCTATAGTTCAAGATTTTAAAACGCCTGTAAAAATGAAGGTATTCAGCTGGTCAGGGGATCGTGATACTACCTTGTCACCTCTTGACTCTATTCGCTATTACAAGCACTTTTTACGTTCTGCAATGATGTCAATGGACCCTAAAACCGGTAAAATCAAAGCCTGGGTTGGAGGCATTAATTTTCATTACTTTAAATATGATGAAGTCAGAAGCGGGAGTACCCAGGTAGGATCTACTTTCAAGCCAATACTCTATGCTACTGCCATTGAAGAAGGCATTTCTCCCTGCTTTAAAGTTGATAACCAGCCTGTAACTATAACAGGCTATGGGTCAGGCCCATGGACACCAAAAAATGCAGATGGGCAATACGGAGGAAAGTTTACCATCAGAGAAGCATTGGCCAGATCAATCAATGTTATTTCAGCATACCTGATAAAAATGGTGACACCTGAGAAGGTTATTGATATGGCCAAAAGACTGGGTATCAGCAGTGAAATTCCAGCCTACCCGTCAATTGCACTTGGAACAGCAAATGTGTCATTATATGATATGGTTGGGGCTTATAGCGTATTCGCCAATGCAGGCGTTTATACAGAGCCGGTTTATATTACCCATATTGAAGATAAAAACGGGAATGAAATTTACCGTAAAACTCCCCGAATCAAACAGGCAATGGACGAAGACCTTGCCTATGTCATGATTTATATGCTAAAAGGAAATACTGACCCGTCACTTAGAGGAACAGGCTCAAAGCTTCGTTATGTCTATAACTTTACTGAGCCTATCGGAGGTAAAACAGGTACAACCACAAATTATTCAGATGGCTGGTATATAGGGGTAACACCTGACCTGGTAACAGGTGTCTGGACAGGAGGTGAAGACAGATATGAACATTTCCGGTCATTATCTATGGGTGAAGGTTCAGCTACTGCCTTGCCTACCTGGGCCATGTATATGAAACAGATTTACTCAAATGCTTCACTTGGAATTTCAAAAGGTGACTTTAAGGCACCAACCCATCCGCTGAGAATTGAAATTGATTGTTCAAAATATGCTGGTTCAGCTACCGAAACCCCTCAGGATACAGTTCCCAAGAAAACCGACGAACGCCTTGACTTTTAAGTTCATTGCCTCTGTTTTTAAGCTCAAAACAGATGAATCAATTTTAATATTCCCGTTAAACGGGCTAACTGAGCATTTTGATAATTAACTTTACAGCATGTCTGTTTTTGATTACAAGAAGGCGCTTGAAAATGTTCCCCATAAGCCAGGTGTATACCAGTTTTTTGATGAAACAGAAAAGCTGATTTATATAGGCAAAGCTAAAGACCTTAGAAACAGAGTAGGCTCTTACTTTAATAAAGATGGAAATCAGCAAAGTGGTAAAACACGCATGCTGGTTAGTAAAATCAAGAATATCCATTTTACCATTGTCGATTCTGAAATAGATGCCAGGCTGCTCGAAAACAGCATGATCAAAAAGCATCAGCCAAAGTATAATGTTGAATTAAAAGACGATAAAACATTCCCTTCTCTTGTCATCAAAAACGAGAATTACCCAAGAATCTTTGGTACCCGTCGTATAATCAAAGATGGGTCAACTTATTTTGGACCATATGGCAGTATTCCGATGATGCGTACAGTGTTGGAGCTAGTCAAAGAATTATATCCCCTGCGCACTTGTAACCTAAACCTCAGTCCTGAAAATATAAATGCTGGCAAATTTAAAGTGTGTCTCGAGTATCAGATTGGAAACTGTAAAGGCCCTTGCCAGAATTATCAGTCAGAAGATGATTATAGCGCTGGTATCTCAGCCATTAAAGAAATACTGAAGGGTAATATCAGTAAAATTGTAGCTGGCATAAAGGCACAGCTACATGAAGCCTCAGATTCAATGGACTTTGAATCGGCTTACCGGTTTAAACGAAAAATTGACCTTCTTGAGAAGTATCAGGGTAAGTCTACGATTGTCAGCACCAGTATTGATTGCCTTGATGTATTTTCAATCGCTTCAGAAGAAAAATATGCATTTGTGAATTTCATGCGGGTTGCCAAGGGTACCATAACCCAGACACAAACGATAGAAATCAAGAAAAAGCTCGATGAAAGTGATGCTGAACTGCTTTTAATTGCCATTGAAGAGTTTCAGGAACGATTCGGAGCGCTATCAAAAGAGCTGATTGTACCCGTTGCAATTGAATTTTTAGGTAAAGATCAAAAAATCACCATACCACAAATGGGTGAGAAGAAAAAACTTCTTGACCTCTCCCATAAAAATGCGCTATTCTACAAAAAGTCGAAACTTGATATGTATGAGAAATTGTACCCAGATGTTAAGAGTGACCGGCTGATGAACCAGATGCAGGAAGATCTGAGACTTACTGCTCAACCTAGACATATTGAATGCTTCGATAATTCGAATTTTCAGGGTAAGTATCCGGTGTCAGCAATGGTTCTTTTCAGAGATGGCAAACCTGCAAGAAAAGAGTACCGGCATTATAATGTAAAAACAGTTATTGGTCCGAATGATTTTGATACGATGGAAGAAGTAGTCTTTCGCAGGTATCGGAGATTATTGGATGAGGGCAGTGAACTTCCTGATTTAATTATTATCGACGGTGGTAAGGGTCAGTTGTCTTCGGCAATGAAAAGCCTGAAGAAACTCGGCATTGAAACTCAGATTCCGATGATCGGGATAGCCAAGCGTCTTGAAGAAATTTACTATCCAGGTGATTCAATGCCGCTGTATATAGACAAGCGATCTGAAACCCTTAAAATCATACAGCATCTGCGTGATGAGGCTCACCGTTTCGGGATAACCTTTCACCGCTCATTACGTGATAAAGGAACCCTGCAAACAGAACTTGAGCAGGTTAAAGGTATTGGAAAGACGAGTGCAACTAATCTGCTGAAACATTTCAGGTCAGTTAAAAAGATCAGAGAAGCAACTGAAGAAGAACTCATTAAAGTAATTTCCAAGGCACAGGTCGTAAATTTACTAGCTCATTTTAAAGGAGGATCCGGACAAATTGCTGCCACCGCCAATGATCGGGAAAATGAGTTGGTACATGGTGAATATGAAGAATATGATGTTGAGATTATTGAGAGTATGGATACAGATGAATTCAGCGACTTAAGAGATGATGAAACAGAACCAGAAACTGGGGCATAAATTTAAAAGCCAGTAATTTATTTGCCCTTAATTAAATCCTGGCCAGCCTAAAAATAAAAAAGGGAGTTATTTCTCTCGAAATAACCCCCTCTTCTATTTTAGATGTTTTTAATATTCCCAAAGGTCACTCTCGTAGCTCATCAAATCTTTCTTGACCCGCTCACCTTCGAAAAGTGCATCTAAAGGATTCTTAACATTTGCATAGTTTTTAATGGCAACATCATCCGGGTTAGATTCTTTGATGATATAGCTGCTGAACATGCGTTTGATGAATACGTCATCATAACTCAGGTTTGTACCATCACTCTGGCGGTTATAAACCTGGGCATGTGATAATACATTTCTAGCCTCAGGGTAATAAACCCAGAATATAGCCCTTGTGCCGATTGTATCACCGTTCGTATTTAGTTGTGCAACAACCGGTGCAATACCTAAAATACGGGGCTCAAATACAGAACGTTGCTTGTCAAAGATCCAGTCTTCTTTTATGCGATAAGCTACTACTGAGCCTGGGTCAAAGTTTTTATCAACTGTTTTGTCATGCATAACACCAGGATTGTTAATATCTGCAACCTGTACTGTTTCACGACCTGCACCTAAAGACTTATTAAAGTCATTCAGGCTTTTATAAGGTGATTTAAATTCATCACCATTATCTTTACTGGTGGTGGCAATCGGGCTATAAGCAGTAAGCTCGCCGGCCTTAATTTTCTCAACCAATACATCAATCAGTGAATTGCGTGGATAGGTTAGAAATTTATTCATTTTTTCATGAACATCTATTTCTCTCCAGATTCGTTTGCGGTACATTACATCAGCTTCACGAAGAAAAGGATAAGGTGTAACCTTATTATTAAGAAAATCTTTGGTAACATATGCACCATCCATAACAGCTGAATCGGCACCCAGATTCCAGACTACATTCTTAGTAGAATCAGAGCCATCAAGATGTTTAGCTGTGTCAATCATTGCAACCTTAGTTGAATGCTTTTTTTTGCTGACAACAGCAGTTTTTGCATGCTTCTTTTTCTTCTTCTTCTTCGTCTGGGCGCTGGCTGGCATAATCATCACAGCCGTCAGAAGCAGACATAAAGATGTAATCAATAATTTGGTTTTCATATCTCTTATTCTTAATGCTTAAACGCTAAATTCCGTTTTATTGTACGCTGATTGTAATACCGTTGGTTAATTTACGGGTTGCTCCGTCTGGACCTTTGACAAAGATATCATCAATTGAAATTCTATCACGTGGGGCGATTGTCTTCAATGCATTCTTCATGCCTGCTGTAAGATATCCACTGCTAGCAACGTCGGTAAATAAATCTACCTGTCTTGCCTTGTTTACCGACATAGTAAACTTTACAACTTGAAACTTAGCATCGAAATCAAAGTTTTCAAGTACCGCAGCAACACCTTCCTGTGCAATGACACCACCTTTTGACATTCTTCCACTTCCGATACCACCAAACTTGGCAATAGGATCTGGTATTCTTTTGATCCGGTAAATTGTAGTTCCCAGATTTGTCATATGCCCGCCTACTTCTGCACTTACAGAAATCTTGGTTGTACCCTGGGTTGAGACATGGGCTACAAAATGACCATTCCCCCCACTTAATGAACCTGAAGCGATAGATGCCCTTACTTTTTCAAGCGGTATACCTGGTGCAGAGACTGAAACTGGATTAGGAACCCCGATATAAAGTACATTCATTTTATCAGCGCTTACTACTGCTGATGGGGCAGAAACCTGGTAAGTCTGAGGCTCGGTTTTGTAAGCCTTGATTTTACCATCCTTGTCAACCACATTCACTGTACCTACCCAGGTAAAAATACCTGTGCGTCCGGTACTGGCAGAATAATCGCCCATACCGTTCTTTACAGGTAGTTTAGAGCCATTTACCATCACATCTGGATTCTGATTTGAATCAAATGCGGTAAGAAATACCTGTGCTTTATATGGCTGGCCCTGTATCAGGTAACTGGTAGGGGCCACAGCTACAGCTTTAAATGAATTTACTGCAATAGTGACATCTGAGTCAATCTGAGAATACAAGTGATCAACAACATCGGCTTCGGCATTCTCAACATCAGCCTGCATTTTAGCAATAAGCGTTACAGCAGCTGTTAAAGGTACACCGTCAAAGTTTTGAGATTCCCAGCTTTGTGGTATTCCAGCTTCTGGATCAACTTTTAAAGGATCAACAGCATTCAAGCTTAAGGCTTTCACCATAATTTCTTTTGCTTTTGGATCTGCTACCAGATCAATAAATGCCTTACGGGCAGCTAATATTTTACCCTTAAGTTCTATTCCTTTCCCATTATCATTTTGTCCCATCATATAATGCGAAGAAACATCCTGATCATCACGGCGGGTAATATCACCGGTTTTCTTGTCAATGCCATCACCGCGTTTGATGAGCTCCTGTTTGATACCTTCCATATAGGCTTTCAAATTATCAGATATTTTGCGGGCAGCCTGTGCTTTATCATAGAAAGGTCTTACTTTCTCTGGGCGTGCTTTTAACTGATTATCAAAGAGCTTATAAACTTGCTCATTTTTATCAGAAAAATTATTGTTTGTTTGTTCCAAACCGTCTCTTACCAGCTTAAATGCATTCAGTACAGAATCACTGACATTTAAAGCAAGCATTGCGGTTAGCACCAGGTACATCAGATTTATCATCTTCTGCCTTGGCGTTTCTTTTCCTCCGGCCATTATATTTAGTTGCTAAAGTTTAAATTTCGTAGTTTATAGATCAGGCGCGGGTTGAATTCATGGCTGTCAGCATATTTCCATAGATTGCATTCAGGGAAGAAAGATTCTTGGATAATTTTCCGATTTCTTCTTTGAATGCCTTGGTATCATTCACTGACTCATTGAAATTATGCATGGTTTCATTGATATTACCGTAAAACTTGCTCATCGATTTCAGATGCTCATTTGAATCACGTAATTCAATTTCATAAACTGCATTTAATGCTGACAAATTTTTAGCCAGTGCTGTTACCTGCTCATGATAGGCTTTTGATTCTCCGCTGGTATTAGATATCTCTACCAATGAGGCCGTAGACTTTGCAAATGCTTCACTTAAAGTACCAACCTGCATAGAAGCTGATTTTACTTTCTTTGAAAATTCGTCTGTTGAAAGTGCAGCATCATGAACATTTGAGATAGCTGATACTTTTTCACCAAAAGAACGAAGTCCATTACCCAGGCTCTGTACCAGATCAGGACCAATTTTTGCATCTTGAAATAGTTTGTCTAATTGCTGTGCTGTACCGTCTCCGATAAAATTAGATTTCGCAGGTGAAGCAAGAGGGCCATCAAAATCAGGACTTAACTCAGGATAAACACGTGTCCAGTCTGGTTCAAATGATTCTTTTGAAAAAGCAATCACCATAAAAACGATTACTTCGGCTCCTAAGCCCGCAGCGATAAAGCCAAATGAACCTGGAAGGTGCAATAATTTACAACCTACACCTGCAATAACAACTGCCGCTCCTAGTGAATAGAACGTATTAAGACCTAATTTAAATTTCTTCTGTTTCATGTTCTAAATAGTATTTTTTGTTTAAGGGTAATGAAAGCGTATTTTTTGATAGTGGGTTATGACTACCTATGTTTTGTATGTTGTGGATTTGCTTTGTTTTGTAAACCTATTCCCAAGGTTTCAATGACACAACGGAAACCAATATATGATTTAGCACTATCCTGATACTCATATGTACGGGTACTTGTCTGTAGATAATAACCAATGTCTTTCCATGAACCACCGCGAACAATCTTTCTTTTTAATGCCGGAGGGTCAGTTGTTTTAGCATCATAGCTATATGTTGGATTTAAATCACTAGTAAAGTTATTGAATACGTTTGTCCACGATGAGATCGTCCATTCTGCCACATTACCTGACATATTGTATAGACCATAGTCATTCGGGAAGTATGATTTTACGTTGACCGTATAAGCACCCCCATCAGAAGCATAATCACCACGACCAGGTTTGAAGTTGGCAAGAAGGCAACCTTTAGCATTTCTGATATAAGGACCACCCCATGGATATTCAGCACCTACACGTCCACCTCTGGCAGCCCACTCGAACTGTGGGTCTGATGGAAGTGAAACAAGACCACGACCTGGTTTGTGCTGGCGGGCACGAAAGTCTTCGAAATATTTTGTTCTCCAGTCGCAGAATGCACGAGCCTGTCTCCAGGTCACACCAACTACCGGGTAATTGTCATAAGCAGGGTGTGAGAAATAACTTTTTACCATTGGCTCATTCTGGGCGTAGGCAAAATCCTTTATCCAGACAAGCGTATCAGGATAAACATTGACCTTATCTTTATGAATAAAAGAGGATCTTGATCCCTTACCATTTGAGTTTGCTGCACCTCTCCAATCAAACCAGGAATAATTATATGTTAGTTTTGAAACATTCAGTTCTTTTTTGCCGAATATCTGGTCATCTCCATCATAGAACATGCCTTTGAGAGCATCAGTACTACTAACTTTACCTTTCTTTTTACCATTACCCCAGTCAATTTTTTTCTTAGGGTTGATATATTCATTCCCATCACCACCTTTAACCAGGTAATCACCACCAAGTTGTTTTGCAGCTATAGAATCCCTTACATAATAAACAAACTGACGGTACTGGTTATTTGAGATTTCAGTTTCGTCCATATAGAATGGGCTAACCGTGACCTGTTTACTTTGGTTAAGCTGGGCACCTGTTATATCTTCATCAGTGGCTCCCATAAGGTATGTACCACCGGGAATATAAACCATACCGTAAGGCACATCATCCTTAAACTTATGTCTGCCGCCAACCCCAGTTAATTCACCCCCAGGGCCTTTATTAAGGCCACAACCACTTAAGATAACAAGAGCAGAAAAGCTAGTAAGTAGAAATAATTTCTTCATATTATTTAATATAATTAATGCCGATTGGACAAAACCGTAAACTAATTGTTGGTTTTATACTGAAACTGTCCAATAAAAGATTCATTTTTCTTGAAAAACTTGGAAGAATAAAAGGATGACACAAATGCAACAAGAATTTTGCATTCAAAAAATGCATAAGTTTGCAATCAATTGAACGGGCAATAAACCAGCTTATTATGAGAGAAGGGACAAATTATTTGTTTGCCTTTTTAACGTATTCCTCGATTGCCATCATCATAGAGGGGGATTGTGGCGTAGGGGCTTTAATATCTAATTGAAGACCAGCAGCCCTTACAGCTTCTATTGTTGTGTTACCAAAGGCTGCAATGCGTGTATTTTTTTGTTCGAAATCAGGAAAATTAGCATAAAGCGATTTTATTCCTGAAGGACTAAAAAAAGCTATTACATCATAATTTACATTAGCAAGGTCTGATATATCACTGACCACCGTATGATACATGATTGCTTCAGAAACAGTATACCCCAGATCACGCATTTTAGTGGGCAAATCTTCCTTATGAACGTCAGAGCAAGGGAAAACAAATTTCTCAGCTATATGCTTTTTGATTAGCTCTAGTAATTCAGAAGAAGTCTGTTTACCAAAAAATATTTTTCTTTTCCGATACTGTATATACTTCTGCAAGTATACGGCTGTAGATTCAGACACACAGAAATACTTAAGATCAGTAGGAACTTCATAACGCATCTCTTCAGCCATTCTAAAAAAATGATCTACAGCATTCCTACTCGTGAAAATAACAGCAGTAAAATCAGGTAAATTGATTTTATCTTTTCTGAAATCTTTAGCAGCAACTCCTTCTACATGAATAAAAGACCTGAAATCAATTTTAAGATTGAATTTTTTGGCAAGTTCAGTATACGGATTTTTATCATTCTCAGGCTTGGGTTGTGTAATTAAAACGCTTTTAACCCTCAGCATACTTTCAATCATCGGCAACTCTCCTGAATTTATTCTGAAACTTTTATCAATTATCCGTTTATAAGTTTAAACACTATTATCAACGGGCATACTTCCAATGTGCAAAAATAGAGAAATAAATAGAATTTCGGTAACTCAAAGTTAGATATGAAAAATACAATACTTCTAATGTACATGAACAGCAAAAAGGCAAGAAAAATAAACGGTATCCAGACAACCAGATGTGGGAGCAGGACCGCATTATAAAAGGAAAATATAACCAGAAAAGGAATGAAAAATAAAGTAAAGTTGGCTAGTGTAATATATTGGAAAGACAGGTAAGGTTGTACCATTCTGTCAATATTAAATATAGCAGCACTGATTCTGTATATAATTAATTTACAAACCAAAAATCCCAGAATACATGCGACCATTATTAAATACAAGCTAGCGCCCTTATAATCAGCATTTAAGTGCAGGAAATGAGTGTACTCATAGATAGCAAGTGCCGCAGTGAGACAAAAACATAAAAACATGAATATAAACGAAGGAGAATAGATCAAACTGGCGTCACGGTTACTTTTGATCATCCTATCATTAAAAAGGCTCTCAACTATATCACCGAGATCTTTTGGGAATCGCACTTTAATAAGGGTAATAAGACTTACCATCAAGAGCAGTACCCATACAATCCATGTTTCCCGAACATTTCGATTCATACCGGGCCTGGCAAAAGGCCGGTGTGGGTCAATAATTATTTTAGACTGTAATGCCGGGTTTATTTCAGAAATGCGCTGCCTGACTGAATCCAGTTTATAATGCTTTAAAATATATGCCTTAAACCGTGTACTGCTATTTGCGCTGGTATCTTTGGCAGAAAGCGGCTGCAGAAATACAGGTATAGAATCATTGATAACACGTTCAAATACTTCTGCTTTTTTTCCAATCGTATAACTATGTGCCGGCACTAATGCCTGGCTTCTGCCTGAAGAATCTACAGGTGAGCTGGATTGCTGCTGACTTTTCATACTCAATTCAGAAGAATCAGCTGATCTGAAACGGTTCGCAGGATGCAGTTTACCTGTACCGATAATAGTCGTATCAGCAGGCTTTAAGAGGGCTGTATGCGGTAGTCTTGTGAGGTGCAATTTTGATGAATCACCAGCCTTTAACAAATTTTTTTCTGCTAGTAACTTTGTTTGTAAATTAACAGAATCAAGGTGAGTCAGTACCTTTTTAGGTTTCAGAAATCGCGACGGATGATCGAGTGAATCAGCAAGCCGGCGTCCTGAAACCTGTTTTGCTGAGAATGCATGTCCCTTGAAAAAAATAGTATATCCTGCCCTGAGCGAATCGCGCAAATGAATTCTTTTGACTGAATCAAGATGCCTGCGTTTCTTAAAACGGATACGGCTCAATGAATCCCGTGTTTTGAGAGAAATAGCAGAAGCATGTAGGCCCATTATTGGTTTTGGGGCTGAATTTTGTGCATTAACCCTTATAAAAGGTATTATTAGAAGGCTACAAAAAAGTACAAGTAAATACCTCATGCTGATAGCACACTATTTTAAGGGAATTGAGAATTCTACCGTTTCTGGAGGCAGGCACTGGCTACTATTGCAAACCATAAATTCTAGACTTCCCTTTACAGCTTCTCTTGATCCTTGTTTAATCTTAATTTTTTGCCTGAAACGGGCTACGCCTGAAAAGGTGCCAATTTTTTTATCAAAAGTTTTATCGAATTCAATAACAGGTTTCTTCACCTCTTCAATTTTTAATTCAGTCTTATAGTTTTTTGAAGCTGTGAATTTAAAAGAGGTCGGGATAGGCCCATCACCTGCAGGTAATGAGGTGGCATATATATGCCAGCCCTTATCAATGGTTGCGGTGAATAGCAGATATGCTTCAGTTGCATTTATCTTCTGCGAAGAAAAGGCCCATTTTACAGGTTTTAATATTTGTGCTCCAGCTAGATTAGCAGTTAGCAAAAATATTGAACTGATTAGGAATATGTTTAATGACTTAATCATGTAAAAAAATATGAACTATAAAGATAGGCGGCTTATTTATATTTTAAGCATAATCATTCAAATACCCATTTGCAAAGAATGCTGTTATAAAAATACTTTTCCCGCATCTAATTGTTAAATGAGGTAATTTTTTCTTGGTACAGGCGAAAAAAGCATCTAATTATATTCCGCTGGCCAATATATATACTTCGTTAAAGCCAATTTGAAACGCCTTAAATGGTAAACTTATTCATGTAAAAATAATTAGTTTGGGCGAAGCCACCCACAGCGATAAAACCACTTTCGCGTTCAATATTAATGTGCTAAAGTATCTGGTCAGCGAAAAAGAATTTATAACACTCATTATTAAAACGCCAAATACGATTGTTATGCCATTTCAACTATTTTTAAAAAAATCAAGGGGCTTATCTTACGCAGCAGCTTGATAAACTGGTTTATAAAACGTTGCCGCCAGGCCCAGACCGTGTTCACCAGTTCGCCTGGTTATCAAATGGCTTAAAGATTATAACCTGGACCGTAAAACCGAAAAGCTCGCTATTCAGGGAATGAAACTTGATATTGTACATAAAGAGGCACTATTAAATAACGATATCAAACTCTATAACCTTACCGGTGCTGCTCTTTTATCACAAAAATGGAAAAAACCGAGGTTTAATACGCTGTATTATAGTATTTTACATTCTAAATGTAACAAATAGGTAGCACTTGCACAAAGTTTTCGTGGCTATTTTGCTATACAGTATGTTAATTGTCGCTTATTTATCTAGGCATCAAGAGAATCTATACCCTTGTTACTCCATTTGAAAGTATTATTTTTGAGAAACAAGTAGTTAAGGGATATTTTGTATGTATAGGAAAAATATTTTTATATAAATGTACATGAGGTGTTACATACTGCTGGGCTGCCTGTCATTGTTATGTCTGGTAAACCGCGCCTATGCGCAGCAGGTATATCTAATACGCGAAAGCAAATTCAAGATGTTGCATGAGGAGCCTTTTTTAGATTCGCTTTGGTACTTCCACGCCGGCGAATTACCCGGCGACAAGATGGCTGCAACCACAACCGCCGGCTGGCAAACCTTACACAACACCGTTTTTGGCAAAACCAATGCACCGCCTGGCTGGCATGGAATGGGCTGGTTTGGTTTGTGGGTAAAGATTGATACAGAATTGGTTAACAAGAAACTTTCGGTACGTATTAACCACGATGGGGCTTCTGAAATGTTTATAGATGGCAAACCTATTGGCGGCTATGGCAAGGTTGGCTACTCGGCACAACAAATGCAGCCTGTTCGCGCCCCACGGGCCCTGATTCCTGTTTGGTTTGCAAATACCCGGCCGCACCTTATTACCATCAGGTATTCCAACTTTTTTGGCGTTTATTCTCATTTCTATGGCTACCAGTTTTGGATAGGCAATTATGAAAAACGTGCCAAAATAGTAAGCGAAACCCAGTTATTGCTCGATTATTTGCCCATGTTTGCGGCCGCGCAACTTATACTGGGCGTTTTGCACTTTTTGTTTTTCCTGTTTTATCCAAGGCAAAAGCTTAACGCTTATTACTCATTATTTGTACTGCTCATTGGTATAAATGGCTTAGCTGTTTACCAGTATTATTTAACGCCATACCCATGGGTGCAGTATTTGGCAGAGTTTGGTACATATATGTGTAAAGTATTGATCATGTGGTCGGCAGTTTTGTTACTGTACGTGCTTAATTATCTCCGGGTGCCCAAGTGGCGTATGCTGGCCTTAAGCACTATTACATTGTGCTATTTAACAGAATATATTGTTAAGTTTTGGGTTCTTCGAACAGAATCGGGCGAAGATTATTTTTCACTGGCTTATTATATTTTTATGGCCGATGGCTTATGGTCGGCAACGCAGGTTGTCAGAAGGGGGGAAAAAAGCGCTTGGCTAATTGGCTTTGGTGTAATATCGATACTACTGGTATATGCTTTTGCCTGGAACGATTCTTTTGGCATTTGGCCTTATCAGCTTAACTCGATGCGCCTTTTTGTGATGGGTGCAGGCTCATTGTTATTGCCGCTTTGCCTATCGCTTTACCTGGCGCTTGATTTTGCCCGCATCAACCAAAGGCTTACTGCAAAACTGAGGGAGGTAGAGACCCTATCTGCACAAGCGCTTGCGCAGGAGGCCGAGAAAACTGAACTGGCAGCTACAGAAGCTCACCGGCTGGAGCACATTGTACAGCTGCGTACCGCCGAGCTAAGGGATCAAGCAGATAAATTGGAAAAACTTGACGCCGTAAAATCGCGTTTTTTCACCAACATTACCCACGAGTTTAAAACACCGCTTACGCTGATCATGAACCCGGCAAAGGAGTTATTGTATACCTCCACCGGCGACAGCAATAAAAACCTGAGGCTGATCATCAGCAATGCCGAACGTTTGCTGCAACTGATTAACCAGCTATTAGATTTAAGCAAGGTAGAAAGTGGCCTGATGGACGTGAACCTGGCACCGGTAGATTTGGTGGCGCTTGTAAAACTACATGCGCTCTCTTACGAATCGCTGGCCTTGCAAAAAGGCATAACCCTACATTTTACTGCCGACAGGGAGGTTCTTTGGATACTCACCGACCGGGATAAACTGGATAAGGTGGTTTTAAACATCCTATCAAACGCATTAAAATTTACCGACAATGGAAAGGTAGAAATTTCGCTGAGCCAAAATGTAGAAACACCAGCCAGCGCCTTCACCCTCACGGTAAGGGATACAGGGAAAGGGGTCCCGGTGGCCAAGTTGCCGTATATTTTTACCCGCTTTTACCAAGCCGATCTGTCAGATACGCGGTCGGCAGAAGGCACGGGAATTGGGCTGGCGCTTACCAAAGAATTGGTTGAACTGATGGGCGGAAGCATAACGGCCGAAAGCACCGTCGGCGTGTTTACACAGATACGCATAGAAATGCCTTACCAGGTTACCGAAGCAATCACCGGGCCGATGGCGAAAACTTTAGATGGAGAAGTATTTACGTTGATGGCAAAAACTGATGAAGTATTGGTTGCCAATGAAGTCAGCTCTCTCATCCTTCTAATTGAGGACCATCACGAACTGCGGGAATTTATACGGCAATCTCTAGCCGGAAGGTACCGGTTAATTACTGCTGCCGATGGTGAAGAAGGTATAGCCCTTTGCCTTCAACATATCCCTAACCTGGTTATTACAGATTTGATGATGTCTAAGGCCAGTGGCTACGAGGTAAGCGCCACGCTAAAAAAAGACGAAAAAACCAGCCATATCCCCGTTATTATCCTAACCGCAAAAGCCGACTTAGAGAGCCGTATACAGGGAATTGAAACCGGGGCCGATGCCTATTTGGCCAAGCCCTTTGATCAGCGGGAATTGCTGGCATTGATTGAAAACCTGATTAGCGTGCGCGAGCAATTGCGTTTGCATTACGGTACCCATGATCTGTGGCTTAAAGATACCATTACCCTGCCTTCCATTGAACAGAATTTTATTGTGCGCATACGCCAGGCTGTTGAAAGCCACCTTAACGAAGAAGGTTACAGCGCCGATCAGCTTGCTGCCGATATCGGGCTTAGCCGAACCCAATTATACCGAAAACTAAAAGGCTTTATTGGCCAGGCCCCCGGTGAACTCATCCGCATTGTTCGCCTGCAATACGCTCATGACCTGTTGGAGCGGCGTGTGGCCACCGTTTCTGAGGTGGCCTATATGGTTGGCTTTGGCAGCCCGGCCAGCTTCTCGGCTAGTTTTTCGCGCCATTTCGGCTTTGCCCCAAGTAAGGTGGCAGAAGCCTGATATTTAACAACTACTTATAGTTTTCAAGAAAAATTACTGCTTCCCGATAAAAAATGCAACAAAATCGAAAGCATTTGCAACAAACGCAAACGTATTTTTCAAGAACATGGTGTTTTTTTGTCGGGAGCTAATCCGACACCTATGGGATGAAAAAACCTGATATAAAATCTCAATAAGTAATTTATAAATCTACCAAAAATGAAAACCCTTAAAAACCACATTGCAATTAACAGGGAACAACACCCGCCCAAAAGGCTTCAAAAAAATGCGAAGGCAAAAATAATTGCCAGGTCCCCGCTTGCCGCTTTACTCCTTTTTAGCTTATTATTTACTTTATTTAGTTGCGGCAAACCCTCCAATAATCCCATTCCGCCTGTAGTAAATGTTTCGTCTTGTGTTATTACCGGAGATGTTGACCAATCGCTGGGGGCACGTAATTTTGAATACGATGATAAAGGACTGCTCACAAAAATGAATGGCCCTAATTACTATTACGGACCTTTTGCCAGAACCATTAACCCTAATAAAGCTGTTGATGCCTACCCAAGTACAACGGTTGATGGCAATGGGAATCATTTCTCTGGGAATATTACCCTAAGCTATTATTACACAGGTGGCAGCGGGAATATTTATGATGGCAACCCTCAATTTATGAGCCAGGTGTTTGTTGCTTCAAACCCGCCTAATAATATAAAAACAGACTCACTGTACCAATTTGTATATGATGATGCTAAGAAACATCTCACAACAGTTCTAATACAAGGCAGCGGTTACCAGGATGCCGACGGCTTCATCAATTTCAGGTCTGAACTTAATTTTACCTATGATGCCAATGACAATGTAGCACAAGTAAAAATTATTTATGATTACTCAAAAAAAACCACCGCTCCATCTGGTGACAGCCGGATTGACTATAAACAGGTTTCTGATGAATTGCTGACTATAACGTATGACGATAAACCTTCTCCATATACAGCGATTTTAAAATATTGGAAATTTATAGGTGCCGATTTTAGTGGTTTTAGAGCATATAACCTGGATAAACTTCGCTTTTGGGCAGGCCGTTGCGCTATCATGAGCAAAAATAACCCAGTTAAAATTACCGGCAAACTGGCAACAGTTGGCGGCCAGCCTGCTACGACCATTAACTCGGCCCTTACCTATCAATACAATGAGAAGAATTTCCCGGTTAGCGTGGCCCTTGATGGTGCCGGTATAAATTCATTTACCTACAACTGTAAATAGGCTGGTTAGCCTGTCGATATGCAATAAATAAACAGCGTTCTAAACATAAAAACAAGTATATGAAACGTAATGTATTCCTGCGCACAATCACCGTAGCCGGTGCCGTTTTAGCCAACTCCTTGGGCGGTATTACTAAAGGCTATGCAAGGCTCCGCGAAAAAACCGGTTATAAAACAGATGCCGGAACCGACCGCAATCAAAAACCCATTAACTTGTTTGACGGGGACACTTTTTATACCAAGGTCTCTTCCAAAGACTCCGATGGAGATCTGTATATATTTGAATCGTCAAGAGTAAAAAAAGGAGGCCCAAATTTGCATTTACATTATACCCAAGACGAATGGTGGTATATTTTGGAGGGTGAGTTCCTTATAAAAGTCGGTGATAAAATGTATCATGCTAAAGCCGGCGATAGTGTATTTGGTCCACGTGGTGTACCACATACTTTCTCGAAGATAAGCGAAATTGTTGGCTCAATGCTTATTACTTTTCAGCCTGCAGGTAAAATGGAAGAACATTTTATAGCTATAAGCCAAGGCCAAATGAAGGGCAAACCGGAGGCCGAGCAAGACGAATTTAGAAAACAACATGGCATTGAACGCGTTGGTCCGCCAATTAATATTCTAAAAGCGTTTTGATACAAACTAATTTCAATTACTAACTAATATATGAAAAGCAGAAATTTAAAATTTATTATACTCGCTTTATGCATGTTGTGTGGCTTCAAAGCTTACTGCCAGCAAACAGACACCGTCAAAGAAAATACAGCGATAAGGCAGATGATTAAAAATTATGAAGACGCCTGGAATCGGCACGACCCTAAAGGTCTTGCCGATAATTACACTGCTGATGCCACATGGGTAAACTGGTTTGGCGCCTACTACAAGGGGCGTGATGATATTCAGTTTCATTACCAGCAAGTACATAGTACTTATTTTAAAGTCACACATTATTACACCCGCGCGGTTGAAGATATTACCTAGCCACAGCCCGGCCTTGCTATCGCGCATGTACGTAACGGTTTAGATGGCGACGAACGGTATCCTGGTCAAACCTTTGAGTTTCGCCGAATGATCGTTTTGGTAAAACAAGGCGGCGTCTGGAAAATTCTCGCCGGGCAAAATGCCAAGATGGACAAGGGGATAAAATAGTACTGAATGGTCTAAGTATAGCACAGCGGGATTTCGCCTCTAAATAAGGTGGAAAGCGCCGAGTCTGCCTCCTCGATAATCTTAAAATTTCCAAAAGGAAAAGTTTGAATAATTCCTTTAATTACCAGTTTATTGAAATGCTGCCTGAACACGCGCATGCAAACATTAGTTGTATTTCTGCTACCCTATTAAGCAGGTAACTAACAGTTACCATGACTTATTAATTACTGTTTATTTGTTACTTTTGTTACACGTCAAACCTGAATAGTACCATTCGAGTAACAAAAAAAACATAAAATAGATTAAAAAACAAAAGAGTAAGAAAGCTATTAAAACGTATTTAACATTGATATTTAATACATTAACATCATTCAGCTATTACATTCTTTACTGGATTATATACTCTTAAAAGTATGGCCGGAATTTATATTCATATCCCCTATTGCAAAAAAGCCTGCCATTATTGCGACTTTCATTTTAGTGTAAATAGTTCTAACCGGGCAGAGTTGGTTGCTGCACTATTGAAAGAGCTGAAAATTCGGAAAGACTACCTCGAAGACGAAATAATTGAAACTATTTATCTGGGTGGGGGCACCCCAAGTATCCTAAATGAGGCTGAATTAAGTAGTATTCTTGAACAAATACATAAACAATATAGCGTTATAAGTGACCCGGAAATAACTCTCGAAGCTAATCCAGATGATCTGAAAGAAGAAAAAGTAAAAATGCTACAACGATCTATGGTGAACAGACTGAGTATTGGCATACAGTCTTTTTTTCAGGAAGATCTTGACTATATGAACCGGGGCCATACTGCCTTAGAATCGCTGGCCTGCATAGATGCGGTTCAACAAAGTGGATTTGACAATATCAGTATAGACTTAATATATGGGTACCCCTTATTAAGCAATGACAAATGGAAAGAGAATATAGACAGGGCTATAAATCTTAACATCCAGCACCTCTCCTGCTATTCAATGACAGTTGAACCTGCCACAGCCCTTGATGCATTCATCAAGAAAGGTAAAAGTGCACCAATGAACGATGATCAGAGTGCAACTCAATTTGAGTACCTGATGTCAACCCTTGCTTCTAATGGAATCAATCAATATGAGGTTTCTAACTTCAGCAAACCCGGATTTCACTCCCGCCATAATAGCAATTACTGGAACGGCAGCAAATACCTGGGAATTGGGCCCTCAGCACATTCATTTAACTTATTGAGCCGTGAGAGCAATATCAGCGATAACAATCAATACATAATCCAGGTAAACAGTCAGCAATCTGCCCAAAAAATGCATGAACTCTTAAGTCCTGTCAACCAGATGAATGAACTCATCATGACTTCACTCAGAACGGTAAAAGGTCTTGATCTTAACCAGGTTAAGATACTTTTTGGAACCCAAATGGAAAACCAATTAATCACTCAGGCTGCTGACTATCGCTTGAAGGGCTGGATGAGCACAGACCCAACAAAACTTGCCCTTACCTCAGAAGGCATGAAGTTTTGTGATCTGATCACTGCCAGTCTTTTTAAAAATTGAGCATCGGTAACTCAAAGATTTAAGCAAAGCAGCTGTTTTGGCAAATCTTTAGATGGTTCAAAATCCGGAAAGTGAATAAATAGATTTCAATAAAAATGCCGCAGTGTTTGAAGCAGTGCGGCATTTATAAATTTTAAATACCCGAATCGAAATAACTATCAGACGTATATTCTGAGCAACTAAAGCGTATATACTTCTAAAATTTATTTGAAACTCGTATTAAGGTAACGTTAAACACTAGTAGCCAGGATTCTGAATAAGGTTAGTATTCGCATTGATACTGTTATTATCAATCGGAAGCTGAAACCTATGATCTCCAGCAGGGATACCCGTAACTACATCAGGAGAACCCATACCATTTTTCAAGTCTCCATTTGTCGTACTTCGAACGATACCCAGATTTCTTCTCTTGAGATCAAAAAAGCGATCACCTTCAAAGGCAAGTTCAAGCCGGCGTTCAAGCCAGATCGCATTTATCAGGGCAGGCCCTGCTTCAGCACCAGAAGCGAAATTAGTATACCGATTCATTCTCAGCATATCTAGACTTATTAAGGCATTGGCCTGGTCACCCGTATTATAGTATGCTTCAGCCTGATTCAGATAAACTTCAGCTACCCTGAGAAGCTTTACATCAACCAGACTTTGATTACCAGTAACCTTGCCTGCGTATTTATCGATATAGGTTATTGAATCACCTGAAAAGAGACCAGGGCGCGTGAATGATAAAGTTCTAACATCAGTTGGCTTAAACAGTACTGCAAAATCATAGGCAGGCACATATTCAGCCTTATCTCCCTGAGCTGAAGTTTGACCGTAAGCTACACCTACTGTAATTGAAGCAGCGAAATTATCAACAAAAGTGGGGGTGACTTTTAACTTAAAAAGCACCCCAGCTTCAGATGCATCATTCCATATTGAAGGGAATGTTGCAATACTGGCCGGATCTGCATTTAGTGCAAGAGAGCTGTCAGCTGCTATTATACACTGGGGGTATTTAGCCTCATACAAGTAAACCCGTGAGAGCAAGGCATAAACTGCAGCCTTATTCATCTGCACAACGCTATTAGAGGCACTAATACCTGAAGCTGCAGCTATTAGATCATTTTCTATCTGTGCATAAACCGCACTCACCACATCTCTTTTGGGGCGATCTGTATAAGCAGTGACTTTTAAAACAATGGGAACCCCGAGATCAGTTGCACTGGCATTTGTAGGGGTCTTTGCAAAGATGCGCATCATATCAAAATACACCATTGCTCTGACAGCAAGCGCCTGGCCCTGATAATTCTGTGCTGATGGGTCAGATTTTAAATTACCAATATTATCAAGCACTGCATTTGCGGCTCGAATAATTGCATATCCATCCTGAAAAAAATAGGTTGTATTATTACCCGATGCTTGCAAATTATGAAACGTTCCAGCAGAACCCCTTCCCAAAGAAAACCTGGTGGTATTATCAGATAAAATATCAGCCGCCCCAACAAAACTAAAGTAATCAGCTCCCCCATAATAGCTCAGGTAGGTTTCGTTACCTCTTGGTGCCAGCATCATGCGGTAAAGCCCTCTTATAGCATTGTCGAAATCGCTTTTTATATTAAAGGCCTGGTTTGTAGGTATCTGATTATAAGAGCTTAATACTAATTGTTTTTTGCAAGATAGCGTAGCCAAAACTAACAGCAAGCTGCTAAGTAATAGACCCGACTTTATATAATTTTTGTTCATGATGTCTTTTTAAAAGTGCTCGATACGTTGATTAAAAACTCAGGCTGAGGCCCAGGGTAAATGACCGGTAATTTGGATAGGAATAGCCCGAATAGATACCATTTGAATTCAGGTCATTCTCACCAGAGCCAATGCCAACTTCCGGATCACCTTTGTAGTGAGGTCTGTAGGTCAGTAAATTATATCCGGTTACATAAACCCGCAGGTTTTCACATTTAAACTTCCTGGTAATTTCCTTTGGTACTACATATGATAATGTTAAATCTCTGAACCTGACAAAGTCACCTTTCTGCAACCATCTGTCAGTCACATTACCGTAGGGGGTTGTCTGGCCGGCAACCGGTTTTGGATTAGGTGATATATCACCTGGTTTTTTCCAGTAATTTAGTGCACTGGTTGCCTGATTGGCATAAATATTAGCTCCATCTGTATTCAAATCCTGATAGATTTGATTATTAATATAGTTGCCACCTGAGAAATAGGCAGAAGCTCTCAAACTGATTCCTTTATAGCTGGTTTCAAAACCAAATGTGCCAAAATAGGTAGGGTTTGGTGATTTGTTTTTTAGAATCACCGCATCACCCGAAGAATAGTTTTGGGTAACCTTACCATGTTTGTCAAGGTATTGAGGATTACCTGTTGCAGGGTCTACACCAGCCCAGCGCGTCACATAAAACTCATTGATAGGCTGCCCAACAGCAATAGCCGTTAAACCGTTTGGCTGAGGTATAGGTAATGAATCGCTCGCAGCACCAGTAATCTTGGTTACCCGGTTTCTATTAAAACTGACGTTACCAAAGAAATTCAATTTATACTCGGTCGTTCTGATAGCATCATACGATAGTGCTATTTCGATGCCCTTATTGGTGAGGGCACCAAGGTTCTTGGCTATACTTGAAAATCCAACAGTTGGCGAGATTGGCACATTTTGCAATAAACCATCGCGTTTCTGGGAATAAATATCAAAACTTCCTGTAAGGGCTGTATTAAATAAGGCAAAATCTAAACCTGCAGTTAAAGCAGTTTGCTTTTCCCAAGTTAGCTGGTTATTGACATATTGGTTTGGATAGGATGCTAACTGATTATTATAAGGGCCATATTTATAGAATCCTTGCCACGGGTAATTAGGGAGTTGAAAATTACCTGAAGTTCCGATGCTGGCCCGTAGCTTCAGCTGGTTAATGAAAGCTGCATTTGCCAGAAATGACTCTTTTGATAGATCCCAGGCAGCGCCAGCTGAATAGAAATTCCCATTGCGTTGACCTGGTCCAAAACGGGATGACCCATCTCGTCTAAATGAACCGTCGATAAAATACTTCTGCTTGTAATTATAGGCTGTTCTAAAAAATATCGATGCCAGGGTCCAGTCTTCTTTTGAGGTTGAAGCCTTTAGTGGGGTTGAAGAATTATCCTGGGTTGACAGATCAAAGAAAGGATAACCTTTAGACTCAAGAAAATAGGTATTAAAGCGCTCTTTAGTAAACTCCTGACCAGCCAAAAAATTTATGCTATGGTCTTTATTAATTGCCCAATCATACTGAGCTGTATTTGACCATACATAATTGAACGTATTTCTACCATTATCAGTTTTATCACCCTGAGCCGCAGGATCACCCACATACTGATCAAGAATAGAACCTGGCTTTATAAATGATTCCCGATTATACGTTGTAAAATTTAAGCCTATGGAAGATTTTAACTGCAGATTCTTGATAGGTTTCAAAATCGCATAAACATTTCCCAGTGAGTTAACAGTATGTTTAATTTCAGGATTATTCTTTATCGCTTCTAAAACTGAAAAACCCTGGGTAGTATAATTGAATGAGCCATCTTTATTATATACAGGCTCATAATTATTGGTTTGATAACCCACATACGTAGGATTTTGTGCATTATATCGGTCTCTGATTACATGCTCGTCAACAGAAGAAATATTTTCATTGGTACCGATAGTAAACCAGGTTTTGGGGCTATATTCAATGTTTAACCTGCCACCTACCCGTTTAAAATCAGAACCCACAACAGTTCCCTTTTGAAAAGTCTGGTTAAGGGCAATATAATAGCTCATATTCTCTGAAGAACCACTCAGCGTTACTTCACTTTTCTCGACAGGTGAACGCTTGAAAACACGACCCTTCCAGTCAACATTATTCTGTTTTAATAGTGCATACTGCTTATTTAAAAAATCCTGAGGTATTTTTTGAACATCAACCCCATTATAAGGGGTATTTTGTAAAAGGGCAGCAAGATATTGATTGGTATAATTCAGGTTATACTCATACAGTAGTTTCTGATCATTGCTCATCAACGAGAAATTCAAGGGTATGACTGACTGCAAACCATATTGTGTAGTAAGTGTGACTAATGGCGCTCCTTTCTTTCCATGTTTGGTTACAATCTGAACTACCCCATTTGCTCCTCTTGAGCCATAGATTGCTGAAGAACTGGCATCTTTAAGTACAGTAATGGTTTCAATATCATTCGGATTCAATGCATTATATTCAAGCGTCGTCGATGGCACACCGTCGACCACAAATAAAGGATCCTGAGCCCCATCGGTTGTTCTGAATGAGCCAACACCTCTGATCCGGATAAAAGCTTTCGCACCGGGCTGACCATTTACAGCAGTAACCTGCACCCCCGGAGCTTTACCCTGTAAGAGCTGTGCCACATTCGGATTTGCCTGATCTGCCAGCGTCTTTCCTGATATAGTGGAGAGGGCCCCAGTCAGACTTGACTTTTTCTGGGTAGAATAACCCACAACAACTGTCTCCTGTAATTCTTTAGTTGACTGGTCTAAACTGATATTAATAAACGACTTGCCATTGACTGGTATTTCAAGTGTTCTATACCCGATAAATGAGATTCTAAGCTTACCATTCGGGGCTGCAGTTATTGAAAACTGTCCCTTTCCATTTGATTCAACTCCACGTGTGGTTCCGATAAGCTGTATGCCAACACCGGGTAAAAATTCGCCGGTTGAGTTGTCAGTAATTACCCCTTTAACTTCTAAAGTTTGGGCAAAACCAAGAACAGGAAAGATGAGAATTAATAATAAAAGCCACCTCTTTCGTAAAGATTTATTCATTTTTGAGAAGATTAATTTGCAAAATATAACTAAAAGCGATTTTATTAATCATATTTCAATGTCACAACATTGAAATATATGATTTTAGATATTTATTGATAGTAATAAGTTAAAAGGGTTGATATTTTCTATAATAATCTATAAATAGACATAGGTTAATAACAATAATTTGAAAATTTTTTACATGAAAAGCTTTAACCCTGTAAAATCCATGAGTTATATAATGCAGCACTTTTTCACACATGTCTTAGGCGAATGCCCCTAATTATAAGGTCGCTTTTTAATTATTAACTTTCAATGACTAACGCTGATATAAAGGCATAAAAAACCTCCGAAATTAATTCCGAAAGTTTTTCTAATTAAAGCTGTAATAGTATTATTTATCCCAATATACCCGGCTGGTCAGGTTGATATCTACTGGTACATTAGCCTTATTATAACTATATTCTTGTAATGGATATAAAAACCTGCGTGGTATGGCTACACCCGCAACAGCACTTGAAAGTGCAGGATAGCCGGTTCTACGCCAGTCTGTATAAACTTCTGGATTCAGATATAGTGCAAAATATTTTTGCGTCATGATCTGCTGTAATGCCGCAGTCGGATCAGCAGGCAGAAGGGAATTGGCATTTATATATGTCATTCCTGCAGCAGTGGCATCAAGACTAAACTGGTTAAAAGAAGCTGTCAGTGCGGCAGCATATGCCGTTTGCGCAGCAGCAGCGTTACCCTGCCTGTTATATGCTTCGGCAAGAATAAAATTTTGCTCGGCATAAGTAACCAGGTTAACGGAAGCAGCCGGTGTATTCTGGCTACCAAAGTAATCTCCTACGTCAGCTGCAGAGGCTGACGGATCATCATAAGCCGTAACATAAACTGCCAGTCTTGGGTCATTGTTCAAAAACATCTGATGTGGCAGAAAGATATAATTAGAAGCGGTCGCAGGTGTACCCAATGTACCTGAACCACCATAACTAAAATAACCACCCCGCTGTGACCCTAACTGAAAGTTTGGATTATTACTATTACCATCAGTGCCAAAAGTCACACTGAAATTATCGGCATTTGATGCAAATGCACCCGCAGCAATCGCATCAATTGCTTTCTGGGCATAGGTAGGATCAACTTTAGATAAGTGAATAGCAAGCCTGGCTGTCATCAGATTGGCAAGCTTTAACCATTGGGCATTATTGCCATGATAAGAACTTACATCATCAGTAGTAGGTGTATTAATTCCTCCCTTGGCACTACCAAGCTGGCTTTTTGCTGAGTCAAGTAATTTAAATAAACTAACATAAATATCCTGCTGCTTGTCAAAAACTGGGGTAGAATTACCAGAAGCACCTTTAAAAGCTTGTGAAAAGGGCACATCACCCCATAAATCAGTTGTAAGACCCATCTGATAGGCAATCAGTACTTTCGTGATACCTGCATAATACAGATTTCCTTCAGCCGTGGCCTGCTTGTTTAAAATAGTAGCATTGATCAGGCAATTCTGATAAATATTTGCCCAGATGTTATCATAATCTGAAGTAGAGGTAATATATGCTGAGAAATTGGAAAATTGATTAGAAACACCTACTGTCTGCTGGTCAAGCATCGAGGTATACCAGGATAAAGAGCCCCCTGTATTATAAGCAACAGGCACTATGATAGATGGTAATAAGCTCGCATCACTGGCAATGCCAGAGCTATTTGGATTAACATTTATTGCCGGATCCATGAATGTCTTTTTACAGGAGGATGCTCCGATGAGCAGGGTTCCAGCAAAAATCAAGGAATATATTAATTGATTTTTCATTTTTTTTCGTTTGAATGTTTTAAATGATTAGCTAGATAGATTCGCCAAAAATTATGATTACCAGTCTTAAAGAATCACCTTAAGATTTAAACCATAGGTTTTTGCACCGGGAGTTTGAAAATAATCTAATCCCTGTGCGTTCCCTGCACCTTGCAGACTGGTTTCAGGATCCTGGCCATGATATTTTGTATGTAACCAGAGGTTACGGCCAAAGGCTCCCACTTCAATAGATTTAACAGGTCCGGTTTTGAACCAGTTTTTATTCAATGCGTAAGAAAGATTTACTTCTCTTAACCTTACCCATCCACCATCCTGAACAAACTGACTGGCAACATTACCAAAACCACCACCATTACCTCTATACCAACCCTCGCTCAACGTGGCTGAAGTGGTGTTTTTACCACCATCAATTACTACAACGCCATTTGCATCTGTATGCCCGTTAACACCGGCGAAAACAGTCTGAGTACCTCTTTTCAGGGTTAAATCTGATTTACCATAGGAAATTAAAGCCCCTTCTGTACCATTCCATAATGAACCACCATGACGAATATCAATCAGGGCGAATAAGCGGATACCTTTATATGTGAACGTGTTGGTTATACCCGCATTCCATTTTGGCAATGCATTACCGACGTATTTACTTACCTGACCTGCAATAGGGTAACCATAACCTGCATCAGTTTTCACATCATCAATAACCTGATTACCCTTGTTATCGGTCTCGAAGGTTGGTCCAAAGAAACTCTGGTTAGGATATCCTTGAATAGCGGCTACTGTGATACCCGTAAAACCTCCAAAGCTTACCTGATCAACCCCTAATTTTATTACCTTATTCACATTCTTTGAAAAATTACCACCCAGTACCCACTGAAAGCCCGCTACTTTAACCGGGATCACATTTAAGGCAAGCTCAATACCTTTATTACTCATTGAAGCCACGTTCAGAGTTTGAGTGGCATATCCTGATGATGCAGTCAGGGGTACATTGATAATCAGCGAGGTTCCTTCTTTATCATAATAAGTAGCATCGAGTGTTAACCTATCTTTAAAGAAACTTAATTCACCACCAAATTCATAGGTGAACGTCTTTTCAGCTCTAAGATTTGGATTTCCCAGCGTTGCACCTTGCGTAAACCCACCAATACTCGTTAAGAAGGGATAAGTGATACCATTGGTCAAACCGTCTGCAAAAGTCTGTGAATTAAAGGTATTAAGGAGGTTGTATGGTGTAGCATCATTACCTGTTGTAGCAAATGAAGCCCTTAACTTACCAAATGATAGAACTGAGTTATCTTTCAAAAAGGGAAGCTCGGTAAAAATCCAGCTCATACCCAGTGCAGGATTGGTAAAGGCATTATTCTTCGGATTCAGTGCAGTTGAATAATCTACACGGTAAGATGCATCTAAAAACAGCTGGTCTTTATAAGCCAGATTCAAAATTGAGTAATAAGAATTACGATGCTGGGTTTGAAGATTTGTAAAACCGCTGAAAGCTGAAGAGTTATTAACGTTTACGAAATTAGGTATTAAAAAATTTGACCCGGTTAATTGCGTTTGAGTATACGATTTTGACCAAATTCCAGCACCTACTAATAAACTGGCAGTCACATCTGGAGTTATGTTGTGCTTGAGGTTAATCTGAAAATCAGAGTTTATAATTTTATAGAGGTAATTGTCTGAAATGATTTTTCCAAAGGGGGAACTAACATCACCCTTTTCAAATTTCTGGGTTCTGTTATCAGAATAAATATCACCCCCTAATTTGTAATTAAAGCCTAACCAGGGTAATGGGGTATAAGCAAGATTAATATCTCCGATCACCCGGTTTACTTCAGAAATATATGGATCCTGATTCAAGGCAAAATACGGGTTATTAAAGTGCCCACCCGTATAATCACGCTGAGAACCATCAGCAAACTGATAGGCTCTTCGGTCATGGACATTAGTGGTACCGTTCTTATCATCAAAGTTTATCGGAGTACGGTAAAGTGGTAGAAATACGCCTGAAATGTTAGAACCTTGCTGGGCAAAATTACCCGTTGAATTGATATAATTTATATCACCATCAACCTTCATGTTTTTGGCAACTGTTGCAGAGCCACTGGTCTTTAAATTTATACGTTGAAAAAAAGTTGTTGGCACAATACCGTTCTGCTTTTCAATACCAGCTGAAACACGGTAAACTGCATTATCACCACCTCCAGAAACTGCGATATTGTTATTAAAAGTTACACCCGTCTGAAAGAAATTATTTACGTTATTATAAAAATTAGGCTTTTTTTCTGTTGCCATAGGATCAGTAGCCAAAACAAGCCCTCCATTTGAATCATACTTATAAGTAGCATCCCCATTATAACGCAGATCGGTAAGTTTTGGGCCCCATGACCTGGTTTGACCTTTATCAGGACCTAAAAATTTACCATTCTTGCCCTGAGCATATATGTTTTGAAGAAATGGTAACCTGTCAACCTTATCAAATGCAATTGAACTTAATAATTCAACTTTAGGAGCACCCTTCTGACCTTTTTTGGTGGTAATAACAACAACCCCATTTGTTCCTTGCAAACCATACAGTGCAACAGCTGCCCCACCTTTTAAAACAGATACATTATCAATATCTGCAGGGTCAATATCAATCGCCCTATTTGGAGATGGAGCCCCTCCGGTATTTGCTTCTGTCACATTTACAGTATTATCAATCGGCACCCCATCAACAATAATCAGGGCCTGGTTATTTCCGGTAATACTGGTTGTACCGCGAATCAGAATATTCGAAGATGCGCCAACCTGACCACCAGAACTATTGATAGAAACACCGGCCACCTTACCTTCAATTGCTGAAAATGCATTGGTATTATTGGTAATCTGCTCACTTTTTACAGTACCTACAGAGTATGATAGTGTTTTACGCTCTCTTTTAATTCCCAGAGCAGTCACAACCACTTCTGATATTGAAGTACTTTGCGTGGCCAGAATAATATTAATAAGTTTACCACTTCCAACAGTAACAACCTGAGTTTCGAAACCAATCAATGAGAATGACAGCCTCGCACCTCTGCTTGCAGTGAGTGTATAACCTCCATTGGCGTCTGTAAATGTACCTTGGGGTGTTCCTATTTCTTTAATAGTTACACCTGCCAGACCTTGTTTATCTTGACGTGATGTGACCTTACCTGAGATAACGCTTTGTGCGTAGCCAGAAAAGTAGAGAAAGGGGGAAATAACTAAAATCAAAAGCCATTTTCTGGGTAGAAATTTCTTCATTTTTAAAATTGTTTTTGTAAAAACTAATTAAACGCAAGATTTTTTAGAAGGTTGTAGAGTTGTTACATTTAACTGGAGGTATTAGTAATTCAGGTTTTATTGATTTTAACTAACCAATAAATGAAGTCGTTGTGAAAAGAAGATCATATGACAGCAAATTCAAGGCAATGGCAATCGACATGGCCTATGTTAAAAGCTCTGTAAATGAAACACGCTCACGACCTAAAACTTCTAACAGTCTGTAAGGTAAATCAAGAAAAATGCTGAAGCAAGGCGAGACTATTGAGCGAGCTGGCACGAGGTTAACAGAAAAACAAAAGCAGATAAAGCGTTTGACGTGGGAATTACGGGAATCAAACTTAGAACGTGATATCTTAAAAAAAGCCGTTAGCATCTTTTCCAGGGAAGATGGAAAACATTCGGGTTTGTATAGGGATATACTAATTTATTTCCGGCCAGAGAAGATGTGTAGTGTTCTTAAAGTGAGTGTAAGCGGTTATTACTATTGGTTAACTGCACCAGTTGGCCCAAGTGCTCAAAGCCATATGCAGCTTGTTGCAGAAATTAAATCCATTTATCAGCAACGCAAAGGCCGATATGGTAGTCCTAGAATATCCCGTTGATTAAAACGTTACTGTTTGAAGGCTTCCCGGCGCCTTATTGCCCGCATTATGCGGAAAGAAAACACTCGTAGCAGTGTGTGTTGAAAGTATCGCATTCAGACCACTGACTTATCGCATAGGTATATGGTTGCCTAAAATATAACTGGCAGATTATGCTACCATAAAAGAGGCTGAAAGGGCTCTGTATGTATGTATTCTGGAAAGTATTAACACGAATAATCAAATAATACTTGATTTATGACATTCACCAGTTGGAGGATAGACTCTGCAATTTACTAGAATTCAAAAAAACCTTTTATAGAACCAGCCCAAAATAGCCAGTTCTATAAAAGATGAAGATTACTTAAGGCCTTGGCCCGGTATTCGTTAATTGTTCTGTACCAGTTCTGGTTCCACCACCATATGAATAGTTCAGAGTAAATATCTTATTCACTGGGTCATAAGTATTTGGACCAGGAAATGCGAGTGCAGGAGTATTACCCTGAGGGGTGATGGTCACTGTATTATCGGCATTAACGGTAAGGTTGATAGGGTAACTTGTAATATCAGCCAGATAAGTTGCAACAGTATTAGCATTAACTGTGGCAAGACTTTTTGTTGGTGAAGCATTTTCAATTGCCCTGGAAACTCCAAGCCGGGTAAACACCCCAACTTCAGCATATACCCCATCCAACTGGTTTTTTGGCGCAATTTTTAAGTATTCACTACCGAAATTACCTGAAATAGTCACGCTAGCTGGGCTAACTGTTGAGATAGTCAGGGGCAGAATAAAAGACTGGCTAAGGTCAAGACCTGATGTAATCAGGGAAACGCTGATGGTTCCTATTCTAGTTCCTTTAGGAATCACAACCTGAGTAGGTGTAAAACTATAGGCAGAAGCGGGTGGAGCAATATATTGTGTACTATCTCCTGATGCTTCCTGTATGGCAATATATTTTTTTATCCCATTAGGATCTACTATTACATTGACAGTCACGTCATAAGGGAGCACGTTTGGTGATGCAATATTTAAATCAATCGGATACACCTGTGCCGTTGAACTTACCAGTGGATTCAGTATCCGCAGGTTTTTACCAGCCAAGGTATACGGTAGTGGAAATTCAATAACCGGTCCTGATTGAGAAAAATCAAGCCTTCCAGGATCTTTCAGGCAGGAGCCAAGGCCGAACATTGCTCCTATAGCAAGAAAGGCAAAAAGTATATATTGTTGTCTTTTCATGATCTGATTATTGAGTTACCCAAAATATTTTTGCTGGTGTTGCAGGTACATTCGCTGCATTGGTTGATTGTTCTGTTTGTGGATAAAGTAACCTTCTGGGAAATGGATGATTAGCCTGGGCCGATTGAGGTAGATCGTTCGGAAAACCCGTTCTGCGAAAATCATCATACGCCTCTAACATCGAAATTCCATTCAAAGCAGCCCATTTCTGGGTAATAATTGCCTGCAGTTTATTTGTGCTGATGGCGTAATTCACATTATTAATAGGCTGTGAATAATACGCATTGGCTGATGAATCAGCATATTTTACTAGTTTTTGATCTTTTAAACTTTTTATGATAAGGTATTCAAACGATTCGGTAATTGCCTCATTATACAATGCCTGTGGGTCACCAGAGATCCAGCCACGATATGCTGCTTCAGATTGAAGAAACTGACTTTCAAAAGACGAAATCAGCACTGCATCAGATGAAGAGCCTTGTAGCAGACCTGAGGGAGTAGGTAGGGTTGGATCCTGAATAGTTGCACCGCCATCTGAACCATTGCCACCAATTCCTGATTCACCAGGAACACCCGTATCTCCAAATACGCCACCCAGGTATTTGGTGCTTTTTACAGCTGATGGCGCATAAAAATAACCAATGCGCGAGTCCTTGGTATTTTGATAAAAAGTAATACCATAAGTTGCTGCTTTGTAATACTGGTTACTACCAGTAGTAGCCAGACTTACATTATAGCCATATTGTTCCCAGAATGGATTTGACTTACCCGTTGAATTCTGAAATCCTGGATTTACATAAGCACCTTCTTTGGGCATTAAATAACCATCTGAACCTACTGTTCCCAATTCTGCTGTTACAAGGGTTTGTATGCCTGGAACCTGTGACTGCCGGATAAGAATTCTCAGTTTGACAGTATTGGCAAACCGTACCCATTTACCATGATCACCCCCAAACATGATATCATTACCACCGGCAGTAGTAACCATATCTGATTTAATTAGTACTATGCCCGTATCAATCTGTTTTAACAAACTATTATAAATAGTCTGGGCATCATCATATTTAGGAAGTAACAGGTTTGTTCCTCTCAACGCCTGGGAATATGGAACATTACCCCATAAATCAACAAGCGTTTGAAAATCATAGGCCTCCATGATTTTTGCAATTCCTGTATAAAATGGCTGTGCGCTTACCACTCCTGCATTTTCGAGATTCTTATAATCATTGATATTTCGATATAGATTAGCCCATAGTTCCTGCTTATAGGTATTTGGCTCAGCATACTGAAGATCAATTGTTGCAGGCACATACGTTCCTGAAACACACCAGTAGCCCATCCACCAACCCAGAAAATCAAAACTCAGATTTGCTCCGTCGGAAGTGGCCGTCATCATATTGACTGTTTTATTCAATGCCCCGGGTAAGAGTAAATCTGGAGTAACTGAAACCGGATTATTTGGGTTCGGATCATTTACCGCCAGATATTTTTTGCAGGAAGCCGCAAGGAACGCTGCAAAAATCATCATATATATAAGTTTATTTCTCATGATTTTTCCTATTTAGAATTAAAAACTGATGCTTGCAGTAATACCATATAACCTTGTCGGTGGGGTCTGGTTTACAGTAGTATACCCAGTTGCATTACTATTATCCTCACTGAATTCTGGATCGGTAAATGTATTAGACTTTGGTCTCCACATTAATAAATTACGACCTACCAGCCCTATTGAAGCTTTCTTGATGAATTTTGTCTGATCAAGCCATCTTTGCGGAATAGTATAACTCAAAGAAAGTTCTCTTAGTTTCCAAAACGCAGCACTGGTCACATACGGAGTACCAGCGGCACCTGCAGAATTCAAAAACCCTGAATAAAGTGTATAACCACCATCATTCACCGTTACATTTTTATTTGGGCTTGAAGTTCCATCAGCATTCAGGAGTACTGAATTGGGCCAGACAAAGCGCTGCCGTCCATTTTGGGTTGAATGTGCATCAGTACCGCCAAAATCAAGTGATTGACCAATACCATTCAAAATAACATTTCCAGCCCTATAATCAGCAACTACTGAAAGTCTCAGCCCTTTAAAACTGAATGATGTATTTAAACCAAGTCTGTATTTAGGGTTGGTCTGACCTACATTTTTCAGAACAGGGTCAACACTTGGTAAGCCCGTACTCCCATCAACAATTACCCGACCCATTTTATCCCTCAGGAAATCAGGTGTTTTAAGGATAGGATAGGGTGAGCCAACGATAGCATAAATATCTGCTTTCCCAGAAAATGAAGAATTAAGGGTATTCAAAATAGCAATTTCTTTTAGCCCCTTATACAGAGAAATAACTTTATTTTGAACAATACTTAGATTAGCACCGAAATCCCATCTAAAACCATTATTTAAACTTACAACTGGTGCAAAATTTAAATCAAGCTCATAACCGTGATTTTCAAGTTCTCCTGTATTGATCTGTGCGCTGGTAAAACCAGTTGCAGCAGAGATATCAACAGGTAAAGTCTGGTCTTTGGTATTTTCTTTGTAATAAGCAGCCTTGAAATTAATTCTATTATCAAGGAAACCCAGTTCAATATCAATTTCTTTAGCCAGGGTTTGCTCAGGTTTCAAATTTGGATCAAGAGTACTTGATGACTGCCCATATCCTGCTTGTGAACCAAATGGGAAACCAGCTCCCAGCACATAGAAATTTCTCAAGCTGTATTCTGGGATACTAACCTGGTAAACCTTAGAAATACTACCTGAGAGTTTACCATATGTAAGAATTTTATTGTCCTTTAAAAAAGGTAGTGCATCGGTAAAGACAAAACCTAAATTGGCTTGCGGGTAGAAATAAGATCTGTTCGCAACGCTCAATAATGAGGTATAATCTTTTCTTCCGGTAACGTTTAGAAATAACCAGTTTTTATACCCAACTGTTAAATCACCAAACCCTCCTATTAAACGCCTTTGTGAGCTAAACTCACTATATCCAGGAACACCCTGCACATTGCTTATATTAAAGAAATTGGGTATTACAAGTGACGCTGCTGACAGTGATTCATACTTACTCGTGTTATCTTTTGTGGTGGCACCCAAGGTTAAGTCAACAGAAAAATCGTTAAATTTTTTCTTGAAGTTCGCCAGAAAATCAGCTGAAATCTGTGTTGTATTGCCTGCATATAATGATGTAGCCGCTGGAACAAATTTAAGCTGGGATGCCATATCTGATGTGCCTGTGGGATCAGTCAGGGCAAAAGTACTGAATTTCACCGCATCAATCGTTGACTTTGAAGAATACCCATCATATGTTATACCTGTTCTTGCTGTCAGCGTTAACCAGTCGGTGGGTTTAATTCCGATAGAAACACCACCTAAAAAACGGTCATCTTTATTTCTATTGAACGAATGGTTTGACTGCCACGCAGGGTTTGGTGCATAACTGCTGTAAAAACCATTTACGTCACCATATGGACCATCAATATTCTTTTCAAGATTAACAGGTACCTGCCCCGGAGTTTGAAAAGCATTGAAGTAATAAGGTCTGCCCTGAAAAAAAGAACCACCGACTTCCTGGGTTGATATTTTACTGTAATTCGCATTGTAATTAATGAAGAATATTCCTTTTTTATTGGTCCCGTTTACCCTGAAACCTGTTCTTTCATATTTTTCATTGGGCACAATACCTGTCTTATTTACATCCTGAACAGAGAAATAAAACCCATTATCCTTGTTGCCGTTTGAAAAACTAAAATCATGCTGTATGGTATATGCCTTGTTAAACCAGTCACGAACACCTTTGCCATGATAGCTATACGGAACTTTCAATGTGTCAAGAGTGACGGACCCATCTTTGTGATGTATTTGAACCGGACCACCCAATGGTACTAATTTACCATTATATAGCGGGCCAAAGCTCTGGTTTTCATATGGCTGGTAAAGGTAAAAGCCATTTCTATCCGTTGAAGGATACTGTCCAGCATTACCAGTAACACCATTTATAGAACCTGCTGCTTCACCACCGTAGCTGCCAAACTGGGTATTTTGAGGGGGTAAATAAGAGAGTTCCTCAACCTGACCGGTAAATGAATAGTTGATCAATGGCTGTCCATTGGTGCCTTTCTTCGTTGTTACAATAATTACCCCATTTGCCCCATCAGCACCGTATAAAGCAGAAGCATTTGCCCCTTTTAAAATAGTGGTAGACTCAATATCATTCGGGTTGAGCGTTGCAAGAATATCAGAATTGGTAATTACGTCATCTACAACAACAAGAGCCTGATTGTTACCTTTTATTGAGCGGGAACCCCGTAAAACAATACGGGTTGATGGGTTGATCCCATTACTTACCAGATTAACCTGCAGACCTTAAACCTTGGCAGTAAGACCATTGTCAACGTCTACAGGCTTACCTTCGTTTAATGTTTTATTGTCAATGGTTG